>NZ_JBFTJC010000013.1:0-189992 GCF_056395225.1 Cupriavidus sp. 10L45
CCAGGTGCTGCTGGAGTGGCAGCGTGACTGGAAGAACAAGGAAACGTACGACGCCGTGACCGGCCTGGCCAAGCAACACTCGGGCGCCTACGGCATGGGCATCGACTACGCCTACACGATGGTCCACAAGGCCGCGCAGCGCACGCAGACGCCGCACGCGTCGATCGCCCCGGTGCATGCGCCGGTCATCGAGCGCTGATCGTCGGACCTGCCACAGGCGCGCCGAACCGCCAGGACAGCCGCTGCGCGGCCTGGCGGACCAGCGCGGCGGTGCCGCTGTCCGTGGCGCTGTCGAAGCTGCCGCTGCTGCCCATGACCGCGATGACGATGGCCAGCACTCCGGTATGGTCGAACACCGGCGCGGCCAGCGTGTCGATGCCGGGCACCGGCTTGCTGACGGCGTTGTCGATCCCTGTCGCTCTCACCGCCTTCAGCCGGTTGGCATAGCCCGCCGGCGTCCCGCCCGGGGTGCCGGCCATGCGGATGGCGTCCTGCGCCAGCGCGCCGGCCAGTACATCGGCCGGCAGATGGGCGGCGAAGGTCCGCCCGATCGCCGTGTTGACCATCGACAACACCGTGCCAACCCGCAGGCTCACATGCTGGGGTCGCGCCGCTTCCTCCAGCCGGATCACGGTGGGCCCCAGCGGGCCAAGCACCGCCATCGCCACAGACAACCCGGTGGCATGGGCCAGGGCGATGATCTCCGGCTCGGCCTCCCGGGTGGGCGACAGCCGCTGCAGCGCCATCAGCCCCAAATCCAGGCTCAACGCCCCGGCCACGAAATCCCCCGATGCATTGCGCGACAGCAGCCCGATCTTCTGCAGGCTGACCAGATGCGGAAACGCCTTGGCCGGCACCATGCCGGCCGCGCGCGCCAGTTCGCCCAGCGGCAGGGGCCGTCCGGCCGCGACCAGTGCCATCAGCAGCTGCCCCGTGTTGTCGAGCGACTGGATGCCGCGTTGCGGCTTGGCGCCGCCGGGGAGCGTGTCGTCGTTCATGCGGGCGCCTTGTCGATGTTGGCGGCGATGGCGGAGGCGATGTCCTCCGCGGCGTCGCGCAGGGCGGCGGCCACCGGGCCGGTCCAGTCCACGTCGATGCCACCCGTGGAGCCGATCACCGTTAGCACCAGCCGTAGCGCGCCATCGCCATCCCGCAACGGCACGGCGAGGCTGCTCACGGCGGGGCTGGGCGAGTCGATGCTGCGCTCCATGCCGCGCGCGCGGATGTCCTCTAGCTGATGCAGGAAGCCGGGCAGGTCGGCGCCCTGCGGATGCTGCCGCGCCCAGATGTCCTGCCAGTGCCCGGGCGGCTGGAACGCGCAGTAGGTGCGGCCGGTGGCGGTGGCGGCGAGCGCCATGACCGTGCCGACGTGCAGGTTCACATGCAGCGGCGTGCCGGCGTGGGCGTAATGGACGATGGTCGGCCCCTGTGGCGTAGGCAGGCTGATCGCCACGCTGAAGCCGATGCGGGCGGCCAGCGCCTGCACGCGCGGCACGGCGGCGCGATAGGCCGGATCGTGGTCGAGGTGAAGCATGCCGAGCCGCAGCGCCAGCGGGCCGGGCTCGTAGTAACCGTCGATATGGTCGCGCTTGATCAGCCCGAGCCGCGTCAGGCTGACCAGATAGGTGTGCGCCTGCGCAGGCGCCAGTTGGGCGGCGGCGGCGAGGTCGGCCAGCGACATCGGCCGGCGCGCGTCGGCCAGCGCGCGCAGCACGCGGCCGCCCACCTCCACGCTCTGGATGCCGCGCTGCGTGCGCTCGGTGCTGTCGGCGCTATCGGTACTGTCGATGCTGTCGATGGGTGGGGCCATGCGGCGTCTGCCCGGGGTCCATGCTGGGGAAGCCCAGATAGTAATGGAATCCCTCCGGGAAACCATCCGCAGATCATGCCGCCCGGCGTACCATGCCTGCTTCATTGACAACCAGAGGTTGGCAACGCATGGACAAGGCCAGGGTGTTGACGCTGTTCCTGGGCGTGGTGCGCGCCAAGAGCTTCGCGCGGGCGGCCGTGGAGGCCGAGGTCACGCCGCAGGCGGTCAGCAAGGCAGTGCGCACGCTCGAGGAATACCTCGGCGTGCGGCTGTTCCATCGCACCACGCGCAAGCTGAGCCTGACCACCGAGGGCGCCCGGCTGTTCGAGCTGGCCGAGCCGGGCATGCGCCAGCTTGACGAGGCGCTCGAGCAGGTGCGCAGCAGCCGCAGCGAGGATGACGGCATGGTCCGCGTGACCGCGCCGCACTCGGTGGGCGCCCGCGTGCTGGTGCCGCTGATCCGGGCCTTCCGGGAGGAATACCCGGGCATCACCTTCGATGTGGTGCTCACTGACCTGTTCACCGATCTGGTCGAGGCGAAGATCGACATCGGCTTCCGCGCCGGCACCAGCCCCGGCCAGAACCTCGTCGCCCGCAAGCTGTGCGACCTGCCGCTGCTGATCTGCGCCGCCCCCGAATACCTGGCTCGCCATGGCACGCCGGACTCGCTCGACGCCCTGCGCAGCCACGCCTGCACCGGCTTCCGCCGGGCGGTCACGGGCCGGCTGCTGCCGTGGGAGCTGATGGTCGATGGCGATCTCGTCTACCTGGAGGTGCCGGCCGTGGCCACCTTCAGCGATGTGGAGACCGAGATCGAGGCGGTGCGCGCCGGCATCGGCATCGGGCAGCTACAGGCCTACATGGTGCAGGACGATCTGGCGGCCGGTCGGCTGGTGTCGATCCTGCCCGCCTACCGCAGCAACAACGTCGGCCTCTATATGTATTACCCGCACCGCACCCACGTGCCCGCGCGGGTGCGCCGGTTCATCGACTTCGTGATGGCGGCCAGCCAGGAGACGCTGCCGGCGCTGGCCGGGGAGGGGGGTAACGGCGGGTAGGGAGTTTCCCGGACGCCGCCACAGCGGCATGCGGTCTGGCGGGTGATTTAGCAAATGACAATTCGATTTGCCATTGACTAAGATTGGTCGGCTTCCTAAGCTTGGCCTATCCCCCCGCATCGAGACCGACATGGCAAAAGCATTCGCATCCCAGGCCGACCTGGAAGCCAAGCAGATCACCTTCACCCAGTTGTCCGAGAACGCCTACGCCTACACGGCCGAGGGCGACCCCAACTCGGGCGTGATCATCGGTGACGACGGCGTGCTGATCGTCGACACCACCGCCACCCCGGCGATGGCGCAGGACCTGATCGCCCGCATCCGCCAGATCACCGACAAGCCGATCAAGTACGTGGTGCTCTCGCACTACCACGCGGTGCGCGTGCTGGGCGCGTCGGCGTACTTCGCCGAAGGGGCGCAGCAGGTCATCGCCAGCCGGGGCACCTACGAGATGATCGTGGAGCGCGGCGAGGCCGACATGAAGTCCGAGATCGAGCGCTTTCCGCGCCTGTTCGCCGGCGTGGAGACCGTGCCGGGCCTGACCTGGCCGACGCTGGTCTTCGACAAGGAAATCACCCTGTTCCTCGGCAAGCTGGAGGTACGCATTGCCCATCTGGGCGCCGGCCACACCAAAGGCGACACCGTGGTCTGGCTGCCGCAGCAGAAGGTGCTGTTCTCGGGCGATCTGGTCGAGTACGACGCGGCCTGTTACTGCGGCGACGCCCAGCTCGCCCAATGGCCGGCCACGCTCGACGCGCTGGCCGCGCTGCAGCCGCAGAAGCTGGTGCCGGGCCGCGGCCCCGCGCTGACCACGCCCGCCGATGTGGCCAAGGGCATCGCCTACACCAAGGACTTCGTCACCACGCTTCTGCAGGCCGGCAAGGAGGCCGTGGCGGACCGTATGGACCTGAAGGCCGCCATGGCGCACACGCGCAAGTCCATGGACCCGAAGTTCGGCCAGGTGTTCATCTACGAGCACTGCCTGCCGTTCGATGTGTCGCGCGCGTTCGACGAAGCCGCCGGCATCACCCATCCGCGCATCTGGACCGCCCAGCGCGACCAGGAGATGTGGGCTGCGCTGCAGGACTGAGCCATGGCCACGGACGCCATCGACCCGGATTACCAGCGCCAGCAGTACGCCTACGCGCCGTGCGCGGAGCAGCGTCCGGGCCATGCCGCCGGCGCGCCGCACCCCGTGGTGGTAGTCGGGGCCGGCCCGGTCGGGCTGGCCACCGCCATCGACCTCGCCCGGCATGGCGTGCCGGTGGTGCTGATCGACGAGGACTGCACGCTCTCCACCGGCTCCCGCGCCATCTGCTTCGCCAAGCGCACGCTGGATATCTTCGACCGCCTCGGCTGCGCCGGGCGCATGGTCGAGAAGGGCGTGCGCTGGCACCTCGGCAAGGTCTTCCTGCGCGACAGCCTGGTCTACGCGTTCGACCTCCTGCCCGAGTCCGGCCACCAGCGCCCGGCCTTCATCAACCTCCAGCAGTATTACGTCGAGGGCTATCTGCTCGATCTGGCGCGCGCGCTGCCCCTGATCGACATCCGCTGGAAAAGCCGCGCGGTGAACCTGGAGTCGCGCGATGACCACGTGGCGCTGACCGTGGAGACGCCCGACGGCGGCTACACGCTGTGCGGCCGCTACGTAGTGGCCGCCGACGGCTCGCGCAGCGGCCTGCGCAAGCTGATGGGGCTGGAGAGCCACGGCCATACCTTCCGGGACCGCTTCCTGATTGCCGATGTGAAGATGGAGGCCGCGTTTCCGCCCGAGCGCTGGTTCTGGTTCGATCCGCCGTTTCATCCGAACCAGTCGGTGCTGCTGCACCGGCAACCGGACAACGTCTGGCGCATCGACTTCCAGCTCGGCTGGGATGCCGACCCGGTGTTGGAGAAAACACCCGAACGGGTGATCCCGCGCGTGCGGGCGCTGCTCGGCCCGGATGCGAAGTTCGAGCTGGAGTGGGTCAGCGTCTACACCTTCTCCTGCGTGCGGATGGACCACTTCCGCCATGGCCGGGTGCTGTTCGCGGGCGATGCGGCGCATGGCGTCTCGCCGTTCGGCGCGCGCGGCGCCAACAGCGGCGTGCAGGATGCCGAGAACCTCGCCTGGAAACTCGCCTATGTGCTGGCGGGCCGCGCGCCGGACAGCCTGCTGGACTCCTACGCCAGCGAGCGCGAGTTCGCCGCCGACGAGAACATCCGCCATTCCACGCGTTCGACTGATTTCATCACCCCCAAGAGCGCCGTCAGCCGCACCTTCCGCGACGCTGTACTCACGCTGGCGCGGGACCATGGGTTTGCCCGGCAACTGGTGAACAGCGGGCGGCTCTCGGTGCCGGCGGTACTGCACGCATCGCCGCTCAATACGGCCGATGGCGACGGCGAGGCCTTCGCCGGGGCGATGGTGCCGGGCGCGGCCTGTGCCGATGCGCCGGTATGCAGCATGAGCGGTGAACCGTGGCTGCTGCCCCGGCTGGGCGACCAGTTCGTGGCGCTGATCTTCGGCGCCCCGGCCGGGCTCGATGCCGCGACCCGCCGCGCGCTGCAAGCCTTGCAGCAGGGCGCGGCGCCGCTGCGGCTGGTCTTCGTGACCGATGCAGCCATCGCCGCCTCCGCCGATCCGTGGCCCGGCGCCACCGTGGTCCGCGACGTGGAAGGGCTGGCCGCCCGCCGCTACGACGCCCGCGCGGGTACCTGCTACCTGATCCGCCCGGACCAGCACGTCTGCGCGCGCTGGCGGACGGTGGATGCGGCGCGCGTCGGCGCTGCGCTGGACCGGGCCATCGGTCAGGCGGGGCAGGGCCGGCCAGCGGTGGCCCCGGCTCCCAAGCCGATGGCGATGGCGTGACTTGCCGCCCGTCGCGACAATCAGGAGACCCGCCGATGCCCCTCAACACCGCGCCGAACCTCGCGCGCCCCGACGATTTCTACGAGGCGCTGATCGACATGCATCGCGACCTCGACGACGCCGCCAGCCAGGCCGCCAACGCCCGGCTGATCCTGCTACTGGCCAACCATATCGGCGATCACCAGACGCTGCTCGAAGCCCTCGCGCTGGCCCGCGAGGCGCCGTAGGGCACCCCCGGTCGCCCTTGGGGCCGTCCGGACGCGTTAGGCGTTACCATGGCAGCACCGACCACAGGGAAGGAGTTCGTCATGCCGAGCCGTTGCCTTGCCGCAGTGAAGTGCCATGCCGTCGTTCTCCTCGCGCTGGGTGCCTGCCTCCCGGCCTATGCCCAGAATCCGCCCCAGCCCGGCGGCACGGCCGCCATCGACAACGTGATTGGCGATGCCGTGAAGGAAGGCGAGTCGCCCTACCGCCCCATGCCGCGCCCGCCCGGCGCCGCCGCGCCCACCCAGCAGACCATCGACGACGCCGAATGCCAGCAACTGATGGCGCAGATGAACGAGACACCCAAGCGCAGCTACAAGTCAGGCGCGCCGGTGGAGAACAGCCAGGGCAACGACGTGCTGTCCGTCGAGCGCGACCGCAGCCGCCGGCAGTTGCAGAAGACGTTCAAGGAGAAGTGCGGGGCGTAGAACTGCTGCGCCGCAGCATTCCCCGGCCATCCCAACGCCGTGCCACCAACGCCCCGACCCGGGGCGTTTTTCTTTCCGGCTGCCCCCCTTGTGGCTCCCTTCTCGCTCCTTTGTTGCACCATCCCCGGGAATAACACATTTGTTTCATGGTAATCCATGATGGAACACTTGTTGCTCAATGCCTAGCATTGCAACACCTGACGCATCCATTCAAACAGGAGTGTTTTCCATGCCCAAGTCGATTTCCGTCCGCCCGGTGCTGCGCCTGATCGCTGCCGCCGCCGTCCTGGCCACCGCAGCCCCGGCCTTCGCGGTCGACGTGGCCGCCAGCCCGACGCTCACCAAGATCAAGTCGTCCGGCACGATCTCGATCGGGCACCGGACCTCGTCGATCCCGTTCTCGTACTACGACGCCAGCCAGAAGGTGATCGGCTTCTCGCAGGACATCTGCGACCGGGTGATCGATAGCGTGAAGAAGGAAGTGGGCGCGGCCAGCCTGCAGGTGCGCATGGTGCCGGTGACCTCGCAGAACCGGATCTCGCTGGTACAGAACGGCACGGTGGACCTGGAGTGCGGCGTCACCACGAACCTCAAGTCCCGCCAGCAGCAGGTGGCGTTCTCGACCACGTTCTTCGTGGCCGGCACGCGGCTGCTGGTGAAGAAGGGCAGCCCGATCCATGACTTTGGCGATTTGTCGGGCAAGGCCGTGGTGACCAATGCCGGCACGACTTCGGAGCGGATCCTGCGCAAGCTCAACGACGAGAAGCAGGCCAATATCACCATCCAGAGCGCCAAGGACTACGGCGAGTCCTTCCTGATCCTGCAGTCGGGCCGGGTGGCCGCGTTCATGATGGATGACGTGCTGCTGTCGGGCGCCCGCACGCTGGCGCAGAACCCCGGCGACTGGACCGTGGTCGGCACGCCGCAGTCGTTCGAGGCCTACGCGTTCATGCTGCGCAAGGACGATCCCGGCTTCAAGCAGGTGGTGGACGGCGCCATCAGCGGCCTGATCAAGAGCGGCGAGATCAACACGCTGTACGCCAAATGGTTCGCCAAGCCGGTGCCGCCCAAGAACATCAGCTTCGACCTGCCGCTCAGCGAGCCGATGAAGAAGGCCTACGCCAGCCCCAACGACGAGGCGTTCGAATAAGTCCGAAAGACGGCCGGCTTAGCCGCGCTGGGCGGGCAGGTAGGCGCCGGTGCGGTGGAGCTGGCCCTCGGTCTGCTCCAGCGCGCGAATCGCACCCTTGCCCTTGCGGGCCAGCAGTTGCTCGACCAAGGCCTCGACCATCGCCACGCCAGCCGTGATCGACGGGAAGAAAGACGGGCTGTCGATGGCGAACAGCAGCGTGCAGTCCGCCTCCAGCGCGATGGGCGCCACCGTGCTGTCGGTCAGCGCCACGACCTTGCAACCGGCCTCCCGCGCGGCCGAGGCCACGCGCAGGCTCTCCTGCGAGTACGGCGCGAAGGCGGTGACCAGCACCACGTCCTTGGCGGTCAGCGCGCGCAGCTCCATCTCCAGCGTGCCGGCGTCGCCGCGCACCAGATGCACCGAACTGCGGAACAGCCGGTAGATATAGTGGAACGTGAACGCGATCGGGAAGCACGAGCGGAAGCCGGCCACGTAGACATTGGGCGCCGCCGCGAGCAGGTCGGCGGCCTGCGGCAGCGTCTCGGCATTGTTGGCCAGCAGGGCGTCCAGGTTGTGATGCTGCACCTCGATCATCTCGGCCAGCATCCGGTTGGAGCCGCTCTCCTTCACCACCTTGCGCGCCCGCTTGGCGTAGGGCTGCGCGCCCTGGTCGCGCATCGCCTCCATGAACAGCTCGCGCAGGCCCTGCCAGCCTTCGAACCCGAGCGACTGCGACAGCCGCACAAGTGTCGCTGGCTGCACCCCGGCGTTGGCGGCCACCTTGCGCATCGAGTGGAGCGCGATGTCGTGCGGATGGTCGAGCAGGTAGCGCGCGCCGCTCTGGAACTGCGCGCTCAGCGTCGGGAAATCGGCGCGGAGCTGGGTCAGCAGGGCATCCAGCGAGAGGGGCGAGGCAGGGGTGGTGTCAGGAGACATGGGCGATGGCGGAACGCGGAATGCAACGATTGTTGCACAGGTCGGCGCCCCGTCCCCACGTCGATTGCTGGATCGAGTGTTTCTTTTTCATCGATCAATGAAACACATGTTGCAAAGAGGGTGCGCTTGTTCCTATACTCGCACCTGATCTCGGCGCCCCGCACAGGACAGCTTCTTCCATCATGACGCACGTATTCCATCGCAATCCCAAGCAAACCATGCCCGTGGCCGTTGGCGGCCAGGGGATCGAGCTGATCGACAGCACCGGCCGCCGTTACCTGGATGCCTCGGGCGGCGCGGCGGTGTCGTGCCTCGGTCACGGCCACCCGCGCGTGGTGGCGGCCATCAAGGCGCAGGTGGATACGCTTGCCTACGCCCACACCTCGTTCTTCACCACGGAAGTCTCCGAGACACTGGCGCGCACGCTGGCCGAGGCCGCGCCGGGGGATCTCGATCACGTCTACTTCGTCTCGGGCGGCTCGGAGGCCGTGGAAGCCGCGCTGAAGCTCGCGCGCCAGTATTTCGTCGAGACCGGCCAGCCGGCGCGCCGCCACTTCATCGCGCGCCGCCAGAGCTACCACGGCAACACGCTCGGCGCGCTGGCGATTGGCGGCAACGCGTGGCGGCGCGAGCCGTTCCTGCCGCTGCTGGTGCCTGCGCACCATGTGTCGCCGTGCTATGCGTACCGCGACCAGGCCGCTGGCGAGACGGACGCCCAGTATGCGCAACGGCTGGCGGACGAACTCGAAGCCAAGATCCTCGAACTGGGGCCGGAGAGCGTGGCCGCCTTCGTCGCCGAAACCGTGGTCGGCGCCACGGCCGGCGCGGTGCCGCCGGTGGGCGACTACCTGAAGCGCATCCGCGCCGTGTGCGACAAGTACGGCGTGCTGCTGATCCTCGACGAGGTGATGTCGGGCATGGGCCGCACCGGCCACCTGTTCGCCTGCGCGGAAGACGGCGTGGTGCCGGACATCGTCACCATCGCCAAGGGCCTCGGCGCCGGCTACCAGCCGATTGGCGCGATGATGTCCACGCGCCGCATCTACGAAGCCATCGTCGGCGGCAGCGGTTTCTTCCAGCACGGCCATACCTATATCGGCCACGCCACGGCCTGCGCGGCGGCGCTCGCCGTGCAGCAGACCATCGCCGAGGACAATCTGCTCGATAACGTGCTGGCGCGTGGCGAGCAGTTGCGCGCGCGGCTGCGCGAGGCGCTGGGCGATCATCCGAATCTGGGCGATGTGCGTGGGCGCGGGCTGTTCGTCGGCGTGGAGTTCGTGGCCGACCGCGCCACCCAGGCCACGCTCGACCCGGCCCGCAAGACCCACGCGGCGCTCAAGCGCACGTGCATGGCGCACGGCGTGCTGGTCTATCCGATGGGCGGCACCGTCGATGGCGTGCACGGTGACCATGTGCTGTTTGCACCGCCTTTCATCTGCACGGCCGCGGACATCGACAATATCGTGGACCGTTTCGCACAGGCCGTGCGCGTGGTCCTGCCCGCTTGAGATTGAGATACCCCCATGACTGAAGACATCCTGCGCCGTCCCTTCGCGCTGGCCGTGGCGCCCAACGGCGCCCGCAAGACCCACGCGGATCACGCGCGGCTGCCCATGACCCCGGACGAGCTGGCGCAATGCGCCCGCGAATGCGTGGAGGCCGGCGCCGCCATGATCCACCTGCACGTGCGTCGCGCCGATGGCACGCACAGCCTGGAGGTGGCCGACTACGCGCCGGCCATCGCGGCGGTGCGGCAGGCCGTGGGCGACGCGCTGGTCCTGCAACTGACCACCGAGGCCGTCGGCATCTACCAGCCGGCCCAGCAGATCGCCACCGTCCGGGCGCTGCGCCCCGAGGCGGCGTCCGTGGCCGTGCGCGAACTGGTGCCGGACCCCGCCGCGCTGCCGGTCGCCGCCGAGTTCTTCGGCTGGATGCACCGCGAGCACGTGGTGGCCCAGTACATCCTCTACGACGCCGCCGACGTGCACCGCTACGCCGCGCTGCGCGAAAGCGGGGCCATCCCGGCCGGGCGCCACTGGGTGCTGTTCGTGCTGGGCCGCTATTCGGCGGGACAGAAGTCGACGCCGGCGGACCTGCTGCCGTTCCTCGCCGCCTGGCGCGAGACCGGCCTGGAAGGCACCGGCGTGGAATGGGCCGTCTGCGCGTTCGGCAAGCAGGAAGCCGACTGCGCGGCCACCGCCGTGATGCTCGGCGGCCACGCGCGCATCGGCTTCGAAAACAACATGGCCCTGCCGGATGGCGCTACGGCGCCGGACAATGCGGCGCTGCTGCGCGCCGTGGCGTCGCCGCTGGGCGGGCTGGGCTATGGGGCGATGACGGCCGCGCAACTGCGCGAGCGGTTCGCAGACTGACGACTTTCGCCGTTTCCGCTACGCTGGCGGCTTCATCGTCCCTCACCCCCGGAGCACCGATGTCCCAGCCGCCTGTTTCCCCTGCCACTGCGCCGCTGGCGCGAGACACCGTGCGCAGCCTGCGCGCGTCGCGCATCCGCGAGGTGGCCAACGCGGGCATCGGCCTGCCCGATGTACTGCCGTTCTGGTTCGGCGAGTCGGATCAGGTCACGCCGGCATTTATCCGGGATGCCGCCAGCCAGGCGCTGGCGTCCGGCGCCACGTTCTACACCCACAACCTCGGCATTCCGCCGCTGCGCGCCGCGCTGGCCGGCTATGTGAGCCGCCTGCATGGCGACACGCCGGTCGGCAACGTGGCCGTGACCAGCGCCGGCGTCAACGCGCTGATGCTGGCCGCCCAACTCGTCACCGGCCCCGGCGACCGCGTGGTGGCCGTGACGCCGCTCTGGCCCAACCTCGTCGAGATCCCGCGCATCCTCGGCGCCACGGTGGAAACGGTGACGCTGGACTACGGCCCGCACGGCTGGGCGCTCGACCTGGACAAGCTGCTCGCCGCGCTGACGCCGGGCACGCGCGCGGTGATGATCAATTCGCCGAACAATCCCACCGGCTGGGTCATGCCGCGCGCCGCCCAGCAGGCCGTGTTCGACCACTGCCAGCGGCACGGCATCTGGATCATCGCCGACGAGGTCTACGAACGGCTCTACTACGGCCCGGAAGGGACCATCGCGCCGTCCTTCCTCGACATCGCCCCGCGCGAGGCTCGCGTGATTGCCGTCAATTCGTTCTCCAAGGCATGGCTGATGACCGGCTGGCGCCTCGGCTGGATGGTGCTGCCGGCGGCGCTGATGGACGACCTCGGCAAGCTGGTGGAATACAACACCTCCTGCGCGCCGTCGTTCGTGCAGGAAGCCGGCGTGGTGGCGGTGACCGAAGGCGAGGCGTTCACGCAGGATCTGGTGCAGCGCCTGCGCGGCGCCCGCGATCACCTCGTCGGTGCGCTGTCGGCGCTGCCCGGCGTGGATGCCCACGCGCCGGAAGGCGCGATGTACGTCTTCTTCAAGCTGGCCGGCACCACGGACAGCCTCGCGCTCTGCAAGCAACTGGTGCGGGAAGCCCACCTCGGGCTGGCCCCCGGCAGCGCGTTCGGGAATGAGGGCGAGGGCTTCGTGCGCTGGTGCTATGCGTGCGACGTGGAGCGGCTGGATGAGGGGGTTCGGCGGTTGAGGGGGTTTTTGGCGGCTGGACTTCGCTGAAGCGCTGGCCCTCTCCCCCGGCCCCTCTCCCAGAGGGAGAGGGGAGCTAACCGAGGGCCTATCAAAGGCTGTCTGGGGTCTCCCCTCGCCCGCTTGCGGGAGAGGGGCCGGGGGAGAGGGCAGGCGTGTCAGTCACTCCCATCCCCCGCCCAGCGCCTGCATCAGCGCCGCGGAG
Organism: Cupriavidus sp. 10L45; assembly: GCF_056395225.1. Classification (NCBI taxonomy): domain Bacteria; kingdom Pseudomonadati; phylum Pseudomonadota; class Betaproteobacteria; order Burkholderiales; family Burkholderiaceae; genus Cupriavidus; species Cupriavidus sp. 10L45. Next base: position 12,283 of record NZ_JBFTJC010000013.1, read on the forward strand.
TCTGCCAGCCGGGCGGCGGTGGCCTGGGACAGGTCGAGGGCGGCCTGGCGGGATTGGCGCTCGGCGTCCAGCAGGGTGAACTGGCTGACGCCGCCGAGCCGGTATTGCTCCGTGACGATGGCCAGCGTGCCGCGCGTCTGGCGGGCATTGTCCTCGCGGGCCTGGAGCGTGGCGGCGCCGGCGTCGAGCGCGCGCAGGGTATCGGCCACGTTCTGCAGGCCTTGCAGCACCGCCTGCTGGTAGGCGCCGAGCGACTGCTCGTAGGCCGCCTCCTTGGCCCGCTTGCGGGCGCGCAGCTCGCCGCCATGGAACACGGGCTGGACCACGCCGGCCGCCAGGCTCCACACATTCATGCTGCTGAACAGGTCGCGCGCGCGCATCTCCTGCGTGCCGCCGCTGGCCGTCAGCGTGATCTGCGGATAGAGGTTGGCCGTGGCCACGCCGATATCGGCCGATGCCTGATGCAGCAGCGCCTCCGCCGCGCGGATGTCGGGGCGGCGGCGGGCCAGTTCGGCGGGCAGGCTGACTGGCAGCGTCTCGGGCAGGGTCAGGTCGGCGAGCCCGAATTCGGGCAACTGCGCGCTGGCCGGGGTCTGGCCGAGGTAGACGGCCAACTGGTGGCGCGTGACATCGATCTGCTGGGAGAGGCCCGGAATCAGCGCCTGCGTCTGCGCCAGTTCGGCCTGCTGGCGCTGTACGTCCACGCGCGCCACGCCGCCCACCTTGAGGCGCTCGGTCATGATGCCGAGCTGGCGGCGCTGCGCGTCGGCCATCGCCACGGTATCGGCCAGCTGGGCGCGCAGCCCGGCTTCGCGGATGGCGGCGGTCACCACATTGGCGGCCAGCGAGAGCCGCGCGGCCTCGAGTTCGTAGCGCTGGTAATCGACAGCTGCCTGCAGGCCTTCGAGTTCGCGCCGCTGTCCGCCGAAGAGATCGAGCGCGTAGGAGACCTGCACGCTCGCGTTGTAGAGCGTGAAAGGGCCGGGGCTGGGAAACTGGGTGATGCCGACCGAGGTCAGGTCCACCTGCTGGCGCGTGGCGTTGAGCGAGGCATCGACAGTGGGAAACCGCGTGGCGCCGGTGCGCGCGTTGAGGTTCTCCTGCGCCTCCCGCAGCCGCGCGCGGGCCTGCGTGAGCGTGGGGCTGGCTTCCAGCGCGGCGCGCACGGTGGCGTCGAGCTTGTCGCTGCCGAACAGGGTCCACCATTGCTGGGGCAGGTCCCCCGGCACGAAGGACTGGGACTTGCCCAGCGCCGGCACGGTCGCCACTGGCTGCGGCCCCGGCGTGTAGCGCGCGTCCGGCACGGCATCGGGGGACTTGAAATCGGGGCCGACCGTGCAGCCGGCCAGCGAGAGCAACAGGACAAGCGAGAAGACTCGCATGGCATCCCCTCAGTCGAGCGTGCGCTTGTAGAAGCGCACCGCGATGGTCATGACGATGGCCGTGAACAGCGCCACCGGCCAGACGTTCGGCCACAACTCCAGCCAGCCGCTGCCCTTGAGCAGGATGCTGCGGATCATCCGGTTGAAGTAGGTCATCGGCAGCACGTTGCCGATCCACTGCGCCCACGTCGGCATCCCGGCGAACGGGAACATGAAGCCGGACAGCAGGATGTTGGGCAGGAAGTAGAAGAACGTGAGCTGCACCGCCTGGAGCTGGTTCTTGGCCAGCGAGGACAGCGTGATGCCCACCGTCAGGTTGGCCGCGATGAACAGCAGCGCCGCCAGGTACACGCCCACCACCGAGCCGAGAAAGGGCACCTGGAACACATAACGCGCCGCCAGCAGGATGATGGTGGACTGGATCAGGCCGATGAAGATGTACGGCACGATCTTGCCCGAGATGACCTCCAGCGGCTGCACCGGCGTGGCGAGCAGGTTTTCCATCGTGCCGCGCTCGCGTTCGCGGGTCATCGCCAGGCCGGTCATCATCACCATCGTCATGGTCAGGATCACGCCCATCAGGCCCGGGACGATGTTGTACTGGGTGATGCCCTCGGGGTTGTAGAGGCGCTGCACGTTGACGTCGAAGGCGGGTTTGCCGCCGGCCAGCGGGGCCAGCGCGCCCTTGAGGTCGATGCGCGCCACGCTGACCGGCAGCTGCGCCAGTGCGCCGATCGCCGGGCCGGTGGCCGAGGGGTCGGTGGCGTCGGCCTCGACCAGGATCTCGGGGCGCTCGCCGCGCAGCAGCTTGCGCGAGAAATCGGTGGGGATGCTGACCACGAACTGCACGTCGCCGCGCAGCAGCGCCTCGCGCCCGGCGGCCTCGTCCGGCAGGGTGCGCACCACGCGGAAATAGGTGGTGTTCTCCAGCGCGTGGACGAAGGTGCGCGAGAAGTCGCTATGTTCGGCGACGATCACCGCAGTCGGCATATGGCGCGGGTCGCTGTTGATGGCGAAGCCGAACAGCAGCAGCTGCATGATCGGCAGGCCGACGATCATGCCGAAGGTGATGCGGTCGCGCCGCAGCTGCAGGAATTCCTTCAGCACGATGCTCCACCAGCGCTGGACGGAGAAGCGGGCGTTGGCGCTCACGATTGCCCCTTCGCTGGCTTGGCGGACTTGCCCGGCTGCGCCGCCATGTTGTCCTGGGCACCGCTCATCATGTGGATGAACACGTCCTCCAGGCTGGTTTCGGTCAGGTGGATGCGGTGATGCGCGCCGGCGTAGCGCTTCAGCGTCTGCTCGAGCTGGCCGGCGTCCTTGCCGGTGACGTGCAGCGCCGTGCCGAAGGCCACGGTCTGGTCCACGCCGGGCTGGCCCTGCAGCTGGGCGGAGAGCGCGGCGAGGTCGTCGCCCTCCACGCTCCACGTGGCCAGGTCCTGGCTGGCCACCACCTCCGCCGACGTGCCCTGCGCCAGCAGCCGGCCATAGGCGATATAGGCGAGCTTGTGGCAGCGCTCGGCCTCGTCCATATAGTGCGTGCTGACCAGCACCGAGATGCCGCGCGCGGCGAGCTGGTGGAGCTGCTCCCAGAAGTCGCGCCGGGCCTTGGGATCGACGCCAGCGGTGGGTTCGTCGAGCAGCAGCAGCTGGGGTTCGTGCAGCAGGCACGCCGCCAGCGCCAGCCGCTGCTTCCATCCGCCCGACAGCGAGCCGGCGAGCTGCGCGGCGCGCGATTGCAGGCCGAGGTCTTCCAGCGCGCGGTCCACGGCCTCGCGGCGATTGGGCATGGCGTAGACGCGGGCGACGAAGTCGAGGTTCTCGCGGATCGACAGGTCTTCCCAGTAGGAAAAGCGCTGCGTCATATAGCCGACGTTGCGCTTGATCTCGGCGGCCTGCTTCAGGATGTCGAAGCCCAGGCAGGTGCCCGAGCCCGAGTCCGGCGTCAGCAGCCCGCACATCATGCGGATGGAGGTGGTCTTGCCGCTGCCGTTCGGGCCGAGGAAGCCGAAGATCTCGCCGCGCGCCACCTGCATGGTCAGGTCGTTGACCACGTGCTTGTCGCCGAAGCGCTTGTTCAGCCCCTTGACGTCGATCGCCAGCGCGCCGTTGGCGCGATCCTCGGTGCCGTTCATGACTGCGCCACCTCCACGGGCTGGCCGGGGCGCAGCTTGGGGGCGTCCTCGGGCGTGGGGCGGGCCTCGATCAGGAAGACCAGCTTGCGGCGCGTTTCGTTGCTGTAGATGACGGGCGGCGTGAACTCGGCCTCGTTCGATACATAGGTGATCTTCGCTGCGACAGGCGCCGCGCAGCCGTCGCAGCGGATCTGCACCGACTGGCCGTTCTTCAGCGCGCCCACCGCCGCCTCGGGCACGTAGAAGCGCACCTTGACGTTGCCGGGCGGCAGCATGCGCACCACGGGGCTGCCGGCAGGCACCCATTCGCCGGGGCGGTAGGGCACGTCGTAGACCAGCCCGGCGGCCGTGGCGTTGACCGACTTGCGCGAGAGCTTCCATTCGGCCTGCGCCAGCGCGGCACGCGCGGCCTCTACCTGGGCCTGCTGGGCGGCGAGCTGGTCCTTGCGGCCGGGCAGGCGGGCCACGTCGATGTCCCGTTGCAGTTCGCGCACGCGCGCCGCGTCCGCATCGGCGGTGGCGCGGGTCTCATCCAGCTGCGCGCGGGAGATGCCGCCGATCTCGAACTGCGCCTCGTCGCGCTTGCGCTGGGCCGCACTGCGCGTGGCCTGGGCGCGGGCCTGCGCCAGCTGGGCCTGGTTCACGGCCACTTCCACGGGCCGCTTGCCGATCTGGATATCGGCCAGTTGCGCCTCGGCCACGCGCACCTGCTCGGCGGCCTGCTGGCGCGCGGCGCGTTCGTCGTCGGATTCGAGCACGAACAACGGCGCGCCGTCGGCGACCTGCTGGCCGCGATCGACGGTCAGCTTTTCCAGCCGCCCCGCGAAGGGCGACGCCACGGCGACGAATTCGCCCTCGACATAGCCTTGCCAGGTGACGGGCTTGTCTTTGCTGCAGGCGGCCAGCGCGGCGCAGGCGGCGAGCAGGAGGAGGCACTGCAGGAGGCACTGCGGAAGGCGGGAGGGCATGCGCGGCTCCATGGCGTTAGGTCGACGAGGGGGATGCAGGTGCGGACAGCCCGTGGGCCAGCAGGGCGGTCACGTGGCGCACCAGCGTGTCGGTGTCGATGGCTTCCGCGCCGGGCAGGCGCTGCCAGATATGGGTGGTGGCCAGCGGCAGCAGCGTGAGGCCGATCAGCGAGACCATGACCAGCGCCGGCTCCAGGCCAGGATTGAGCTGGCCGCGCGCCTGCGCCGCCATCAGCGGGCCGGTGATCAGCGTGGCGCGCTGCATGGCCACGCGCTGCACCAGCCGTTCGCGCAACTGGCCCTCGACGCCGACGATCTCGCGGATCCACAGCCCCGGGAACCACGGCGTGGCCGACGCCACCCGGATCAGCCGCCCCGCGAGACCCTGGATCAGCGTGCCGACATCGGGTGGCGACCCCTCGCCGGCGGGCGGGGCGCCGCTGAAGACCTGATCGACCAGCGGCAGCAGCCGTTCCTCGAACACGGCTTCCAGCAGTTGCTCGCGCTCGCGGAAGTAGTAGTGGACCAGCGCCGGGGTCACGCCGGCTTCGGCGGCGATTGCCTTGGTCGATGTGGCGGCTACGCCATGCCGGGCGAACAGGGTTACGGCCGCCTCGATCAGGCGGTCGCGCTGGCCGGCATCGGCGCGGGCGGCGGGGCGCCCCGGGCGCCGGGCGTCAGGGCTGGGTGTGGATGTTGGGGATGGTGGCTTGGTCGGCATGGGCGTGGCACTTCGTATCGGCTGAATATTAATTTTCGAATTAATTAATTCAAGGCGCGTTACAAAGTCGCCGGATGGGGGAACCGTGCCTTTCTTGTTGCGTTGCAGCAATCACGGTAGACACGTCAGAAGCGGTTGGCTATGCTTCGCGCCAGTCTCGGATGGCCGCTGTGGCGCATCCGTCCCAGCCGAATTTCCCGATGCCGCGTTTCCGACTGATGGCCTGCGCCGGCCTTGCCTGGGCGACGCTGGCCACTGCGCCGGCCGCGTTCGCCCAGGACGCCGCCGCCGCCGAGCCCGACACCGAAAGCCCGTTCGCCATCCACGGGCAGACCACCTATATCTGGCAGCGCAAGCCGTCCTTCGGCGCCGCGTACTCGGGCGAGAACAGCCTGACCACCGAGCGCGCCAAGAGCTACTCGTTCACGGGCACGCTCGACCTTGGCCTGCGGCTGTGGCAGGGCGCCGAGTTCCATTTCAACCCGGAAGTGGCGCAGGGCGTGCCGTTCTCGGACCTGCATGGCCTGGGCGGGCTGTCCAACGGGGAGCTGGCCAAGACGGCCAGCACCAGCCCGAAGTTCTATCGCGCGCGCGCCTTTATCCGCCAGACCTGGGGCCTGGGCGGCGGGGACGAAAAACTCGAATCGGATTTCAACCAGTTCGCCCGCACCGTGGACAAGCGCCGCGTGGTGCTGACCGCCGGCAACTTCGGCGTGATCGACGTATTCGACCAGAACCCCTACGGCTCGGACCCCCGCACGCAGTTCATGAACTGGTCGTTCATGACGCACGGCTCGTTCGACTATCCGGCCGATTCGCGCGGCTATAACTGGGGCGCGGCGCTGGAGTACATCGGCGACGGCTGGTCGGCGCGCTTCGGCCATTTCCTGCTGCCGCTGGAGTCGAACGGGCGCGAACTGGACACCCGGCTGTTCGAGCACTACGGCGACGTCCTCGAGCTGGAAAAGCGCTACACGCTGGCCGGCCGCCCGGGGCAGGCGCGGCTGCTGCTGTGGCGGAACAAGGCCAGTATGGGGTCGTTCAACGACGCCATCGCCTACGGGCAGGCCAATGGCGTAACGCCGGACCTCGCCGCCGTGCGGCGCGAGCACACCAAGCTCGGCATCGGCGTGGCGATGGTGCAGGAGGTGACCGATGCGCTGGGGGTGTTCTTCCGCGCCAATATGTCGGACGACAAGACCGAGACCTACGCCTTCACCGAGATCGGCCGGCAGGTGGCCGGCGGCGGCACGCTGAAAGGCAAGGCCTGGGGGCGGCCCAATGACGAGGTGGGCGTGGCGGTGGCGGCGAACATGCTCGGCTCATCGCACCGCAACTACCTGGCGGCAGGCGGCCTGGGCGCGTTCCTGGGCGATGGCGCGCTGCGCTACGGCCCGGAGCAAGTGTTCGAGATTTATTACAGTTTCGCGGTCTGGAAGACCCTGAGCCTGAGCCCGGACTTCCAGTACATCCGCAATCCCGGCTACAACCGGGACCGCGGACCCGCCAAGTTCTACGGCATCCGCGCGCACGCGGAGTTCTGACTGGCGGCCTGCCTTACTGGCGCGCATTGCGCCGGTTGTCCGGCCACGGCGTGTTGAAGTTGGTGCGGAACGGGTTGATGTCCAGCCCGCCGCGCCGCGTGTAGCGCGCGTAGACGGCCAGCTTCACCGGCTTGCACATGCGCAGCACGTCCGCGAAGATCCGCTCCACGCACTGCTCGTGGAACTCGTTGTGGTTGCGGAACGAGATCAGGTACTTGAGCAGCCCTTCCTGGTCGATCGGCGCACCCACGTAGCGGATTTGCACGCTGCCCCAGTCCGGCTGCCCGGTGACCAGGCAGTTCGACTTCAGCAGGTGCGAGACCAGCGATTCCTCCACCGGCGTCTCATCCTGATCGGCCGACAGCAGGGTCGGGTCCGGCTCGTAGATGTCGGTCTCGATGTCCAGCCGGTCCAGCAGCAGCCCATCCAGCTCGCCCATCTTCTGCGTGCCGAGGTCCGCCTCGGTGACCAGTCGCACCTGCACCGTGCCGCCGGTGGCCTCGGAGAGGTCGTGGTGCAGCAGTTGCTGGAGCGCCTCGGCCGAGGCGACCTTGCTCTGGTTGAACGAGTTCAGGTACAGCTTGAACGACTTCGACTCGACGATATTCGGCGTATCGGCCGGAATGATGAAGGTCGCCAGCGCCACCTGCGGCTTGCCCTTCAGGTTCAGCCAGGACACCTCGTAGGCATTCCAGATATCCACGCCGAAGAACGGCAGCGCGCGCCCTTCGGGCAGGCCGATCTCGGTGCGCTTGGGCTGCCGGGGAATCGGGAACAGCAGCGTCGGGTCGTATTCGGTCTTGTAGGCCGAGGGCTTGCCCAGCGGCGAGTGTTCGGGGAGCGTCATGATCGCGATCTCAGGACAGGAACAGCTTGTAGACCGGGTTGTCGGTCTCGTCCCAGTGTACGTAACCCAGCGTGGAAAGGAAGTCGCGGAAGGCGCGCTTCTCGTTCTTCGGCACCTGGATACCCACCAGGATGTTGGAGGCGTCGGCGCCCTGGTTCCGGTAGTGGAACAGGCTGATGTTCCAGTTCGGGCTCATGCTCGACAGGAACTTCATCAGCGCGCCCGGGCGCTCGGGGAATTCGAAGCGGAACAGCAGTTCGTCGTGCGCCAGCGGCGAGCGGCCGCCCACCATGTAGCGGATATGCTGCTTGGCCAGCTCGTTGTTGGAGAGGTCGAGCGTGTCGAAGCCATGGCGGCGGAAGTTGGCGGCGATCTTGTCGCTCTCGGCGCGGTCGGCGATCTGCACGCCCACGAAGATGTGCGCCACGCCCTGGTCGGCGATGCGGTAGTTGAACTCGGTCACGCTGCGCGTGCCTACCTGCTCGCAGAAGCGCTTGAAGCTGCCGCGCTCCTCGGGAATCGTCACGGCGAACACGGCCTCGCGGGCTTCGCCCACCTCGGCGCGCTCGGCCACGAAACGCAGGCGGTCAAAGTTCATGTTGGCGCCGCAGGCAATCGCCACGAGCTGCTCGCCCTTGAGCTTCTCGCGTTCGGCGTAGCGCTTCAGGCCGGCCACGGCCAGCGCGCCGGACGGCTCGAGGATGCTGCGGGTGTCCTGGAACACGTCCTTCAGGCCGGCGCAGATCTCGTCGGTGTCCACCAGGATGATCTCGTCCACCAGTTCGCGCGTGATGCGGAAGGTTTCCTTGCCCACCAGCTTCACGGCGGTGCCGTCCGCGAACAGGCCCACATCCTTCAGTTCGATGCGCTTGCCGGCTTCCACCGAGCGCTTCATCGCGTCCGAGTCGAAGGTCTGCACGCCAATCACCTTGATCTCCGGCCGCACGGCCTTGACGTAGGCCGCCACGCCCGAGATCAGCCCGCCGCCGCCAATCGCCACGAAGATGGCGTGGATCGGGCCCGGGTGCTGGCGCAGGATCTCCATGGCGATGGTGCCCTGGCCGGCGATGACTTCGGGATCGTCGAACGGGTGGATGAAGGTCAGCTTTTGCTTCAGCCCCAGTGCCGCCGCGTGCTGGTAGGCGTCGCTGTAGGACTCGCCGTGCAGCACGATCTTGACCCAGTCGCCGCCGCGTTCGCGCACCGCATCGATCTTCACCTGGGGGGTGGTCGTCGGCATCGCAATAATCGCCTTGCACTGGAGCCGCGCTGCCGACAACGCCACGCCCTGCGCGTGGTTGCCGGCGGAAGCGGCGATCACGCCACGCTTCAGCTCGTCGGGCGTCAGCGACGCCATCTTGTTGTATGCGCCGCGCAGCTTGAACGAGAACACCGGCTGGGTGTCCTCGCGCTTGAACCAGACCGCGTTGCCGGTGCGGGCCGACAGCGCGTGCGCGTAGGTCAGCTCGGTTTCCTGGGCGACGTCGTACACCTTGGCGGTGAGGATCTTGCGCAGGTAGTCGGGCGTGGCGGCGCGGGGGGCCTTGGCGGCGCGGGCTGGCTTGGCGGGTTTTGCAGTCTTGGCGGTCTTGGCGGTCATGATGGGCAGGGCAGGGGCGCGGCAGGGGCGCGGGCAAAAAAAGCCGGAAAATTCGGCGGAAACCGCCAATGATAATGGATGGCGCCCATCCGGGCGGCGCTGGCGTGACGCGGGCGGAACGTGCCCGGCAGCGCCGTGCTGGCGCGTGGTGTGTCGGCGCGGGTGCCGAATGCGCCACAGCCGCGCCGGGCCGCGATGTAGGACAGCATCGGGTGGACGCTCGTCAAACACACGTGTTACGGTTTAACGCGATGCCCCCGCTACCCCTAATCGAACCCCATATCGCGCTGTTCCTGGACTTCGACGGCACGCTGGCCGACCTTGCGCCGCGCCCCGACCTGGTGCAGGTAGAGCCCCAACTGGTTGGCACGCTGCGTGCGTTGCATACCTGCCTGGACGGCGCGCTGGCCATCGTCTCGGGCCGGCCTGTTGCCGAGCTCGACCATTTCCTGCAACCGTTGCGCTTGCCTTCCGCCGGGATCCACGGGGCGGAATTCCGCCATGGCGGCGAACGGGTCGTCACGCCGCCCGCGCCTGGCATCGGCGCCTTGCTGCCGAAGCTGGAAGCGCTGGTGGCCCGGCATCCCGGGCTGCAACTCGAACGAAAATCGGTCGCCGTGGCCATCCACTACCGGCAGGTGCCGGAACTGGAGCCGCTGGTGCGGGCCGCCGTGGCGGACGTGCTGCGCGACGCCGCCGGCCTGGAGGCGCTGCCCGGCAAGATGGTCGTCGAGATCAAGCCGGCTGGCGTGGACAAGGGCGATGCCATCGCGGCCTTCATGCGCTCGCCGCCGTTTGCGGGCCGCATGCCGCTGTTTGCCGGCGATGACGTGACCGACGAGGCCGGATTCGTCGTCGTGCGTGAGTTGGGCGGCGTGGGCCTGCTGGTGGGCCAGCGCGCCACCGCCGCCACGGCGGTGCTGCCCAACCCCGACGCCCTGCGGGCCTGGCTGCACGAATCGGCCCACGCCCTGACGCACTGGATGGCCACCCGGGGCGATGCCCCGGAAGCGGCGCCCAAGGAACCCATCATCACACCGACGCTAAGGGAGGATTCGTTGTGAACCAGCCTGCCACTGATCACACCGATGCCGCCGATGCCGCCAACGTCGGGCGACAGCCCGAGGCGCCGGCAATCAACACCGACTCGGACACCTCGTGCCGCTACGCCGACCCGTCGCTCTCGCTCGGCATGATCGGCAATTGTGGCTTCTCGGCGCTGGTCGACGGCCGGGGCCGCATCGTCTGGTGCTGCATGCCGCGCTTCGACGGGGACCCGGTCTTCAACGCCCTGCTGGACCCGAGCGAGAACGCCGGCCACTGGGCCATCGAGATCGAGGACTTCCTCGAAGCCAAGCAGTGGTATGAGCCGAACACGGCCATCCTGCGCACGCAGCTGATCGACAAGCACGACAACTGCCTCGAAATCACCGATTTCTGCCCGCGCTTCTTCCGCCTTGGCCGCTATTTCCGGCCGCTGACGCTGGTGCGGCGCATCCGCCCGGTGCGCGGCGCGCCGCGCGTGCGCGTGACCGTGGCGCCGCGCTTCAACTGGGGCCGCAACAAGCCGCAGATGACGCGCGGGAGCAGTCATGCGCGCTTTATCGGCGAGGACATGACGCTGCGCATGACCACGGACGCGCCGCTGGCCTACGTGCTCTCGAACACGCCGTTTCTGGTCACGCGCGGCTACAACTTCATCCTCGGCCCGGACGAGACGCTGGCGCAGGGCGTGGAGGAAACTGCGCGGGACTTCGAGCAGGAAACCACCTCCTACTGGCGGCTCTGGACGCGCCGCCTGGCGGTCCCGCGCGAGTGGCAGGAGGCGGTGATCCGCGCCGCCATCACGCTCAAGCTGTCTCTGTACGAGGAAACCGGCGCCATCGTCGCCGCCATGACCACCAGCATGCCGGAGGCGCCCGGCAGTGGCCGCAACTGGGATTACCGCTTCTGCTGGCTGCGCGACGCCTTCTTCGTGGTGCGCGCGCTGAACAGCCTGTCCGAAGTCGGCACGATGGAGGACTACCTGCGCTGGCTCTCCAACGTCGTGATGCAGTCGCAGGACGGCCATATCCAGCCGCTGTACGGCATCGGGCTGGAGCGTGAACTGCCCGAGAGCATTCTCGATCACCTGCCCGGTTATCGCGGCATGGGGCCGGTGCGCGTGGGCAACCAGGCGCAGGAGCACTTCCAGCACGATGTCTACGGCAACGTGGTGCTCGGCGCCGCGCAGGCCTTCCACGACCATCGCCTGCTGCACCGGGGCGGGCCGGCCGAGTATGCGCGGCTGGAGGAAGTCGGCGAGCAGGCCGTGCGCGTGTTCGGCACGCCGGACGCAGGTATGTGGGAGCTGCGCACCCGGGCGCGCGTGCACACCTCGTCGGCGCTGATGAGCTGGGCCGCCTGCGACCGGCTGGCCAAGGTGGGCGAGGCGCTCGGGCAGCCGGCGCGCGCCGCCTACTGGCACGACCACGCCAACCGCATGAAGAAGCAGATCCTGGACGAGTCCTGGAACGAGTCGCGCCAGGCCTTCGCGGAGAGCTTCGGCGGGAAGGAACTCGACGCCAGCGTGCTGCTGATGGCCGAGGTCAACTTCATCGACCCGAAGGACCCGCGCTTCGTCTCCACGGTCAAGGCGCTGGAAGCCTCGCTCTGCGACGGCCCGTACATGCGCCGCTACGAGGCGCCCGACGACTTCGGCAAGCCCGAGACCGCGTTCAATATCTGCACGTTCTGGCGCATCGACGCGCTGGCCCGCATCGGCCGCCGCGACGAGGCGCGCGAGATCTTCGAGGCCATGCTGGCCTCGCGCAACCCGCTGGGGCTGCTCTCGGAAGACACACACCCGGTCACCGGAGAGATGTGGGGCAATTTCCCCCAGACCTATTCGATGGTCGGCCTGATCAACGGCGCCATGCGGCTATCTGCCCCGTGGGATTCGGTGATCTGACGACAGGATTGGCAACAACAAGAAGCGATCTATGGGAAGACTTGTAGCGGTATCGAACCGGGTCGCCGATCCGCGCAACCACGCGGCGGGCGGCCTGGCCGTGGCGCTCTCGGAGGCGCTGAGCAAAACCGGCGGCCTGTGGTTCGGCTGGAGCGGTCGCGCGGTGGAACCCAGCCACGGCGGCACACCGGGCGAGGGCGAGCTGCACATCTCGCAGGCCGGCAACGTGACGCTGGCCACGGTGGACCTGAGCCGGGAAGACTACGACGCCTACTACCTGGGCTACAGCAACGGCGTGCTCTGGCCGGTGTTCCACTACCGGCTCGATCTGGCCGACTTCGACGCGGGCGGCAACCTGAACGCCTACCGGCGCGTGAACCAGCTGTTCGCGCGCAAGCTGGCGCCGCTGCTCAAGCCGGACGACGTGATCTGGATCCACGACTACCACCTGATCCCGCTCGCGGCGGAGCTGCGCGCCATCGGCTGCAGCCAGCGCATCGGCTTCTTCCTCCATATTCCGCTGCCACCGCCGCTGATCCTCGCGGCCATCCCGCAGCACGAGTGGCTGATGCGCGCACTGTTCGCCTACGACCTGCTGGGCTTCCAGAGCCAGGCCGATCTTGACCACTTCTCCCGCTACGTGCAGGGCGAGGCCAGCGCCGAGCCGATGGGCGAGTACCGCTTCCGCGCCTTCCACCGCACGGTGCGCGCGCAGGCGTTCCCGATCGGCATCGACGTGGACGAGTTCATCGACCTGGGCCGCGGCGACGAGGCGCGCGAGACCTACGAGATGATGCGCCACCAGTACGCGCGGCGCCGGCTGCTGCTCGGCATCGACCGGCTCGACTATTCGAAGGGGCTGCCGCAGCGGCTCAAGGCGTTCCAGGTCTTGCTGGCGGAGTACCCCGAGAACCGCTCCAGCGCCACGCTGATCCAGATCGCGGCGCCCTCGCGCGAATCGGTCGATGCCTACGCCGACCTGCGGCGCGACATGGAGGGCATCACCGGGGCGATCAATAGTGAATATGGCGAGCTGGACTGGATGCCGGTGCGCTACATCCACCGCTCCACCTCGCGCCGCCGGCTGCCGGGGCTGTGCCGCGCCAGCAGCGTGGCGCTGGTCACGCCGCTGCGCGACGGGATGAACCTTGTGGCGAAGGAGTACATCGCCGCGCAGGACCCGGAGGATCCGGGCGTGCTGGTGCTGTCCCGCTTTGCCGGCGCGGCGGAGCAGCTCAAGGAAGCGCTGCTGGTGAACCCTTACGACACGCGCGCCACGGCGCAGGCGGTGCAGCAGGCGCTGCACATGCCGCTGGCCGAACGGCGGGCGCGGCACGAGAAGCTGCTTGAGCGCATCCGCCAGCAGGACGTGCACTGGTGGAGCCGGGAGTATCTGCGGACGCTGATGGAGACCGAGGGCGGTTGAACGGTCGGGGCTGCGTCATGGCGCTGGCCCTCTCCCCCGGCCCCTCTCCCGCAAGCGGGCGAGGGGAGCAAACCAACGGTGTTCTCCCCTCTCCCTCTGGGAGAGGGCAGGCGTAGCTACTACCGCGAACGCGGGGCCAGGTCGCCCGGTGTGTCGATGTCCCGGAACGGGCCGTCGTCCTCGGTCAGGATGCGGGTGACCGGCTGGTCGGTCAGCAAGGCGCGTGCGCCTTCGTCGCCGTCCAGCTTCAGCAGGGCATCGCGCCAGGCGGCGCCGAAGCCGACCGGGTGGCCGCGCTTGCCGTCGCGCCACGGCGCGGCGATGGTTTCCGGCGTGGTGATGGTCAGCGCCACGGCGCGGACCAACTCCATTGGCAGCCACGGCATGTCCGCCAGCGCCACCACCCAGCCGCGTGCCTCGGCAGTCGCCGCCACACCGGCGCGCAGCGCCACGCCCATGCCAGCCTCGGCATCGGGCGCTTCCACCACGCGGCAGCCGCCGCGCCGCAGTTCCTCGGCCAGGGCCGCGTTGCCGGGCCGCACCACCGCAATCGAGTTCGGCAGGGCTGCCGCCAGCGTGCGCGCGCTGCGCCACGCCACGGTGCGGCCATCGGGCAGTACCTCCAGCAGCTTGTTGCGCGTGCCGGTGGCATCGAAACGCTTGCCGAAACCAGCGGCGAGCAGGATGCCGACCGGCAGGTCGGTCGGCGTGAGCGGGGCGCGTGCGGGCTTCTTCATGATTGCGTGGCCGTCGCCGTGGCCGTGGCGGGCAGCACAGGACATTCCGCCTCGCCCGCCGCGATCTCGCGTGCGGCCTTGGCACCTTCCACCTGGAGGATGTCCGGCAGCGAAACGTGGTTCTTGGCGGCGATGACCTCGGCCAGGATCGAGATGGCAATCTCGGGCGGCGTGCGGCTGCCGATATAGATGCCGACCGGGCCGTGCAGCCGCGCCAACTGGAGTTCGGTCAGGTCGAACTCCTTGAGGCGCTCGCGGCGCGCATGGTTGTTGCGGCGCGAGCCGAGCGCGCCCACGTAGAAGGCCGGCGTGCGCAGCGCCTCCATCAGCGCCAGGTCGTCGAGCTTGGGATCGTGCGTGAGCGCGATTACYGCGCTGCGCTCGTCGAGCTTCATGTCCATGACGGTGTCGTCGGGCATCGTGCGTACCATCGCCACGCCGGGGATGTCCCACGTCTCGGTGTATTCCTCGCGCGGGTCGCAGACGGTGACATGGAAGCCCAGCCCCACGGCGATCTGGCACAGGTACTTCGATAACTGCCCGGCGCCGATCACCAGCATGCGGTAGCGCGGCCCGTGGATGGTCAGCAGCTTGTTACCGTCGAACGCCAGGCCGTCGGTGGCCTGGGCGGGCCCGAGCGTGGCGGCGCCGGTGTTCAGGTCGAGCGTCCGCGCGACCAGCCGGCCGCTCTCCACGGCGTCCAGCAACTCGGCGATGCCGCTGGCGGCCTTGAGCGGCTCCGCCACCAGTTCGATGGTGCCACCGCAGGGCAGGCCGAAGCGGTGCGCCTCCTCGGCGCTGATGCCGTACTTGATTGCCTCCGGCTGGCTGGCGTGGATGCCCTCGCGCCGCACGCGGTCGATGATGTCGTCCTCGATGCACCCGCCCGAGACCGAACCGACCACAAGGCCGTCATCGCGCACGGCCAGCATCGCGCCTTCGGGGCGGGGCGACGAGCCCCAGGTTCTCACCACCGTCACCAGCAATACCCCGTGGCCTTCCTGTTGCCACCGCACGCTGCTCTTCAGGACTTCGAGATCCACGCTGTCCATGATCGTTTCCGCTTCTCGCTACCTTGTTGCTCATCGCCGCCGTCCGCTTGCGCGGCGTCGGCTTCCTCGTTGACGTCCTGGCCTTCGGCTTCCTTGCCGCCGCTCACCGCCTCGGTGAAGCGCGTGAAGAAGGCCTCGGCCAGCTTGCGCGCGGCGCCATCCACCAGCCGCGAGCCGATCTGCGCGATCTTGCCGCCCACCTGGGCGTGCACCACATAGGTCAGGTCGGTCTCGTCGCCTTGATCCACCAGTGAAACATGGGCGGTGCCCTTGCCGAAGCCGGCCGCGCCGCCTTGCCCGTCGAACTGGATCGTATAGCTTTCCGGCGCCTGGATGTCCGTCAGCGCCATGCGGCCCTTGAAGCGCGCCTTGACCGGCCCCACCGCGGCGGTCATCGCCAGCAGGTAGGCGTTTTCGCCATCGGGCTCGATGCTCTCACATCCCGGAATACATTGCTTGAGGACGTCCGTGTCGTTCAAGGCCCCCCATGCCACGTCGCGGGGCACGGGCAGGCGCTGGGTCTGGGTCATCTCCATGGGGGGCTTCCTTTGGGGGTTGCGATGAAGGGCCGGCGCGCGTCGTCCGCGAGCAGGGATTCGAGCGCGAACAGGCTGTCGAGGTTGTGCGCGGGGCGCAGGGCGTCCACGTGCGGCAGGATGGCCTGCATGCCGCGCGCCTGCGGCGAGAAGCCGGCGTAGCGCAGCAGCGGATTGAGCCAGATGATGCGGTGCGCAAAACGGCGCAGGCGCGCCATCTCGGCGTCGAGCAGGTCGATGTGTTCGAGGTCGATGCCGTCGCTGACCAGCAGCACCGTGGCGCGGCCGGACAGCGTGCGGCGTGCCCACTGGCGGTTGAACTGCGCCAGCGCCGCGCCGATGCGCGTGCCGCCGGCCCAGTCGCGCACCTGGCCGGTGATCAGGTCGACGGCTTCGTCGGGATCGCGCTCGCGCAGCGCCCGCGTGACGTTGGTCAGCCGGGTGCCGAACAGGAAGACGTGCATGCGCTCGCGCGACTGCATCAGCGCGTGGCAGAAGTACAGCACCGCGCGCGAGTACTGGCTCATCGATCCCGAGATGTCGAGCAGCAGCACCACCGGCGGCTTGCGCTCGGCGTGCTTGCGGTATTTCCAGCGCAGCCATTCGCCATGCTGGCGCACGGCCAGCCGCGCGCTGGCGCGCAGGTCGGCGTGGGTGCCGCAGGCCGCCGCGCGCAGCCGGCGCGTGCGCTGGAGCGCCAGGTGGGCACGCCGCGTACGCACGAGGTGCTGGAGCGCGCGCCATTCCTCGGCGGTCAGCGTCTCGAAATCGCGCTGGGCCAGCCGCTCCTGATCGGAAAACGTCAGCGGGGCGGTGAAGCGCTCCTCGCGGGCGGGCTGGCCGGGGGACGGAGGCGGCGGCTGGCGCGCGGCAAGCGCATCGGCGAGCCGGTTGCTGCGCTTGGGCGGCGGCGCGCCGGCATCGACGCGCGGCAGCAGCATCGCGCGCATCTTGCCTTCCCAGTCCGGGTCGCGCCAGAACAGGTCGAAGGCGGCATCGAACAGTGGACGCTGGTCGGGGCCGGACAGCACCAGCGCGGCCAGCGCGGCGCGCACCTCGCCGCGCGCGCCAATGTCGATATGGCGCAGCGCGTCGAGCGCATCCACGGCGTGGGCCGGCGACAGCCCGAAGCCGGCATCGCGCAGCAGCCGCATGAAATGCGTGACGTTGCGCGCGAGCATGGGGAGGGCCGGGGTGGGGTGCGGCATGGGGTGCAGCATGGCGCTAGCGCTCCGGCGGGGCGCCAGCGAGCAGTTCGGCCACCGTGGGGCCATCGGCGCGGGCGAGGTCGTCCTGGTATTTCAGCAGCACGCCCAGCGTGTCGCGTACCGACTGCGGGTCCAGTTCGGTCACGCCCAGCGCGGCCAGCGCGCGGCACCAGTCGATGGCCTCGGCGATGCCGGGCGCCTTGAACAGGTCGATGCCGCGCAACCGATGGACGAAGTCGATCGCCTGATGCTGCAGCGCCGCGGCCGCCTCGGGCGCGCGGGCGGCCACGATCTCCAGCTCGCGCTGGCGGTCCGGGTAGCCCATCCACTGGTAGAGGCAGCGCCGCTTGAGCGCGTCGTGTACCTCGCGCGTGCGGTTGGAAGTGACCACGATCAGCGGCGGCCGCTCGGCCCGCACGACGCCGATCTCCGGAATCGACACCTGGTATTCGGACAGCACTTCGAGCAGGAAGGCTTCGAACGGCTCGTCGGCCCGGTCGATCTCGTCGATCAGCAGCACGCGCGGCACGCCCGGCGCAGCGGGGTCGGGCAGCAAAGCTTCGAGCAGCGGGCGCTTGAGCAGGAAATCGTCGTGATAGAGCGACTGCTGCTCGGGCCGCTCGCCACGCGCCTCCGCCAGCCGCAGCGCCATGATCTGGCGCGGGTAATCCCATTCGTAAAGCGCGCTGGCGGCATCGAGCCCTTCGTAGCACTGCAGCCGCAGCAGCCGCGTCCCGAGCGCCGCCGCCATGGCCTGCGCGAGCGCGGTCTTGCCTACGCCGGGCTCGCCCTCCAGGAACAGCGGGCGCTGCATGCGCAGGGCGAGATAAAGCACGGTCGCCGTCTCGCGGTCGGCGAAGTACTGCTGGCGGTGCAGCAGGGCGGCGGTGTCGTCGATGGAGGCGGGGAGCATGGGTTCAATTTAGTCGATTTACGATTTTCATGGGCAGAAGAAGGCGGTAGAAGCGCCTCTGGTGCGTGATGTCATGCACTGCAACCGCTCTTCCTGGAGACACTCATGCTTCGAATCCGTTGGCTCATGCTGGCTTCGTGCGCGGCCTGGGCCCTAACCGCGAATGCCAAGGCGCCCGACACGCACGCGTCCGACGCGCAGGGTCGAACGTACGGCCAGAATTACAAGGACATGGTGCTGGCGCGCTGCATCGCCAGGGCATACGAGGGCGACGCAGCCGCATCGGCAGACGCCGGCCAGACGGCGGATGAACTGAGCGCATCCCTCTACTACGACATGGCATCAAGTATTGATGCGATCCCGCCCCTCGTCGACCAGTTCCTGGCACGCGACTACCGCAATCCACGGCTGAAGGCCCATTCCATGGGCCAGCAATTTCGTCTGTTGAAGTGCCTGGACCTCTATCACAGCAGGGCGCTTCAGGATCAGGTCAAGCGCCACGTCCCGAGGCCGAACCAGACCCACCGACAGGAGCCATGATGACGAGACCTTCCTTTCATGCGGCATGGGCTGCGGCCAATCGCATCTACGATCCCTCCAATTCCTCTGTGCGCGTGGCGAACGTCATTGGCGGTATGGTGAAGCGCAACATCCTGCACCCGGATCCGAAGCAACGTTGGGAGAACACCTGCGCCGTGCGCATCAGTTATGTCCTAAACCAAACTGGCGCACGAATCCCATTTGTCAAGAAGGAAACCGTCTCCGGCGCCGATGGCAGCTGGTACTTCTATCGCATCGAGAGGGTGCTCGACTACCTCAAGGTGCGATGGGGCCGGCCGGAAGTGGTTGCGCATCCGCCTTCCCACGGCGGCGCGTTGGCCGGACAACAAGGGTTACTGGTGTTCGAAATATCGGGCTGGACGGACGCCAAGGGACACGCCACCTTATGGGACGGCACCCACTGCTACGACAAGTGTTACTTCAACAGCGCCGCCGCGACCTATCGGACCGACCGCGCCAACTTCTGGCGCCTGCCATAGCCGGATAGGGCAGGCTGTTGGCTCCCCATCCCGGATGGATGGGGGGCCACAGCCTAGCATCACCCCTTCAACGCCTGCTCCACCGCCCTTGCTGTCAGCACCGGAATCAGATGCGCGCGGTATGCCGCTGACGCGTGCAGGTCCGTGTTGAGCCGGGCGGCGTCCACCTTTACCGCGCGGGCGGCGGCGGGGGTGAAGCTGGCGGTCAGGGCCTGTTCCAGGTCGGGGGCGCGGTAAACGCTGTCTGCCGCGCCGGTGATGGCCACGCGCACCAGTTTGCCGGTGCGCGCCACCATCACGCCGACCAGCGCGAAGCGCGAGGCCGGGTTGCGGAACTTGATGTAGGCGGCCTGGTCCGGGGTGGGGAAGCGGACCGCCGTGATCAGCTCGTCGGGGGCGAGCGCCGTTTCATAGAGCCCCTTGAAGAAGCTGTCGGCGGCGATGTTGCGCCGGTCGGTGACCACGGTGGCGTTGAGGCCGAGCACGGCGGCGGGGTAGTCGGCGCCGGGGTCGTCGTTGGCCAGCGAGCCGCCGATGGTGCCCATCGCCCGTACCTGACGGTCGCCGATGCCATTGGCCATGGCCGCCAGCGCCGGGATGCGGCGCATGACTTCCGCATGGGCGGCCACGTCGGCATGGCGCGCGGCGGCGCCGATCACCAACTCGTCGCCCTCCACGCGGATGTCCGCCATGCCCGGGATGCGCGACACGTCCACCAGCATGCTGGGTGCCGCCAGCCGCAGCTTCATCGCCGCGAGCAGGCTCTGGCCGCCGCCCAGGAACTTGGCGTCGGCGTCGGCCTGGAGCTTGGCCACGGCGGCCTTGGCATCCGTGGCGCGTTCGAACTGGAATGCGTACATGATGTCTTTCTCCCGATTCAGGCCGATGTGGATTGTGCGGACTGGATGGCCTGCCACACGCGGTGCGGCGTGGCTGGCATCTGCACGTCACGCACGCCGAGCGGTGCCAGCGCATCGACCAGCGCGTTGATGAACGCCGGTGGCGAGCCGATGGCGCCGGCCTCCCCGCAGCCCTTCACGCCGAGCGGGTTGTGCGTGCATGGCGTGCCCTTGGCGGTCTCCACGGTGAAGTCGGGCAGGTCGGCCGCGCGCGGCATGGCGTAGTCCATGTAGGAGCCGGTCAGCAACTGGCCGCTGTCGGCGTCGTACACGCACTGCTCCAGCATGGCCTGGCCCAGGCCCTGGCCGATGCCGCCATGCACCTGGCCTTCCACGATCATCGGATTGATGATGTTGCCGAAGTCATCCACGGCGGTGAACTTGACCACCTGCGACTCGCCGGTGTCGGGGTCCACCTCCACCTCGCAGACGTAGGCGCCGGACGGGTAGGTGAAGTTGGTCGGATCGTAGAACGCGTTCTCGTTCAGGCCCGGTTCGAGCTTGTCGAGCGGGTAGTTGTGCGGCACGTAGGCGGTCAGCGCCACCTCGCCGAAGGTCTTGGTGCGATCGGTGCCGGCCACGCGGAACACGCCGTCCTGGAACTCGATGTCGGCGTCGGATGCCTCCAGCAGATGCGCGGCGATCTTCTTGGCTTTCGTCTCGATCTTGTCCAGCGCCTTCATGATGGCCGAGCCGCCCACGGCCAGCGAGCGCGAGCCGTAGGTGCCCATGCCGAACGGCACCCGGCCGGTATCGCCATGGACGATCTCCACCGCCTCCAGCCCGATGCCGAGCCGGTCCGCCACGATCTGCGCGAAGGTGGTCTCGTGGCCCTGTCCATGGCTGTGGGAGCCGGTGAACACGGTGACCGTGCCGGTGGGATGGACGCGGATCTCGCCCACTTCGAACAGGCCCGCCCGCGCGCCGAGTGCCCCGGCGATGTTCGATGGCGCCAGCCCGCACGCCTCGATGTAGCAGGAGTAGCCCAGCCCGCGCAGCTTGCCGCGCTGCTTGGCGGCCTCGCGCCGGGCCGGGAAGCCGGCCACGTCGGCCAGTTCCTCGGCACGCGCCAGGCAGGGCTCGTAGTCGCCCGTGTCGTAGGTCAGGCCCACCGGCGTGGCGTAGGGGAAGTCGTGGATGAAGTTCTTGCGCCGCAGCGTGGCGGGGTCGATGTTCATCTCGCGCGCGGCGGTTTCCACCAGCCGCTCGACCACGTAGGTGGCCTCCGGGCG
Source organism: Cupriavidus sp. 10L45 (assembly GCF_056395225.1). Taxonomy (NCBI): domain Bacteria; kingdom Pseudomonadati; phylum Pseudomonadota; class Betaproteobacteria; order Burkholderiales; family Burkholderiaceae; genus Cupriavidus; species Cupriavidus sp. 10L45. Next base: position 33,473 of record NZ_JBFTJC010000013.1, read on the forward strand.
GCCGGCGCCCCGGTAGGCATCGACCGGCGAGGTGTTGGTGAACACCGCCTTGACCTCGGCGTAGATCGCCGGCGTGGCGTACTGGCCGGCCAGCAGCGTGGCGTAGAGGATGGTCGGCACGCTGCTGGCGAAGGTGGACAGGTAGGCGCCCATGTTCGCCACCGTGTGCACGCGCATGGCCAGGAACTTGCCGTCGGCGTCGAGCGCCAGCTCGGCCTTGGTCACGTGGTCGCGGCCGTGCGCGTCAGTCAGGAAGGACTCGGACCGCTCGGCGGTCCACTTCACCGGCCGGCCGATCTTCTTCGACGCCCAGGTCAGCGCCACGTCCTCGGGATAGAGGAAGATCTTCGAGCCGAAGCCGCCGCCCACGTCCGGCGCGATGATGCGCAGGCGGGACTCCGGCAGCCCGAGCACGAAGGCGCCCATCAGCAGGCGCTCCACGTGCGGGTTCTGGTTCGAGACGTAGACCGTGTAGCTGTCGTCCTGGCGCGTGTAGCTGGCGTTGACCGCGCGCGGCTCGATCGCGTTCGGGATCAGCCGGTTGTTGACGATATCGAGCGTGGTCACGTGCGCGGCCTTGCCGAAGGCGGCGTCCGTGGCGGCCTTGTCGCCATGGCCCCAGGTGTAGCAGGTGTTGGCCGGCACGTCGTCGTGGACCAGCGTGGCGGCTGCGGCGGCGTCCGCCGGGCTGACCACGGCGGGCAACTCCTCGTAGTCGACATCGACCATCTCGGCGGCGTCACGCGCCTGCTGGAGCGTTTCGGCGATGACCAGCGCCACCTGGTCGCCCACGTGGCGGGCCTTGCCGTGCGCCAGCGCGGGGTGGGGTGGCTCTTTCATCGGCGTGCCGTCGATGCTGTGGATCAGCCAGCCGCAGGGCAGGCCGCCCACCTTGTCGGCGGCCATCTCCTCGCCGGTCAGCACGGCAATCACGCCGGGCGAGGCCAGGGCCTCGGTCTTGTCGATGGAGCGGATGCGCGCGTGCGCGTGCGGCGAGCGGACGAAACAGGCGTAGCTCTGGCGCGGCAGGGTCACGTCGTCGGTGTACTGGCCGTTGCCGGTCAGGAAGCGGTAGTCCTCCTTGCGGCGGACCGGCGCGCCGATCAACTTCTCGGGTGCGTTCATGGTCGGCTCCTATTCCGCACTGGCGACGGCCTGGCCGCTGCGCATGCTCGATTGGCCCTGCTGCACGGCGCGGACGATGTTCTGGTAGCCGGTGCAGCGGCACATATTCCCTTCCAGCTGCTCGCGGATGGACTGCGCATCGGCGTTGGGACGCTCGCGCAGCAGCGCGGTGGCGGCCATCACCATGCCGGGCGTGCAGAAGCCGCATTGCAGGCCGTGGCACTCGCGGAACGCTTCCTGCATCGGATGGAGTTGTCCGTCCGGCGCCAGGCCCTCGATGGTGGTGACCTTGGCGCCGTCCGCCTGGAGCGCCAGCACGTTGCACGACTTCACCGCCCGGCCGTCGAGGTGGACGGTGCAGGCGCCGCACTGGGCGGTGTCGCAGCCGACATGCGTGCCGGTGAGGCGCAGGGTTTCGCGCAGGAACTGGACCAGAAGGGTGTGGGGTTCTACCTGCGCGTCAATGGGCTTGCCATTGACCGTCAGGCGGATCGGAATCGCCATGCTTGTCTCCAATATGGGGTGGACGCGCATGGCCTGCCGCAAGAATCCCGAACGACTGCGCGGGACGGGCCACGACGCGGTACTGCCGCTTGGTTGTTACGGCTATTTCGTGATATTGGTGCTGCCGGGCCTGGGGCCCGGCCTTGCCGGAGATGCCTGGCGTGGCGAATTCCGCGACGCGGCCGTGAACGATCGGCCAGAACCGGCTCTAACAGTTAATCACAAAACCCCCGGTGCTGCCATGCGGGTTCCCCACCATGGGGCGGCCCGGCGCACATCGATCTGCCCCGGACCATGCAAGCGTTCATCGACTGGCTGTTTGGAACCGTCGCCCTGCCCAGCGTGGGCCTGCCGGCCATCTTTGTGGTCAGCCTGGTCTCGGCCACGCTGCTGCCGCTGGGCTCGGAGCCGGCCGTGTTCGGCTATATCAAGCTCAACCCGGACATGTTCTGGCCGGCCATCCTCGTGGCCACGGTTGGGAATACGGTCGGCGGGGCCATCGACTGGTGGCTCGGCTACGCCGCCAAGCTGGCGCTGGTGCGCTACCGCCAGCGGCGCCAGCATATCCAACACGAGCGGGAGCACGCCGAGCATCGCGGCCATCCGGTGAAGAAACACAAGCCCAAGCTGGACGCCAAATACTTCCGCTGGATGCGCCGGCTGGGCCCGCCCACGTTGCTGCTGTCCTGGCTGCCCGCTATAGGTGATCCGTTGTGCACTTTGGCGGGGTGGTTGCGCCTGTCGTTCTGGCCCAGCCTCGGCTATATGGCGATCGGCAAGTTCTTCCGCTACCTTGTGATGACGGCCAGCCTGATGTGGATTCCAGACTCGTTCTGGCACGGCGTGGGGGAAGCGATTCGTCAATGGTTCTGACAGAACCGTCTCTTATGCCTTGTTGCGGTGCAGCGAAGCGGGCCGTTGCAGTACAATCGCGCTTCAATGAACGACAATCGCGCACTGTCCCCGTGCGCAGCAGGAAGCGGTCCCGCCATGAACGCCCCACTCGTGCTCGATGCCAAGCTCGCCGCACAGGACGCCCCCGCGCGCCTGCGCGAGATTCCCTATAACTACACGTCCTTTTCGGACCGCGAGATCGTTATCCGCCTGCTGGGCGAGGAAGCCTGGCGCATTCTGGATGAACTGCGTGGTGAGCGCCGCACTGGCCGCTCCGCGCGAATGCTGTACGAAGTGCTCGGCGACATCTGGGTCGTACGGCGCAACCCGTACCTCCAGGACGACCTGCTCGAGAACCCCAAGCGCCGCCAGATGCTGGTCAGCGCGCTGCATCACCGCCTGAGCGAGATCGAGAAGCGCCGCGCCGCCGACCGTGCCGAGCACGCCGAGCCGGCCGCCGAGGATCGCTCGCACCGGGTGGAGCAGCTGGTGGCCTTCGCCAAGCAGGCCATCGAGTCGTTCAAGCAGGAATTCGCCGACGCCTACGACCTGCGCAAGCGCGCGCAGCGCGTGCTGGGCAAGGTCACGCAGAAAGACAACATCAAGTTCGACGGGCTGTCGCGCGTCTCGCACGTGACCGACGCCACCGACTGGCGCGTGGAATACCCGTTCGTCGTGCTGACTCCGGACAGCGAGGAAGAGATCGCCGGGCTGGTGAAGGGCTGCTTCGAACTCGGCCTGACCATCATCCCGCGTGGGGGCGGCACCGGCTACACCGGCGGCGCCGTGCCGCTGACGCCGTTCTCGGCCGTCATCAACACCGAGAAGCTCGAGGAGCTTGGCCTGGTCGAGCAGACCGACCTGCCCGGCGTGGACCACAAGGTGGCGACGATCTTCTCCGGCGCCGGCGTGGTCACGCGCCGCGTGGCGGACGCGGCCGACAAGGCCGGCCTCGTCTTCGCGGTGGACCCGACCTCGATCGATGCCTCGTGCATCGGCGGCAATGTGGCGATGAACGCCGGCGGCAAGAAGGCCGTGCTGTGGGGTACCGCGCTCGACAACCTGGCCTGGTGGCGCATGGTCGATCCCGAGGGCAACTGGCTCGAGATCACGCGCCTGGACCACAACCTCGGCAAGATTCACGACGTGCCCGTGGCCACCTTCGAACTGAAGTGGTCGGACGGCAACCGCGCGCCGGGCGACAAGGTGCTGCGCACCGAGACGCTGGCCATCGAGGGCCGCAAGTTCCGCAAGGAAGGGCTGGGCAAGGACGTTACGGACAAGTTCCTGGCCGGCCTGCCCGGCGTGCAGAAGGAAGGCTGCGACGGCATCATCACCAGCGCGCGCTGGATCCTGCACCGCATGCCCAAGCACGTGCGCACGGTCTGCCTGGAGTTCTTCGGCCAGCCGCGCGACGCGATTCCGAGCATCGTCGAGATCAAGGATTACCTGGACGGCGAGTCCAAGCGCGAAGGTGGCGCCATCCTGGCCGGCCTGGAGCACCTGGACGAGCGCTACCTGCGCGCCGTGGGCTACGCCACCAAGAGCCGCCGCAACGCCTTCCCGAAGATGGTGCTGATCGGTGACATCGTCGGCGACGACGAGGACGCCGTGGCGCGCGCCACCTCGGAAGTGATCCGCATGGCCAACGGCAAGAGCGGCGAAGGCTTCGTCGCGGTGAGCCCGGAGGCCCGCAAGAAGTTCTGGCTCGACCGCTCGCGCACGGCCGCCATCGCCCGCCACACCAACGCCTTCAAGATCAACGAGGACGTGGTGATTCCGCTGCCGCGGATGGGCGAGTACACCGACGGCATCGAGCGCATCAACATCGAACTGTCGATCAAGAACAAGCTCAAGCTGGCCGACGAGCTGGAAGCGTTCTTCGCGCGCGGCAACCTGCCACTGGGCCGCAGCGACGACGCGAACGAGATTCCGAGCGCCGAACTGCTGGAAGACCGGGTTGCACACGCGCTGACGCTGCTGCGCGAGGTGCGCGCGCGCTGGCGCTACCTGCAGGACCACCTGGACGTGCCGCTGGCCACCGCGCGTGCCGCGCTGATCGGTCACGGCCTGGGCCTGCTCGGCCCGGCGTTCGAGGAGCGCCTGCACCAGCAGCCGGACGCGAACGTGTTCCACCTGCTGCAGGACCGCACCATCCGCGTGAGCTGGAAGAGCGAGGTCCGCGCCGAGCTGCGCAAGATCTTCAACGGCGGCGAATTCAAGCCGATCCTGGACGAGGCGCAGAAGATCCACAAGCAGGTGCTGCGCGGCCGCGTGTTCGTGGCGCTGCACATGCACGCCGGCGACGGCAACGTCCACACCAACCTCCCGGTGAACTCGGACGACTACGCCATGCTGCAGGACGCCCACCGCGCGGTGGCCCGCATCATGGCGCTGGCGCGCTCGCTGGACGGCGTGATCTCGGGCGAGCACGGCATCGGCATCACCAAGCTGGAGTTCCTGACCGAGGACGAGATCGGCGAGTTCCGCGCCTACAAGCAGCGCGTGGACCCGCAGGGCCGCTTCAACAAGGGCAAGCTGCTGCCGGGCGCCGACCTGCGCAACGCGTACACGCCGTCGTTCGGCCTGATGGGGCACGAGTCCATCATCATGCAGCAGAGCGACATCGGCGCGATTGCCGAAAGCGTGAAGGACTGCCTGCGCTGCGGCAAGTGCAAGCCGGTGTGCGCCACCCACGTGCCGCGCGCCAACCTGCTGTACAGCCCGCGCAACAAGATCCTGGCGACCTCGCTGCTGATCGAAGCCTTCCTGTACGAGGAACAGACGCGCCGGGGCGTGTCCATCAAGCACTGGGACGAGTTCTCGGACGTGGCCGACCACTGCACGGTCTGCCACAAGTGCGTGACGCCGTGCCCGGTGAAGATCGACTTCGGCGATGTGTCGATGAACATGCGCAACCTGCTGCGCAAGATGGGCCAGAAGAAGTTCAACCCGGGTACCGCGGCGTCGATGTTCTTCCTGAACGCGACCAACCCGCAGACCATCAACCTGACCCGCTCGGCAATGATCGGGCTCGGCTACAAGGCCCAGCGGCTCGGCAACGAGGTGCTGAAGAAGTTCGCCCGCAAGCAGACCCAGCACCCGCCGGCCACGGTCGGCAAGCCGCCGGTGCAGCAGCAGGTGATCCACTTCATCAACAAGAAGATGCCGGGCAACCTGCCCAAGAAGACGGCCCGCGCGCTGCTGGACATCGAGGACAACGAGATCGTGCCGATCATCCGCGACCCGAAGCTGACCACGGCCGAGAGCGAGGCGGTGTTCTACTTCCCGGGCTGCGGCTCGGAACGGCTGTTCTCGCAGGTGGGGCTGGCCACGCAGGCCATGCTGTGGCACGTGGGCGTGCAGACCGTGCTGCCGCCGGGCTACCTGTGCTGCGGCTATCCGCAGCGCGGCAACGGCCAGTACGACAAGGCCGAGAAGATGGTCAGCGACAACCGCGTGCTGTTCCACCGCGTGGCCAACACGCTGAACTACCTCGACATCAAGACCGTGGTGGTCAGCTGCGGCACGTGTTACGACCAGCTCGCCGGGTATGAATTCGACAAGATCTTCCCGGGGTGCCGCATCATCGACATCCACGAGTACCTGCTTGAGAAGGGCGTGAAGCTGGAAGGCGTGACCGGTACGCGCTACATGTACCACGACCCCTGCCACACCCCGATCAAGACGATGGACCCGACCAAGCTGGTCAATGACCTGATGGGCGGGAACGGCGGCAGCGGTGCGGGCAAGATCGAGAAGAACGAGCGTTGCTGTGGCGAATCCGGCACTTTGGCCGTGACGCGCCCGGACATCTCCACGCAGGTCCGCTTCCGCAAGGAAGAGGAAATGCGCAAGGGCGCCGACAAGCTGCGCACGGACGGCTTCACCGGCGACGTGAAGATCCTGACCAGCTGCCCGTCGTGCCTGCAGGGGCTGTCGCGCTACAACGAGGACGCCTCGGTGACGGCCGACTACATCGTGATCGAGATGGCCAAGCACCTGCTGGGCGAGAACTGGCTGCCCGAGTACGTGGCCCGCGCCAACGCCGGCGGCATCGAGCGCGTGCTGGTGTAAGGCAGCCAGCGGACTCCGGCGGATACCATGACGCGACTCCCCAACTGCCCCCTGTGCGAAGCCGATGGCGGCGAACTGGTCTGGATGGGGGATCGCGCGCGCGTGATCCTCGTCGAGCATGACCGGCATCCCGGCTTCTGCCGCATCGTCTGGAACGACCACGCCGCCGAGCTGACCGATCTGGACGATGCCGACCAGGCCTGGCTGATGCGGCTGGTGGCCCGGGTGGAGCGCACCGTGCGCGAGGTGATGACGCCGGACAAGGTCAACCTGGCCGCGTTCGGCAACATGGTGCCGCACCTGCACTGGCATATCATTCCGCGCTACCGCTGGGACACGCATTTCCCGGAGGCGATCTGGGCGGCGCCCCAGCGCGCGGCGGAGCCGGCGCGCATCGGCGAGTTGGCCCTGCGGCTGCCGACGCTGCGCACCGCGCTGGCCGTGATGCCGTCCGCTGACTGATTGTCTGACTGCGATAACAACCGAGCATGGCTGACTGACCGGAGGGCGGCACGGAACCCGCCACGCGGCGGCGACGTCTGACCTCCGTCGAACAACAACACGCCCGCTGGCCGGAACGGCGGCGGGCCACACCTGCGCCACCATGTCCTCCACTCCGTCGTCCGTCACCGTGCCCGGCCCGGCCGTCCCGGCCGAGGCTCTCAAGATCCAGAGCCGGCTGCGCCTGGCGGCCACCTGGGACCTGATCAAGCCCTACTGGAAATCCGAAGACCGCAAGGCGGGGCTGGGGCTGCTGCTCCTGGTCGTCGCGCTCAATCTCGGCATCGTCTATATCAACGTGCTGCTGACCGAGTGGAACCGGGTGTTCTACAACGCCCTGGAACAGCGCGACTTCGTCTCGTTCAAGGAACTGCTGCTGCGATTCTCGTGGATCGCGGCCTGTTTCATCGTGCTGGCGATCTCGCGCCAGTACTACCAGATGATGTTGCAGATGCGCTGGCGGACGTGGATGACCGGCGTCTTCATGCAGCGCTGGCTCGGCCATCAGGCGTACTACCGCATCGAACAGACCCATTCGACCGACAACCCCGACCAGCGTCTGGCCGACGACCTGCGCCAGTTCACCGACGGGGCGCTGACGCTCTCCATGGGGCTGCTGAACTCGGTGGTCACGCTGGTGTCGTTCATCGGCATCCTCTGGGTGGTGTCGGGGCCGATCAGCTTCGTGCTGGGCGGCACCGAACTGACGATTCCCGGCTACATGGTCTGGTTCGCCGCCGGCTACGCGGTGATCGGCTCGCTGATTGCCCACTTCGTGGGCCGGCCGCTGATCGGCCTGTCCTTCCAGCAGGAGCAGTACGAAGCTAACTTCCGTTTCATGCTGGTGCGCCTGCGCGAGAATAGCGAGCCGGTGGCGCTGTACCGCGGCGAACCGACCGAGCAGGCCGGCCTGCGGGCCCGCTTCGAACGGATCCGGGCGAACTGGAACCAGCTGATGCGCTACACGCGGCGGCTGACCTTCGTGAACTCGGGCTACGGCCAGTTCGCGATCATCTTCCCGCTGCTGGTGGCCGCGCCGCGCTATTTCTCCGGCAAGCTCACGCTGGGCGGGCTGATGCAGATCAATTCCGCCTTCGGGCAGGTGCAGGGCGCGCTGTCCTGGTTCGTGGACAGCTACGCCACGCTGGTCGGCTGGAAGGCCGCCGCCAACCGTCTGATCGACTTCCAGGACGCCATCCGCGTGGCCGAGCGCCAGGACCTGACGCACGAGGGCCCGGGCGACATCGAGGTGGTGGTGGCAGAGGGCCAGGACGGCATCGACCTGACCGGCCTCGCGCTGGCGCTGCCGGTGCGCGGCGGCAAGAGCCCGGACGAGGAGGGCGTGGATCCGCAACATCCGGCCCACCCGCGCCAGCGGCCGCTGGTGGCGCCGTTCTCGCTGTCCATCGGGCAGGGCGAGCGGTGGCTGGTCAGCGGGCCGTCCGGCTGCGGCAAGAGCGTGCTGTTCCGCGCGCTGGCCGGGATCTGGCCTTACGGCCACGGCCGCATCGCGGTGCCGGGCAAGCGCATGCTGTTCCTGCCGCAGCGCAGCTACCTGCCGATCGGCACGCTGGCCGATGCGCTGGCCTACCCGGACGCCGGCACGGCGCACTCGTGCGAGACGCTGCAACAGGTGCTGCGCCAGGCCCGGCTGGCCATGCTGGCGAACCAGCTCGATGTGTTCGACAACTGGTCGCTGCGCCTGTCGCCGGGCGAGCAGCAACGGCTGGCCTTCGCCCGCGCGCTGCTCCAGAAGCCCGATTTCCTGTTCCTGGACGAGGCCACGGCGGCGCTCGACGAGGAAACCGAGGCTGCCATGTACCAGCTGATGGTCGATAGCCTGCCGGACGCCACCATCGTCAGCATCGCCCACCGCAGCACCGTGGCCGCCTTCCATGACCGGCGGCTGCGCTACCTCCCCGTGGCGCCGACCGGCGCGCGCGACGAAAGCGGTGCCGGACCCCAGGATGGGCAAGGCATGGGGGGTGGAGTAAGCTATCGGGTCGTACAAGACACATCGGACGCGCTCCCCGCGTGACCCTACTATGGCTGGCCTAGAGAAAGACACCCCCCATCCCACCGCGCTGACCGTGCATACACAGTCGCGCGTGCTGGAAATCGGCTTCGACAATGGCCGCGCGTGGCGCCTGCCGTTCGAGCTGCTGCGCGTCTATTCGCCGTCCGCCGAGGTCCAGGGCCATGGCCCGGGCCAGGAAACGCTCCAGACCGGCAAGCGCGAGGTGGGCATCGCGGCGGTGGAGCCCGTGGGCAACTACGCGATCCTGATCCGCTTCGACGACGGCCACGACACCGGCATCTACTCGTGGGAGCTGCTGTATCGCCTGGGCGACCAGCAGGAAGCGCTGTGGAACGACTACCTGAAGCGGCTCGAAGCCGCCGGCGTCGACCGCGATGCGCCGATGGTGGCCGGCGGCGGCCATGCCTGCGGCCACCACCACTGATCCCCGTCTATATATATCCGCACCTGGAGTACCAGACATGAGCGAGACCCACTTCGGGTTCGAGAAAGTCGACGAAACGGATAAGGCCGGCAAGGTAGCTGGCGTGTTCCATTCGGTCGCGAGCAAGTACGACGTGATGAACGACCTGATGTCCGGCGGCATGCACCGGCTTTGGAAGATGTTCACCATCGCCCAGGCCAATGTGCGCCCGGGCCAGAAGGTGCTCGACATCGCCGGCGGCACGGGCGACCTGGCCAAGGCTTTCGCGAAGCGGGCCGGCCCGACCGGCGAGGTCTGGCTGACAGACATCAACGAATCCATGCTGCGCGTGGGCCGCGACCGCCTGCTCGACAAGGGCGTGGTGACCCCGGTGGCGCTGTGCGACGCCGAGCGGATTCCCTTTCCGGACAACTACTTCGACCTCGTCACGGTGGCGTTCGGGCTGCGTAACATGACCCACAAGGACCGCGCGCTGGCCGAGATGCGCCGCGTGGTGAAGCCGGGCGGCAAGGTCATGGTCCTGGAATTCTCCAAAGTCTGGAAGCCGCTGGAAAAGGCCTACGATGTTTACTCGTTCAAGGTATTGCCGTGGCTGGGCGAGCGGGTGGCTGGGGATGCCCCGAGCTATCGCTATCTCGCAGAATCGATCAGAATGCATCCAGACCAGGGTTCACTTGTACGCTTGATGGAACATGCGGGGCTCGAGAAGGTCGAATACTACAATCTGACGGGCGGAGTGGTGGCGCTCCACGTCGGGCGTAAGTACTAATTCGCCATGTTCGGCCTTGGATGGCCGAAACTGACAGGGGATCGCAGAAAATGTCTTCTTTTCGTGGAAAATTCCTCGCCGCGTCGCTGATCGCGACGCTGGCGCTGGGGGTCGCGCTGGACGCCAATGCCAAGCGGCTGGGCGGCTCGCGCAGTGTTGGCAAGCAGTCGTCCTCCGTGACGCAGCAACGTCAGCAGGCGCCGGCCCAGCAATCGCCGACGCAGCAACCGGCCCAACAGCCCAACCAGGCGGCACCGGCCACGGCTGGCGCGGCCGGCGGTGCGGCGGCTGCTGCACCCAAGCGTAACTGGGGCGGCATGCTCGGCGGCCTGGCGGCTGGTCTGGGTCTTGGCTACCTGCTCTCGCACTTCGGTCTGGGCGGTGCGGCTGCCAGCTTCCTGTCGAATCTGATCCTGATCGGCGGTATCGCGCTGCTGGCCTTCTGGCTGATCCGCAAGTTCCGCGGAGGCGCAGCGCGCCGCCAGCAACCGGCCTACGCCGGCATGGGCAATCAGGGCAACCAGGGTGGTTTCGGTGGCAACGACCTGTCGCGCACTGCCGAGCCGACCTTCCGTCAGGCCGAGCAACCCGCGCAACCTGCCGCCTACGGCGGCGCGGCGGCCAACCCGGTGATGGGTGGCGCTGCCGCCGGCGCCGTGGCTGCTGCACCGCAGCAACCGTGGGGCGTGCCGGCCGACTTCGACACCGAAGCCTTCCTGCGCAATGCCAAGGTTCACTATGTGCGCCTGCAGGCCGCGTGGGACGCCGGCAATCTCGACGACATCCGCGAGTTCACCACGCCGGAAATGTTCGCCGAGATCAAGATGGATCTGGCCGAGCGCGGCGCCGAGGTCAACAAGACCGACGTCGTGACGCTGGATGCCCAACTGCTGGGCATCGAGGACACCCCGACGCAGCACGTTGCCAGCGTGCGTTTCGCCGGCATGATCCGCGAGCGCGCGGGCGAGCCGGCCCAGCCGTTCGCCGAGGTCTGGAACCTGGCCAAGGCCACCGCCGGCAACGGTGGCTGGCTGCTGGCCGGCATTCAGCAGGAGTCCTGAGCGTAATCTCCCCGCCGCTTCCACGGATGCGGCGGGCGAGTAGCTTAGAATGGAGGCCCACGCGTGCGTGGGCCTTTTTTGTTGCCCGACTACCGCAAACCGCTCGCCATGAACGCCTTGCCTTCCCCGCTGGCCGCGCCGATCGTTGCCGCCCTCAATCACCTGATCGAACAGGAGCCGTGGGCCTGCGCGCTGCTGTCGCCCTTTGCCGGCCGCGTGATCCGCTTCGATGCCGCCGCCTTTGCGCTAGCGCTGAAGGTGACCGAACACGGCTGCATCGAGCAGGCCACGGTGGCCGAGGCGCCGGCCGTGACCTTGCTGGTGCCGTTGCAGCAATGGCCGCTGGTGGTGGCCGACGTGGCCGAGGGCGGGCAGGCCGCCGCGATGCGCCATGTGCGGATCGAAGGCGACGCGGAACTGGCCAACGCCGTGGCCACGCTGGCCCGCAGCCTGCGCTGGGACGCCGCCGAAGACTTGTCGCGCGCGCTGCGCGGCGTGATGGGCGGCCCGGTCAGTGACAGCGTGGCGCAGCGCGTGGTCGATGGCGCACGCCAGGTCCACGACAACGCCACCCGCGTGGGCCGCGCCCTGCTCGACAATGTGACGGAATACCTACTCGACGAACAACCGACCCTCGTACGCCACGCGGCGCTGGACGGCTTTGCCGATGACGTGGCGCGGCTGCGCGACGACCTCGAACGGCTGGAAAAGCGGCTGGAACGGCTGGAACGCCAGCCGGCCGCGCCGGGCAAGCTGCCGTCCGCCCACCGTTGATGGCCCGGCCGTCGTCCTCCCTCCCTTTTGCCTGCGCCGCCGCCTGCGCGCGCGGCGTGCCTCCGCACCGTAAAGAACCCGCATGACCCGCCTTCTGCGTCTCTGCAAGATCGTCTTTGTCATCCTGTATTACGGGCTCGATGAACTCGTGCTGTCCGGCTTCAAGAGCCGGCGCATCAAGCTGCTGGTGAAGGTCATCACCATCGGCCGCAAGCTCGAGCAGCCGCGCGGCGTGCGCCTGCGGATGGCGCTGACCACGCTCGGGCCGATCTTCGTCAAGTTCGGCCAGGTGTTGTCCACCCGCYGCGACCTGATGCCGCCCGACATCGCCGACGAACTGGCGATGCTCCAGGACCAGGTGCCGCCGTTCGACCCGGTGTTGGCCGTCAAGATCATCGAGAAGTCGCTCGGCCGGCCGCTTTCGGACTTGTTCGAGAATTTCGAGCACACGCCGGTGGCCAGCGCGTCCATCGCGCAGGTGCACTTCGCCACGCTGCGCGGCGGCCCGAACCATGGGCGTGAGGTGGCGGTGAAGGTGCTGCGGCCCGGCATGCTGCCCGTGATCGACAGCGACCTGGCCCTGATGCGCGACATGGCGACCTGGCTCGAGCGCGTCTGGGTGGATGGCCGCCGGCTCAAGCCGCGCGAGGTGGTGGCCGAGTTCGACAAGTACCTGCACGACGAACTCGACCTGATGATCGAGGCCGCCAACGCCAGCCAGTTGCGCCGCAACTTCATCGAGAGCGGGCTGCTGCTGGTGCCGGAAGTGTTCTGGGACTGGTGCACCAGCAACGTGTTCGTGATGGAGCGGATGCACGGCATCCCGATCTCGCGCACGGAGTCGCTGAAGGCGGCTGGCGTGGACATGCACCAGCTGGCCGAGGAGGGCGTGGAGATCTTCTTCACGCAGGTGTTCCGCGACGGCTTCTTCCACGCCGACATGCACCCCGGCAACATCCTCGTCTCGGTGCAGCCGGAGACGTTCGGGCGCTATATCGCGCTGGACTTCGGCATCGTCGGCGCGCTGTCCGAGTTCGACAAGAACTACCTCGCGCAGAACTTCATCGCATTTTTCCGACGCGACTACCACCGTGTGGCGCTGCTGCACGTGGAATCGGGCTGGGTGCCGGCCGAGACGCGCGTGGAGGAGCTGGAGTCCGCCGTGCGCGCCTGCTGCGAGCCGTACTTCGACAAACCGCTGCGCGAGATCTCGCTCGGCATGGTGCTGATGCGGCTGTTCCAGACCTCGCGGCGGTTCAACGTCGAGATCCAGCCGCAGCTGGTGCTGCTGCAGAAGACGCTGCTCAATATCGAGGGGCTGGGCCGGCAGCTCGACCCGGAACTCGACCTCTGGAAGACCGCCAAGCCGTTCCTCGAAAAGTGGATGTACGAGCAGGTGGGCTGGCAGGGCGCCTGGGAGCGGGTAAAGGTGGAGGCGCCGCAGTGGGCCAAGATGCTGCCTGACTTCCCGCGCCTGGCGCACCAGTTCCTGGAACGCCGCGCGCTGCAGAACAATGGCGAGCAGGAGCGGTTGCTGGCGCAGCTCGTGGTGGAGCAGCGGCGCACCAACCGTCGGCTGTCCACGGCGCTGATGCTGATCGGCGGCTTCCTGGCCGGCATCGTGCTGGTGCAGGCGCTGGCCTGGGCGGGCTACTGGTAAGCCTCGGACGCACGCCATGCCGAATCCCCCGAAACGCGAATTCGAGAGCCGCAACGCCGCCGACGCGGCGTTCTGGGACGAGCGCTTTGCGCGGCAATTCACGCCTTGGGACGCTCAGGGCGTGCCGGCCGAGTTCGAGGCGTTCGCTGCCGGATTGACGCCGTGCCCGACCCTGGTGCCGGGCTGTGGCAACGGCTGGGAGGCCGGCTGGCTCCACGCGCGCGGCTGGCCGGTGACGGCGATCGACTTCTCCGCCGAGGCGGTGGCGTCGGCGCGGCGGGCGCTCGGCGCCGCCGCCGTGGTGGTGCGGGAGGCCGATTTCTTCGCCTTCACGCCCGAGCCGCCCTGCCAACTGATCTACGAGCGCGCCTTCCTGTGCGCGCTGCCGCCGGCGCTGCGCCAGCCCTATGCCGACCGCGTGGCGGCACTGCTGCCACCGGGCGGATTGTTGGCCGGGTACTTCTATATAGGTGAGACGCGCGGCGGGCCCCCGTTCACCATGCCCCGCACCGAGCTGGACGGGCTGCTGGCGCCGGCCTTCGATCTGGTGGAGGACCGTCCGTCCGCCGCGCCGCTGCCGGTCTTCGCGGCCGGCCAGGAGCGCTGGCAGGTCTGGCGCCGGCGCGCCTGAAGCGAACCTGATCCGATCCAGATTCGACCCTGAGCCGTTTCCAAGTCGTCCATGCGCCGCTTCCCGCACCGGCGTGGGGAATTCGCCGCGCCCGGGGATTTTTTTTCGACCCGTCGGGTCTGCATCGCTATAATCCGCCGGCATTTCTCCGCAACTTCGGAAATCTGGGATAGGGCAGCGGCATGCTGATCTGGTTCGTCATCATCTATTGGGTTATCTCGGTCGGCATTGGGCTGTGGGCGGCGCTGCGCGTCAAGGGCACCGCCGACTTCGCCGTGGCCGGCCGCAGCCTGCCGTTCTACATCGTCACCGCCACGGTGTTCGCCACCTGGTTCGGCTCCGAAACCGTGCTCGGCATCCCGGCCGTGTTCCTCAAGGAGGGGCTCTCCGGCGTGGTGTCCGACCCGTTCGGCTCCTCGCTCTGCCTGATCCTGGTGGGCCTGTTCTTCGCCCGGCCGCTGTACCGGATGAACCTGCTGACCATCGGCGACTACTATCACAACCGCTACGGGCGCGTGGCCGAAGTGCTGACCACGCTATGTATCGTGGCGTCCTACCTCGGCTGGGTGGCGGCGCAGATCAAGGCGCTGGGGCTGGTGTTCTATACGGTGTCCGACGGCGCGCTGTCGCAGGACGCCGGCATGATGATCGGCGCGGCCAGCGTGCTGGTCTACACGCTGTTCGGCGGCATGTGGTCGGTGGCGGTGACCGATTTCATCCAGATGATCATCATCGTGATCGGCATGCTCTATATCGGCTACGAGGTCAGCGGGCAGGCCGGCGGCGTGGCGGCGGTGGTGTCGCACGCGGCGGCGGCCGGGAAGTTCGAGTTCTGGCCGTCGCTGGACCTGATCCAGATCATTGGCTTCGCGGCGGCGCTGTTCACGATGATGCTGGGCTCGATTCCGCAGCAGGACGTGTTCCAGCGCGTGACCTCGTCGCGTACCGAGAAGATTGCCGGGCGCGCCTCGGTGCTGGGCGGCGTGCTGTACTTCTTCTTCGCCTTCATCCCGATGTTCCTGGCCTATTCGGCCACGATGATCGATCCCGGCATGGTCGAGAAGTACATCAACTCGGATTCGCAGCTGATCCTGCCGCAGCTGATCCTGACCCATGCGCCGATGTTCGCGCAGGTGATGTTCTTCGGTGCGCTGCTGTCGGCCATCAAGAGCTGCGCGTCGGCCACGCTGCTGGCGCCGTCCGTGACGTTCGCTGAGAACATCATGCGGCCGTACTTCCGCCATCTGACCGACAAGCAGTTCCTGCGCGTGATGCAGGCCGTGGTGCTGGTCTTCACGACGCTGGTGACGCTGTTCGCGCTGAATTCGCACCTGTCGATCTTCCACATGGTGGAAAACGCATACAAGGTGACGCTGGTGTCGTCCTTCGTGCCGCTGGCGTTCGGGCTGTTCTGGAAGCCGGCCACGCGACAGGGCGGGCTGGCCGCCATCCTGATGGGGCTGGCATCCTGGCTGACCTGCGAGGTGGCCTTCGCCGACGCCGCCGTGCCGCCGCAGATGGTGGGGCTGATGTTCTCGATCAGCGGCATGGTGTTCGGCTCGCTGCTGCCGCAATGGATCAGCGAGCGACCGGGCGTCAAGGAAGTGCATATTGCGTAACTTCCAAGCCTGAAACTGGGTCCGGCACCCCGGCGGCGCCGGTAAAACGGGCCCCAGGCGCCTCATGGGCGACCTGAGGCGCCCGGAATGGCCTCTTTTCCCGGCGGTGGACGGGCCGCCGACAGTTTATAATCCGAGGCTTTGCATCGCCGTGCGGGTGTTTTTCCGCGAATTGCCATTGCAAATGGCCTCCGGCGCTGCCACCTGTTGTTCCCAATCCAGATTTCCGCGAAAAGAACCATCATGCCGATCTATGCCTACCGTTGCGACGCCTGCGGCCACGGGCGCGATGTGCTGCAGAAAATGAGCGATGCCCCGCTCACGGACTGCCCATCCTGCGGCGCTGCCGGGTCCTTCAAGAAACAACTGACCGCCGCCGGCTTCCAGCTCAAGGGCTCGGGCTGGTACGTCACGGACTTCCGTGGCGGCAACAGCGGCAACAAGGGCGCCAGCGCGCCAGCGGCTACGGGCGGTGCGGCGGCATCGGCCCCGGCGGCCTCGGGCGGTGACGCGTCTGGTTCGTCGGCTTCGTCGTCGTCCACGTCCACGTCCACGTCTTCGACGCCTTCCGCCCCGGCGGGCGGCAGCGCCAGCGCCTGACCCTCATGGCCAAAACCGTGGTTGCCAAGAAAACCTCCACCCTCAAGACCTGGTTCCTGACCGGGCTGCTCGTGCTGGTGCCGCTCGGCATCACGCTGTGGGTGCTCAATTTGATCATCGGCACGATGGACCAGAGCATGGCCCTGCTGCCGGTGGCGTGGCAGCCCGAGAACCTGTTCGGGCGCCGCATTCCAGGTCTTGGCGCCATCCTGACGCTGCTGTTCATCCTGCTGGTGGGCGTGCTCGCGCACAACTTCATCGGCCAACGGCTGGTGCGCTGGTGGGAAATGCTGCTCGGCCGCATTCCCGTGGTGGGCCCCATCTACACCAGCGTGAAGCAGGTCTCGGACACGCTGCTGTCGTCGTCCGGCAACGCGTTCCGCAAGGCGCTGCTGGTGCAGTATCCGCGCGAGGGGTCGTGGACCATCGCGTTTCTGACCGGCCGGCCCGGCGGAGACGTGCAGAATCACCTCCAGGGCGAATACGTCAGCGTCTACGTGCCGACCACGCCGAATCCGACCTCGGGCTTCTTCCTGATGATGCCCAAGGCCGACACCATCGAACTCGACATGACCGTCGACGCCGCGCTCAAGTACATCGTCTCGATGGGCGTCGTGGCGCCGACGGAGCTGCCCCGCAAGTCCGGCACGTCGGGCCGTCCGGCGGATGCGGCCGAGGCCGCGGACACCGCTGAAGAGGCGGTTGCGGTCGCCGACTCGAACCCTACTCATTGAATTGCGCGCGGGCCGCCTCGCGGCCGCGCATTACCGGGAATTTCTCCTATGTCCTCCATGCGTACTCACTACTGCGGTCTGGTGACCGAACAACTGATCGGCCAGGAAGTGGCCCTGACCGGCTGGGTACAGCGCCGGCGTGACCACGGCGGCGTGATCTTCGTCGATCTGCGAGACCGCGAGGGCCTGGTGCAGGTGGTTTGCGATCCGGATCGCCCGGAGATGTTCAAGGCCGCCGAAGAGATCCGCAACGAGTTCTGCATCCGCATCACTGGCAAGGTGCGTCCGCGCCCGGCCGGCACGGAGAACGCCAACCTGACCTCGGGCAAGATCGAGGTGCTGTGCCATGAGCTGAGCGTGCTGAACCCGTCGGTCACGCCCCCGTTCCAGCTGGACGACGACAACCTGTCGGAAACCACCCGCCTGACGCACCGCGTGCTGGACCTGCGCCGCCCGCAGATGCAGTACAACCTGCGCCTGCGCTACAAGGTGGCCATGGAAGTGCGCAAGTACCTGGACGCCCAGGGCTTCATCGACATCGAAACGCCGATGCTGGGCAAGAGCACGCCGGAAGGCGCGCGCGACTACCTGGTGCCGTCGCGCACGAACCCGGGCCATTTCTTCGCGCTGCCGCAATCGCCACAGATCTTCAAGCAGATGCTGATGGTCTCGGGCTTCGACCGCTACTACCAGATCACCAAGTGCTTCCGCGACGAGGACCTGCGCGCTGACCGCCAGCCCGAATTCACGCAGATCGACTGCGAGACGTCGTTCCTGACCGAGCAGGAGATCCGCGACCTGTTCGAGGACATGATGCGCACCGTGTTCAAGAACGCCATCAACGTGGACCTGGACGCCGCGTTCCCGGTGATGGAGTACCGCGAGGCCATGGCCCGCTTCGGCTCGGACAAGCCGGACCTGCGCGTGAAGCTCGAATTCACCGAGCTGACCGACGTGATGAAGGACGTCGACTTCAAGGTGTTCTCGGGCCCGGCCAACAGCGACAACGGTCGCGTGGTGGGTCTGCGCGTGCCGGGCGGCGGTTCGATCTCGCGTGGCGAAATCGACGCCTACACCCAGTTCGTCGGCATCTACGGCGCCAAGGGCCTGGCCTGGATCAAGGTCAACGAAGTGGCCAAGGGCCGCGACGGCCTGCAATCGCCGATCGTCAAGAACCTGCATGACGCCGCGATTGCCGAGATCCTGAAGCGCACCGGCGCCCAGGACGGCGACATCATCTTCTTCGGCGCCGACAAGGCCAAGGTCGTGAACGACGCCATCGGCGGCCTGCGCCTTAAGATCGGCCATTCCGAATTCGGCAAGTCCAGCGGCCTGTTCGAGGACGTGTGGAAGCCGCTGTGGGTGATCGACTTCCCGATGTTCGAGTACGACGAGGAAGACGCGCGCTGGGTGGCCATGCACCACCCGTTCACGAGCCCGAAGGACGAGCACCTGCAGTACCTGGAAACCGATCCGGGCAAGTGCATCGCCAAGGCGTACGACATGGTGCTGAACGGCTGGGAAATGGGCGGCGGTTCGGTCCGTATCTACCGCGAGGACGTGCAGAGCAAGGTGTTCCGCGCGCTGAAGATCGGCGAGGAAGAGGCACGGGCCAAGTTCGGCTACCTGCTGGATGCGCTGCAATACGGCGCGCCGCCGCACGGCGGACTGGCATTCGGCCTCGACCGTATCGTGACGATGATGGCCGGCGCCGATTCGATCCGCGACGTGATCGCCTTCCCGAAGACCCAGCGTGCACAGGATCTGCTGACGCAGGCCCCGTCGGCGGTGGACGAGAAGCAGCTGCGGGAACTGCATATTCGGCTGCGGGCGCAGGAGGCCAAGACTACGGGTTGAGTTTTTTGACCGGGGTGTTGATGAGGGGTGCCAGCCTTGGGGTGGTGCCCCTTTTGTTTTTAGGGTGGTGGTTGTGGGCAACAGCCACCATCGCAACAACAGAAACAACCGCGGCCGAACGAACCCATTAGCACCAAATCCCCCAACAATCTCGTTTCCATTTGTTACGAATAGGAACGAAGCCTCCCGCAACAATGTCTCCCTAGGTTGAAAAACCCATAATCAACCGCGCCGTCTGGGAGGACGAATCTGTGAACCTCGATATCGAACAAATCCGCCAGTTCCTGCAGGCGCATGCGGAGACCATCCTGACGTGGCTGGTGGCCGGCCTGGTGATGATGTTGCTGGCGAAATTCGAGCTGCGCCGCGCGGTGCGCAAGTCGGCGCAGGCGATGTCCGAGTCAGTGGCGACCACGGTGGCCGCGTGCGTGCCCGACATCGCCCATGCGGCGCAAACGGCGCATCCCGTGGCTGTGGATCCCGATGGCGCCGAGCCTGTCACTGCCCAGCGCGCAGATGCGCTGCGTCGCCTGTCGCTCGATACCGTGGCGACCGTCATGGCTCGTGGGCGATGGCTTGAGGATGTCGGCAACCTGCGTCTGGCCGAGGACGCGCTACTGACCGGCCGGCGTGCCGGTGGCGCGGACCCGCTGCTGGTCGTCGCCCCGCAACCGGTCGTGCAGGCCTACCTGACCGCTCAGCGTACGTTCGAGGATGAAGCCGCCCGGCTCCAGACCCATCGCCGCGAGGCGCTGACGCTTCAGGAGGCGCTCCAGGCGCTGGTGGCGGAAGCCGCCCATGTCGAACAGGAAACCGCCAGCATCGTGATGCGCTTCGAGCAGGTCAACGCCCAGGCCGCGCAAGGCGTGGAAGCGGGCGATTACCAGCGCTTCCTGATCCAGAAGTACAACCAGCTGGGTCAGCGCGAGAAGGACATTGGGCAGGAACGTGCCGAGCTGGCCGCGCAACTGCGCGAGAGCACCGATGCGTTGGCCGAGCATGCCCACGTGGCCTCGCAGCGCTACACGCAGGCGCTGGCGCCGCTGATGCAGCAACTGCGTTCTGCGTGGGGCCATGGCGATTCGCCGGACGTCTTCGAGACCTGGCTGCGCCACGCCAAGCCGGAAGACGGGATGCCGGCACCTGCCGCCGATCGCTCGGCGGCCTGAGCGGAGGGGTTTGCGCTATCCTTGGGTTTGTCCTTCCAACGCGCCCCATGCCCTACAAGATTCCCGAATCGGTGCTGGTTGTCATCTACACGCCAGACCTGCAAGTCCTGCTGATCGAGCGCGCCGACCGGCCCGGCTTCTGGCAGTCGGTCACCGGCAGCCTGGACGCCGAGGACGAACCGCTGCCAGTGACCGCCGCCCGCGAGGTGGCCGAGGAAACCGGCATCATCGCCAGCGCGCATAGCCTGACCGACTGGCAACACACCATCACGTACGACATCTACCCCCAGTGGCGCCACCGCTACGCGCCCGGGGTGGCACGCAACACCGAGCACTGGTTCGGGCTGTGCGTGCCCGCACCTCTTAATGTGACGCTAGCGCCGCGTGAACACCTGCGCTACGCGTGGCTGCCCTGGCAGGAAGCCGCCGAGCGCTGCTTTTCCAGCAGCAATGCGGAAGCGGTGCGCCAGCTGGCCTGGCGGGCGGCGGCGGGGCTCGACGTCACCTCGGGAGCGGCATGATGAAGCTGCGCGTGGTCACGTACAACATCCACAAGGGCGTGAAGGGGTTCAGCGGGAAGCCGCGCATCCAGAATGTACGCACCGGCCTGCAGACCATGAACGCGGACATCGTCTTCCTGCAGGAAGTCCAGGACCGCAACGACCGGCTGGTCGCCGCCGAGTTGTTCGACCCTGACCACACCCAGCTCAACTATCTGGCCACCGACGCCTATCCGCATTCGGTCTACGGCCGCAACGCGGTCTACGATCACGGCCATCACGGCAACGCGATCCTGTCCCGGCATCCGATCCTGATGTCGGAAAATCTCGATATCTCCGATCACCGCTTCGAGCAGCGCGGCCTGTTGCACGCGGTGGCGGACATCAACGGCGTGGAGGCGCACCTGATCTGCGTGCATTTCGGCTTGTTCGCGCGCAGCCGGGCGCGGCAGGCGAGCGCGCTGGTGGAGCGTGTGCGCGCCGTGGTGCCGGCCGATGCGCCGCTGGTCATCGCCGGCGATTTCAACGACTGGAACCATCGGCTGGACGCCCAGATCTGCAACACGCTCAACGCGGTGGAGTCGGCGCACGCCAAGAGCGGGCGTATCCACACGTTTCCGAGCCATATGCCGTGGTGGCAGCTGGATCGGATCTACGTACGGGGATTCGAGATCGAGCGCACCCAGGCGCTGACCGGCCGCGAATGGGCCGAGCGTTCGGACCATGTGCCGCTGGTGGCGGAGCTGGCCCGCCGGGTGGCGATTCCCGAGGCGTAGTGCCCCGGGGTTACAGGCTGAGGGCGGTGCGGATCCAGTGGTAGATGGCGTCTGGATCGGCGAGGTCGAGTACCGGCAGCGCCGTTTGCGTGGCAACTTCGGCCGGCGCGTCGGTCGCCACGGCGACCACGCCGGGTACGTCGCGCCAGAGCGGCGGCTTGCCGTGGGCGGGCCGATAGACCTCGAGCTTGGGGAAATCGCTCCATTTATAGCCTTCGACCAGCACCAGGTCGGTCTCGGGCGGCAGCACGGCCAGGGCCTCGCTGATTTCGGGCGATGGCTTCGACTCCGGATAGTGGCGCATCAGCGTCAGGTGCCGCGCGCCGACCAGCACGACGTTCTCGCAGCCGCCGGCGCGCATGCGCCAGGAGTCCTTGCCGGGGGTGTCGGGGTCAAAGCCGTGGTGGGTGTGCTTGATGCCGGCGACCCGCAGGCCGTCGGCCACGAAGCGGGGAATCAGCTGGTCCAGCAGCGTGGTCTTGCCGCTGCCCGACGCACCGGCGATGCCGAATACCTTCACAATACTTTCCGTTTTCCGCCACACAATGGCCCGACAATAGCAGAGTTGGCCCGGGCGATGTGCAGGAGCCGCCCGTTATCCGATAATCAAGCCATGTCACGGATCTACGACCGGGTCGACCGCCCCGCACCCGCCTCGACGCCCCAGTCCCCGGCACCGCCCATCCCCCAGGCGGCGCCCGCGGACGTCCACCTCCGCGCGCCCCTGCTGCGCTGGGGCCGCCGGCGCGGCAGCCCGGTGCCCGGCAACGCGGTGGACCTGCTGCGCAATGGCGAAACCTTCTTCCCCGCCCTGATCGCCGCCATCGGCACGGCCACGCGCCACGTCGTGCTGGAGACCTACATCTATGCCGATGATGCGGTCGGTCAACGCGTGACCGAGGCGCTGGTCGCTGCGGCGCAGCGTGGCGTGGATGTGCGGCTCGTGGTCGATGGCTTCGGCGCCGGCGACATGCCCGAAGCCCTGCAACTGCGCCTCCAGGCCGGCGGGGTGAAGCTCGAGATCTACCGGCCGCTGCGCGGGTTCAAGCTGGCGCGCCGGCACCTGCGCCGGCTCCACCGCAAGATGGCCGTGATCGACGACAGCGTGGCGTTCGTCGGCGGCATCAATATCATCGACGATCACAACCACGGCCCGCTCGACCTGCCCGAACTCGGCCCACGCTACGACTTCGCCGTGCGGGTATCCGGGCCGCTGGTCGCGCAGATCGCGCTGGCGTCGGCCCGGCTCTGGTTCCGCATCGCCCAGCGCCGCGGCCTGCGCGAGACCGCCGAGGCCTTCGCCGAGGTGGAGACGCTGACCACGGCCGCCCGCCAGGCGCGGCGCAACGTGCAGCCGGGCGGCGTGCCGGCCGCGTTGCTGCTGCGCGACAACCTGCGCAACCGCCGCACGATCGAGCGCGAGTACCTCTACGCGCTGGGCGCGGCGCGGCACGACGTGATCCTCGCCAACGCCTACTTCCTGCCGGGCCACAAGATGCGCCGCGCGCTGCTGGCCTGCCGCGAGCGCGGCGTGCGGGTGCGGCTGCTGCTCCAGGGGGTGGTCGAGTACCGGCTCCAGCATTTCGCCACGCACGCGCTCTACGCCACGCTGCTCGAGGCGGGCGTGGAGATCTACGAATACGAGGCGAGCTTCCTGCACGCGAAGGTCGCCGTGGTCGACGATACCTGGGCGACGGTCGGCTCGAGCAATATGGACCCGTTCAGCCTGCTGCTGGCGCGCGAGGCCAACGTGGCCGTCTACGACACCCACTTCGCGAACGACCTGCGCGGGCACCTGGAACGGGCCATGGCGCAGCGCAGCGCGCGCGTGGTGCCGGAGGCGCACGCGGGCCTGCCGCGCCTGCGGCGGTTTGCCAACTGGGCGGCCTACTATGTGTTGCGCGTCGGCGTCGTCATCGCCGGGGTGACGGGGCGGTACTGAATGCCTCGACGCATGGCCGCGCGCGTGGCGTTACCATGCTGCCCTGCCGCACGCGCCATCCCGCGCGCGCTGGTGCCGTGCGGTTTTAAGCCGTTGCTGCAATGCGTGGTCAACGCAGGGCCCGCACCGTCTGTTTAGAAACCCCGGTCTAATTAATTGCTTGATGCCAAACGGCCTCGCCAGAATAATCTGAACGACCGTTCTTTTTTGGCTTAGACTGCGTGCATTCGCGACTTGCCACGGCTTTACGGCAGCCGCAATGCCAGGTTCAAAGCAAAGTCAGGTCATAGGCAGCGCCCGGGAAGTGCGCTGCGAGAACGGAGAGAACACCATGCGACACCAGTCAGTCCGTCTTGAATCCGCCGCCGCACCCGCGCCCTTGCGCAAGGGTGAGATGACGCGCGTGGCGATTCTCGATGCCGCACTGGAATTGTCGTCCCGCGACGGGCTGGAAGGGCTGACCATCGGCCTCCTCGCGGAACGCATGCAGATGAGCAAGAGCGGCGTATTCGCGCATTTCGGTTCGCGCGAGGACCTGCAGGTGGAAGTGGTGCGCGAGTATCACCGCCGGTTCGAGCAGGAGGTGTTCTACCCCTCGCTGCACGAGCCACGCGGTCTGCCGCGCCTGTGGTCGATGGTGCGGCGCTGGATGGAAAAGCGCATCCAGGAAGTGACCACGGGCTGCATCTACATCAGCGGGGCGGTCGAGTACGACGATCGCGCGGAAAGCCCGGTGCGTGACGAGCTGGTCAAGAGCGTCACGATCTGGCGGGCCGCGCTGATGCGCGCGATCGACCAGGCCAAGGAAGAGGGGCACCTGCGCGCGGACTGCGATCCGCGCACGATGCTGTTCGAGATGTACAGCCTTGAACTAGGCTTGCATCACGACGCCCGTTTCCTGCGCCTGCCGGACAGCGCCGAACTTGCCATGGTCGCGCTCAACAAACTGATTCAGTCTTACCGAACCTGACGCCGCCCCCGGCAACGGTCTCGCCCCCTCCCTGCAGGCGGCGCGGCGCGTGCGTGTGGCGGCATCGCAAACCTCCAAGGAGTTTTTGATGGGCCAGTACACCGCACCGTTGCGCGACATGCAGTTCGTGCTCCATGAACTGCTCGGCGCAGAAGCCGAACTCAAGGCGATGCCGACGCACGCCGACATCGACGCGGACACCATCAACCAGGTTATCGAGGAAGCCGGCAAGTTCTGCGCCGACGTGGTCTTCCCGCTGAACCAGCCCGGCGACCGCGAGGGCTGCACCTACGAGGGCGACGGCGTGGTCCGCGCGCCCAAGGGCTTCAAGGAGGCCTACCAGCAGTACGTCGAAGCCGGCTGGCCGGCGCTGGCCTGCGACCCCGAGTTCGGCGGCCAGGGCCTGCCCATCATCATCAACAACGCGCTGTACGAGATGCTGAACTCGGCCGGCCAGGCGTGGACGATGTACCCGGGCCTCTCGCACGGCGCCTATGAGGCGCTGCATGCCCACGGCACGCCGGAGCTGAAGCAGACCTACGTGCCCAAGCTGGTGTCCGGCGTGTGGACCGGCACGATGTGCCTGACCGAGCCGCATTGCGGCACCGACCTCGGCATGCTGCGCAGCAAGGCCGAGCCGCAGGCCGATGGCTCCTACCTGATCTCGGGCACGAAGATCTTCATCTCGGCCGGCGAGCACGACCTGGCCGAGAACATCATTCACCTGGTGCTGGCCCGCCTGCCGGACGCCCCGCAAGGCACCAAGGGCATCTCGCTGTTCGTGGTACCGAAGTTCATCCCCGATGCCAGCGGCAACCCGGGCGAGCGCAACGGCATCAAGTGCGGCTCCATCGAACACAAGATGGGCATCCACGGCAACGCCACCTGCGTGATGAACCTGGACGGCGCGCGGGGCTGGCTCGTGGGCGAGGCGAACAAGGGCCTGAACGCGATGTTCGTGATGATGAACGCCGCGCGCCTGGGCGTGGGCGCCCAGGGCCTGGGCCTGACCGAGGTGGCGTACCAGAACTCGCTGGCCTACGCCAAGGACCGTCTGCAGATGCGCGCGCTGACCGGCCCGAAGGCGCCGGAGAAGCCGGCCGATCCGATCATCGTGCACCCGGACGTGCGCCGCATGCTGCTGACGCAGAAGGCCTACGTCGAAGGCGGCCGCGCGTTCAGCTACTGGACCGCGCTGCAGATCGACCGCGAGCTGTCGCACCCCGACGCCGCCGTGCGCAAGGAAGCCGGCGACCTCGTGGCGCTGCTGACGCCGGTGATCAAGGCCTTCCTGACCGACAACGCGTTCACCTCGACCAACGAGGGCATGCAGGTGTTCGGCGGCCACGGCTACATCGCCGAATGGGGCATGGAGCAGTACGTGCGCGACGCCCGCATCAACATGATCTACGAAGGCACCAACACGATCCAGGCGCTGGACCTGCTGGGCCGCAAGATCCTGGGCGACATGGGCGCCAAGCTGAAGGCGTTCGGCAAGATCGTGCAGGACTTCGTCGAGGAAGAGGGCACCAACGAGGCGATGCAGGAGTTCGTCAACCCGCTGGCCGACATCGGCGACAAGGTGCAGAAGCTGACCATGGAAATCGGCATGAAGGCCATGGGCAACCCGGACGAAGTGGGCGCGGCCGCCGTGCCGTACCTGCGCGTGGTGGGGCACCTGGTGTTCTCGTACTTCTGGGCCCGCATGGCCAAGCTCGCGCTCGAGAAGGAGGGCAGCGGCGACAAGTTCTACACCAGCAAGCTGGCCACGGCGCGGTTTTACTTCGCCAAGCTGCTGCCGGAAACCGCCGCGGAGATCCGCAAGGCGCGCGCCGGCTCGGCCACGCTGATGGCGCTGGACGCCGACCTGTTCTGATTTGCCGGCAGGCGCGCGCGGCCATCCGCCGCCGCGCCTGCCCGTACCTCACATCCTCTCAACGCTCACAGACTGAGGAGCGCGCATGTCCAATTTCATCGTCAAGAAAGTCGCCGTGCTGGGTGCCGGCGTCATGGGGGCGCAGATTGCCGCCCACCTGGTCAACGCCCGCGTGCCCGTGGTGCTGTTCGACCTGCCCGCCAAGGAAGGCCCCAAGAACGGCATCGCCCTGCGCGCCATCGAGAACCTGAAGAAGCTCTCGCCCGCGCCGCTCGGCATCAAGGACGAGGCCGGCCTGATCCGCGCCGCCAACTACGAGGACGACATCGCCCTGCTGGGCGAGTGCGACGTGGTGATCGAGGCCATCGCCGAGCGCATGGACTGGAAGCACGACCTCTACAAGAAGGTGGCCCCGCACCTCGCCCCGCATGCGATCTTCGCGACCAATACCTCGGGGCTGTCGATCACCGCGCTGTCGGATGGCTTCGACGCTGGCCTGAAGGCCCGCTTCTGTGGCGTGCACTTCTTCAACCCGCCGCGCTACATGCACCTGGTGGAGCTGATTCCGACGGCCACCACGCAGCCCGAGATCCTCGACCGCCTGGAAGCCTTCCTGACCACCACGCTCGGCAAGGGCGTGGTGCGCGCCAAGGACACGCCGAACTTCATCGCCAACCGCGTCGGCATTTTCTCGATCCTGGCCGTGTTCGCCGAGGCCGAGAAGTTCGGCATTCCGTTCGATGTCGTCGATGACCTGACCGGTTCCAAGCTGGGCCGCGCCAAGTCCGCCACGTTCCGCACCGCCGATGTGGTGGGCCTGGACACCATGGCGCACGTGATCAAGACGATGCAGGACAACCTGACCAACGACCCGTTCGCACCGGTCTACCAGACGCCGACCGTGCTGAAGGGGCTGGTCGATGCGGGCGCGCTGGGCCAGAAGACCGGCGCCGGCTTCTACAAGAAGGAAGGCAAGGCGATCAAGGTGCTGGACGCCAAGACCGGCCAGTACGTGGAGTCGGGCAAGAAGGCCGACGAGATCGTGGTCCGCATGCTCAAGAAGGAGCCGGCGGAGCGCATCAAGCTGCTGCGCGAATCGACCAACCCGCAGGCGCAGTTCCTGTGGAGCGTCTTCCGCGACGTGTTCCACTACATCGCCGTCTACCTCGAACAGATCGCCGGTTCGGCGGCGGACGTGGACCTCGCCATCCGCTGGGGCTTCGGCTGGAACTCGGGCCCGTTCGAAGACTGGCAGGCCGCCGGCTGGAAGCAGGTGGCCGAGTGGGTCAAGGAAGATGTCGATGCAGGCAAGGCGCTGTCGAACGCCGCGTTGCCCGCCTGGGTGTTCAGCGGTGCCGTGGCCGAGAACCAGGGCGTGCATAGCGCCAAGGGTTCGTGGTCGCCGGCGACCAGTTCGTTCGTCCAGCGCGCCGAACTGCCGGTGTACCAGCGCCAGGTGTTCCGCGCAGCGCTGCGCGGCACCGACGCGGCCGATCCGCGCACGGCTGGCAAGACTGTCGAAGAGAACGATGCCGTGCGCATCTGGACCAGCGCCGGCGCCGACGACGTGCTGGTGGTGTCCTTCAAGAGCAAGATGAACACGATCGGGCCGGATGTCATCGACGGCCTGACGCGCGCCATCGACCTGGCCGAAGCCGGCTACAAGGGTCTAGTGGTGTGGCAGCCGACCTCGCTGCAACTGGGCGCGCCCGGCGGTCCGTTCTCGGCCGGCGCCAACCTCGAAGCTGCCATGCCCGCGTTCATGATGGGCGGCGCCAAGGGCATCGAGCCGTTCGTCAAGAAGTTCCAGGACGGC
The DNA here is from genome assembly GCF_056395225.1 of Cupriavidus sp. 10L45. Lineage (NCBI taxonomy): Bacteria > Pseudomonadati > Pseudomonadota > Betaproteobacteria > Burkholderiales > Burkholderiaceae > Cupriavidus > Cupriavidus sp. 10L45. The sequence continues at coordinate 61,790 of NZ_JBFTJC010000013.1, forward strand.
ATGATGCGCGTGAAGTATTCGGCCGTGCCGGTGGTGGCGGCGGCGTCGGGCATCGCGCTCGGCGGTGGCTGCGAGCTGATGCTCCATTCGGCCAAGCGTGTGGCCGCGCTCGAAACCTACATCGGCCTCGTCGAAGTGGGCGTGGGCCTGGTCCCGGCCGGTGGCGGCCTCAAGGAGGCGGCACTGGCTGCCGCGCGCGCGGCGCAGGCGGCGGGCAGCACCAACTACCTGCAATTCCTGACCAACCGCTTCCAGGCGGCGGCGATGGCGAAGGTGTCCACCTCGGCGCTCGATGCGCAGCAGATTGGCTATCTGCAACCGACTGACACCATCGTCTTCAACGTCCACGAACTGCTGTACGTGGCGCAGAGCGAAGTGCGCGCGCTGGCCAACGCCGGCTACCGCGCCCCGGTGCCCGGCGCGCTGGTGCCGGTGGCGGGCCGCTCGGGCATCGCCACCATCCAGGCGTCGCTGGTCAACATGCGCGACGGCAACTTTATCTCGGCCCACGATTTCCTGATCGCCACGCGTATCGCCGAGGCCGTGTGCGGCGGCGACGTGGAAGCCGGCTCGCTGGTCAGCGAGGACTGGCTGCTGGCGCTGGAGCGCCGCGCGTTCATCGAGCTGCTCGGCACGGGCAAGACGCAGGAGCGCATCATGGGCATGCTGCAGACCGGCAAGCCGGTGCGCAACTAACAGGCCAGAATAGGAACCGACATCATGAAACAACTGCAAGACGCCTACATCGTCGCGGCCACCCGTTCGCCCATCGGCAAGGCCCCCAAGGGCGCGTTCCGGAACACCCGGCCTGACGACCTGCTCGCCATGATCCTGCGCGCTGCCGTGGCGCAGGTGCCCAATCTCGATCCGGCGCTGATCGAAGACGCCATCGTGGGCTGCGCCATCCCCGAAGCCCAGCAGGGCCTGAACGTGGCGCGCATCGGCGCGCTGCTCTCGGGCCTGCCAAACACCGTGGGCGGCATCACCGTGAACCGCTTCTGCGCCTCGGGCGTGTCGGCCGTGGCGATGGCCGCGGACCGCATCCGCGTGGGCGAGTCGGACGTGATGATCGCCGCCGGCGTGGAATCGATGAGCATGGTGCCGATGATGGGCAACACGCCGTCGATGTCGCCGTCGATCTTCACGCGCGATGAGAACGTCGGCATCGCCTACGGCATGGGCCTGACCGCCGAGAAGGTGGCGACCCAGTGGCAGGTCAGCCGCGAGGATCAGGACGCGTTCTCGCTGGCGTCGCACCAGAAGGCGATGGCCGCGCAGCAGGCCGGGGAGTTCGCCGACGAAATTACCCCAATCGAGGTAACCGAGAAGTTCCCGGACCTCGCCACTGGTCAGGTCGGCGTCAAGACGCGTACTATCTCGCTGGACGAGGGTCCGCGCCCCGACACGTCGCTGGAAGGCCTGGCCAAGCTGCGCCCGGTGTTCGCCAACAAGGGCAGCGTGACGGCCGGCAATAGTTCGCAGACGTCGGACGGCGCCGGCGCGCTGATCCTTGTCTCGGAAAAGATCCTCAAGCAGTTCAATCTCGTGCCGCTGGCCCGCTTCGTGTCGTTCGCGGTGCGCGGCGTGCCGCCCGAGATCATGGGGATTGGTCCGAAGGAAGCGATTCCGGCCGCGCTGAAGGCTGCGGGGCTGACGCAGGACCAGATCGACTGGATCGAACTGAACGAGGCCTTCGCCGCGCAGTCGCTGGCGGTGATGCGTGACCTGGCGCTGGACCCGGCCAAGGTCAACCGGATGGGCGGCGCGATTGCGCTGGGCCACCCGCTCGGTGCCACGGGCGCGATCCGCTCGGCCACCGTGGTGCACGCGCTGCGTCGCCACAACCTCAAATACGGCATGGTGACCATGTGCGTCGGCACGGGCATGGGCGCCGCCGGTATCTTCGAGCGCGTTTAAACGCGCCAGGGGCAGCGCGCCACCGGGACAGCCCGGCGGGTGGGCTGTCCCGAACCCTCTGATCAGGTGAAGAACGTAGTGCGATGGAACGGAGAAGCCACACACTGAAACGCTTGATACGGAGGAACACAATAATATGCAGGAGACAGCTATTCTGGCCGACGCGGCATGCGACATGCCGCGCGCAATGATGGACGCGCTGGGCGTCCATACCATCCCTTTCCGGATTCGCGCTGGCGACCGCTTCGTGGTCGACACCCGCGACGAAGCCGCGCTGCCCGACCTGTACCAGCAGTACCTGGTCGGCAAGCAGGACCACTACGCCGAATCGATCCCCCTGCTCGAACGCGAGCTGGAAGACCATCTGCTCAAGCATGTGGTGGCCGGCTGCGACCGTGCCATCCTGCTGACGATTGCCAGCACGCGCAGCAAGTTCTACGCGAACGCCACCGGCGCCGTGGTCGGCACCGTGGCGCGCAGCTTCAAGCTGCGCAAGGACGCCGGGCGCAGCGGCCTGTTCGACCTGACCGTGATCGACACCGGCGCCATCGGCCCGGGCCAGGCGCTGATCGTGCGCGAGGTGGCCCGCATGCTGGGCCACGGCGGTGACGCCGCGGCGATCTCCCATGCCGTGGAGACCCGCCTGCGCGACGCCGCCCACATGATCATGGTGCCGAACGAGCTGCTCTATATGTATACGCGCGCCAAGCAGAAGGGCGAGAACAGCATCACCTGGGGCCGCTACATGCTGGGCAATGCGTTCAACATCCGCCCGATCATCCGCATGCACCAGGGCGAGACCGAGGCGATTGCCAAGGCGCGCGGACAGGAGGACGGCATCCGCCGGCTGCTGGCTCATGCCGAGAGCTGCGTGCGGGCCGGCTGCCTGCTGACGCCGGACATCTCGGTGGCCTATGCCGGCAATATCGACGAAGTGCGCGCGTGGCCCGCGTGGCAGTCGCTGGCCGCCACGGCCGAGCGCGCCGGCGTGGAGCTGATGCTGGCCCCGATGAGCCTGACCGTGGCGCTGAACATCGGCGCCGGCGCGTTCAGCATCGGTTACCTTTCCGAAGTGCCGCCACCGTTCGTATGAGCGGCATCCCAATGAGCTAGACGAGACAGACGAGGTTTGACATGAGCATTGCCACACGAATCGACCAGGGCATCCTGACCATCGGCTTCGACCGCATCGACAAGAAGAATGCGATCACGGCCGCGATGTACCAGACCATGGCCGATGCGCTGCGCGCGGCGGAGACTGACGCCGCCGTGCGTGTGATCGTGATCGAGGGCAAGCCGGAGATCTTCACCGCCGGCAACGACCTCGAGGACTTCATGAAGCGCCCGCCGTCGCACGGCGCGGATGGCACGCCGGCGCCGGTGTTCCAGTTCCTGCATGCGATCAGCCACGCGAGCAAGCCCGTGGTGGCGGCGGTCAGTGGCGCGGCGGTGGGCATCGGCACGACGCTGCTGCTGCATTGCGATCTCGTCTACGCCTCGGACACGGCGAAGCTGTCCCTGCCGTTCGCGCAGCTCGGCCTGTGCCCGGAGGCGGCGTCGAGCCTGCTGCTCCCGCGTCTGGTCGGCTATCAGCGCGCTGCCGAGAAGCTGATGCTGGGCGAGGCGTTCAGCGCGCAGGAGGCGCTGGCGATGGGTCTGGTGACCAAGGTGCTGCCGGTGGCCGAATTGCAGGACTACGTGCGCCAGCAGGCGGCCAAGCTGGCCGCGCTGCCGGCGTCGTCGCTGCGCGAGACCAAGCGGCTCATGAAGGGCGACGACGTGGCAGCCGTCGAGAAGAAGATGGGCGAGGAGGGCGAGGTGTTCCGGCGCATGCTGGTGGCGCCGGAAGCGAAAGAGGCGTTCTCGGCGTTCTTCGAGAAGCGCAAGCCCGATTTCTCGAAGTTCAGCTAAGACGCGAGCGTTGGCGCTTCAGGCGGTCGGGAGGGTTCTCGGCTGCCGCGTATCGTCGGTGGCCACGTAGGTCAGCGTGGCCTCCGTCACCTTCACGCATTCGTGGCTGTGGCGCATGCGTTGCGCGTAGACCTCCACCGACACGGTGATCGAGGTCCGGCCGGTCTTGACGATATCGGCATAGAAGCTCACCAGATCGCCCACCATCACCGGGTGCTTGAACAGGAACGAGTTCACGGCCACCGTGGCGACGCGGCCCTGGGCGCGCTCCACCGCCGGGATCGAACCGGCGATGTCCACCTGGGACATGATCCAGCCGCCGAACACATCGCCATGCACATTGGCGTCGGCGGGCATCGGCACCACGCGGAGAGCGGGGTTCTTGCCGGCAGGCAGTTCGGAGAGCGGGGCAGGATGGTTCATATCGGCAGGAAGGTAAGGCGGGGTGCGGGGGAATGTCATGGCCTGCCGGGATGTGCGATCTCTGCGACAATCGCGGCATTGGCAAGAATTCTAACGTATGCGCCGCTACTCCACGTCCGCCGATTCCCCCCCCGAATCGGCCAAATCGCTGTTCCCCGCCGGCGGCAAGCCCCGCAGCGACTGGCAGACCGTCCGTAACCTGCTGCCCTACGTCTGGCACTACAAGTGGCGCGTGATGCTGGCGCTGACCTGCCTGGTGGCGGCCAAGGTGGCCAACCTCGGCGTGCCGGTGCTGATGAAGAAGCTGATCGACAGCATGAACATCGCCCCCGGCGATACCGCCGCGCTGCTCGTGGTGCCGGTCGGCCTGATCGTCGCCTACGGGGTGCTGCGGCTCTCGGGCACGCTGTTCACCGAGTTGCGGGAGATCCTCTTTTCGAAGGTGACGCAGAGCGCGGTGCGCGAGATCGCGCTGCAGGTCTTCCGCCATCTGCACGCGCTGTCGCTGCGCTTCCACCTGGACCGGCAGACCGGCGGCATGAGCCGCGACATCGAGCGCGGCACGCGCGGCATCCAGTCCCTGATCTCGTACTCGCTGTACAGCATCCTGCCCACGCTGGTGGAGATGTCGCTGGTGATCGGCTTCTTCGTGGTCCGCTACGACATCTGGTTCGCGGCGATCACCACCTGCGCGCTGGTCGGCTACATCGTGTTCACCATCGTCGTGACCGAGTGGCGCACGCACTTCCGGCGCAAGATGAACGAGCTGGACTCGCGCGCCAACCAGAAGGCGATCGACTCGCTGCTGAACTTCGAGACCGTGAAGTACTTCGGCAACGAGGAATACGAGGCCCACCGCTACGACGAGAACCTGCGCACCTACCGCACCGCCGCGATCCGCTCGCAGAACTCGCTGTCGTTCCTGAACTTCGGCCAGCAGACCATCATCGCCCTGGGGCTGATCCTGATCCTGTGGCGCGCCACGGTGGGCGTGGCGGCCGGCACGCTGACGCTTGGCGACCTTGTGCTGGTGAACACGCTGATGATCCAGCTCTATATCCCGCTGAACTTCCTCGGCGTGATCTACCGCGAGATCAAGCAGTCGACGACCGACATGGACCGCATGTTCGTCCTGCTCGGCACGAACCAGGAGGTGGCCGACACGCCCGGGGCGCTCCCGCTCCAGGTGCGCGGCGCCGAGGTGCGCTTCCGCCATGTGGGATTCGGCTACGAGAGCAACCGGGTGATCCTGGACGACGTCGATTTCACCATCGCCGCCGGGACGACCACCGCCGTGGTCGGCCACAGCGGCTCGGGCAAGTCCACGCTGGCGCGGCTGCTGTTCCGCTTCTACGACGTGTCCCGCGGCGGGATCGAGGTCGATGGCCAGGACATCCGCAACGTGCGCCAGTCGAGCCTGCGGGCGTCGATCGGCATCGTGCCGCAGGACACCGTGCTGTTCAACGACAGCATCTACTACAACATCGCCTACGGCCGGCCGGAGGCCACGCGCGACGAGGTCATCGAAGCCGCGCGCGCGGCCCAGATCGACACCTTCATCCGCGAACTGCCGCAGGGCTACGACACCCCGGTGGGCGAGCGCGGCCTGAAGCTGTCCGGCGGCGAGAAACAGCGCGTGGCCATCGCCCGCACGCTGCTCAAGAATCCGCCGATCCTGGTGTTCGACGAAGCCACCTCGGCGCTTGATTCGCGCACCGAGCAGGCCATCCAGGCCGAACTGATGCGGCTGGCGCAAAACCGCACCACGCTGCTGATCGCCCACCGGCTCTCCACCGTGGTCCACGCCGACCAGATCCTGGTGATGGATCACGGCCGCATCGTCGAGCGCGGCACGCATGCCGAGCTGATGCGCGCCAACGGCCGCTACGCGGAGATGTGGCTGATTCAGGCGCGCAGCGCGGCGGAGGGGGCGGTGGAGGCGGCGTCGCCGTCCGACGTGCTCGCCATCGACGTCGGCGACGCCACGCAGGACGCCTGAGATTGGCTTGGGATTGTCGACAATCGCTGTCGGCAACCCCGTCCCACAGAGCGCCGCGCACAATCATGGTTCGTCAATGCACGGCGCGCATGCCCCGGATCGGGGCATGACACCCATGTGAAAAGCTGGCACGCGCCTTGCGAAAAGCCTTCCCAGGAGAGATCAACAACTGGAGAAGGTTCATGCCGCAATTCGCCGCGCGCCGTCATCTGCTGAAGCTGTGTACCGCATTGGGCACCACCATGGTGCTGTCGACACTCTGTGCAGGCACCGCTCAGGCGCAAGCCGCCACCAAGGTCCGCTTCCAGCTCGACTGGCGTTTCGAGGGCCCGTCCGCGCTGTTCCTGCTGGGCGAGCAGAAGGGCTACTACAAGGCGGAGAAGCTCGACGTGTCCATCGACGCTGGCAACGGCTCGGGCAACGTGGTCAACCGCGTGGCCTCCGGCACCTACGACATGGGCTTCGCCGACCTGGCCTCGGTGATGGAGTTCTACGGCAATAACCCGGACGCCAAGAACAAGCCGGTGGCCGTGATGATGGTCTACAACAACACGCCGGCCGCCGTGCTGGCGCTGAAGAAGTCCGGCATCCGCGCGCCCAAGGACCTGGCCGGCAAGAAGCTCGGCGCCCCGGTGTTCGATGCCGGCCGCCGCGCCTTCCCGATCTTCGCCAAGGCCAATGGCCTCCAGGCACAGTCGTTCAACTGGCAGGCGATGGACCCCACGCTGCGCGAGACCATGCTCACGCGCGGCGACCTGGACGCCATCACCGGCTTCTCGTTCACGTCGATCCTGAACCTGAACGCGCGTGGTGTGAAGGATGAGGACATCGTCGTCCTGCCGTACCCGCAGTTCGGCGTGAAGCTGTACGGCAACGCCATCATCGCCTCCGAGCAGTTCCTGAAGAGCAACCCGGAGACGGTCAAGGCGTTCCTGCGCGCGTTCTCCAAGTCCGCGCGCGACGTGATCGCGCATCCCGAGGAAGGCATCAAGGCCGTGAAGGCCCGTGACGGCATCATCGACGAGAAGCTGGAGGTGCGCCGCCTGAAGCTGGCGCTGGACAGCGTGGTGAAGTCGCCCGATGCCAAGGCCGAGGGCTTCGGCCGCGTGAGCAAGCCGCGCCTCTCGCTGATGGCGTCGCAGGTGGCCGATGCCTTCGGCACCAAGGGCCGGATCAACCCGGACACGCTCTGGACCGACGCCTACCTGCCTTCTGCCGCCGAACTGGACGTCCTGCGATGATGATGGCGCGAGAAAGCCTGTCCCCCGCCTCGGGCGGGGCGGCCAGCGGGGTCACGGAGGCCACCCTGGCTCCCCCGAAGCCGTTCGTCGATTTCAACCGTGTCTGGCTCGCCTATGACGACGAGCTGGCGCGGCGTGGCGAGTTCGCCGTGGAGGACATCTCGCTGCAGGCGGCGCAGGGCGAGTTCATCGCCATCGTCGGGCCGTCCGGCTGCGGCAAGTCCACCTTCATGAAGCTGGCCACCGGGCTGCGGCCGGCCACGCGCGGCGTGGTCAGCATCGCGGGCGAGAAGGTGAACGGCCCGCTCAAGCAGGTCGGCATGGCCTTCCAGGCGCCGACGCTGCTGCCGTGGCGCACCACGCTCGACAACGTGATGCTGCCGCTGGAGATCGTCGAGCCGTACCGCTCCACCATGCGCGCCAAGCGCAAGGAGTACGAGGCCCGGGCGCGCGACCTGCTCAAGACCGTCGGCCTCGCGGGCTACGAGGACAAGTTCCCGTGGCAGCTGTCCGGCGGGATGCAGCAGCGCGCGTCGATCTGCCGCGCGCTGATCCACCAGCCGCGCATGCTGCTGCTGGACGAGCCGTTCGGCGCGCTCGACGCCTTCACGCGCGAGGAACTCTGGTGCGTGCTGCGCGACCTCTGGCAGGCCCAGCGCTTCAACGTCATCCTCGTCACGCACGACCTGCGCGAGGCCGTGTTCCTGGCCGACACGGTCTACGTGATGAGCGCCCGCCCGGGCCGTATCCTGTTGCGCAAGGAGATCGACCTGCCGCGTCCGCGCGCGCTCGACGTCACCTATTCCGAACCGTTCGCCGAACGCGTGCACGAGTTGCGCGAGAAGATCGGCCACGTCCGCCAGCAATAAGAAGCGATCCACACCATGGCAACCATGACTTCCACCCAGGCAAAGCGCGTGCAGCGCGTGGCGCCGTGGCTCCTGCTGGGGGCTTTCCTGATGGTCTGGCAGGGCGCGTGCCTCGCTTTCCAGATCTCCGATTTCATCCTGCCGAGCCCGTCGGCCATCGTCGCCTCGCTGACCGAGTACAGCGGCGTGATCGCCGGCCATGCCTGGCGCACGTTCTGGACCACGATGGTTGGTTTTGGGCTGGCGATTGGCGTCGGTGTGGTGCTGGGCCTGCTGATGGGCTCGTCGAAGCTGGCCTACGCGGCCACCTACCCGCTGATGACCGCCTTCAACGCGCTGCCCAAGGCCGCCTTCGTGCCGATCCTCGTGGTCTGGTTCGGGCTGGGCGCCGGGCCGGCCATCCTGACGGCGTTCCTGATCTCGTTCTTCCCGATCATGGTCAACATCGCCACCGGGCTGGCCACGCTGGAGCCGGAGCTTGAGGATGTGCTGCGCGTGCTTGGCGCCAAGCGGCGCGACGTGCTGCTCAAGGTGGGCCTGCCGCGCGCGATGCCGTTCTTCTTCGCCTCGCTGAAGGTGGCCATCACGCTGGCCTTCGTCGGCACGACGGTGTCCGAGATGAGCGCCGCGAACGAGGGCATCGGCTACCTGCTGGTGTCGGCCGGCTCGGCGATGAAGATGCCGCTGGCGTTTGCGGGGCTGGTCGTCATCGCCGTGATGGCGATGGGGATGTACGAGCTGTTCGCGGTACTGGAAAAGCGCATGACGGGCTGGGCGCACCGGGGCTGATGCGCCCCGCAGGCGCCGCTCAGGCGTAGTCCAGCGGTAGCGCCGTCGTGTACTTGATTTGTTCCATCGCGAAGCTGGAGCTGACATCGGCCAGTTCCGCGCCCTGGATCAGCTTCTTGTACACGGCGTCGTAGGCGGCGATATCGGGCACCACCACGCGCAGCAGGTAGTCCGTGTCGCCGGCCATGCGGTAGAACTCGGTCACTTCGGGGATCGACGCCACCAGCCCGTGGAAGGCCTTGAGCCATTTCACGTTGTGCTGGTTGGTCCGGATCGACACGAAGACGGTCACGCCCACATTGAGCTTGCCGGCATCCAGCAGCGCCACGCGCTTGCGGATCACGCCCGATTCCTCGAGCTTCTGCACCCGCCGCCAGCACGGCGTGGACGTGAGGCCGACCTGCTCGCCGATATCGGCGACGGGCACGGTGGCGTCTTCCTGGAGGATCTCCAGGATCTGGCGGTCATAGCGGTCCATGAATCCTCAACTGACGATGGTATCCACCAGCAGGTTCACGCCGGTGGCGATGCGGTCCTGGTCCACGCCGTAGATATGGAGCGACACCGCCACGGCGTCGCTGGCATTGCCCAGCGCGTGGATGTGCCGCAGGCCGGCCGGCACGCTGAAAGTGTCGCCGGCCTCGCGGGTGACCGCGTTGACCTGAGATGCGGTGCGGTCCTCCGGGTTCCAGCGGTAGTGGCGCTCGGCCAGCGTGCCGCGCAGCACGCGGTAGGCGCACCAGGTGCGATGGCCGTGGACGGGGCTGAACTGCCCCGGCCGCCAGACCAGCACCATGACCGAGAACCGTTCGAAGGGATCGGCATGGACCAGGTGCCGCGTATAGCGGTCCGGACTGCCTTCGAGCGCGCCCGGCGGCAGGCTGGCGAGCAGCGTGTCGGCGTCCGGCAGGCTGGCCGCCACGTGCGCCGCCACCATCCGCGCGCTCTGGGCGAGCGTGGCTTCCATGCCGGTGGCGAGCGTGGAAAAGGACGAAGGGAGGACAGATGGTTGCATGGCGGTTGCGGGGGCAGGATGGTATCCCATTCATCTTAGTCGGCCCCCCTGAGCAAGGATATCCAATTTGTCGTCCAAATCTCGCTCCAATCGTAATCCTGTTCCAAAAATATTCAAGAAATTGGAATAGATTTGCTCATCGTGCAGCCCGATGGCCGGCAAGCGATAATCCGCGCCATGGAAATCAAATGGCTTGAAGACTTCGTCAGCCTGGCCGAGACGCACAGCTTTTCGCGCTCGGCGGAGCTGCGGCATGTCACGCAACCGGCGTTCTCGCGGCGTATCCAGTCGCTCGAGGCGTGGGTGGGCACCGAACTGATCGACCGATCGAGCTACCCGACCACTCTGACCGACGCCGGAAAGGTGTTCTACGAGCAGGCGCTGGCCATGCTGGCCCAGGTCAGCGAAACCCGGGCGCTAATGCGCGGCCAGCGCTCGGCCAACGCCCAGGTGCTGGAATTCGCGGTGCCGCACACGCTGTCGCTGACCTTCTTCCCGGAATGGCTCAAGGGCGTGGAGCGCAAGGTCGGCACGCTGCCCTGCCGGCTGCGCGCGCTGAACGTCCACGATGCCGTGCTGATGCTGGTGGAGGGCGGCTGCGACCTCGTCATGGTCTACCACCACCCGCGCCAGGCCATCCAGCTGGATCCGGCCCACTACGACATGCTCGTGCTCGGCACCGAGCGGCTGTCGCCCTACAGCGTGCCCGACAGCACTGGCCGGCCCGTGTTCCGGCTGCCCGGCAGCGACAAGAAGCCGGTGCCGTTCCTCAGCTACACGCCCAATGCGTTCCTGGGACGGATGGTGGACATGCTGCTGTCCGAGTCGCCGGACATCCTCAAGCTCGACAAATGCTACGAGACCGATATGGCCGAGGCGCTCAAGGTCATGGCGCTGGCCGGCCACGGCATGGCTTTCCTGCCCGAGAGCGCGGTGCGGGACGACGTGCACGCAGGCCGGCTGGTGCGGGCCGAGGCCGCGCGCGGGCTGCCGCAGTCCATCGACATGGAGATCCGGCTCTACCGCGAACGGCCCACCGATGTCGGCAACGACCGCCGCAGCGGGCAGAGCCGGCGCAAGCGCCAGCTGGTGGACAAGGTCTGGGCTGCGTTGACGACGCAAGCCTGAGGGGTCGGGCGCAAGGTTATGCGCATCTTGCATAATGCTGCAGGGCGGGATGAGCAAACGGCATTGGATTCCGATGTGGAGGCGCCGATATTCTGCGTGTCACCTTCACTCGGAACTCAACGATGTCTTCCGCAGCACCGTCCAAGCCGTCCATCGCCTCCCACATCCTGCCTTCGTACCTGAACGCCGACGCGCTCGGGCCCTGGGGCATCTACCTCCAGCAGGTTGACCGTGTCACGCCCTACCTGGGTTCGCTGGCCCGCTGGGTGGAAACGCTGAAGCGCCCCAAGCGCGCGCTGATCGTGGACGTGCCCATCGAGCTGGACAACGGCACCATCGCCCACTACGAGGGCTATCGCGTGCAGCACAACCTCTCGCGCGGCCCGGGCAAGGGTGGCGTGCGTTTCCACCAGGACGTGACGCTGTCCGAGGTGATGGCCCTGTCCGCGTGGATGTCGGTCAAGAACGCTGCCGTCAACGTGCCCTATGGTGGTGCAAAGGGCGGCATCCGCGTGGATCCGCGCACGCTCTCCACGGCCGAACTGGAACGCCTGACGCGCCGCTACACCAGTGAAATCAACCTGATCATCGGCCCGACCAAGGACATTCCGGCGCCGGACGTGAACACCAACGCCCAGGTCATGGCCTGGATGATGGATACCTACTCGATGAACTCGGGCAGCACGGCCACCGGCGTGGTGACCGGCAAGCCGATCTCGCTGGGCGGCTCGCTGGGCCGTCACGAGGCGACCGGCCGCGGCGTGTTCGTGGTCGGCAAGGAAGCCGCCCGCAACCTCGGCATGGACATCAAGGGCGCGCGCGTGGCCGTGCAGGGCTTCGGCAATGTAGGCGCCGTGGCGGCCAAGCTGTTCCACGAGGCTGGCGCCAAGGTGGTGGCCGTGCAGGACCACCGCACCACGCTGTACAACCCGGCCGGGCTCGATGTGCCGGCGATGATGGAATACGCGTCGCACAGCGGCACGATCGAAGGCTTCCAGGGCGAAGTGCTGACCACCGAGCGGTTCTGGGAAGTCGAGTGCGACATCCTGATCCCGGCCGCACTGGAAGGCCAGATCACGGCCGCCAACGCGCCCAAGATTACGGCCAAGCTGGTGATCGAGGGCGCCAACGGCCCGACCACGCCCCAGGCGGACGACATCCTGCGCGAGCGCAACATCCTGGTCTGCCCGGACGTCATCGCCAATGCCGGCGGCGTGACCGTGTCCTACTTCGAATGGGTGCAGGATTTCTCGAGCTTCTTCTGGACCGAGGAGGAGATCAACGAGCGCCTGGTACGAATCATGCAAGAGGCCTTCCGGGCGATCTGGCAGGTGGCCCAGGACAATAAGGTCACGCTGCGGACGGCTGCGTTTATCGTTGCTTGTACGCGAATCCTGCAGGCGCGCGAGATGCGCGGCCTGTATCCCTGATTGAAACGGGCAATGAAAGGGGCGGATGGATGTTGCGACGCAGCATCCATCCTTTCCCCGGACATGAAAGGACGCGGCGGCCGGAGTTTTCCGGCTGCCGCGTTTTTTGTTGTCTGAATCATTGCAGTTGTGTCGCATTTTGGCGCAATGCCGCGCAACCATGCCTGAACTGGCACCAGTTAGGGGAAAAACCCGTTGTCTTGGGTCACGAGCTAAGCAATACTGTTTCGCCGGTGGGGCGTTTTTTTGCTAGAGTCCCGCCTTTCTCTTCATGGTCAAGGAGATGTTATGAATGTAGCCAAGCTGGCTAGCCTGGCGGTTGCTGCGGGTATTCTGTGCGGTACCGCGCAGGCTGCAGAGCCGCTGACGGGCACGCTGCAGAAGATCAAGGACACGGGTGTCATTACGCTGGGTGTGCGGGATTCCTCGATTCCGTTCAACTACAACCTTGGCGGCGTGCGCCAGGTGGGCTATTCCTACGATATCAATATGAAGATCGTGGAAGCCGTGAAGGACCAGCTGAAGCTGCCGAACCTGCAGGTCAAGGAAATCCCGATCACCTCGCAGAACCGGATCACGCTGCTGCAGAACGGCACGATCGACATCGAGTGCGGTTCCACGACCAATAACCTGGAACGCCAGAAGCAGGCCTCGTTCTCGAACAGCATCTTCATCATCGGCACCCGCATCATGGTGAAGAAGGATGGCGGCATCAAGGACTGGTCTGACCTGAAGGGCAAGAACGTGGTCACCACCGCTGGCACGACGTCCGAGCGCCTGCTGCGCAAGATGAACGACGACCAGAAGCTGGGCGCCAACATCATCAGCACCAAGGACCATGGCCAGTCGTTCCTGACGCTGGAATCGGGCCGTGCCGTGGCGTTCATGATGGACGACGCGCTGCTCTTCGGCGAACGCGCCAAGGCGAAGAACCCGGCCGACTGGATCGTCGTGGGCAAGCCGCAGTCGCGCGAGTCGTACGGCTGCATGATCCGCAAGGATGATGCCCCGTTCAAGAAGGTGACGGACACCGTGATCGCCGGCCTGATGAAGGACGGATCGATCAACACGATGTACACCAAGTGGTTCATGCAACCGGTACCGCCGAAGGGCCTGAACCTGGACTTCCCGCTGTCCGACGACATGAAGGCGCTCTTCAAGAACCCGAACGACAAGGCACTCGACTGATCCCTGTGATCGGAGCAGTGCGAAACGGAAGGAGAAGTCCTTCCGTTTCTTTTTGAAGGACGCACTATGGATTACATTTTTCACTGGGGAGTGTTCCTCGAGCAGGCCGCGCAGAACGAGACGTACCTGGACTGGATGATTTCCGGTCTCAAGGTGACGATCGCGCTGGGCCTGACCTCGTGGGCCATCGCACTCGTCATCGGCTCGGTGCTCGGCGTGCTGCGCACGGTGCCGAACAAGCTGCTGTCGGGTATTGCCGCGACGTATGTCGAGATTTTCCGGAACATTCCGCTGCTGGTGCAGCTGTTCATCTGGTATTTCGTGATTCCCGAGCTGCTGCCGTTCGGCGACGCGATCAAGCAGATGAACCCGTTCACCCAGCAGTTCCTGGCCGCCATGCTCTGCCTGGGCACGTTTACCGCCGCCCGGGTTTGCGAACAGGTGCGCTCGGGTATCAACTCGCTGCCGCCGGGTCAGCGCAACGCCGGCCTGGCGATGGGCTTCACGCTCGCGCAGACTTACCGCTTCGTGCTGTTGCCGATGTCCTTCCGTGTCATCGTGCCGCCGCTCACCTCCGAATTCCTGAACATCTTCAAGAACTCGGCGGTGGCGTCCACGATCGGCCTGCTGGAACTCGCCGCGCAGGGCCGCCAGCTGGTGGATTACACGGCGCGTCCATATGAATCGTTCATTGCGGTCACGGTGATGTACATGCTGATCAATCTGACGGTCATGCTGATCATGCGCTGGGTGGAACGCCGGACCCGGGTGCCGGGCTTCATCGGCGGCAAGTAAAGGGGCGCACATGGCATACGAATTCGACTTTAGTTCCATCAACCACGAAACGCTGGACGTGCTGTGGGAAGGCATGACGGTGTCGCTCAAGATCACCGTGACCGCGGTGGTGGTGGGCATTGTCTGGGGCACCATCCTTGCGATGATGCGCCTGTCTTCCTTCAAGGCGCTGAACTGGTTTGCGCAGGGGTACGTGACCATCTTCCGCTCCATCCCGCTGGTGATGGTGCTGTTGTGGTTCTTCCTGATCATCCCGCAGCTGCTGCAGAAGGTGTTCAACCTGTCGCCCGCGGCCGATTTGCGGATGACCTCGGCGCTCATCGCGTTCGCGCTGTTCGAGGCCGCGTACTACTCCGAAATCATCCGGGCCGGTATCCAGAGCGTGTCGCGCGGACAGATGTTCGCCGCGCAGGCGCTGGGCATGACCTACGGCCAGACCATGCGGCTGGTGATCCTGCCGCAGGCGTTCCGCAACATGGTGCCGCTGCTGCTGACGCAGGGCATCATCCTGTTCCAGGATACGTCGCTGGTCTACGTGAGCGCGCTGGCTGACTTCTTCGGCCAGGCCTACGGCATTGGCGAGCGCGACGGGCGCATCGTCGAAATGCTGCTGTTCGCGGGCTTCGTGTACTTCGTTATCTGCTTCTCCGCTTCGCTGCTGGTCAAGCGTTATCAGAAAAAGGTGGCTGTATGATCGAAATTAATAACGTTTCCAAGTGGTACGGCACGTTCCAGGTGCTGACGGACTGCACCACCAAGGTTGCCAAGGGCGAAGTGGTGGTAGTGTGCGGCCCGTCCGGTTCGGGCAAGTCCACGCTGATCAAGACCGTGAACGCGCTGGAGCCGTTCCAGAAGGGCGACATCCTGGTCGACGGTACTTCGGTGGGTAACGCCAAGACCAACCTGCCGAAGCTGCGCTCGCGCGTGGGCATGGTGTTCCAGAACTTCGAACTGTTCCCGCACCTGTCGATCACCGAGAACCTGACCATCGCCCAGATGAAGGTGCTCGGCCGCTCGAAGGACGAGGCGATGGCCAAGGGCCTGAAGTACCTGGAGCGCGTGGGCCTGAAGAACCAGGCGGCCAAGTTCCCCGGCCAGCTGTCCGGCGGCCAGCAGCAGCGCGTGGCGATTGCCCGCGCACTGTCGATGGACCCGATCTGCATGCTGTTCGACGAGCCGACCTCGGCGCTTGACCCGGAAATGGTCAACGAGGTGCTGGACGTGATGGTGCAGCTGGCTCAGGAAGGCATGACCATGATGTGCGTGACCCACGAAATGGGCTTCGCACGCAAGGTGGCCAACCGCGTGATCTTCATGGACGCCGGCAAGATCGTCGAGGACTGCCCGAAGGAAGAGTTCTTCGGCGACATCGCTGCCCGCTCGGAGCGCGCCCGCCAGTTCCTGTCGAAGATCCTGCAGCACTAATTGGTGTAGCAGGTCGTCGGACCCCCTCTCCCGTCGGGAGAGGGGCGCAGCATCCCTCCCGCTTTACCCTCCCCAAAGCCTAAAGCCTCAAGTACACGCCGTATTGGCCGCGTTCTTCGCCTGCACCTCGGGCGGGATCGGCACGGTCAGCGTCATCGTCGGCAGGCCATGTTCGAACATGATCAGCTCGCCCGGCATGAAGCGCGTCCACGTCTCGTTGTCGGTCAGCGGCGCGGTGGCGATCACGGCCACGCGGTCGTCGGGTGTGGTCACCTGGGCGAAATCGATCGACAGGTCGGCATCGATCAGATGCGCCTTCGAGAACGGCCACTGCCGCACGATGTAGTACAGATGCGTCGAGCAGTGCGCGAACAGCGCCTGGCCATTGCATAGTAGAAAGTTGAAAACGCCATGCAGCGTGATGTCGCGCGTGATGTCCGCCAGCGCGTGGCCCAGCTCGTTCAGCGGCGGCTGGGAGCCCGGGAACCGCTTGCGCAGCCCCTGCATCAGCGTGCAGAACGCGAGTTCGCTGTCGGTATCGCCCACCGGCTGGTACACGCCGGACAGGAACGGCGAGAAGCCCTTCAGGTCGCCGTTATGGGCGAAGATCCAGTGCCGGCCCCAGAGTTCGCGCATGAACGGATGGCAGTTCTCGAGCAGCACCGTGCCCTGCGTCGCCTTGCGGATATGGGAAATGACGTTTTTCGACTTGATCGGATAACGCTTGATCAGCTCCGCCACCGGCGAGGTGCCGGCGGACTGGTTGTCGATGAACAGCCGGCAGGCCTTGTCCTCGAAGAATGCCACGCCGAAACCATCGGCATGGTGGTCGGTTACGCCGCCACGGGCGGCAAAGCCCGTGAAGGAGAACGTCACGTCGGTTGGCGTGGCGCAGTTCATGCCTAGCAGCTGGCACATGGGGGCACCGGTGCGGCAAGGGGCTGCCGCTTTGCAATAGAATGCAGACATTATCCCGCGCGTGCGGGACGCTGCCAAGCGCGGCGCCCGGGCGCCCCCCCTGCTGTTCAGCCCCAGCCCCTTCCCAGCCATGAGTCAATACAAGATCGCTGTCATTCCCGGAGACGGAATCGGAACGGAAGTGATGCCCGAAGGCATCCGTGCCATGGACGCCGCCGCGCGCCGCTTCGGCATCGACTTCCAGTGGGACCACTTCGACTTCTCCAGCTACGACTACTACGCCCGCCACGGCAAGATGCTGCCGGACGACTGGTTCGACACGCTGGTCAAGTACGACGCCATCTACTTCGGCGCCGTGGGCTGGCCCGAGAAAATCCCGGACCACGTGTCCCTGTGGGGCTCGCTGCTCCAGTTCCGCCGCTCGTTCGACCAGTACGTGAACCTGCGCCCGGTGCGCCTGATGCCCGGCATCAAGAGCCCGCTGGCCGGCCGCCAGCCTGGCGATATCGACTTCTACGTGGTGCGCGAGAACACCGAGGGCGAGTATTCGAGCATCGGCGGGCGCATGTTCCCGGGCACCGAGCGCGAAATCGTGGTCCAGGAGACCGTGATGAGCCGCGTCGGCGTGGACCGCATCCTGAAATTCGCGTTCGAGCTGGCCCAGAAAAGGCCCAAGCAGCACCTGACCTCGGCCACCAAGTCGAACGGCATCTCCATCACCATGCCGTACTGGGACGAGCGCGTGGAGGCCATGGCGGCCAATTACCCGGGCCTGAAGGTGGACAAGTACCACATCGACATCCTGACTGCGCACTTCGTGCAGCATCCGGACTGGTTCGACGTGGTCGTGGCCAGCAACCTGTTCGGCGATATCCTGTCCGACCTCGGCCCGGCCTGCACGGGCACGATCGGCGTGGCCCCGTCGGGCAATATCAACCCGGACAAGACCTATCCGAGCCTGTTCGAGCCCGTGCACGGCTCGGCGCCGGACATCGCCGGGCGCGGCGTGGCCAACCCGATCGGCCAGATCTGGTGCGGCGCGATGATGCTGGAGCACCTCGGCCATGCCGATGCGGGCGCCGCCGTGCTGGCCGCCATCGAGAAGGTGCTGGCCGCCGGGCCGGGCCACGCGCCGCTGACGCGGGATATTGGCGGCACCGCCGGAACGGCCGACCTGGGTCGTGCGATTGCGGAGGCGCTGTGAATACCGCTAATTCCCATATTGACCCCCGCACGCTGCTGCTGGAGAGCTTCCGGGCCGCCGTGGCCGCAGCTGACCCGCTCGAGATCGTCGCCGCCCACCTGCCGCCGCCCCATGCCGGCGGCCGCACGCTCGTGGTCGGGGCGGGGAAGGCCGCCGCATCGATGGCGCTGGCCGTGGAGCGCGCCTACGCGGGCCGCGCCACGCTCGACGGCATCGTTGTCACCCGCTACGCGCACGGCCTGCCGACCGACCATATCCGCGTGATCGAGGCCGGCCATCCCGTGCCCGACGAGGCCGGCGAACAGGCCGCGGCGGACATCCTCGCCCGCGTGCAGGCGCTCGGGCCGGAAGACCGGCTGATCGTCCTGGTGTCTGGCGGCGGGTCGAGCCTGCTGTCGCTGCCGGCCGAAGGCATCGCCATGGCAGACCTCAAGGCCACCACGCGCGAACTGCTCCGATGTGGCGCACCGATCACAGAAATGAATATCGTGCGCAAGCACCTGTCGCGCATCCAGGGCGGCCGGCTGGCGCAGGCGAGCAAGGCGCCCGTGACCACGCTGATCGTCTCGGATGTGGCCGGCGATGATCCCAGCGCGATTGCATCCGGCCCCACCGTGGCCGATCCGAGTACGTATGCCGATGCGCTGGCCATCCTGCAACGCTACGGCGCGAAGGTGCCGGCCCCGGTGCAATCCCACCTGGAACGCGGCGCGCGGGGCGAGATCGACGAGACGCCCAAGCCGGGTGATCCGTTGTTCACCCGGGTCGAGAATCACATGATCGCCACCGCGCACGGCAGCCTGGAAGCCGCCGCCGCGCTGTTCCGCAAACAGGGCATCCAGCCCGTGGTGCTGGGTGACACCGTGACCGGCGAAGCCCAGGAAGTCGCGCGGGTCTATGCCGCGCTGGTGCGCGAGATTCGCGCGTACAATGCGCCGTTCGCCGCGCCGGTGGCGCTGATTTCCGGTGGCGAATGCACGGTGACGCTGCCCGCGAGCGGTGCCGAGCGGGCCCGGGGCGGCCGTTGCTCGGAGTTCCTGCTGTCGCTGGTGATCGAGCTGGGCGGGGCGGACAATATCCATGCGATCGCCGCCGATACGGACGGCATCGACGGCTCCGAGGACAACGCCGGCGCCGTGTGCTGCCCCGATTCGCTCAAGCGCGCCGAGGCCGCCGGCGTCTCCGCCCGCCAGCAACTCGATGCGCACGATGCCTGGGGTTTCTTCGATGCCATCGGCGACCTGGTCCAGACCGGCCCCACGCGCACCAACGTGAACGATTACCGCGCCATCCTGATTCTTTGAATTTCCAGCTATGACCCAGACGCTCACCATCACCCGCCCGGACGACTGGCACCTGCACCTGCGCGACGGCGCGGCGCTGGCTGCCGTGCTGCCGGACACCGCGCGCCAGTTCGGCCGCGCGATCATCATGCCGAACCTGAAGCCGCCCGTGACCACGGTGGAGCAGGCTGCCGCCTACCGCGCGCGCATCCTGGCCGCGCTGCCGTCCGGCATGGCGTTCGAGCCGCTGATGACGCTGTACCTGACCGACAACTTGCCCGCCGAGGAAATCGTCGCCGCCAAGGCGAGCGGCTTCATCCACGCGGTGAAGCTGTACCCGGCCGGCGCCACCACCAACAGCGACGCCGGCGTGACTGATATCCGCCGCTGCGCCGCCACGCTGGAAGCCATGCAGCGCGCCGGCCTGCCGCTGCTGGTGCACGGCGAAGTGACCGATGGCGACATCGACATCTTCGACCGCGAAGCCGTGTTCATCGACCGCGTGATGCGGCCGCTGCGCAAGGATTTCCCGGAGCTGAAGGTGGTCTTCGAGCACATCACCACCAAGGACGCGGCCCAGTACGTGGCCGAGGCCGAAGGCCCGGTCGGGGCGACGATCACCGCGCACCACCTGCTGTACAACCGCAATGCGATCTTCACCGGCGGCATCCGCCCGCATTACTACTGCCTGCCGGTACTCAAGCGCGAGACCCATCGCGAGGCGCTGGTCAAGGCGGCCACGTCCGGCAGCGCGCGGTTCTTCCTCGGCACGGACAGCGCGCCGCATGCACGCGGCCTGAAGGAACACGCCTGCGGCTGCGCGGGCTGCTACACGGCACTGCATGCGATGGAGCTGTACGCCGAAGCGTTCGATACTGCCGGGGCGCTCGACAAGCTGGAAGGCTTCGCCAGCTTCCACGGCCCGGCGTTCTACGGCCTGCCGCGTAACACCGGCACGCTCACGCTGTCGCGCGAAGACTGGGAGTTGCCGGCTGAACTGCCGTATGGCGACACCACGCTGGTGCCGCTGCGCGCCGGCGAGACCCTGCGCTGGAAGGCGCAATAAGCGACTTGCCTGGCATCGACTGGACGCGGCCGTGGTTCCGGCCATTCGCCGCGTCCGGGGTCGCGCTCTCCGCCGCCGCGCTTTCCGCCGCCGATCTGCGCGCGGCGCTCGACGAACAAGCCGTAGCCGCCGGGCTGGCGAACGCCAACGACCAGCCACTGTGCTTCGTCCCCCAGTCTGACCTCCCCGATGGGGTGGCCTATGAGGCGCATATCCACGCCACCGGCCACGTTCCCACGCGCGACAACCTCCACGACGCGTTCAACGCGCTGATCTGGCTCCATTTCCCCGCGACCAAGGCCGTGCTGAACCGGCTCCAGGCCGAGGCCATCGCCCGTGATGGCGTGCTGCCCGTGCGCGGCGGCCTGCGCGATGCCGCGACGCTATTCGACGAAAACGCGGTGATCTTCCTGACCGAGGACACCCGGCTGGCCCAGGCGCTGCAAGGGTTTGCGTGGCACACGCTGTTCGTGGCGGCGCGCGCCGCATGGGGCAGCGCCTGCACGGTCATCCCGTTCGGCCACGCCTTGCTGGAGAAGCTGGTGCAGCCCTACAAGTCGATCACGGCCCACGCATGGTGGCTGCCGATGCCGCCCGGCACGCCGCGCGCGGTCATCGACCGGAAGTTGGCCGAATCGCTGGCCGAGGCAGCCGGGCAGGGCACGCTGCGCGGCGGCCGCTGCTTCGCGCCGCTGCCGGTGCTGGGCATTCCAGGCTGGTGCGATGAGAACGATGCGCCGTCGTTCTACGACGACACGGCCGTGTTCCGCCCCGGGCGCCAGATCCGCTGAGTTCGGTGGTAGACTGCGGGCCGCAAAGCAGGCCAGACAATCGCTGCTTGTCTCGCAAGGGGCAAGGGGAGGAAAGTCCGGACTCCACAGGGCAGGGTGTTGGCTAACAGCCATCCACGGTAACGTGCGGAATAGGGCCACAGAGACGAGTCTTGCCGCCGGGTTCGCCTGGCGGGAAGGGTGAAACGCGGTAACCTCCACCCGGAGCAATCCCAAATAGGCAGACGATGAGGCGGCCCGCTGAGTCTGCGGGTAGGGAGCTGGAGCCGGCCGGTAACGGTCGGCCTAGAGGAATGGTTGTCACGCGCAGCGCGCCGCAAGGCGGGCCGCGCGCACAGAATCCGGCTTATCGGCCTGCTTTGCTCTCTCTTCCTGACGTCAGGGCGTTCAGCCCTCGACGATTTCCATCGTGTGCGTGATCTCGGCGGTCTTGGCCAGCATGATCGAGGCCGAGCAGTACTTGTCGTGCGACAGCGTGATCGCGCGCTCCACCGTGGTCGGGTTCAGGTTGCGGCCCGTCACCGTGAAGTGGAAGTTGATGCGCATGAAGACCTTCGGGTCCTCGTTGGCGCGCTCGGCTTCGAGCTTTACCGTGCAGCCGCGCACGTCCTGGCGGCCACGCTTGAGGATCAGCACCACGTCATAGGCCGTGCAGCCGCCGGTGCCGAGCAGCACCATCTCCATGGGACGCGGCGCCAGGTTGTTGCCACCGCCATCGGGCGCGCCGTCCATCGCCACGATATGGCCGCTGCCGGTCTGGGCCACGAAGCTCATGCCTTCCGGGCCCATCCATGTCACTTTGCATTCCATTTTGTTCGTTCCTGGGTTTACGAATGTGTTTTCGCGCTCACGTCCGCGCAATCACGAATCTTGCATTTCGTCAGTATATGGCATCGGCGGATCGTGCCCGAGGCGAGGGATTTCCCTTGGGATTCTGAGGGAATCCTCTATTGTGGCGCCGATGACTCAGCATCACATCGAGGGTAAGTCTTTGATTTTTAAGAAAGACAAACATTTGCAAGAGGCTACTAAAGCATTGCGCAATGTGCAATGCGATTTCGCACTGCAAATTTTCTTGCGTTGCGACGGCCGCTATGTATAATTCAGTTCATTGAACGACGGCGCATCTGGCGCGCCAGAGTGCGAAAGCGAAAGCCCTCCGCACCGCCCGCCGCCCCGTCGATCTACCAGTGTCTCCTCCACCCTCCTCCTTTGGTGGATTCAAACCCAAGTCCAAACCGACTTGGGTTTTTTTTCGTCCACTTTCGTCCACTTTCGTCCACATTTCGCCCCCGGCTTCCATGTGATGCAGGGGGCTTGACGAAAAGCCACGACTTTGCTTGTGCGCCATCGCATTCCCCGAGTATAATCGCAGGCTTTTCCGGTCATTGCCCCCGGAAAAGGAATCAGGGAGAGCCTGCAAACACAAGCAGGAAGGTCAGGTCCCAAGGGCCGGCCGAACGACAGGACGCTAAAACGGCGACCGTCACATCGGGCAGTATTCAATAGTCAGGAAAAATCATGAAGACCTTTTCCGCCAAGCCTCATGAGGTAAAGCGCGACTGGTACGTGATTGACGCGACGGACAAGGTCCTCGGCCGTGTTGCCAGCGAAGTGGCACGCCGACTGCGCGGCAAGCACAAGCCGGAATTCACTCCGCACGTCGACACGGGCGATTACATCGTCATCGTCAACGCAGCCAAGCTGCGTGTCACGGGTACCAAGGAAACGGACAAGAAGTACTATCGCCATTCGGGTTACCCGGGCGGTATCTACGAAACGACGTTCGGCAAGATGCAGCAGCGTTTCCCGGGCCGCGCCCTGGAAAAAGCTGTCAAGGGCATGCTGCCGAAGGGTCCGCTGGGCTATGCAATGATCAAGAAGCTGAAGGTTTACGCCGAAGCCGATCATCCGCATGAGGCACAGCAACCCAAGACGCTCGACATCTAAGGAGGCCAATCCATGATCGGTAACTGGAATTACGGTACTGGCCGCCGCAAGAGCGCTGTGGCTCGTGTCTTCATCAAGTCGGGCAAGGGTGAAATCGTCGTCAACGGCAAGCCCATCAACGAGTACTTCGCTCGCGAAACCTCGCTGATGATCGTGCGTCAGCCGCTGGAACTGACCACCCACGCCGAAACGTTCGACATCAAGGTCAACGTGACCGGCGGTGGCGAAACGGGCCAGGCTGGCGCAGTGCGCCACGGCATCACCCGCGCCCTGATCGACTACGACGCCACGCTGAAGCCGACGCTGTCGAAGGCTGGTTTCGTCACGCGCGATGCACGTGAAGTGGAACGTAAGAAGGTCGGTCTGCACAAGGCACGTCGCCGGAAGCAGTTCTCGAAGCGCTGATGCGCTTTCGCAGGTCCGCTCTGGCGGATCTGTCGAATCCGGAAAAACCGCACGCTCTGTCGTGCGGTTTTTTTTCGTCTGCGTGGTGCAGAAATCACCACTTTTCTGGCGAAGGTGTCTCAGATGTCATACATTGATCGGCACAATGGCGGCTCGGAGATACAATCACGGGCCTGCGAATGAGAGGACGAACGATGGTGTCATGGGCCTGAAGTACCGGCCACTGCGACCGCGCCGGGGATTGCGCGCTTCGCGGGCCGTGATTCGTGTGCATCGGCCGTGGCGTGTGTGGATCTGGGCGCTGGTGCTGGCGATCGGGCTTGGACTCGCCGTGCTCTGGGCCATCGATGCCGGCCATGCCATGCGTCAACCTGCCGCGCCAACGGATACGGCACTCGTGGCGGCCAATGCCGGGTTGCGTGTGCAACTGGCCGAGGTGACCGCCGAGCGCGACCAACTGCTTACCAGCGCGAACACCCCGGAGGCCCGTCTCGAGATGGCCCGCGCCGAGCGCGAGCGTCTGGTGCAGCAACTGAAGTCGGCAGAGGCCGAGGTAAGCCAGCTCAAGGAAGACCTTGGGTTCTTCGAGGCGCTGCTGCCGGCCACCGGCGATACGTCTGGCATCCACGTGCGCAGTTTCCGCGTGGTCATCGACGAAGCACAGCCCCAGGCCGTGCACTATCGCCTGCTCGTGATGCAGGGCGGTTCGAAGGCATTTGTCGAGCAGCCCGAATTCAAAGGTGATCTACAATTCACAATTTCAGCAGTCCGGGCTGGGCAGCCGTTAACCATGACACTGCCGAATCCGAAAGAGGCGCCGTTACCGGCGGTGCGCCTCACGCATTACCAGCGTATCGAGGGCGACCTGGCGATTCCCAAGGGCGCCGAGGTACGTGCCGTATCGGTCCGTATCGTGCAGAACGGACAGGTCCGCGCGGCGCAGTCGGCAACGCCGTAGGACCCGAACAAGGAGAGGGATCATGTTGTTTTCGAAGAAGAAAGGCCTGTCGATCGACACCCTGATCGGCCAGGACGCCACCATCGAGGGCGATGTCACGTTCGCGGGCGGCCTGCGCCTGGATGGCCGCGTGCGCGGCAACGTGCTGGCATCGGACGCGCAGCGCAGCATGCTCGTCATCAGCGAGAAGGGCGCAGTCGAGGGCGAAGTGCGCGTCGGGCACCTGATCCTCAACGGCACTGTGACCGGCCCGGTGAGCGCCAGCGAACTGCTCGAACTGCAGCCCCATGCGCGCGTCTACGGCGAAGTGCACTATGCAGCGCTGGAAATGCACCAGGGCGCCATCGTCGAAGGCCGTCTCGTGCCAATCGGGCAGGGTGAGGTGCGCGCCTTGCCGAACCATGTACCGGCCGCCGAGGTCAATCAAGAGACGCCAGTGGAATCGAACACGTCCGAAACCGAGGCCGAAGAGGTGTCGGCCAAGGCCACACCCGAGAACGCAGGCGCCGCGGCCTGATTGTTTGTCGATGGATGTGACGTGAACGCCTAGAAGCCCTTGAAATTTAATGGGTTCGGCACGATTTCGAAGTAGCGCTTAGAATACGGCGTATCTAAATAGGAGAATCCCCATGAACGCAGTCGCTGAGGCACCCGTAACCGAGGACGTGCCGGCACCGTTCGTCTTTACCGACAGCGCCGCCGACAAGGTCAAGCAGTTGATCGAGGAAGAGGGCAATGCCGAGCTGAAGCTGCGCGTATTCGTGCAGGGCGGCGGCTGCTCTGGCTTCCAGTACGGCTTCACGTTTGACGAAGACGTCAACGAAGACGACACCACGATGGTCAAGAACGGCGTGATGCTGCTGATCGACTCGATGAGCTACCAGTACCTGGTGGGCGCCGAGATCGACTACAAGGAAGACATCAACGGCGCGCAGTTCGTGATCAAGAACCCGAATGCCTCGACCACTTGCGGTTGCGGCTCGTCGTTCTCGGCCTGATCCCGGTTTCGGTCGATAAAAAAGCGCACTTCGGTGCGCTTTTTTGTTGCCTGTCGATTCCTGGCAATCAACGCGCGACCTCAACGCGGATAGATCGCCCCAAGCACGCGCGGGCCGGCCGCGCCGGTAACCGTGGGCACGTTGCCGGGCGCGCGCCGCACGCATTGCCGCGCCAGCCAGGCGAAGGCGAGTGCCTCCACCTCCAGGACCGGTACGCCGAAATCATCGGTCGTCTGCACGGCCACGCCCGGAAGCAGCCGCGCGAGTTCAGCCATCACATAGCCATTGCGGGCGCCGCCGCCGCAGACGATGAGCCGGCGCGCATCGGCGGCATGCGTCTGCACGTCGCGCGCGATGGCGGTGGCCGTCAGCGTCGCCAGCGTGGCCTGCACGTCGGCGGCGGGCGGCTGCCGGGCGCCGCGCGTGGCCAGCAGCGCCTGCAGCCAGCCCGGGTGGAACAGATCGCGCCCGGTGCTCTTGGGCGGCGGCGCGCTGAAATAGGGCTCGGTCAGGCACTGCGCCAGCAGCGCCGCATCCACCGTGCCGCTCGCGGCCCAGGCGCCATTGTCGTCGTAGGGCAGGCCGCGATGGCGGTGGATCCAGTCGTCGAGCAGCGCGTTGCCGGGGCCGCAGTCGAACCCGGTGACCGGGCGACCGCTGGCCGTTTCCGGCAGGATGCTGATATTGGAGATGCCGCCGATGTTGCAGACCACGCGGGTCTCGTCCGGCGCGCCGAACAGCGCCGCGTGCACAGCGGGCACGAGGGGCGCGCCCTGGCCGCCGGCCGCCACGTCGCGGCTGCGGAAGTCGGCGATCACGTCGATGCCGGTCAACTCGGCCAGCAGCGCCGGATGCTGACTCTGCCGCGTGTAGCCGGTGCCGTCATAAAGACCGGGGCGATGGCGGATGGTCTGGCCGTGCGCGCCGATGGCCGCGACCGATGCCGGGCGGGCATCGGCGAGCCGCAGCAGCGTCGCCACGCACTCGGCATAGACGCTGGCGAGCGCGTTGGCGGCCAGCGCCTCGCGATGGATCTCATCGTCGCCCGGCTGCTGCAAGGCGCCGAACGCCTCGCGCAACGGCTGGGGAAAGGGGGTGTGCGCCGCCGCCAGCACGACGGGGTGCGCGCCGGAAAAATCGACGAGCACGCCATCCGCGCCATCCATGCTGGTGCCCGACATCAGGCCGATAAATCGCTCGCTGCTTGCCGGGGGCACGGACATGGTCAGTTGCTGGCGGTCAGGACGTTGTAGGTGCGCAGCATGTTGATGCGGCTCAACATCGCGCTGGTATAGGTCAGGAACTGCGTGCGCGACTTGCCGGTCAGCGCCGGCGCTTCCATCAGGGTGATGGTGAGCGGGTTCTGCGGCACGTCGTTGAAGCGGAATTCGTAGTGCAGGTGCGGCCCGGTGGCCCAGCCGGTGGCGCCGACATAGCCGATCACCTGGCCCTGGCTCACGTGCTGGCCCTGGCGCAGCCCGGCAAAGCCGGACAGGTGGGCGTAGTACGTCGAGTACCCGCCCGCGTGCTGGAGCACCACGATGTTGCCGTAGCCGTTCTGCTGGCCGACGAAGTCCACCGTGGCATCGCCGGTGGCGATGACCTTGGTGCCCTGCGGCGCGGCGAAGTCCACACCCTTGTGCTGCGCCCACTGGTGGTGGAGCGGATGGTCACGCCCGCCGAAGCCCGACGATACGCGCGAGAACTCCACCGGCGAACGCAGGAACGGCCGCTTCATGGTGCGACCGTCGAACGTGTAGTAGGCGCCGGCTTCACCTTCTTCCGGGGCGTACCAGAGCGCCTGATGCAATGTGTTGCGATTGATCAGCTCCACGGCCACCACGCGGCCGTTGCGCACGAAGGCGCCGTCGCGGAAACCGGCCTCGTAGACGATGCGGAAGCGGTCGCCCTTGGCGATGTCGTGGTGGAAGTCGATCACGCCCGAGAAGATCGAGATCATCTTCTGGACGATGTCGTCCGGCACGTTGGCGCTGTCCATCGACTTGAAGAAGCCGCCGGCCTCGATCCCGCCGGAAGCCATCTCGTAGTGCACGTCGTTGTCCACGGACTGGACGCGCGCCTTGTAGGTGTAGTCGCCGCCCTCGGCCTTCGGCGCCACGCGCTCGATCACGAGTTCGCGCGAGGCGGCGGCGTCGCCGCCCAGGTTGGCCTGGAGCGACACCAGCAGGTTGTGGTCGTCGATCTCGGCCTGCACGGCCTGGCCGGCGTCGAGGTTGAGCAGCCCACGCGCGGTGGCGTTCTTGAGGATGAACGCCTGGGCGTCGGGATCCTCCACGCCCAGCCGGCGCAGCAGCGTGGCCAGGGTGTCGCTGCGCTGCATGCGGTCCTCGCGCACATAGCGGCTTTCGGGATCGCTCTCGGTGAGCTGTTCGAGCTGGGTGCGCAGGTCGGGCAGGCGAATGGCCTCCTGCACCTTCGGCGCCTGGGGGTCGTCATAGGCATTGCGCGGGGCGACGCCCATCGCGGCAGCCATGCCGAGCGTGAAAACGGTGCCGACAGCAACGGTGAGTTGCTTCCGGCGCCGGGCATGCTGGGGGTTGGTCGGGTCGACAAGCACCACCAGCTCGCGCGCGAAAACTTCGCGGAGACTGGACCACATCACGTAAAATTCAACCTTGATTCCGGGCTCCGCTGCCGCGACGATGTGTCTTCGTCTGCCTTCCTCCCCCGAGGTTGCGGCGCGGGCCAATGTTTGTCAGCCGCCTACAATGGCGGTTGCCGCCGGGCTGCCCCGGCAGACGCAAAGCGCGAATTATACCAGAACGACACCGGCTGTCCGTCGGCGATTCCTTAATTATTTCAACGACTTATCTCATGTCTGAAGTGACCCCGGCCGCCGCGGCCAAATATCCACTTACGCCGTCGGTGATGCAGGCCCTGGAGATCACCAAGCGTGGCTGCGACGAGCTGTTGATCGAAGCCGAGTGGCTCCAGAAGCTCGCCCGCAGCGAGGCCACCGGGGTGCCACTCCGCATCAAGCTGGGCCTGGACCCCACCGCGCCGGACATCCACCTGGGTCACACCGTGGTGCTGAACAAGCTGCGCCAGCTCCAGGACCTTGGCCACCAGGTGATCTTCCTGATCGGCGATTTCACCTCCACGATCGGCGATCCGTCCGGCCGCAATGCCACCCGGCCGCCGCTTACCCGGGAGCAGATCGAGGCCAACGCCCAGACCTACTACCGCCAGGCCAGCCTGGTGCTCGACCCCGCCCGGACCGAAATCCGCTACAACAGCGAGTGGAGCGACCCGCTCGGCGCGCGCGGCATGATCCAGCTGGCAGCCAAGTACACCGTCGCCCGGATGATGGAGCGCGACGACTTCACCAAACGGTTCCGGTCTGGGATTCCAATTTCGGTCCATGAGTTCCTTTATCCGCTCATGCAGGGCTACGATTCCGTGGCGCTCAAGGCCGATATCGAGCTGGGCGGCACCGACCAGAAGTTCAACCTGCTGGTGGGCCGTGAGCTGCAGAAGGAATACGGCCAGGAGCCGCAGTGCATCCTGACCATGCCGCTGCTGGTGGGGCTGGACGGCGTCGAGAAGATGTCGAAGTCGAAAAACAACTACATCGGCGTGGCCGAGGCCCCGAACGACATGTTCGGCAAGCTGATGAGCATCTCGGACGACCTGATGTGGCAGTACTTCACGCTGCTGTCGTTCCGGCCGATGAGCGAGATCGACCTGATGAAGCAAGAGATCGCGCTGGGCCGCAACCCGCGCGAATGCAAGGTGGCGCTGGCGCAGGAGATCGTCACGCGCTTCCACAGCGCGGCCGATGCCGAGAAGGCGCTCGAGGACTTCAACCACCGCGCGCGCGGCGGCGTGCCGGACGACATCCCGGCGGTGACGCTGGAAGGCGCGCCGCTGGGCATCGCCCAACTGCTGAAGCAGGCCAACCTGGTGCCGTCCACCTCGGAAGCCAACCGCAATATCGAGCAGGGCGGCGTCAAGATCGACGGTTCCGTGGTCGGCGACAAGTCCACAAAGGTGGCCGCCGGCACCTATGTGGTCCAGGTGGGCAAGCGCCGCTTCGCGCGCGTGACCCTGGTGTAAGGCGCGATGATCGCCCTGATCCAGCGCGTGGCGCAGGCCCGCGTGACCGTGGCGGGCCGCACCACCGGCGAGATCGGCGCCGGGCTGCTGGCGCTGGTCTGCGCCGAGCGCGGCGACACCGAGGCCCAGGCCGAGCGCCTGCTGGCCAAGCTGCTCGCCTACCGCGTGTTTTCAGACGCCGAGGGGAAGATGAACCTGCCGGTGCAGAACATGGACGGGCAGGGCAAGGCGGGCGGGCTGCTGGTGGTGTCGCAGTTCACGCTTGCCGCCGATACCAACAGCGGCACGCGGCCGAGCTTCACGCCGGCGGCGTCGCCCGAGGATGGTAGGCGATTGTATGAACATTTCGTGGCCCGCGCGCGCGCCGCGCATTCGTCGGTGGAAACCGGCGAGTTTGGCGCGATGATGCAGGTCAGCCTCGTCAATGACGGCCCCGTGACGTTCTGGCTGCGCGTGCCGCCGGCCGGCACGGCGTGACACATCCAAGGAGATCCTCATGAAACTCTGGAGCAAGGCATTTGCCGACAACGCGCCCATTCCGGGCGAGTTTGCGTTCTGCGTGCCCGATGCCGCCAATCATGTGGCGCTGTCGAGCAATCGCAATCCGGACCTGCATTGGGACGGTTTCCCCGCCGAGACGCGTTCGTTCGTGCTGGTCGCCCATGATCCCGATGTGCCGAGCGTGGGCGACGACGTGAACCAGGCCGACCGCGAAGTGCCGGCCACGCTGCCGCGCGCGGACTTCTTCCACTGGGTGCTGGTGGACATACCGCCGGGCCTGAACACGATCTCGGCCGGCACGCACAGCGACGGCGTGATCGCGCGCGGCAAGCCGGGCCCGGACACGCTGGTCGGCACGGCCGTGGCCGGCGGCCTGCGCCACGGCACCAACGACTACACGGCGTGGTTTTCCGGCGACGAGGACATGAAGGGCCACTACTTCGGCTACGACGGTCCCTGCCCGCCCTGGAACGACGCGCTGGTGCACCGCTACGTGTTCACGGTCTACGCGCTCGATATCGAACGCCTGCCCGTGGAAGGCCATTTCACTGGCGCCGATGTGCGCCAGGCCATCCAGGGCCACGTGCTGGCCGAAGCCTCGCTCACCGGCACCTACACGCTCAATCCGAAACTGATCCGGTAATCATCCGCACGCCGGGCGCAGACCCGGCGCGCAACCGTCGCCCCCAAGGAACCGGCATGTCGCAAAGCTCCGGGCCGCAGTCGCTGGCCTACACCCACCTGATCGTGATCCGTCATGGCGAGACGGCCTGGAACCGCGCGCGGCGCCTGCAGGGCCAGCTCGATATCCCGCTGAACGAGGTGGGCCGCGCCCAGGCGGCCGCGCTGGCCGAGGCGCTGGCCGGCGAGCCGATCGACGCCATCTATTCGAGCGACCTGGGCCGCGCCATGGAAACCGCCATGCCGCTGGCCGAGACGCTGGGTCTGCAAGTGCGGCCCGACGCCCGCCTGCGCGAGCGCTGCTACGGCGACCTGGAAGGCATGACCTATGCCGAAGTGGCCGAGCAGCGCCCCGAGGACTTCGCGCGCTGGCAGGCCCGCGTGCCGGACTACGCGCCGCCCGAGGGCGAGTCGCTGCTGGAGTTCCACGAGCGCGCGGTCGAGGCCGCGCTGGCGCTGTCGCGCCGGCATCCGGGCGAGCGCATCGCGCTGGTGGCGCACGGCGGCGTGCTCGACTGCCTGTATCGCGAGGCCACCGGCATGACGCTCGAGGCGCCGCGCCAGCACGAACTGCTGAACGCCAGCGTCAACCGCCTGCGCAGCGACAGCGCGCACCTGACCCTGCTGCAATGGGGCGATGTGAGCCACCTGGAGGCGCTGGCGCTCGACGAAGTCGACAAGCGCGTGCCCTAGCCGCGCGTCCGGGGGCCCACCCCGGAAGGCTCAGACCTTGAGCCGGAACGGCGTGAAGTTGGTGTGCCGGTCGAACCAGTCCTCGTTCTCGGCCCGCTTCAGGAAGCCCACCACCTTGTAGGTGACCGGCGTCATGACCACTTCCCAGGCCGTCTTCAACACGTACTGGGCCACGGCCACCTGGATGACCTTCTCCAGCGGCCAGATGCCATAGAAGGCAATCACGTAGAACAGCGAGGAATCGACCAGTTCCCCGGCCAGCGTGGAGCCGATGGTGCGCGTCCACAGCCAGCGCCCGCCGCTCCACAGCTTCATCTTCGCCAGCACGTAGCTGTTGGTGAAGCTGCCGCAGCAGAACGCGATCAGCGACCCCAGCGCGATCCGCCACGTGTTGCCGAACACATCCTCCAGGCTCTTCTGGTAGTCCGCCATGAACGGCGCCACCGGCATCTTCAGCACCACCAGGCTCATGAACGTGGCGAAGGCCAGCGCGGTGAAGCCGGCCCAGACCACGCGGCGGTCGCGGCCATAGCCGTAGACCTCGGTCAGCACGTCGCCAAAAATGTACGAAATCGGGAAGAACAGCACGCCGGCGCCGAAGGTGACCGGGCCGATCACGGGTAGCGTGACCTGCGCCGCCTTGGCCGCGCCGATCAGGTTGGAGCAGAGCAGTACCGTGACGAAGGCCACCATGACCAAGTCGTAGTAGCGGTAGACGCGACCAGTGTGCGCGGCATCGACGGCAGGGAGGGGCGTGGCGTGAGACTCGGGCGAGGACAGGGGCGGGGGCATGGGCGGGAGCGCTTCCGGTGCGGGGGTTCGCGCGATTATGCCAGCGCGGCGCCACACGTGTCGGCAAGCCGGGCCCGCCGGGCCCGCCGGGCCCGCAAAAGAAAACTCCCGGCCGGAGCCGGGAGCCAACACACCCTGGAGGATGGGAAAACCAGGTCGATCAGAGCGACAGCTTGCTGATCTTGGAGCCGTCGATCGAGGCATCGAACATCAGCCCCGCGTTGGTCTGCACGAAGCCGATCACCGGCTGCTGGCCCGTGACGGTATCCAGCTTGCCGTTCGCGCCGATCTTGGCCAGCGCCACGCTGCCGTCCACGCCGGCCGTCCAGCCGCTGGACTGCACGAACTTGTTGTAGGCCTCGGGCGTCATGAACATCAAGATCACCGCTTTCGACTGGCCGCCGGCGGTGAAGCCGAACGAGGCCGAGATCGTGCGGTAGTAGCCCACCGTGGCGCCCTTCGAGCGCAGCGCGCCGTCGCCGTACTCGCCGGCCACGACCAGCCCGCCGCCGATCACGCGCGGGAACACCAGAATGCCCTGGGAACGGTTAGCCAGCTCGCGCGAGCCGTCCACCGAGGCGTAGAGCCGGTTCAGCGCGCCGTCCACGCCGGCGTCGATTTCCTGTTTCTTGGCGGCGGCGTCCTCGGGCGTCTTGGGACCCGTGGTGGTGCAGCCCGCGGCAAAGGCCGTGGCCACGAGCAGGCCCGATCCGGTCACCCGCGTCACGAAATGGCGTCGATTCATATGCAACCTCCTGATGGGGAAAAGTACTGCATTCGACTCTTTCCGGTGGTTCGGACCGGACTTCAGCCGGCGTTAGGCGACTTCACGGTGATGGCGACCACCTCACGCACGACGATCTTCGCCATCTGGCCCTGCTTGATCTTGGTGAGGTCGATGTTCGGGTCACGGACCTTGACCGTGCGCAGCGTCTCGCGCGGGCCACGGAAGGTCACGGTGCGATTGGCGGTATCGATCTTGGTGATCTGCGCCGTGATGGTGGTGGTGATCTCGCGCATCACGCCGGGCTTGCCGCCCTCGGCCGCGCGCGAGGTGCGCTCCACCTGCTCCACCAGCGGGGTGTCCTTGCTGTCGAGCGGCTCCAGCGCCGCCACCACGGCCGCCGCGCGCGTCAGCGTGACGATGTCACCCTTGCGCACGTTGCCGATATTCTTGGCCTCGTCGCCGCCCACGATCTCGACGATATTGCCCTTCGGCCCCTGCACGAGCACGGCCTTCGAGTTGACATCGACATCGACGACCTTGCCGCTGATAACGGCTTCCTCGGCGATGCCGACCGGCGCAGGCGTCTTCTGCGCATGCACGGCGCCAGCGGCCAGGAGCAGGCTGGCAAGCAAGGCAAGGGTCGGGATGGGTCGCTGGATCATGGCTCTGAGTCCTTTCTGGCGCAATGGGCGCTGTAAGTGGAAACTGATGGAGCCATTGTGGACAACCGGCCATAAGCGGGCAATCCACTTCGAAAAAATTTGGAGCGGTGCGCGAAAACGTTTAACTGGCGGGGGCGGGCTGCAATGCGCGGTCGTTGCGCACTGCAGCAGGCCGGATTCGGCTGATTTTGTCTGGGGAGAGGCTTAGGGGACGCTCAGCGGACGCTTAGGGGACGCTTAGGGGACGGCTCAGGGCGTCTCAAGCAGATCGCTGCCTGAGTCGTCCTGCGGCGTGGCGAGCCCGAAATGCCGGTACGCCGCCGCCGTCGCCACCCGGCCGCGCGGTGTGCGCTGCAGGTAACCCTGCTGGATCAGGTAGGGCTCCAGCACGTCCTCGATGGTGTCGCGCTCCTCGCCGATGGCCGCCGCCAGGTTGTCCACGCCCACCGGGCCGCCGCCGAACTTGTGCAGCACGGCTTCCAGCAGCTTGCGGTCCATCAGGTCGAAGCCGACGCGGTCCACGTCGAGCATCGCCAGCGCGGCATCGGCCGTCTCGCGGCTGATCGTGCCGTCGCCCTTCACCTCGGCGTAATCGCGCACGCGTCGCAGCAGCCGGTTGGCGATACGGGGCGTGCCGCGCGCCCGGCGGGCTATCTCGAGCGCACCCAGGGGCTCGATCACCGCGTTGAGCAACTGGGCCGAGCGTGTGACGATGCGCGCCAGTTCCTCGGCCGTATAGAACTCCAGCCGCGCCACGATGCCGAAGCGGTCGCGCAGCGGGTTGGTCAGCATGCCGGCGCGCGTGGTGGCACCCACCAGCGTGAACGGCTGCAGGTCCAGCTTGACCGAGCGGGCCGCCGGGCCTTCGCCGATCATGATGTCGATCTGGTAGTCCTCGAGCGCCGGGTACAGGATTTCCTCGACGACCGGCGAGAGCCGGTGGATTTCGTCGATGAACAGCACGTCGTTGGCTTCGAGGTTGGTCAGCAGCGCGGCCAGGTCGCCCGGGCGCTCGAGCACCGGCCCGGAGGTCTGGCGCAGGCTCACGCCCATTTCGCGCGCGATGATGTGGGCCAGCGTGGTCTTGCCGAGGCCCGGCGGGCCGAACAGCAGCACGTGGTCCAGCGCCTCGCGGCGGTTGCGGGCCGCGTGCATGAAGATGTCGAGCTGGCCACGGATCTTTTCCTGGCCGACGTACTCGTCCAGCAGCTTGGGCCGCAGGGCGCGCTCGAAGGCCTCCTCGCGGGCGGAGGCGGGGGTGGCCGAGATAACCCGTTCGGGCTGGCGCTCGGCGCCGGTGAGCTTGTCGGTTTCGATCATGGCGGTGGAATGCGGGACAGCCGTCATTCTACGCCGGCTGCCTCTCGCGCTAGCCCTTCGCTAGCCCTTCGAGAGCGACTTCAGCGCCAGCTTGATGCCGTCGGACACACCCGTGCCGGCCGGCACCTGCTTGATGGCCAGCGCGGCCTCTTTCTCGGAGTAGCCCAGCGCCAGCAGGGCGTTGAGCACGTCCACGGCGCTGTCGGCGACGGGCGTGGCGCCCGGCGCGTGGCCCAGTTCGGCCCCCAGCTTGCCCTTGAGTTCCAGCAGCAGCCGCTCGGCGGTTTTCTTGCCGATGCCTGGAATCCGCGTCAGCCGGCCTGCCTCCTGCAGTGTGACGACCTGCGCCAGTTCGCTCACGGACAGCCCCGACAGCACGGCCAGCGCCATGCGTGCGCCGATGCCGGTGATCTTGATCAACTCGCGGAACGTGTTGCGCTCGGACGCCGAGCCGAAGCCGTAGAGCAGGTTGGCATCCTCGCGCACGATCTGCTGCGTCAGCAGCGTCACCGGCTGGCCCACGGCGGGCAGGTTGTAGAACGTGCTCATCGGCACGTCGATCTCATAGCCCACGCCGTGGCAGTCGACCAACAGGTGCGGGGGATTCTTCTCAAGCAGGGTGCCGGCAATGCGACCGATCATGGTGGGCAGGGTGGGGTGACGARATTGCCGGCAAGTGTAGCGCGTGCGGGTGGCGCGCTGGCGGTTATCGCTGCGGGTTATCGCTCCGGTGCGCTGTCCACGGCGCGGCGGCCCAGCGCCGGGTCGTCGGTGAAGACGCCATCCACGCCGGCGGCCAGGAAGGCCTGGATTTCGCGCACCAGGCCGTTGGGGCTGCGCGTGGCGTCATCGCCGGCCACCCGGAACGGCTTCGGCAGGAAGCTGTTCTCGGGCCGGAACGTGTACGGGTGGACCGTCAGCCCGGCCGCGTGGGCGTTGGTCACCAGCGCCGTGGGGGCGGCCAGGGCGCCCTGGGCGTCGCGCGGCACCACGTTGCTCTTCTCGGGGCCGATGCCGTTGGCGTAGGTCGCCACTTCGCGCAGGCCCAGTGGCGTGAGCATCTCGGCGTAGTTGCGCGTGTCGCCGGCCAGGCGCCAGTCGGCGGGGCGGCTGGACGGGCTGCCAATCAGCTGTACGATCTTCACGTTCGGCATCGAGGTGCCCAGCAGCCGCTTCATCGTGCGCAACGGGCCCACTTCGAACGACTGGACGAAGACCGGCGCGCTGCGGGCGTAGGCGTTGGCCTGCAGCGCGGCGGCGACTTTCTCCTCGAGCGGCAGGCCGATACCCCGGAAGTAGCTCGGGTGCTTCAGCTCGGGGTAGATCCCCACCGGGCGGCCGCGCTTGATGGCCGCCTGCGAGGCCAGCCGCAGGATTTCGTCGAAAGTGGGAATCTCGAACTGGTCGTTCAGCTTGGCGTTGAGCGGGCGCAGCTTGGGAATGCGCTCGCGGGCGCGCAGCGTCTTCAGCTCGGCCAGCGTGAAGTCCTCGGTGAACCAGCCGGTCAGGCGTTCCCCGTCGATGACCTTGATGCGCTTGCGGTCGGCAAACTCCGCCACTTCGGCCACATTGGTGGTGCCGGTGATGTCGTTCTCGTGGCGGGCGACCAGCACGCCGTCGCGGGTCATGACGAGGTCCGGCTCGATCACGTCGGCGCCGTCCTCGATGGCCTTGGCGTAGGACGCCAGCGTGTGCTCCGGGCGCAGCGCGCTGGCGCCGCGATGGGCGATGACCAGCGCTTTCGGGGCCGGCGGGGCGGCCGGGGCGGGCGCCGGGACCGCCGCGGTGGAGGCCGCCGCCTTGTCCTTATGTGCGTGGTGCGGCGTGGCGCAGCCCGCAATCAGGGTGGCAGTGGCAAAGGCAAGGGTCAGGCGGGGAAGGAAGGACATCGCGCGGCGTTCATGGGATGGGGCGGAACGCCGATTGTACGAGCAGAGGCCGGAGTTGGCCTGTCCGGCGCCGGACTACCCGACCAGGCGCCCGCGCCGCACGCGCAGCCCCTTGCGGGCCAGGTCGGGCGCCATGCCGGCCAGCGTGCCGAGGGTATCGCCGCCGTTGGCATGGCAGATGGCCACGCCGAGCGCATCGGCCGCATCGGAACTCGGCCGGCCGGACAGCGCCAGCAGCCGCATCACCATCTCCTGCACCTGTTCCTTGTTGGCCCGGCCATAGCCGACCACGGCCACCTTCAACTGGAGCGCGGTGTACTCGAACACGGGCAGGCCATGGCCGACAAGGCCGCAGATGGCGGCCCCGCGCGCCTGGCCGAGCATCAGCGTGGACTGCGGATTGACGTTGACGAAGACCTTCTCGATGGCCGCGCAGTCGGGCGCATAGGTGCGGGCGACTTCGGAGATGCCGTCGTAAAGGGTCTTGAGCCGCTCCGGGAGGCTGGAATTCCCGTCGCTCTTGATGGTGCCGGAGGCCACGTAGGCCAGCTTGTTGCCGTGTTTTTCCAACACGCCAAAGCCGGTGGTGCGGAGGCCGGGATCGATGCCGAGGATGCGCATGGTGTTGTTTGGGCTTCGTTCGTCGTGGTGCTTTGCTAGACCACCCCTCTCCCCGACCCTCTCCCACTGAGGGGAGAGGGCCGGCGCCTCAGTATGCGCCGCCGCGTCTCAATGCCGGAAGTGGCGCGTGCCGGTCAGCACCATGGCGATGTTGCGCTCGTCGGCGGCGGCGATCACCTCGTCGTCGCGCATCGAGCCGCCCGGCTGGATCACGCAGGTTGCGCCCGCGTCCACCACCACGTCCAGGCCGTCACGGAACGGGAAGAAGGCGTCGCTGGCCACGGCGGAGCCCGCCAGGGTCAGGCCGGCGTTCTGCGCCTTGATGCTGGCGATGCGGGCCGAATCCACGCGGCTCATCTGGCCCGCGCCCACGCCCAGCGTCATGCCGCCGCCGCAGAACACGATGGCGTTCGACTTCACGAACTTGGCCACGCGCCAGGCGAACATCAGATCGTCCATTTCCTTCGGGGTGGGATGGCGGCGCGTCACCACGCGCAGCTCGGACGGCTGCACGTTGCGCGCATCGGGGCCCTGCACCAGCAGGCCGCCGCCCACGCGCTTGAGGTCGTATTGGTTCACGCCCTTGCCCAGCGGAATCTCCAGCAGACGCACGTTCTGCTTGGCCGCGAACACGTTGCGGGCCGCCGTGCTGAACGACGGGGCGATCAGCACTTCCACGAACTGCTTCGCCACGGCCTGTGYGGCGGCTTCGTCCAGTTCCACGTTGAAGGCGATGATGCCGCCGAAGGCCGAGGTCGAGTCGGTCTTGAAGGCCTTGTCGTAGGCTTCCAGCGCGTTCACGCCCACGGCCACGCCGCACGGGTTGGCGTGCTTGATGATCACGCAGGCGGCGCCGTTGGCGGCATCGAACGACTTCACGCACTCCCACGCGGCGTCCGCGTCGGCGATGTTGTTGTACGACAGCTCCTTGCCCTGCAGCTGCACGTAGTTGGCCAGCGCGCCGTCCACGGCCTTCAGGTCGCGGTAGAAGGCGGCCGACTGGTGCGGGTTCTCGCCGTAGCGCATCTCCTGCACCTTCTCGAAGGCCAGGTTCAGCGTCTTCGGATAGGCGCTGCGGGCCTGGTGCGACTTGTCGGCGCCGAGGCTGGTCAGGTAGTTTGTGATTGCACCGTCATATTGGGCGGTATGCGCGAAGACCTTGGTGGCCAGGCGGAAGTTGGTGTCGTAGCCGACGCTGTTGGCGTTGGCGCGCATTTCGTCCAGCACCACGGCGTAGTCGGCCGGGTCCACGATCACGGTCACGTCGCGGTGGTTCTTGGCCGCCGAGCGCAGCATGGTCGGGCCGCCGATGTCGATGTTCTCGATGGCGTCCGGCAGCGTGCAGTCATCCTTGGCCACGGTCTGCTGGAACGGGTACAGGTTCACCACCAGCAGGTCGATGGTGGGAATCTGGTGCTCGGCCAGCGCGGCCATGTGCTCGGGCAGGTCGCGGCGAGCCAGGATGCCGCCGTGCACCTTGGGGTGCAGCGTCTTCACGCGGCCGTCCAGCATTTCCGGAAAGCCGGTGTAGTCGGCCACCTCCGTCACGGGCAGGCCGGCGTCGGCCAGCAGCTTGGCGGTGCCGCCGGTGGAAAGCAGCACCACGCCGAGCGCGTTCAGGTCGCGCGCGAAATCGACGATGCCGGTCTTGTCGGAAACGGAGAGAAGGGCTTGCTTGATCATGGCTTGGGGGAACGCTTCAAAGTAAACCGTGTTGCTGCAGCTTCTTGCGCAGCGTGTTGCGATTGATGCCGAGATAGGCGGCCGCCAGCGACTGGTTGCGCTCTGCGCGCGCCATCACGGCTTCCAGCAGGGGCCGTTCCACGGCCTCCAGCACCATGTTGTACATATTGGACGGCTCTTCGCCGTCCAGGTCGCGAAAGTAGGTATCCAGGCTGTCCCGGATGCATTGATCGATGGCGTTGCGGCTCATGCGGCAAGCAATTCCTTGTTCTTGTTGTTGTTGTCGGCGTTCTTATCTTGGCCTTCGGCCGTGGCGTCGCCGTCTTCCACATAGACCAGGCGGTCGGAAATCGCCGCCTGCTCGTCGAAGAAGGCGTTCACGGCCTCCAGCTGCGCCGTGGTGGACTCCAGCGTGTTCATCCGGTGCCGGAACAGGTTCGCGCCCTTGAGGCCGCGCGTGTACCAGGCAATGTGCTTGCGCGCGGTGCGCACGCCGGTGAACTCGCCGTAAAACGCGTAGTGGTCGGCCAGGTGATGGTTCATGATCGCGCGGATCTCGGCCACCTCGGGCGACGGCAGCATCTCGCCCGTCGCCAGGAAGTGTTCGATCTCGCGGAACAGCCACGGCCGGCCCTGCGCCGCGCGGCCGATCATGATCGCGTCCGCGCCGGTGGCGGCCAGCACCTCGCGCGCCTTCTGCGGCGACGTGATGTCGCCGTTGGCCACCACGGGAATCCGGATCGCCTGCTTGACCGCCGCAATCGTCTCGTACTCGGCCTCGCCGTGGTACAGGTCCGCGCGGGTGCGCCCGTGGAT
Organism: Cupriavidus sp. 10L45; assembly: GCF_056395225.1. Taxonomy (NCBI): domain Bacteria; kingdom Pseudomonadati; phylum Pseudomonadota; class Betaproteobacteria; order Burkholderiales; family Burkholderiaceae; genus Cupriavidus; species Cupriavidus sp. 10L45. Next base: position 101,955 of record NZ_JBFTJC010000013.1, read on the forward strand.
CGTCAGCATGCTGATGCCGGCGTCTTCCACCAGGCGCGCCACGCGCAGCGCATTCTTGTGCTCGCGGTCCCAGCCGGTGCGGATCTTCAGCGTCACGGGCACGCGGTCGCCCACGGCACCCACCACGGCCTCGACGATGCGCACCACCAGCGGCTCGTTCTGCAGCAGCGCCGACCCGGCCGCCACGTTGCAGACCTTCTTGGCCGGGCAGCCCATATTGATGTCGATGATCTGCGCGCCCCGGTCCACGTTGTAGCGGGCCGCCTCGGCCATCATCCCCGGCTCGGCGCCGGCAATCTGCACCGAGATCGGCTCCACCTCGCCCGCGTGGTTGGCGCGGCGCATGGTCTTCTCGCTCTTCCAGAGCTGGGCGTTGGACGCCACCATCTCGGACACCGCGTAGCCCGCGCCCAGCTGCTTGCACAGCTGGCGGAACGGCCGGTCCGTCACCCCGGCCATGGGGGCGACGAACAGGTTGTTGCGAAGACGATGCGGACCGATCTGCACGATAGGAATAGCGAATGGAATAGGCGCACGTGACGGTTTTGCGTCACATGGCGCGTTCGGTAAACGGGTACTGGGGGAAGGCGCGAGGGCGGGATTTTACCGCCAAACGGACCGGGTTGCCCAAGAAATGAGCAAATATCATGGATGAGGGGGCGGGCCGTGCCTGCGTGGCACGGTGCCCGCCCCCCACGAGGGATCAGCGGCGCGCGCCGTACATCATGTGGCGCGCCAGCGCGTCCTTGAGCGGCGCCACGCAGGCCAGCGCTGCCAGCGACGCCCCGCGCGCATGGGCCGCCAGCGGCCCGCCGATGCCGAAGACACGCGGCAGCAGGTCGGTCACGCCGATGGTCATCGCCCGGTCCACGCGGTGGCGGCCGGCGAAGGCCTGCAACGCCTGCGGCGTGCAGCCGGCGCGCAGCGAGTCAGCCAGTGCGAAGGCATCGCGCAGGCCAAGGTTCAACCCTTGTCCGGCCACCGGATGCAGCGTCTGGGCGGCGTTGCCGACCGCCGCGATGCGGCCATCGACGGTCACCGGCGCCGCATTCAGCCCCAGCGGGAACGCGTGGCGCTTGCCCACCAGCGTGAAGCGGCCCATGCGCGAGCCGAACGCCTCGCCCAGTTCCGCGGCGAATTCGGCATCGGACAGCGCGAGCCGCCGCATGGCCGTATCGGGCGGGCAGCACCAGACCATCGCATAGCCGGCAGTGCCGTGTTCGTCATGCGGCAGCAGCGCGAGGGGCCCTTCCTCGGTGAAGCGCTCCCAAGCCCAGCCTCGCCGCGGTTGCGTACACGTCACATGGCCGATGATGGCCGTCTGCTGGTAGTCGCGCCGCCGGGAGGTTTCGGCGCTGCGCGCCAGCCGCTGCGTGCGCTGGTGGAACAGTCCGCCTTCGGCCTGCACGGCGAGGCGCGCCGTGACCGCCATGGGCAGCCCGACCTGATCGGCATGCGAGGTGCCGGTCAGCCGCACCAGCGCGGCATCTTCCTGCCGCTCGGCCTTGGTGTCCTGCGCGATGTCGTCGATGCGCGTCTCGAACTGGCGCGCCAGGCGGCCCGGCGCGGCGTCCGCGGCACGAGCCAGCGCGCGTTCCAGCGTCTGGCACAGGTCGCCATAGCGCACGACATAGCCGAGCGCCGGCACGCCGTAGTCGTCGTGATGCAGTTTCACGTGGCCAAAGCGCCCGCGCTGCGACACGTGAATGTGCTCGATAGGTTGCACCGGCATCGGCCACGCGCCAATCTGCTCGAGCAGCTGGCGGCTGCCGTGCGACAGCGCAATCGCCCGGGGGTCCCGCGCGGCGCGGGCCGGCGTGGCCGCATCGATCAGCACGATCCGCCACGGCGTGGTGCGCAGCAACTGCGCCGCCAGCGCCAGGCCGACGGGCCCGCCGCCGACGATGGCGATGTCGAACGGATCAGGGCTGGGCGCCGGACTGTGGCTGGGACTGGGAGTGGTGCTGAGGGTCACGGGGCTTGTCATCAGGAGCTTCCTCGCCGGATTGGGCCGTATCGGCCGCATTCGCCGCATTCGCCGCGGCACGCTTCCACAGCACGGCATCCGTGCGCGACTTGCCGGCGGCGGCATCGCGCAGCGCGTTGTCGAGCTTCTGCTGGTGGAAGCCGGGCAGGGCCTGGAGGTGCGCCACCAGCGCATCGCCGTTGGCGGCGTCCAGCGGGGCCACGCAGCCCTGCTTGCTCTCGGCGTCGCCGGCCAGGATCAGCCAGGCGGCGCCGGTCCACGGCGCGCGGTCGGAAACGCGCACGATCACGCGTTCCAGCGCGTCCCAGGCGAGTTCCTCGCGCTGGCCGTCAGGACGATGCACGACCAGGCGGTCGTCATACAGATTGATCACGAACGGCTCGCCCGGCACCACTTGCCGCGCTGCTGCGGGCTTGCTGGAATGCGTGTGTTGCGTGCCGCCACCGCTGAACAGCTTGCGGAGCAGGGTCTTCATCGTGCGATGTCTCCCAGGTTGTCGCGCATCAGCGCTTCGATGTCATCGGCCTTGACCGGCACGCCGCGCGTGAGCAGGTCGCAGTCGCCGGCGGTGACGACCGCGTCGTCCTCGATCCGGATGCCGATATGCCAGTAGCGCTCCGGCACGTCTTCAGCCGGGCGCACGTAAATACCAGGTTCGATGGTCAGCACCATGCCGGGTTCCAGCGGCCGCCACGGCCGCTCGCCCTCATGGCCGGCGGGCAGCGGGCCCGGCGCGCGGTACTCGCCCACGTCGTGCACGTCCATGCCCAGCCAGTGGCCGGTGCGGTGCATATAGAAGCGGCGATAGCTGCCGCTGGCCAGCACGTCGTCGAGCGTGCCTTCCTTGTTGCGATCGAGCAGGCCGGTGTCGAGCATGCCCTGCGCCAGCACCTTCACGGCGGCGTCGTGGGGCACGTTGTACGGCACGCCGGCGCGCGTCTCGGCGATGGCGGCGTCCTGCGCGGCCACCACCAGGTCGTACAGCTCGCGCTGGGCGGGCGAGAAGCGGCCCGAGACCGGGAAGGTGCGGGTGATGTCCGACGCATAGCCGTCGAGTTCGCAGCCGGCGTCGATCAGGCACAGGTCGCCATCGCGCAATTCGGCCGGGCCGGCGCGGTAGTGCAGCACGCAGGCGTTCGGGCCGGTGGCCACGATCGAGTTGTAGGCCACGCTCTGCGCGCCATGGCGACGGAATTCGTAGAGCAGTTCGGCTTCGAGGTGATATTCGCGCAACCCGGCCCGCGAGGCGCGCATGGCCCGCACGTGCGCCTGGGCCGAGATCTCGCCCGCGCGGCGCATGATCGCCACCTCGCCGGCGTCCTTGAACAGCCGCATTTCGTCGAGGATAGTGCGCACGTCGAGCGCGGCGGACGGTGCGGCCACGCCGGCGCGGCCCTGCATGCGCACGGCGTCGAGCCAGCCGCGCACCTTCAGGTCCGTCTCGGCCGAGGCGGCCAGCGGGTAGGCCACCTGGGCGCGATTGGCCAGCAGCGGCGGGAGCAGGGCGTCGATTTCCTCCACCGAGTGCGCCTCGTCCAGGCCGAACGCGGCGCGCGCGCCTTCCGGGCCATGGCGGAAGCCATCCCAGATCTCGCGCTCCTCGTGCTTGGGGCGGCAGAACAGGATGCTGCGGTCCGCGCCGGCGCCTTCCCCGGGCGCGCCGGCCACCAGCACCAGCACCGCCTCGGGCTCGGTGAAGCCGGTCAGGTAATAGAAATAGCTGTCGTGACGATAGGGATAGTCGCTGTCACGGTTGCGCATGGCCTCGGGCGCGGTGGGCACGATGGCCACGCCGCCGCCGCCGGCGCGAAGATGTTGCAGCACGCGGGCGCGGCGGTCGCGGCAGGCGCCAAGCAGGGCGGAGTCGGGTGCGGACATGGAGTGGGTGGCGAGGTGGCGAGGTGGGGAATGATGCCGATTCTAAACCCGTCGGCGTGCGGGTGGCCCCGCTGGGAGCCTGGCTGGTGGCGCGGGCGCCTCAGGCGCCGCCGGTGCCGGTGGCGGGCACGCCCAGTTCGGCGCGCAACTCGGTATCCAGCGCGGCCAGCTGCGCCGGCGTGCCGACGTTCTCCCAACGGCCGTCGAAACGTTCGCCGGTGGCATCGCTGCTGGCAATCGCTGCGCGGTAATAGGGCGTCATCGCCACTTTCTGACCCGGCGCGATCTCGCGGAACAGGCGCGTGTCGTACAGGCCGATATTGCCGAAGGTCAGCGGCACGGCATCCCCCGCATCATCGGGCAGCCGCAGCAGGCCGTCGGCGCCCAGCGCGAAGTCCCCGCGCGGGTGGAAGGGCGGATTGGGCACCATCACCAGGTGCATCATCGGTCGCTCCGCACCGGCCATGGCGCGGGCGCGCGGCAGCAGCGCGGCGTAGTCGAAGTCGCAGAAGATGTCGCCCGACACGGCCAGGAAGATCTCGCCGGCGTCAGGGTTTGGCGTCAGTAGCGGCAGGGCCTTGGCGATGCCGCCAGCCGTCTCCAGCGCGCTGCCTTCGGCCGACCAGTGCAGGCGCACGCCGAAGCGCGAGCCGTCGCCGAGCGCCGCTTCCAGCTGCTCGCCGAGCCAGGCATGGTTGATGACGATGTCGGTCAAGCCGGCGCGCGCCAGCGCCTCGATCTTCCAGACGATCAGCGGCTTGCCGCCCACGCGCAGCAGCGGCTTGGGGCAGGTATCGGTCAGCGGACGCATGCGGTCGCCGCGTCCCGCCGCGAAGATCATCGCTTTCAGGGTGTTCACAACCAATACTCCAGGGCGATCAGCGTGGCCATGCCGCCGGCAATCGTCCAGCCCACGCTGCGCGTGTAGGCGGCGATGACGATGGCCACCAGCCCGGCCACGAGCCGGGTGTTATAGGGGCTCAGGTAGAGCGCGCCGTCGTGCATCAGCAGGTCCGGGGCGATCAGCGCCGAGAGCATCGCCGCCGGCACGAACTGGAGCGCGGTGCGGAACCAGGACGGCAGCCGCACGCGGCCTTCCACGGCGATGAACGACAGCCGGATCAGGTACGTGGCCAGCCCGGCGCCCAAAAACACCCACAGCAAGGTCATCGGATTCATGCCGCCGGCTCCTTGCGCGGGCTGCGGCCCGGCGTGGGGTGCCCGCGCCCGAGCAGCAGCATGCCCGCCGCGATACCGCCCAGCGCGGCCACCATCAGGCCCAGCTTGTGCGGCAGGCCGAAGCAGGCCACCGCCAGCGCCGTGGCCACCAGCGCGGCGGCCACGTGGGCGCGGTGCTTGAGGTTCGGCACGATGATGGCGATGAAGGTCAGCGGCAGGAAGAAATCGAGCGGCCAGTCCTGCGGCACCTGCGCGCCGACCAGCACGCCGGCCAGCGTGGAGAGCTGCCAGCTCGACCACAGCGAGAAGCCGGCGCCGAAGTAGAACCAGTGGCGGTAGCGCGCCCGCTCGCCGGTATCGCCCAGGCGGCGCGTCATGGCGGCGAAGGCCTCGTCGGTCAGCAGGTAGGCCACCAGCGCCTTCCAGCGGCGCGGCAGCGGTGCCAGCGACGGGGCGATCGTGGCCGAATAGAGCGCGTGGCGCAGGTTGACCATCGCCACGGTGAAGGCGATCACCAGCGCCGGCGTGCCGGCCGCCCAGAGTTGGGTCAGGATCATCTGGGAGGCGCCGCCGAACACGATGGCGCTCATCGCGCAGGCCAGCCAGGCGGGCATGCCGGCATTGACCGCCAGCACGCCATAGATCAGGCCGAACGGCACCACGCCGAGCAGCATCGGCGCCAGCGCGCGCACGCCGGCCCACCATTCCCCGCCACGGGTGACCGGCGCGGGGCTGGGCGATGCAGGATCAGCGGGGGCGGCGCTCAAAACGTGAACCCGGCGGGGCGCTCGGTGCCTTCCAGGGCATCGAGCAGCCGCACCAGCTTGCGCAGCTCGGTGTAGCGGCCGGCCACGTTGCGCGTGTACTTGAGTACCAGCGGCAGGTTGGCGAGGTAGCCGTCCTTGCCATCCCGGTGGTACAGGCGGGCGAAGATGCCGAGCACCTTCAGGTGGCGCTGCAGGCCCATCCACTCGAAATCGCGGTAGAAGGCGCCGAAATCGGCGTTCAGCGGCAGCCCGGCCTTGCGCGCGCGCTCCCAGTAGCGGATCAGCCAGTCGAGCTGCTGCTCTTCGTCCCACTCTATATAGGCGTCGCGCCAGAGCGAGACCGCGTCATAGGTGGCCGGGCCGATCACGGCGTCCTGGAAGTCCAGGATGCCGGGGTTGGCGCCATCGGGCAGGACCATCAGGTTGCGCGAGTGATAGTCGCGATGCACGTAGACCTGCGGCTGGGCCAGGTTGTTGGCCAGCACGGCGTCGAAGACTTCGCGCAGGTCGGCCTGCTGGGCGTCGTTCAGCGTGGCGCCCAGGTGGCGGCCCACGTACCACTCGGGGAACAGGTCCAGCTCGCGCTGGAGCAGGGCGCGGTCGTAGGCGGGCAGCGTGCCGGGGCGGGTGGCCAGCTGGATCCTGACCAGCGCGGCGGCGGCGTCGTCATAGAGGCCGCGCGCGGACGAGGCGTCCAGCTTCGACAGGTAGGTCTGGCTGCCGAGGTCGGCCAGCAGCAGGAAACCCTGCGCCAGGTCCTGGGCCAGCACGGTGGGCACGGTCACGCCGGCCTCGCCGAACAGCCCGGCCACGTGGATGAACGGCCGGCAGTCCTCGTGCGCGGGCGGGGCGTCCATGACGATGGCCGTCGGATGGGCGGCATGGCCGGTGCGCACGCGGAAGTAGCGGCGGAAGCTGGCGTCGGCGGATGCCGGGGCGCAGGAGTCGGGGTCGATCGACCATGTGGCGCCGAGCCCGGCGACCCAACTCTTGAGCTGGGCGATACGCGGGTCGGAGGTTGGGTCGTGAATAAGTGCTGCCATGCCGGATTGGGTGGATACGATGCCCCGTATAATACCCGACCAGACCCGGGCGCCGGGTGGCCCCCGGGAGGGGCCTTTGTTGCCCCGCAGCCTGCTCCGGCAAGGGTTGGCGGGAAGTACGGAACCGTTCGCGGGACCGTTCCGCAGCCCGGCGCCGAGCCGACCGATAACCGTCCGCATGACCGAACAACAACGATCACCGCATCATCCGGCCACCCGACCGCCCGCGCTGCGCGGCCTGCCGCGGCGCATGCGTGCCGCTTTGCCGGCCAGCACTCTGCGTCCGCTCGTGCTGGCCATGGCGGGCCTGTCGGTGAGCGTGCACGCGCAATATGGCGCGGGCTCGGCCATCCCGAACATCGACATCGCCGAGCCGGCGGTCACCCAGACCCCCGAAGCCCCGCCGCCCGCGCCGGAAGCCGGCGTGCTGGTGCCCCGCCTGGACGAGGCGCCGCCGAAGGCGGCCACGGCCAGCAGCATGAACATCGCGCCGAGCTCGACCCCGTCGAACCCCAACGCCCCGGCCTATGTCTCGGGCGACAGCCTGACCGGCTTCAGCGAAAAGGGCGTGGCGCTCGAGGGTAATGCCGAGCTGCGCCGCGACGGCGCCGTGGTCAAGGGCGACAAGGTGACCTATGACCAGGACACCGACGAGGCCCATGCCACGGGCAACGTGCGCCTGTCCAAGAGCGGCACGCTGGCCATCGGCCCCGAGGCTAAGCTGCGCGTGGAGGCCAATGAGGGCTACATGCTCTCGCCCGATTACTATTTCCAGCAGACTGGCGGCGCGGGCAGCGCGGAGCGCATCGACTTCATCGACCCCGATCGCAGCACGATGAAGAAGGCGTCGTACACGACCTGTTCGCCCGACAACGCCGACTGGTACTTCAGCGCGAACCGCATCGACATCGACAACGACCGCCAGGTGGGCACCGCCTATGGCGGCGTGCTGCGCTTCTTCAATGTGCCGATCGCCGGCGCCCCGGCGTTTTCGTTCCCGCTGAACGACGAGCGTCGCAGCGGGGCGCTGGCGCCGCTGTTCGGCTACAGCTCCAAGTCGGGTCTCGACCTGACGGTGCCGTACTACTTCAACCTGGCGCCGAACCGCGACCTGACACTCTATCCGCGCCTGTTGAGCTCGCGCGGCGTGCAGCTGGGCGGCGACTACCGCTATATCGGTGACGGCTACGCTGGCCGCCTGCGGGCCGAATTCCTGCCGGACGACAAGAAAGCCGAGCGCGACCGCTGGGCGTATTCGTTCCAGCACAGCCAGACGATCGCCAAGGGCCTGACGGCGTATGCCAACGTCAGCAAGGTGTCCGACGACCAGTACCCGGACGACCTGACGCGCTCGGTATCGCAGTCCACGTTGCGCCAGTACACGCAGGAAGGCGGCGTGATCTACAACTGGCAGGACTTTTCTTTCATGGCGCGGGTGCAGAAGTTCCAGACGTTGCGTCCGAGCGAGCCGTCCTACGAGCGCGAGCCGCAGTTGAACGGCCGCTACACGCGCTATGACTTCGGCGGCTTCGATATCGCGGTGGAAGCCGACTACACCCGCTTCCGGATTCCGCTAACGTCCACCGGCATCCAGCAGCCGGAGGGCAACCGCGCGTTTATCCAGCCGGTGATCAGTTACCCGATCATCCGCCCCGGCTGGTTCGTGACGCCGAAGCTGATTTTCAACGCCGCGCAGTACAACATGGACGCCGGCACCAACACCACCGGCGCGCAGACCTCGTTCGGCCGCGCCATTCCGACGGTGAGCCTGGACTCGGGCATGGTGTTCGACCGCGCGGCGCCCGGCGTGAGCAAGCTGTTCGGCGTGAACTACACGCAGACGCTGGAACCGCGCCTGTTCTACGTCTACACGCCGTTCCGCGACCAGAGCCAGTTTCCGCTGTTCGATACTGTCCAGTCAGACTTCGGCTACGGGCAGATCTTCAGCGAGAACGCGTTCACCGGTAATGACCGGATCGCCGACAACAACAAGCTCACGGCGGGCGTGACCACGCGCCTGATCGAGTCCGAGACCGGCATCGAGCGCTTCCGCGGCACGCTGGCGCAGCGCGTGGACTTCACCGGCCAGCGCGTGCAGCTGACCGGTACATCCACAGATACCAAGCCGAGCTATTCTGACTTGCTCGCAGCTACCACGATCCAGCTGTTCCGCGGCTACTATCTCGATGCGGGCATCCAGTACAGCCCCGAGGACAACCGCGTGAACTACTCGAACGTGGCGTTCGCGTGGCGGCCGGAGTCGCGCAAGCTGGTCAACGTGGGCTACCGCTATCGCCGGCCGACCTCGGTGACCGATAACTCGGCCATCGACCAGTTCGAGCTGTCGAGCCAGTGGCCGATCACGCGCCGCACCTACGGTATTGGCCGGGTGGCGTTCGACCAGACCGCCAACCAGCTGGTCGATGCGCTGGCCGGCATCGAATACGCCGCCGACTGCTGGGTGGGACGCGTGGTATACCAGCGTTTCCGCAACACCACGCAGGGCTATACCGGCCGGTTCTTCCTGCAGGTGGAATTCCGCGGGTTGTCCAAGATCGGTTCCAACCCGCTGGACATGCTGCGTCTGAACGTGCCCGGCTACGAGCCTGTTACCGCACGTCCGGTGCCCACGTCCCAGTACGATCACTATGAATGACGGACCAAGATGAAACGTCGAGCTTCCAACGCGCTGTCCCGATCCAACCCCCTGTGGCACGTGGCGATGGCTGCCGTGCTTGCCGCGCTGGCCGCGCCAGCCGTGGCGCAGCTCAAGGCCCCGTCGGCGCCCTCGGGCAAGCCGTCACTTTCCGGTAGCGGCAGCGGCAGCGGCCGCACCTCGGGCATCTTCCTGCAGCAGCCCGCCCAGCAGGCCGTGCCGCCGAGCGAGCCGCAGATGGGCGTGCCGCAGCCGGGCCAGAAGCGCTCGCAGCTTGTCGATGAAGTGGTGGCGGTGGTCAACAACAGCGTGATCACGCGGCGCGAGCTGCTGGACCGCGCCGACGAGATCGAGAGCCAGCTGCGCGCCGCGCAGCGTGAGGTGCCGCCGCGCGCCGACCTGCTCGGCGAAGTGCTCGAGCGACTGGTGATGGAGCGCGTGCAGACGCAGGCCGCGCAGGACGCCGGCATCCGCGTGACGGACCAGGAAGTCGACCGCGCCATCGAGTCCGTGGCGCAGCAGAACCGCCTGACCGCTACCGAACTGCGCAGCCGCGTGGAAGCCAGCGGCATGAGCTGGACCAAGTATCGTGACGAACTCCGCAAGCAGGTGCAGGTGATTCGCCTGCGCGAGCGCGAGGTCGACTCCAAGGTGCAGGTCTACGACGGCGAGATCGACAACTACCTCGCCGCGCGCAAGGGCGGCGCCGCGCCGGCCGGTTCGACCGAGTACAACGTCGCCCAGATCCTGATCCGCGTGCCCGAAAACGCGTCCGACGCCCAGAAGGCCGAGCTGAAGACCAAGGCCGAGGGCCTGCTGAAGCAGGCGCAGGGCGGGGCGGACTTCGCCGCGCTGGCCAAGGCCAACTCGGAAGCACCTGAGGCGGCGCAGGGCGGCGCGCTCGGTTTCCGCGAGATCGGCCGCCTGCCGGCGCTGTTCGCCAACGCCGTGGTGGACCTCCAGCCCGGCGCACTGGTGCCCGAGGTGGTGGAGTCGGCCAACGGCTTCCATGTGATCCGGCTGATGGCCAAGCGCGCCGCGCCGGCCGCCGACCAGCCGCAGGCCAGCGAGCGCATCACGCAGACCCAGGTGCGCCACATCCTCGTGCGCACCGGTCCGAACATGCCCGAGGCCGAGGCACGCCGCCAGATGACGACGCTGCGCGACCGCATCACGCACGGCGGCGACTTTGCCGACTTCGCGCGCCGCTTCTCGCAGGACGGCTCGGCCCAGCAGGGCGGCGACCTGGGCTGGGTCTCGTCGGGCGAACTGGTGCCCGAGTTCGAGCAGGCCATGAACCGGCTGCGTCCGGGCGAAATCTCCGACCCGGTGGTCACCCAGTTCGGCGTGCACCTGATCCAGGTGATGAATCGCCGCGAGACCGAGGTGTCGGCGGAGAAGCAGCGCGACTTCGCCCGTTCGGAAGTCCGGGAGCAGAAGCTGCGCGCCGCCTATGATGACTGGGTGCGCCAGCTCCGCAGCGCGGCGTACGTGGAATACCGCATCAACCGCCAGCGCTGATCCGCCGGCGCCCCCGACCCCACCCCATCCATGCCCGACCCGCTCGCGCTAGCCATTACCACCGGAGAACCTGCCGGCATCGGCCCCGACATCACGATCGGGGCGCTGCTGCAGCTTGCCGGCAGCAATGGCAACCGCAACGGGCACTACCGCTTCCATGTGCTGGGCGATGCCCGTCTGCTGGCCAGCCGGGCCGCGGCGCTGGGCGTCGGCCACGCCTGGACGCGCCAGATCGGCGAAGGCGGGGTGGTGGTGGAGGATGTGCCGCTCGGCGTGCAGAGTGAGCCGGGCAAGCTCGACGCCCGCAACGGCCGCTACGTGCTGGCGCTGCTGGACGCCGCCATCGACGGCCTGCAGGCCGGCAAATACGCGGCGATGATCACCGCGCCGGTGCAAAAGAGCACGATCAACGACGCGGGCGTGCCGTTCACCGGCCACACCGAATACCTGGCCGAGCGCGCCGCCGTGCCGCGTGTGGTGATGATGCTGGCCGGCCCGCAGCCGGCCCACGACAACGCCATGCTGCGCGTGGCGCTGGCCACCACGCACCTGCCGCTGCGCGCGGTGCCCGACGCACTCGACATCCCGATGCTGGTGGAGACGCTGACCATCATCGATACCGACCTGCGTCGCCATTTCGGCATCGCCCGGCCGCGCATCCTGGTGACCGGCCTGAACCCGCACGCCGGCGAGAGCGGCCACATGGGGCGCGAGGAGATCGACGTGATCGGCCCCGCCCTGTCCCTGGCCTGCGATGCCGGCATCGACGCCCGCGGCCCCTATCCAGCCGACACGCTGTTCCAGCCGCGCCACCTGCGCGACGCGGACTGCGTGCTGGCGATGTACCATGACCAGGGACTGGCGCCGCTCAAGTACGGCACCTTCGGGCACGGCGTGAACATCACGCTGGGCCTGCCCTTTATCCGCACCTCGGTGGACCACGGCACCGCGCTCGACCTGGCCGGCAGCGGCCGCGCCGAGCACGGCAGCATGATCGAGGCCATCCGCAGTGCCATTACCATGGCTGGCCACGCCAACGGGCGCCATCACGACGGCAATGCCGGCGTGTGGCCCGCTACCCGCTGACCGCCAGCCGCAGACACCATGCGTTCAAACGTGCACCAGGGCCATGTGGCCCGCAAACGATTCGGACAGAACTTCCTGGTCGATGACGGCATCATCCACGGCATCGTCGGCGCGATCGATCCGCAACCGAATGACATCGTGGTCGAGATCGGCCCGGGCCTCGGCGCGCTGACCGACCCGCTGCTCGAGCGCCTGCCGCAGATGCAAGTGGTGGAGCTGGACCGCGACCTCGTGGACCGCCTGCGCCGCCGCTACAACGACCGGCTGGTCGTGCACGCCGGCGACGCGCTGGCGTTCGACTTCGGCAAGCTGCACGAGACCGGCCGCCCGCTGCGCATCGTCGGCAACCTGCCGTACAACATTTCCAGCCCGCTGCTGTTCCACCTGATGGACTTCGCGGACCAGGTGCGCGACCAGCACTTCATGCTCCAGAAGGAAGTCGTGGAGCGCATGGTGGCGGACCCGGGCAGCAAGGCCTTCGGGCGGCTGTCGATCATGCTCCAGGTGCGCTATCACATGGAACATGTGCTCGATGTGCCACCTGGCTCGTTCAATCCGCCGCCCAAGGTCGATTCTGCCGTGGTGCGCATGATCCCGTGGCCGCGCGGCGAGGATGGCCGGCTGCGCTCACCGTACCCCGCCTGCGACGCAGGTGTGCTGGGCGACGTGGTGACCGCCGCGTTCTCCCAGCGCCGCAAGGTGCTGCGCAACACGCTGTCCTTCCTGCGCGATCAGGTCGACTTCGACAAGCTCGGCTTCGACCTTACCCGCCGCGCCGAGGAAGTGCCCGTGGCCGAGTATGTCGAGCTGGCGCGCACCGTCGGCGACAGCGCCGCGCCACGCCCCGCGCGCGGCGTGGCCTGAATCCCGCATAGTTTTCCGTTTTCCGAATTTTTTCGAATATTCCGAAGTTCCAGCGACGCTTATGACCGCCAACACGCTAACCGCGAAAACCGACCCGCGTCCCGTCATCCTGACCGGTGACCGCCCCACCGGCCCGCTGCACCTGGGCCACTTCGTCGGCTCGCTCAAGAGCCGCGTCGCCCTGCAGGACTCGCACAAGCAGTACGTGCTGCTGGCGGACACGCAGGCCATGACCGACAACGCCCACGATCCGGAAAAGGTGCGGCGCAACGTGCTGGAAGTGGCGCTAGACTACCTGGCCGTCGGCATCGACCCGGCCAAGACCACGATCACCGTGCAGTCGCACCTGCCCGCGCTGGCCGAACTGACGCTGATGTACCTGAATTTCGTCACGGTGGCGCGCCTCGAACGCAATCCGACGATCAAGGAAGAGATCCAGGCGCGCGGGTTTGGCCGTGACATCCCGGCGGGCTTCCTGTGCTATCCCGCCTCGCAGGCGGCGGACATCACCGGCTTCAAGGCCGTGCTGGTGCCGGTGGGCGAGGACCAGGCGCCGCTGATCGAGCAGACCAACGAGATCGTGCGCCGGATTAACCATCAGGTGGGTCGCGACGTGCTGCCCGAAGCCGCCGCGCTGATCCCCAAGCATGGCCGCCTGCCGGGTGTCGATGGCAAGGCCAAGATGAGCAAGTCGTTGGGCAACGCGATTCCGCTGGGCGCCTCGCCCGAGCAGATCAAGGAAGCGGTGCACCGCATGTACACCGACCCGAACCACCTGAAGGTGTCCGATCCGGGCCAGGTGGAGGGCAATGTCGTGTTCACCTACCTCGATGCGTTCGATCCGAACGTGGAGGAAGTGACCGAGCTGAAGGACCACTACCGCCGTGGCGGCCTGGGCGACATGGTGCTCAAGCGCCGTGTGGAAGGCATCCTGCAGGAGATGCTGCGCCCGATCCGCGAGCGCCGTGAGGAACTGGCGAAGGACCCGGGCTATGTGTTCGAGATCCTGCGCAAGGGCACGGCCGAAGCGCGCGAACTGACCCAGCAGACGCTGGAAGAGGTACGCGACGCGCTCGGAATGTTCTCGTTCCCGCGCTAAGTCGTTCGATGACAGGCGCCGCGAGCTTGATCGCGGTGCCTGTGCCTCAGCCCTTCCGGTTCACCAGCACGATCCCCAGCAGCACCAGCACCGCCGCCGCGCCGAAGCGCAGGCCGACGGCGTCGTGCATCAGCAGCACCCCGAAGGCTACGCCGAACAGCGGTGTCAGGAACGAAAACACCGACAGCCGCGACGCCAGGTACTGCCTGAGCAGCCAGAACCAGATCAGGTAGCTCGCAAACGCGATCAGCACCGACTGGTAGAACAGGCTCGCCACCACCATCCCGTTGACTTCCACCCGCCCGGCCTGACCCGCCGCTAGCGCCATCGCCAGCAGCAGCACCGCCGAGACCGCCAGCTGGTACAGCAGCGTCTTGCTGGCCGGGGCGCTTGAGAGCGAGCTGGCGCGCACGACGATGGTCGTGGCCGCCCAGAGCGCGCCGGCGACCACGCCCAGCGCGTCGCCGAGCAGCGTGCTGGCATGCGCCGAGGTGGCCGCGATGCCATCGACAAAGGCCAGCGCCATGCCGCAGAACGCCAGCACCACGCCCAGCCACTGGCCGCGCCGCAGGTGCTCGCCGGGCACGAAGAGGTGCAGGCCCAGCGCCGTGAAGATCGGCGCGGTGTAGAGGAACACGGCCATGCGCGAGGCCGTGGTGTGGCCCAGCCCGACGAAGATGCAGAAAAACTCGGCGCCGAACAGCAGCCCGGCCACCAGCCCGGGGCGCAGCGTGCCGTCGCGCTGCCACAGCGGCGTGCCGCGCCAGGACGCGAAGGCGAACACCAGCAGCGCCGCAATCGCCGAGCGCACGCCGGCCTGGAGCACGGCGCCCATCAGCGGCGCCGTCACCTTGATCACCACCTGTTGCAGGCCCCAGGCGGCGCACAGCAACACCATCAGGCCGATGGCCGTGCCGTCCAGCGGGCGCCGCGTCAGGGCTTGCGTGTTCATCGGGCTGGCTTACGGGCGCGACGCGTCACGCGTCGAATGCCGCTCGATCAGCTCGATCTTGTAGCCGTCCGGATCCTCGACGAAGGCGATCACCGTGGTGCCGCCCTTGACCGGACCGGCCTCGCGCGTGACCTTGCCGCCCGCCGCGCGGATGCGCTCGCAGGCCGCCGCGGCGTCCGGGGTTTCCAGCGCGATGTGGCCGTAGGCGGTGCCCAGGTCGTACTGGTCCACGCCGTAGTTGTAGGTCAGCTCGAGCACGGCCGTCTCGCTCTCGGGGCCGTAGCCGACGAACGCCAGGCGGTACTTGTACTCGGGGTTGTCGCTCTCGCGCAGCAGCTGCATGCCGAGCACGCGCGTGTAGAAGTCGATGGAGCGCTGGTAGTCGCCAACGCGGAGCATGGTGTGGAGGAGTCGCATGGGGAGCCCTTTTCTGGAATTCGTAGGATGGCGAGGCCGTATTTTAGTCCGGATGGCGGGGCCTCGCCGGCGGCTCCCCGCCTCGCCGGGCGTCAGAACGTCGGCAGCAGCTCGGGCGGATGCGCGCGCAGCTGGGCGCGGGCATCGCGGAACTCGGGAAAGATCGATTCCACTGTTTCCCAGAAGCGCGGGCCGTGGTTCATTTCCTTGAGGTGCGCCAGTTCGTGCGCGGCCACGTAGTCGATCATCGACAGCGGGAAATGCATGAGCCGCCAGTTCAGGCGGATCTTGCCGTCGGCGGTGCAGCTACCCCAGCGCGTGGCGGCCGAGGTCAGCGCGAAGCCGGTGTGGCGCACGCCGAGCTTGTCGGCGTAGATATCGAGCCGCTCCACCAGCAGGCGGCGCGCCTGGTGCTGGAGCCAGCCCTGCACGCGGTCCTTGATCTGCTGCTCGTCGGCGTGCGTCGGCAGCGCCAGGTGCAGCACGCGCGTGTCGGCGTCGAACAGCAGCGCGCCGGCCGGCGAATCGAGCTGGAGCGTGATCGGCTTGCCCAGGAACGGCAGGCTCGCGCCCTCGCGCCATTGCACCGTCGGCAGTATGCGGCGAGCCTCGCGGTGGCGCCACTCGCCCAGCTTGTTGAAGATCCAGCGCTGCTTTTCCAGGATGGCCGACTCGATATCGGTCAGCGTAACCCAGCGTGGCGCCGTGATCGACAGCCCGCGGTCATCCACCGTAAAGCCGATGGTGCGCCGCGACGAGCGCTTGAGCGCGTAGTGGAGCATGCGCTCGCCCACGTGCAGCGTGCGGCCGTTGGGCAGGGCGGGTGGCCAGGTGTCGGCCGGGGGCGTGTCCAGCGAGGGCGCCAGCAGCGCGGCATCCGCGGCGGAGGCAGCGCTGGGCGCAGCCTCCGCGAGCGGCAGTTCGAGCTGCGCGCCGGGGTTGTCGGGAGTGGGACGCAGCAGCTTCATGCGGCGGCTTCGCTGGGGTTGCGGCGATAGCTTTCGGGATCGATCCGGCGCATCTCGGCCTCGATCCACGCTTCCACTTCCTGGTTCAGCACGTCGGCGGTCTTGTTGGCCGACGAAATCGGCATGCCGATCGAGATCGTGATCAGGCCGGGGTATTTCAGGAAGGAGTTGCGCGGCCAGACGCGTCCGGAGTTGACCGCCATCGGGATCACCCAGGCGCCGGTTTCCACGGCCAGCCGGGCGCCGCCGCTCTTGTAGCGGGGGTTCTCCTGGCCGGCGCGCGTGCGCGTGCCTTCGGGGAACATGATGATCCAGGCGCCCTCGGCGAGCCGGTCGCGGCCCTGGCGCGCGGCCGAGGCGAACGCGCGCGTGCCTTCCTTGCGGTTGATATGGACCATCTTGAGCATGCCCAGCGCCCAGCCGAAGAACGGCACGAACAGCAGCTCGCGCTTGAACACGAAGCACAGCGGCTTGGGCATCAGCGCCACGTAGGCCACGGTTTCCCAGGCGGACTGGTGCTTGGAGAGCAGCACCACGGGCTTGTCGAGCATCGCGTCCATGCGCTCGCCGTTTTCGATGCGGTAGCGCATGCCGCAGATCAGGCGGCCAGCCCAGATCACGAGCAGGGGCCAGCCACGCACGAAGCGGAAGCGCCGGTCGGCGTTCATGAACGGGAAGGCGATGAAGCAGGCGCACGCGTAGGGCGGCGTGAGCACGATCAGGTACAGCGCGAACAGCAGGGAACGGATAAAGGTCATCAGTGTGGCCGGAATTCAGGGGGCGCTGGGCGCGGGTGACGAAGACGCCTTGTGGGCGGCATCGCCGGCAATCAGCCAGCGGGCGAACGCGGCCAGGTCGTCGTGGATGCGCGTGCCGGCGGGCAGGGTGCCCTTGTCACGCGTCTTCACGCCCTTGCCGGTCAGGACCAGATGGGGGATGCAGCCAACCGCCACGCCGGCTTCGAGGTCGCGCAGGGAGTCGCCCACCACGGGCACGCCGCGCAGCTCCAGGCCGAAGCGCTCGCCGATCTGCTCGAACAGGCCCGACTTGGGCTTGCGGCAGTCGCAGTTGTCGGCGGCCGTGTGCGGGCAGAAGAACACCGCCTCCACGCGCCCGCCGAGGTTGGCCAGCCCCTTGTACATCTTCTCGTGCATCGCATTCAGCGCGCTCATCTCGAACAGGCCGCGCCCGATGCCGGACTGGTTGCTCGCGATCACCACGCGGTAGCCGGCCTGGTTCAGCGTGGCGATGGCCTCGAGGCTGCCGGCGATCGGCACCCATTCATCGGGCGTCTTGATGAAGTGGTCGCTGTCGAGGTTGACCACGCCGTCGCGGTCGAGGATCACAAAGCGGGGCTGGGACTGTGGCATCGCAGGGCTCCGGTCAGGCGGCCAGCTTGGAGATGTCCGCCACGCGGTTGGCCAGCGTGTGCAGCGTGGCCAGCAGCGCAAGCCGGTTCGCGCGCAGGCGCGCGTCCTCGGCCATCACCATCACGTCGTTGAAGAAGCGGTCCACGGCGTCGCGGAGCTGGGCCAGGTCGCGCAGGGCGCCGGTGAAGTCGCCGCCGGCGAAGGCCGCTTCCACACCCGGACGCACGCGTTCGATGGCGGCATGCAGCGCGCCCTCGGCGTCTTCCTGGAACAGCGCCGTGTCGACCGTGCCGATGGCTTCGTCGGTCTTGCGCAGGATGTTCGTGATGCGCTTGTTGGCGGCGGCCAGTGCCTCGGCCTCGGGCAGCGCGGCGAAGGTGCGCACGGCCTCCATGCGGCCCAGCACGTCATGCAGTTGCTGCGGGCGCAGGCTCACCACGGCTTCCACCTCGTTGGTGGTGTAGCCCTTGTCCTTGAGGTAGCCGCGCACGCGGTCGAACAGGAAATCGGTGATGGCCTCGCGCGACGGCTTGACGGCGACGATCCCCGCGAACGCCTGCTCGGTCAGCGCCAGCAGGGTGTCCAGCGGCACCGCCAGCGGGCGCTCGATCAGCATGCGCAGGATGCCCAGCGCGTGGCGGCGCAGCGCGAACGGATCCTTCTCGCCGGTGGGCTGGAGGCCGATACCCCAGATGCCGACCAGTGTCTCGAGCTTGTCGGCCAGCGCCACGGCGGTGCTGACGGCACCCTCGGGCAGCGCGTCGCCGGCAAAGCGCGGGCGATAGTGTTCCGAGCACGCCAGCGCCACCTCGTCGGCTTCGCCGTCATGGCGCGCGTAGTAGGTGCCCATCGTGCCCTGGAGTTCGGGAAACTCGCCGACCATGTCGGTCAGCAGGTCGGCCTTGGCCAGTTCGGCGCCGCGCATGGCGGCGGCCTTGTCGACGGTCACGCCGTGGGCATTCATCGCGTCGGCGATGTGGCCGGCAATCTGCTGCAGGCGCTGCACACGGTCCAGCTGGCTGCCGATCTTGTTGTGATAGACCACGTTGCCGAGCTGCGGCACGCGCGAGGCCAGCGTCTTC
The DNA here is from genome assembly GCF_056395225.1 of Cupriavidus sp. 10L45. NCBI lineage: Bacteria > Pseudomonadati > Pseudomonadota > Betaproteobacteria > Burkholderiales > Burkholderiaceae > Cupriavidus > Cupriavidus sp. 10L45. Next base: position 120,824 of record NZ_JBFTJC010000013.1, read on the forward strand.
TTGCGATCCTGGTCGAAGAAGAACTTGGCGTCGGCCAGGCGCGGGCGCACCACGCGCTCGTTGCCGGTGACGATGGACTCGGGCGTCTCGGTGGCCAGGTTCGACACGATCAGGAAGCGGTTGCGCAGGTGGCCGGCGGCGTCGGTCAGCGCGAAATACTTCTGGTTGGTCTGCATGGTCAGGATCAGGCATTCCTGCGGCACGGCCAGGAAGACTTCCTCGAAGTGGCAGGGATAGACCACCGGCCACTCGACCAGCGAGTTCACTTCGTCCAGCAGCGCGTCCGGCATGACCACCTGGTCGGCGCCGGCTTCCTTGAGCAGGACGGTGCGGATGCGCTCACGGCGGTCGGCATAGCTCGCCACCACGCGGCCCTTGTTCTCCAGCAGCGTGGCGTATTCCGCCGCGTGCGGGATCTCGAGGGTGCCTTCGGACAGGAAGCGATGGCCCAGCGTGACATTGCTGGCCGGCAGGCCGAGCACGGACACCGGCACGATCTCGGCGCCGAACAGCGCAATCAGGCTGTGCGCGGGGCGTACGAAGTGCACCGTGGTGCCGTCCGGGCGCTGGTAGCTCATCAGCTTCGGAATCGGCAGCTTGCCGATTGCCTCGTCCAGCGCGGCCTGGAGGCCGTCGGCCAGCGTAGCCCCCTTGGCGGTGTAGCGATGGAACAGCGCCTCGGCCTTGCCATCGGAGGCACGCTCCAGCGTCTGCCAGTCGATCTCGGCCACGCCGACGGACTTGGCCAGCGCGGCCAGTTTCTTGCCGAGCGGGGCGGTGGGGGCGCCGTTGGCGTCCAGCGCCACGGAGACGGGCAGGACCTTCTCGCGCTGCTCGCGGTCGGGGGCGCTGCGGCGCACGCCGGTCACCAGTGCGGCCAGGCGGCGCGGCGTGGCGAACGGGGTCACGCTGGCGCCGGCCTCAAGCAGGTCGCGCGCGCGCAGGCCGTCAGTCAGGCCTTGCGCGAAGGCATCGCCCAGGCGGGCGAGCGCCTTGGGCGGCAGCTCTTCGGTGAACAGTTCGATCAGCAGCGAATCGGTCATGGGTTGCGACATGAATCGTATCCAACGGGTATGAAAGGCGCGCGCTGTCAGCAGCGCGGCGCGAGATTGGGTTCTACGCCAGACAGCAGCCACAGGCCGTTCTGCTGGCGGAATTGCAGCGTGGTGTAGGCGCACTGCGCCACCACGCCGGAGGCGCCACGGGCGCCGGCGGCCGGGAAGCGGGCGTCGATGCGCTGCTGGCGGCGGTCATAGCGGATCTCGTCGATCCGTCCGCCCACCCAGAAATCGATCTTCTGCGGCAACTGCGCCGCTGAATAATAGTTGCGGACGGTGCGGCGCGAGCGGCCGTTGCGCTCTTCCCACGTTGCCCACTGCAGCGGGTAGCGGATGGCGCTCTCGTAGGTGCGCAGCGGCACGCGGTGCCAGCCGAGGTCGCGCGAGCCGGACAGGTCGCACGAGAACGAGCGCACCAGCTGCGTCCACTGGTCGATGCTGGCCAGCGACGGCTTCCAGTGCCGGGCGATGGCCTGCTGGAGCGCCTGCGGGTCGGCCTCGCAGATATTGGCGAGGTCGGCCGGCAGGTACAGCGCCTGCGGCACCGGGGTGGTGGCCGCGCGGGCAGCCGCCTGCGCCGCGCCGGACGCCGCCAGCAGCCCGCCCAGCGTTGCCAGCGACACCACGGTCGCCAGCGCTGTCAGGCGCCTCGGCATGCGTGCGCCGCGCACGCGCGAGGTCATGCGCGGGCCCCGTTGCCGCACATCGGGAAGCCGAGCGCTTCGCGCGAGTCGTAGTAGGCCTGCGCCACCTGGCGCGACAGATTGCGGATACGGCCGATGTAGGCCGCGCGCTCGGTCACGGAGATCGCGCCCCGGGCATCGAGCAGGTTGAACGTGTGTGCCGCCTTGAGCACTTGTTCGTAGGCCGGCAGCGCCAGACGCACGCCGGAATCCTTCTTCTGGCCGTCTTCGGTGGTCTCGCCGCGACTGTCACGCACCTCGCCCATCAGCCGGCGTGCCTCGCCCTCGTGCTCGGAGAAATGGCGGAACAGGATCTCGGTGTTGCTGTGTTCGAAGTTGTAGGTGGACTGCTCCACCTCGTTCTGGTGGTAGACGTCGCCATAGGTCAGGCGGCGCGTCTCGCCGTTCTCGACCCACTCGGTCCAGACCAGGTCATAGACGTTCTCCACCTGCTGGAGATACATCGCCAGACGTTCGATGCCGTAGGTGATCTCGCCCGTGATCGGCTTGCAGTCGATGCCGCCGACTTGCTGGAAGTAGGTGAACTGGGTCACTTCCATGCCGTTGAGCCAGACTTCCCAGCCTAGGCCCCAGGCGCCGAGCGTGGGATTCTCCCAGTCGTCCTCGACGAAGCGGATGTCGTTCTGCTTGAGGTCCAGCCCCAGCGCTTCCAGCGAGCCCAGGTACAGGTCGAGGATGTTCTCGGGCGCGGGCTTGAGTACCACCTGGTACTGGTAGTAGTGCTGCAGGCGGTTCGGGTTCTCGCCATAGCGGCCATCCTTGGGGCGCCGCGACGGCTGCACGTAGGCCGCGCGCCAGGGCTCGGGGCCGATCGCGCGCAGGAACGTGTGCACATGCGACGTCCCTGCGCCGACCTCCAGATCGATCGGTTGCAGCAACGCGCAACCCTGCCGGTCCCAGTAGGCCTGCAGGGTAAGAATCATTTGTTGGAAGGTCAGCATAGGAAGACGAAAAAGAAAGCCGCCGGCAAGTGCACGAGCGGTCTCGTGCCAGGATTGCCAAACCCTGAATTCTATCGGGTTTTGGCCACAAGCCGACCGGAACAGGGGGCAATCCCGTACGTTGTGTCACGAAACGGGCCCCGGCGGCGGTGTCGGGCTTTCGCAACGGGTCGGGTAAATCCTGACACGCCATTCAGAACCCGCCGATAGGTGCCGATACTATTTTTGTATACAGTGGAACTACGCAGCCGCTTCACTGCGCGCTGCTCCCGGGCAGCCTCCTCAGGGGGACAACCGCTCATAAAAGGTGTCCGGGCAACAATAACTTTTGGGGATTGGTCATGACGCTACTTTCTCGCAAACCATATCTTGTCGCCCTGGCCGTGATGGCCGCCGCAGCCGCGGTATCGGTGGCGACCTCGGTCCTGGGCTAACCGCTCCGGGCCGTAAAGAAAACGGGCCCTCAGGCCCGTTTTTTTCATTGGCGAAGCTCACGCCGCTACGGGCGTGCCCGCCGCCGCGCGCCGAACGCCAGCGCAAGCACGATCAGGCAGGCCGCCAGCGCCGGCACATTGCCCCATCGCACAAAGGGGGTGAGCCCCTGCGTACCCTGCACCGTGGCCGCGAGCGTGCCGAGCTGGAAGGTCGGCAGCCGCGCCTGCACCGTGCCATCTGGCTTCACCACCGCCGTCATGCCGGTATTGGTCGCGCGCAGCATCGGGCGGCGCGTCTCCAGGGCGCGCATCCGCGAGATCTGGAGATGCTGGTCCAGGGCGATGGTGTCGCCGAACCATGCCAGATTCGTCACATTTGCCAGCATATTGGCCGGTGACGGCTGCTGGCGCAGGGTGGCGGCGATTTCCTCGCCGAACAGATCCTCGTAGCAGATGTTGGGCGCCACATGGATGCCGCGCACCGGCACCGCCGGCTGGTCCAGCCCGCCGCGCCGGAAGTCGCCGAGCGGCATCTTCATCATGTCCACGAACCAGTGGAACCCGAACGGGATGAACTCGCCGAACGGCACCAGATGGTGCTTGTTATAGCGGTAGAGCATGGGCTGCTCCGGGCCGATGGCGAACACGCTGTTGGTGAAGTCCACCGGCGAATCGGCCCCGGCCGCGCCGAACAGCACCGTGGTGCCGGTCGATTCCATATGCCGGCGTACCGCCTGGGCGATATCGACCGGCAGTTCCTGGAGGATCACCGGAAACGCGGTTTCGGGCGTGACCACGAGGTCGGCCGGCTCCGCCGTAATCAGGTCGCGGTACAGCTCCAGCGAACGCTGGATGCCCACCGGCTCGAACTTGATGTCCTGCGCGACGTTGCCCTGCAGCAGCCGCACCGAGATTGGCTCGCCCACCGGCGTGGTCCAGGCGATGGGCGTCAGCGCGAAGCCCAGCGCGGGCAGGCCGATGACGAGGGCCAGCGCGGTGACGAGGCCACGGCGCGATGCGGTGTCCGGCGTGGCGTCCTGCGTAGCCGAGCGGCGCAGGGCGGCGCGTACCGCCGTCACCAATAGCGCGGCTACAACCGCAGCCAGCGCGGTAATGCCGTACACGCCGATCAGCGGGGCGAAGCCGGCGAGTGGCCCGTCGGTATGGGGATAGCCGCTGCCCAGCCACGGGAAGCCCGTGAAGACCACGCCGCGCAGCCATTCGCCCAGCGCCCAGGTGGCGCCGAACGCCAGCGCCGGCAGCACGCCGTGGCGTCCGCGCTGGGTCAGCCAGTGCCAGACGCCGCCCGCCAGCGCGGGCCAGATCGACAGATAGCCGGCAAACAGCACCACGGCCAGCCCGGCCATCCAGGCCGGCATCTCGCCGTAGACATGCATGCTGATATAAAGCCACCAGATGCCGGACAGGAACCAGCCCAGCCCGAACGCGTAGCCCGTGGCGGCCGCCGCGCGCGGGCGCGGGGCATCGGCGAGCAGGGCGACCAGCCCGGCCATCGACAGGATCTGCAGCCACCACCAGTCATGGGGCGCGAACGCCTGCGTATGGGCGACGCCGAGCGTCGCCGCCATGAGCAGCCGGAACACAGCGGTAGCGGACCCGGCGCGCTGGCCGGTTTGCCGGGCGCTCGCCGTGCTGGCGGCGCCGGCCTGGACTTCGCGCGTCATGCGTCGGCCACGGCCAGGTGGTCGGTCGCCTCGCGGCGCACCTGGAGCAGGTGCACCTGCCGTGCGTCGGCGCGCAGCACTTCGAAGCGGAGCGGCGGCAAAGTGATGATTTCGCCACGATGGGGCACATGCCCCAGATGATTGGTCAGCAGGCCACCCACGGTGTCCACGTCGTCATCGGGGAAGGCGGTACCGAAGGCCTCGTTGAACTGCTCGATCTCGGTCAGCCCGTGCACGCGCCAGGCGCCATCGGCGGTCGGCAGGATGTTGTCGTGGTCCTCGTCGAGGTCGAATTCGTCCTCGATGTCACCCACGATCTGTTCGAGCACGTCCTCGATCGTCACCAGCCCCGCCACGCCGCCGTACTCGTCCACGACGATGGCGATGTGGTTGCGGTTGATCCGGAACTCGCGCAGCAGGATGTTGAGCCGCTTGGACTCGGGGATGAACACGGCCGGGCGCAGCGTTTCGCGCAGGTCGAACGTGTCGTCGGTGTAATAGCGCAGCAGGTCCTTGGCCAGGAGGATGCCGATGATGTTGTCGCGGCTGCCTTCGTAGACCGGAAAGCGCGAGTGCGCCGTCTGCTGCATATAGGGGATAAACGTCTCGGGCGCGTCGGCGATGTTGACGGCGTCCATCTGGGCGCGGGGCACCATGATGTCGCGGGCGGTCAACTCGGAGACCTGGAATACACCCTCGATCATCGAGAGCGAATCGGCGTCGATCAGGTTGCGCTCATGCGCTTCCTGCAGCACTTCCAGTAGTTCGGCGCGCGTGTCCGGCTCAGGGGAAATGAAATCGGTGAGGCGTTCGAGAAGGGACCTTGGGCGATCCGCCTGCTTGTGATTGGCAGGTTTCGAACTGGGATAGGGGTCGTTCATGTCGCGGCTTAGCGCGTGGTGGAGATCGTCTGAAGCATACACTAAAAGGATTCCAGCCCCGTGACAGGGGGTGCCGTGGCGCACGCAGGTGGCGCACACGGCACTTCACAATCCTTCGCTTCAGCGATCCTCGCGCACCGGCAGGTACGGGTCGGCGTAGCCGAGCGCCTGGAGCGTCTCGGTCTCGATCGCCTCCATTTCCTCGGCCTCGCCGTCATGCTCGTGCTCGTAGCCCTGGGCGTGCAGCGCGCCATGGACGATCAGGTGCGCGTAGTGGGCGTCGAGCGGCTTCTTCTGCGCCTTGGCCTCGGCCTCCACCACTGGGCAGCACAGCACGATGTCGCCGGTCACCGGGTCGTCGGCGTGCTCCGCGTAGGCGAAGGTCAGCACATTGGTCGCGTAGTCCTTGCCGCGATAGGTGCGGTTCAGCGTGCGGCCTTCTTCCTCGTCGACGAAACGGATGGTCAGCGTGGCATCGGCGAACAGCGCCGAGCGCACCCATTTGCCGATCTGCTTGGCGGAGGGCAGGCCGGTGCGCTTGCGCACGCCATCGCCATACTGGACGTCGAGTTCGACCTCAGGCGGCGTGGCCGGGGTGCCGGTGGTGGTCACAAGTGGCGTAGCCGTCACGGCGACCGACACGGCGTCGTGGTTGTCCGGCCGCACCAGCAGGCCGGCCTGCTGGCGGGTATCGGTGTGTTCGGCCAGCAGGGCCACCACGCCGTCGGCGGCCTGGGACAGGTCCACGGTCAGGCTGCGCCCATCGGGCAGTTGCACGCGCAGCGCGTTTGCGGCGCTCTTGCGCGCGCGGCCGTCGGCATCGAACAGGATGAGGCTGGCGGCGGGAGACTTCTTGGTCAAGATCAGGCGTCCTTGTGCTGGGCGTGGAATTCGTCATACGCATCGACGATGCGCGCCACCAGGGGATGGCGCACGACGTCGGTGCTGGTAAAGCGCGTGAACGCGACGCCGCGTACATCGCGCAGCACGTGCTGGGCTTCCACCAGGCCGCTTTTCTGCCCGCGCGGCAGGTCGATCTGGGTGGTATCGCCGGTAATCACGGCCTTGGCGCCGAAGCCGATCCGCGTCAGGAACATCTTCATCTGTTCCGGCGTGGTGTTCTGGGCTTCGTCGAGGATGATGAACGCGTGGTTCAGCGTGCGGCCGCGCATGTAGGCCAGCGGCGCGACTTCGATCATCTGGCGCTCGAACATTTTCTGCGTGCGATCGAAACCGAGCAGGTCGTACAGGGCGTCGTAGAGCGGGCGCAGGTAGGGGTCCACCTTCTGGGCGAGGTCGCCCGGCAGGAAGCCGAGCCGCTCGCCGGCCTCCACGGCCGGGCGGGTCAGCACGATGCGCTTGACGGCATCGCGCTCGAGCGCGTCCACGGCGCAGGCCACGGCCAGGTAGGTCTTGCCCGTGCCGGCCGGGCCGATGCCCAGCGTCAGGTCGTGCGCGAGGATGTGGCGCAGGTACTCGCGCTGCGTGGCGGTGCGGCCCTGCAGCCCGATGCGGCGCGTGTGCAGCACCGGGGATTCATCCAGCCCGCGCGGGTCTTCCTCGCCATTGGCGTAGCCGCTGGCCGTGGTCTCGGGCAGGTAGGCGCCGTGCGCGGAGATCTGGCGCGATTCCACCAGCCCAAGCTGGATGTCGTCGATCGACAGCGACACGCGCGAATCGTTATAGAAGCGCTCCAGCGCCAGCGCGGCGTCCTGGGCGCGCGCGCCGCGCACCGTCATGCGGTGGCCGCGGCGCTGGATCGTCACGTCGAGCGCCTGCTCGATCTGGCGCAGGTTCTCGTCGAGCGGCCCGCACAGGTTCTGGAGCCGCGCGTTGTCGTCCTTGGGTGCGACGAATTCCGCCGTCTGGATTTTCATGGAGGTCCTTACTGGCGCACCACGATCTCGCCGCGCAGCGAGTGCGGGAATGCCTGCGTGATGCTGACATCGACCATCTGGCCGATCATCTGGTCGCGCCGCGCCTGCGGTACGCCGGGCAGCGCGAAGTTGACCACGCGGTTGTTCTCGGTGCGGCCGTGCAGCTCGGTGGGGTCCTTGCGGGCCGGGCCTTCCACGAGGATGCGCTGGACCGTGCCGACCATGCCCTGGCTGATGCGCTGCACGTTTTCCTCGATGGTGGCCTGCAGCCGCTGGAGGCGGCGCAGCTTCACGTCATGCGGGGTGTCGTCGTGCAGGTTGGCCGCCGGCGTGCCGGGGCGCGGGCTGAAGATGAACGAGAACGAGGTGTCATAGCCGACTTCCTCGATCATCGACATCAGCTTCTCGAAGTCGGCATCGGTCTCGCCGGGGAAGCCGATGATGAAGTCGGACGACATCGACATGGTCGGCCGGATCGCCCGCAAGCGGCGAATAATGCTCTTGTACTCGAGCACGCTGTAGCCGCGCTTCATCGCCATCAGGATGCGGTCCGAGGCGTGCTGCACAGGCAGGTGGAGATGGTTCACCAGCTTGTCGCAGCGCTCGTACAGCTCCACCAGCCGCGAGGTGAACTCCTTCGGATGGCTGGTGGTGTAGCGGATGCGCTCGATGCCGGGGATCTCGGCCACGTATTCGATCAGCAGGGCGAAATCGGCGATTTCCGTCGTACCGCCCATCGCGCCGCGATAGGCGTTGACGTTCTGGCCCAGCAGCGTGACTTCGCGCACGCCCTGGTCGGCCAGGCCGGCCACTTCGGCCAGCACGTCCTCGAACGGGCGCGAGACTTCCTCGCCGCGCGTGTAGGGCACCACGCAGTAGCTGCAATACTTCGAGCAGCCTTCCATGATCGAGACGAACGCGCTCGGGCCGTCCACCTTGGCGGGCGGCAGGTGGTCGAACTTCTCGATCTCGGGGAAGGAAATGTCGACCTGGGACTGGCCGGTGCGGCGGCGGCGATCGATCAGGTCCGGCAGGCGGTGCAGCGTCTGCGGGCCAAACACGACGTCCACGTAGGGCGCGCGGGAGACGATGCTGGCGCCTTCCTGGCTGGCCACGCAGCCACCCACGCCGATCACGAGGTCCGGCTTGGCGGCCTTGAGCGCCTTCATGCGGCCCAGCTCGGAGAACACCTTCTCCTGGGCCTTCTCGCGCACGGAGCAGGTGTTGAAGAGGATGACGTCGGCGTCTTCGACGTTGTCGCAGGGCTCCATGCCCTGCGTGGCGTTGAGTACGTCCACCATCTTGTCCGAGTCATACTCGTTCATCTGGCAGCCGTACGTCTTCACGAATACTTTTTTCATGGTGCCGGTCTCAGTGGTTTACCTGGGGGCATCAGGGTTTGCTTCTGCTTCTGGGGACAACGCGGCCGGGGGCGGGCCGCCTGCTACGTGTTTTTCAACTTAATGCGAGGCCTTCCATTCCTTCACCTCGGCATCGGTCAGCACCCAGGCGGTCTGGAGCTGGCCGTAGAGGTCCAGCTTGTAGCGCACCGGGAGCTTCTTGCCGGCGATGACCACCGGGTTCAGCAGCTGCGTTTCCGTGCTGAAGACCCGCAGGCCGGGCGCCGTGGCCACCGTCTTGCTGTCGAGCTTGGCGGTCAGCGGCGTGGAGGCCGTGGGCATCGCCATCACCATGCGCGCCATCGGCGCATCGGCCGGAATCACGCGGACCGGGGTGCCGGCCACGGGCACGTCCTGGGCCAGCGCGGCCGCGCCGGGCAAGGCCAGGGCGGCGGCAACCACCGCCAGGAACACGGACTGACGCGTCAGGGAGAACCGCAAGGACATGATGACTCCGGCTTCGGGTGACTGGTGAGGGGAATGGCGCCGTCCGCGCGACATGCGCACGGGCCGGGCAACCCGGCATTCTACCCGCATCGCCCGCCTTGTACCCCCGTTGGGAGGGTGCCGGGCGCCTGATGTGGCGAGATCCGGACACCCCCGGCGGCCCGGGGCGGGGGGCGGCGGGGGTGGAGCCGGCGCCACCCCATCGCCGGCAGGGTATGGGGAGGGCGCCGGGCTGGTACACTACGGCCCTTCTCCCCACCGGAGGCGGGGGCAATCGGCCCGTCCCACCGGGACCTGACCCCCTTCGGGGTGCTTCAGGTTCGGTTTCCTACCCATGCCGCCCTGCGATTGGCGCAATCCCTTGCGTGACGGGCGGCTGAAGCGTCATTTCATGTCTTTTTCCGATCTAGGCTTGTCCGACAAGCTGGTGCGTGCCGTGGCCGAACAGGGCTACACCACGCCGACCCCGATTCAGGCGCAGGCTATCCCTGCCATTCTCAAAGGTGGCGACCTGCTCGCCGGCGCCCAGACCGGCACCGGCAAGACCGCGGGCTTCACGCTGCCCATGCTGCAGCTGCTGGGCGAATCCGCCGCCCACAATCCGGCCCCGCGCGGGGCACGCCAGCCAGTGCGCGCACTGGTGCTGACTCCCACGCGTGAGCTTGCCGCCCAGGTGGAGGAGAGCGTCCGCAACTATGGCAAATACCTGAAGCTGCGCTCGATGGTGATGTTCGGCGGCGTGGGCATCAACCCGCAGATCGAGGCCCTCAAGCGCGGCGTCGATATCGTCGTGGCCACGCCGGGCCGGCTGCTCGACCACGTGTCGCAGCGGACCATCGACCTCTCCCAGGTAGAACTGCTGGTGCTGGACGAAGCCGACCGCATGCTCGACATGGGCTTCATCCACGATATTCGCAAGATCCTGAATATCCTGCCGGCCAAGCGCCAGAACCTGCTGTTCTCGGCCACGTTCTCGGACGATATCCGCGCGCTGGCCGACCGCCTGCTGAACAACCCCGCCTCGATCGAAGTGGCTCGCCGCAACACCACGGCTGAAACCGTGGCGCAGCGCGCCTACCCGGTGGACCGCGAACGCAAGCGCGAACTGCTGGCCCACCTGGTGCGCGAGGAGGACTGGCACCAGGTGCTGGTCTTCACGCGTACCAAGCACGGCGCCAACCGGCTGGCCGAGCAGCTGACCAAGGACGGCCTGTCCGCGCTGGCGATCCACGGCAACAAGAGCCAGTCGGCGCGTACGCGCGCGCTGTCCGAGTTCAAGGCCGGCACGCTGCGGCTGCTGGTGGCGACTGACATCGCGGCGCGTGGCATCGACATCGACCAGTTGCCCCACGTGGTCAACTTCGACCTGCCGAACGTGCCCGAGGACTATGTGCACCGTATCGGCCGTACGGGCCGCGCCGGCGCCGAGGGCGAGGCGATCTCCCTGGTCTGCGTGGATGAGCACGGCCTGCTGCGCGATATCGAACGATTGATCAAGCGCCAGATCGAACAGACCGTCCTGCCGGGTTTCGAAGTGGACCCGAGCATCGTGGCCGAGCCGATCCAGAAGGGCCGCCAGCAACGTGGCGGCGGTGGTGGTGGCCAGGGCGCAGGCCGTGGCCAGCGCCCGCCGGCACAGGCCAAGCCCCGGGGCGAGGGCGGCGACCGCCGTCAGGAACGCGCCCCGAAGCCCGCCGCACCGCGCCCGGAAGGCCAGCGCCAGGACGCACCGCGCAACCGCCCGGCCCAGCCGGCGCGCGGCGCCAACGGGAACGGCAATGGCAACGGCAACGGTGCCAACGGCGGCAACCGCGGTGGCCGACAGGCTGCCGGCAACGGTGGTGGCAACGGTGGTAACGGTGGTAACGGCGGCGGCAATGGCCGCGGCGGCAACGGCAACAACGCCCCGCGCCCGGCGCAGGACGCTGCCGGCGCGCCGCCCGCGCGCAACCGTCGTCCGGCGTCGCAGGCAGCGCTGCTCGGCGGCCGCAAGCCCTGAGCGGCACGCGCCCCATGACAGCGCCCGTCGACGAGGATGTGCCCTATGCCGGCCTGACGCCGGAGTGCATCCTCGACGCCCTGGAAGCCGCCGGCTTCCAGCCGGACGGGCGCCTGCTGGCGCTCAACAGCTACGAGAACCGCGTCTGGCAGATCGGCATCGAGGATGCCGCGCCGGTCATCGCCAAGTTCTACCGGCCGGGCCGCTGGACTGACGCCGCCATCCTCGAGGAACACGCGTTCGTCCAGCAACTGGCCGATGCCGAGATCCCGGCGGTGCCGGCGCTGTCTGCCTCGCTCGGCGGACAGCCGCCCGCCACGCTGCTCGTACACGACGATTTCCGATTTTCCGTTTTCCCGCGCTGCGGCGGCCGCGAGCCGGCGCTCGATCGCGCCGAGACGCTCACGTGGCTGGGCCGCTTTATCGGGCGCATCCACGCGGTGGGCGCGTCGGCGCCGTACCAGGCCCGTCCCACGCTCGACGTGGAGACCTTCGGCGTGGTCCCGCGCGACTACCTGCTCGCCCACGACTGCATTCCCGCCGACCTGCTCGCGCCGTGGCGCGCCGCCGTGGACCTGGCCCTGGACGCCGTGCGTCGCTGCTACGACCGCGCCGGCGATATCCGCCTGCTGCGGCTGCATGGCGACTGCCATCGTGGCAATGTGTTGTGGATCGATCCGGAAGACGCCCGCGGACGCGGCGCGCCAGGCCCGCATTTCGTCGATTTCGACGACAGCCGCATGGGGCCGGCGGTGCAGGACCTGTGGATGCTGCTCGAAGGCGACCGCGCGGCGATGCAGGGCCAGCTGGCCGACATCGTGGCCGGCTACGAGGATTTTGCTGAATTCGAGACGCGCGAGCTATGGCTGGTGGAGGCGCTGCGCACGCTGCGCCTGCTGCACTACAGCGCCTGGCTGGCCGCGCGCTGGCGCGATCCCGCTTTCCCGGCCGCGTTCCCGTGGTTCGGCACGGCGCGCTACTGGCAGGACCGCATCCTCGAATTGCGCGAGCAGATCGCGCTGATGGACGAACCCCCGCTCTGGGGGTAGGCCAGCCGATCAGGCGGGGCGGCGATCGCCCTTGACCATCATCACCGGGCAGTCGGCCTGCGCCAGCACGCGGCCCGCCACGGAACCAATCACCGCATCGAAGAACGACCCCCGGCCATGGGTGCCCATGACGATGGCATCGGCATGGACCGCCCTGGCGTGCGCCAGGATCTTGTCCGGCGCGAAGCCGCGCAGCGGTTGGCGCTCGAACGGCACGCCGGCATCGCCAAGGATCTTGCAGACGGAGGCCATGGCCTTCTCGCTTTCATCGTGGTGCCAGGCGTCGATGGTGTCCTTGTTGACGAACGCGCGCACCTGACCCGTGACTTCGGGCGAGACGTGCACCACGTGCACGGTATAGCCCGGTTGCAGCAGCCGTCCGGTGGCCAGGAAGTGCGCGGCGGCATCGCTGAAGTTCGATCCATCGGTGGCAAGGATGATTTGGGGCATGGCGGCGATCTCCGGTTGTGGCATGACACAGGTGTCACGCATCCTCATCAGATTGGCAGATGTGCGGGGCTCGCCTTTCAACTTAGGTCAAATTCAGACGAAATTTTCAGGATTTCACGATTGTCATGTCCGTCGCGATGTGATTTGCCGATGTCATCCGCGCGCCCCGGGCGGACACAAATCCGCAGGAGCTGAAATTTCCGCATCGATACACGGAAGTTTCGCAGTGTCATTGCCGACGTTTCCGCATCCTGCACGGAAACGGACGGCCTATGCTCGGGCATCACTCAACTGTAGGAGCCCGAGCCCATGCCCACCGCCCTTGTCGTGGATGATCACCCCGCGATCCGGCTTGCCGTCAGAAGCCGCCTCACCGAGGACCTCGATTTCGACACCGTGACGGAAGTCACCAACGGCGCGGACGCGCTGCGCGTGCTGCGCGACGCCATCGCCGACCTGATCGTCGTGGACCTGAGCCTGCCCGGCGTGCCGGGCGAGGCCCTGCTGGCCGAACTCGTGTCGCGCCATCCCGCCACCCGGGTGCTGGTGCTGTCCGCGATGACCGGCGCCGGCGAGCGCGCCATCCATGGCGGCGCCCATGGCTATGTCGACAAGGGCGACGGCCTGCACGCACTCACGCCGGCCCTGCGCGCCGTCATGCAGGGCTTCGCGGTGTTTCCCACGCACCTGCTGCCCACGCTGCGGCGCCTCTCGGCCGTGGCCGGCGACCCCGCGCGCATTTTGAGCCGGCGCGAACTGACGGTATTGCGCATGCTGGCCTCGGGCCATACCAATAAGGCGATATCCGAATTACTGGAAATCAGCAATAAAACCGTCAGCTCGCACAAGGCAAATATCATGAGCAAATTGAAATTCAAATCGCTGATTGAACTGGCAGAGTTTGCGCGACGACATCACTTGCTGTAAGTCCCGACGTGATGGGGGCGCTCCGTGATGAATCTTTCTTGAGTCTCGCGACGCACGATTGACTTCGATTTATCCGGCATCTATATCAGCAGTGCGCGGAAATATCTTTTTGCTGTTTCTCACCGCGAGCGTTGGAAACCGATTTATCAGTGAATGCCGATTCAGCGATTTCCAAGTAAATCCGGCGAGATTCCCGCGCAATTCAACGACCTGCAATGCGAACCCGATAGATCCGGACAAGGAGATGCCATGCCTGCTCGTCTTTCACGTGTCATGGCCATCGCGGCCGTGCTGTCACTGCCGGTGCCACAGCTGGCAGGGGCGGCCACCAAGACCGGCACGTTCCTCGTGAGCGCCGTGGTGGTCAGCGATTGCGACATCCGTAGCACGCCGAACCTCGCCTTTGGCGAAGTGGGCGCGATCAGCCAGCCGGTGGATGTGACCACCGTCATCATCGTGGCGTGCACGACCGGCACCGCCTACACGATCGCACTGAACGCCGGTGACGGCACCGGTTCCACGGTGCCGGACCGGCGCATGAGCAACGGCACGAATTCGCTGAAATACCAGTTGTACAGCGACACCGCCCGCACGGCGGTCTGGGGCCAGACGGTCGGCACGGACACCGTTGGCGCCACCGGCAACGGCAATGACCAGGAGCGGACGATCTACGGCCGCATGCCACCCCAGACCATGCCGGCGGCGGGCACCTACCAGTCGCTGGTGACCGTCACTGTCCAGTATTGAGCCGCGCGCCTAACGGCACCTGCCGCGCCATCTCCACCCGACCCCCTGTCGGAGACACAACATGACAAGAACACTCCTGGCGACTTTTGCGCTCCTGCTGGCGATGCCCTTTGCGAACGCGGCGACGATTCACGTCAAGCCGACCATGACGCTGATTCCACCCGGCCAGTCCGCCGCCGTCATCACGCTGACCAATCAGGGCGATACGCCGCTCAACGCGCAGGTGCGATTGTTCGGCTGGGACCAGGTGGGGGGCGAGGACGCGCTGTCGCCCACCAACCGGCTCGTCGCCAGCCCGCCGATGCTGACGCTGGCGCCGCGCCAGACGCAATCGATCCGGCTCGTGCGCACGGAGAAGTCGCCGGCCACGCAGGTCGAGGCGTACCGAGTGCTGGTGGACGAGGTCCTGGACAGCAGCCAGCCCCGGCCGACCGGCGTGACGCTGCAGATGCGCTACTCACTGCCGGTGTTCGTGCTGCCGCGCGAGAAGCTCAAGCCCGCGCAGGTCACGGTGACGGCCTCCGCCGACGGCAATCTGGTGAAGCTAGGCGCCGTGAACCGTGGCGAAAGCCACGCGCAGGCCACCGACGTCTCGTTGGTATACCGTGGCGGCGGCACCAGCCCCGTGGTGCCCGGCCTGCTCGGCTACGTGCTGCCAGGCAAGTCGATCGAATGGAGGCTGCCACTGCCCGCCGATGCCGCGGCCAAGGGCCGGCCCACGCGCGTCAAGATGATGATCAACGGCCGCGAGATGCTGGTCGACCTCTGATGCCGACCGTGCCCGCCCATGTCAAAACCGCCCCGTGGAGGTGCCGCCGCCCGCGCACCCCGCAAGCTGGCGCTCGCGCTGCTCTGCGGCGTTGCGATGGACCTGATGGCCGGCGCGCATGCGTGGTCGCAACCGGTGCCGGAGGCCGATGACGGTGCCTCCACCGCCTTCTACCTGCAGGCGGCTGTCAACGGTGTCGAAAAGGAGCTGATCGTTCGCGTCGACCGGCGGGCCGGTGTGCTGTACATGGCCGCCGGCGAGTTGGAGGAACTCGGCGTCCGCGTCGACGACCTGCCGTTCGGCCCAGACCAGCAGATCGCCCTGGACGCCGTGCCTGGCCTCGGCTACGACTACGACGCCGCCGCCCAGCGCATCGCGCTGC
Organism: Cupriavidus sp. 10L45; assembly: GCF_056395225.1. NCBI lineage: Bacteria > Pseudomonadati > Pseudomonadota > Betaproteobacteria > Burkholderiales > Burkholderiaceae > Cupriavidus > Cupriavidus sp. 10L45. The sequence goes on from NZ_JBFTJC010000013.1 coordinate 136,574, forward strand.
GCGTGCCCGAGGGGCTGCTCAGGGCCCAGCGGCTCGGCGCCGAGCCGCCCGTGCTGCCGCCGGTGCAGTCCGGCACCGGCCTGGTGGTGAACTACGCGTTCAATCTCCAGACCACGCGGCTCTCGCTGGACGAGCAGCGCGCGGCGCAGCGCAAGCCCAGCCCGCTGCAGGGCTCGGGCACGCACGGCCCGCAGCCGCTGCTCGGCGAGCAGGCCTTCGCAGACAGCTACGACCGCCTGAACCGGACCTTGTCCCTGTCGAGCGAGCTGCGCTTCTACGCGCCGTTCGGCGTGTTCCAGAACTCGGGCGTCACCACGCTGCACGAGGGCCAGACCGAGTACCTGCGCCAGGACACCTACTGGACCTACGAGGACCCCCGCCGGCTGATGAGCTACACGATTGGCGATTTCGTCTCCGCCGCCTTGCCGTGGTCGCGGTCGGTGCGCATGGGCGGGATCAGCGTGGCGCACAACTTCAACACCCGCCCGGACCTCGTGACCTACCCGGTGCCGTCGCTGGGCGGCAGCGCGGTGGTCCCGACCACGGTGGACCTCTATCTCAACGGCTTGCGCCAGTTCTCGGCGCAGTCGTCGGGCGGCCCCTTCGTGATCGCCACGCCGCCGGCCCTGACTGGCGCGGGCACCGCCACGCTGGTCTACCGCGACCAGCTGGGGCGCGAGGTGATCGTCAACCGGCCGCTGTATGTCGATTCGCGGCTGCTCGCGAAGGGGTTGTCGGAGTACGCGGTGCAGGCCGGCTACGCGCGGCGCAACTATGGCAGCTTGTCCTTCGACTACGCCGGCTCGCCCACCGCCACGGCCTCGGGACGCTATGGCGTGACCGACGCCGTGACCGTGGAAGCGCATGCGGAGGCCGCCAGCGGCCTGCGCAACGCCGGCATCGGCGGGCTGGTGCAGCTCGGGTACTTCGGTGTGGCGAACGCGGCCATCTCCGGCAGTACAGGCGATGCCAGCGGCATGCAGTTCAGCGGCGGCTACCAGTACATCTCGCGCGCGTTCAGCTTCACGGTGCAGGGCATCCACGCGGCGAACCAGTATCGCGATCTCGGCACGCTCGAGGGCGTGCCCGTGCCGGAGAATCAGCTGTACATCACGCTCAGCGTGCCGCTGACGGCGCGCCAGACGCTGTCGGTCAGCTACTCGCGCCAGGACGCGTCGTTCCTCGGCGGCTCGCGCATCGTGTCGGTCGGCTATACGGCGGCCATCGGCTCGCGTTTCAACATCTTCGCCAACGTGTTCAAGGACTACGACCAGCAGCAGACCGTCGGCGCCTTCATCGGCGTGACCATTTCACTCGGCAACAGCGTGAGTGTCGGCACGAATGCCAGTTCGTACGATGGCCGCAAGAGTGTCTCGGTGTCGGCCAACCGGCCCGTCGACTACGACAAGGGCGGTTTCGGCTGGAACGTGCAGGCCGACGCCGGCAGCGAAAGCTATCGCCGTGGCCTGGGCCGGGTGGACTATCGCGGCCGCTATGGCGACGTGACGGCGCAGGCCGAGCACATCAACTCGGGCAGCATCGAGTCGAACCATGTCTCGCTCTACGGGGCGGGGTCGCTGGTGGTGGCGGATGGCGCGCTGCTGGCCGGACGGTCGATCTACGACGCCTTCGCCGTGGTGTCGACCGACGGCCTGCCCGATGTGCCGGTCCTGCGCGAGAACCGGCTGGTCGGCAAGACCAATGCCGGCGGCCGCCTGCTCGTGCCCGACCTGCTGCCGTACGACGGCAACCGGATCGCCATCAGCACCCTTGGACTGCCGGCCGAGGCCAGCGTGACGACGGACCGCCAGGTCGTGGTGCCGCCCACGCGTGCCGGCGTGACAGTGCGCTTCTCGGTCACGCGCTACGAGGGCGCTACCGTGCTGCTGGTCGATGGTCAGGGCCAGCCGCTGCCGGTGGGGGCGCATGTCGTGCTGGAAGGGAGCGATGCCACGGCCGTGGTCGGCTACGACGGCGCCGTGTTCCTCCCCGCGCTGCAGCCGGACAACCGGGTGACAGTGACCTTTGGCGACAGGACCTGCACGGCGCAGGTGCCCTATGCCCCGCGCGATGTGATGACCACCATCGGCCCCTTCCCCTGCGTCCTCCGGGAGCGCCCATGAACACCGGCCTGGTTCGCCGTCTGGTCCACCACCTGCTGGCCTGCGGGCTGTTCATCTGGCTGGGGTGGGCGGGCAGCGCGTACGCCATCGACTGCACCGTCACGATGAGCGATATCGAGTTTGGCGATGTCAACGTGCTGACCACCACGCCGGTCAGTGTCAACGGCGAGGTGAAAGTCGAATGCACCGACATGACGACCAAGTTCGCCCGTGTCTGCCTGAGTTTCGGCTCGCCGGGCGGCGGTACGGTGGCGAATCGGACCATGACCGGCGCGACCTCGACGCCGCTGGCGTACAACCTCTACCAGAACGCGTCGCACACCACCCCGTGGGGCTCCGTGTACTTCACGCCGCCGCAGTCCCGGTCGGTGACGCTGCAGGCCGATTCATTCGGCATGGCCACCGCCACGGTGATGTACTACGGCTACATGCTGCTGCCGCAGGCGACGGTGCCGGCCGGCAGCTATACCGCGATCTACACCACCGCGGACACGAACATGAACGTGCAAGGCTATGTGTCCACGCCACCGGCCTGCTCGATGAGCATGCCGCAAGGCACGTCCTGGACTTTCACCGTCCGCGCGACGGTGGTGTCGGACTGCAACATCACGGCGACCAATATCGATTTTGGGCAGATCGGCCTGATCAGCGGGCCCGTGTCGGCCAACGGCAACATCAGCGTGACGTGCACGGCGGGCACGGCCTATTCGCTCACGCTCAACAACGGCACGGGCGCAGGGGCCACCCCAACCGCGCGCAAGATGACACGCGATGGCGGCACGGAGACCCTGACGTATGGCTTGTATATCGATGCCACGCACAACATCGCATGGGGAGATGGTACCGGTGGTGCGACCGTCCTGATGGGTACGGGCAATGGCTTGACCAACCAAAACACGGTCTACGGCCAGGTGCCACCGCAGGCCGGAGCAGCGCCGGGCCTCTATCGCGACACGATCATCGTCACGATTACGTACTAGTTCACGTACTCGCTCACATGCCAGAGGCGGGCAGCGACAGCGTCGCGACGGCGCCACCGCCGGGGCGGTTCTCCACGGCGATGTGGCCATGGTGCAGCGCCGCCACCTCGCGCACGAGGCACAGCCCGAGGCCGGTGCTCTTGTCCCGCCCATTGGGGCGCGGCAGCGAATAGAAGCGCTCGAACAGCCGCCCCTGCGCATAGGCGGGGATGCCCGGGCCATCGTCGGTAATGCGGATGTCGATCATCCCGGCCGCGCCGGGCAGGACGGCGATGTCCACCGTGCCGTGCGCCGGCGAGAAGTCGAGCGCATTGTCGAGCAGGTTGGCCAGCGCCTGATGCAGCAGGAACGAGTCGCCGCTGACCACGGGCGCCCCGAATCCTTCCGGCCGCGGCTGGCGGTGCAGCGTGACGCCGCGCTGGCGCGCACGCGGCTCGCACGCCGCCACGATCGCCTCCAGCAGCGGCAGCAGCGCCACCGGCTCGCTGGCATCGAGCTGCTGCTTCTGCTCCACCGCCGCCAGCATCAGCAGCTTGCCGATCATCAGTTCGAGCCGCCGGGTCTGGCCCTGGATATTGGCGGCGAAGCGGCGCCGGTCGTCGGCAGGCATCTCCTCCTGCAACAGTTCCGCCGCCCCGCCGATGGCCGCCAGCGGGCTTTTCATCTCGTGGGTCAGCGTGTGGATGTAGTGCTCGACGTACTGCTTGTCCTCCAGCCGCAGCCGCATCGTCTCCACGGCGCGGCCCAGCTCCGCCAGTTCGCCGGCGCCGCGCAGCGGCATCTCCGCGCGCTCGCCGGCGGCCACCGCGCGGGCGTAGCGTTGCAGCCGGCGCAGCCCGTGCACCAGCCACAGCGTGCACGCCAGCCCGATCACGAAGGCGCAGCCCATCAGCAGCAGCCCGTGGAGCAGGATCTTCTGTCGGCTGCGGTCGATGAACGGCGCCATCACGCGATTCGGCTTGGAGACGGTCAGCACGCCGATGATCGGACCGCCATGGGGCGTACCGCCCGCGTCATCGGCCCGGATCGGCGCCGCGACGTGCATCACGGTGCTGTCCTCGTCGTCCGGGTCGGTGCGTGTGCTGCGGGCGCCGTACTTGCCCTGCAGGGTGCGCGCCACATCGTTCCAGCGGGAGTGGTCGGCGCCCGCGGCGGTGCCGGCGGAGTCGAAGCGCACGATGCCCCGGCTGTCGGTGATGGTCACCCGATAGTGGATGGTGTCCTTGTGCACGCCCCAGATCGTCGCGTCTACCGGCACGCTGGCCAGCGTGGCCACGCGCCGCGCGAACGCGCCATCGCCGATGTGGCCCTGCTGCATGTCGTCGGCGGCCAACAGGGCCAGCACCTGGGCGGTGTCGGCCAGCGTGTCCTCCATCGCCTGGCGCACGCCCGGCTTCACCTCCTGCACGAACACCCGCAGCGTGAGGAACGCGGCCAGCCCCACGATCAGGAAGAAGCCGAAGAAGATGCGGAGTCCGATATGCATGCCGGCCGGGCGCTCAGGGATCGAGCGAGTAACCCATGCCGCGATGGGTGCGGATGGCATCGAACGTGGCATCCACCGCGCGCAGCTTGGCGCGCACGGTCTTGATATGGGTGTCGACGGTGCGGTCGATGGTGTCGGCGGCGTCGTGCCAGACCATGTCCATCAGCTGGGCGCGCGAGTAGATGCGCCCCGGCTGCGCCACCAGCAGCGCCAGCAGCCGGTACTCGTAGCGCGTGAGGGCCAGCCACTGGCCGTGGAAGGCGATGCGCGCGCCGGCGGCATCGTGGGTGAACCGGGCGGGTTCGGGCGCCGTGGGGGGTGCTCCGGCGCGACCGCCGGCACGGCGCAGGATCACCCGCACCCGGGCCGCCAGTTCGCGCGGCGAGAAGGGCTTGACCACGTAGTCGTCCGCGCCGATCTCCAGCCCGACGATGCGGTCGATCTCCTCGTGCCGCGCCGTCAGAAAGATCACTGGCACGTCAGAGAACGTGCGCAGCGTCCGGCAGACCTCGAAGCCGCTCATGTCCGGCAAGCCCACGTCCAGGATCACAAGGTCGGCCGGTGCCGCGCGCAGCCGCTGGAGGGCATCGCCGCCCAGCACGAGGTGCTCGGCCTGCATGCCGTCGGTGCGCAGTGCATAGAGGATGGTGTCGGCGATGGCGGCTTCGTCTTCCACCACGACGACGGTCGGCGGGTTCATTGGTTCCGGGGGCTCTGGGATGCTGGAATGCAGGGATTGGCGCGATCTTATCAGGCGTGCACCCCACGCCGATGGAAGTAGACCCGCTCGGCGGCCAGCCGCAGCGGCGCGGAATGGAGCAGCACCTCGAACGGCCAGTCGAACTGCAGGCGGTCGAACACCCAGCGCAGCGCGCGCTTGGTCAGGAAGCGTGGCGCGCTGGCCGCCGCCACCCGCTCCGGCGCCGGCCCGCCGTGGAGCAGGTGGGCGGCCATGGCCTCGCCGATGGTCTCGCCGTGGCGCCATGCCGAATGGATTCCGCCTGCCGTCACCGGTGAGACCACCCCGGCTGCATCCCCGGTCAGCATTACCCCGGGTCCGGCGATGGGCGCGACCGGCCCGCCGCACGGAATCAGCCCAGCCCGCGTGGCGCCGGGCATGGCGTCGTCCGGAATTTGCAGCAGATGGCGCACGCGCTGCAGAAAGCCGTCGATGTCAGGCGCACGCGGGCGGCGCGGCGTCTGGCGCAGGGCCAGCCCGGCTTGCACGCCGGTCGGGTTCTGCGTCACCCAGCCGATATAGCCTGGCGCGAAGCGCTTGCTGACGAAGCAGTGGAGGGCGCCCGGCTCGGGCAGCGTCATGCCGGGAAACTCGTACTCGACGCCATAGAGGAAGTCGTGCACGCGCCCCAGCCCGGCCGTGATCGCCACGCGCGAGCGCACCCCGTCCGCGCCGACTAGGTAGCGCGTGCGGCCCACCCCGGGCACGCGCCAGCCGCCCTCGCAGGGCTGGGCGCCCGTGAACGCGGTGCCGAGACGCAGGTCCACGCCATGGCTCACCAGTTCAGCGGCCAGCCAGCGCATCAGGCGCGGGGTATCGGTCGTCAGGAAGTAGTAGCCGGGGGCGCGCAGCGCCAGGTTGCGCAGGCTGGGCGCGTAGAGCCGCACCTGTTCCACGCGGTGCAGGCAGTCTGCCGGCGCGTGGCGCAGCCAGGTCTGCTCGGCGGCCTCCTTGACGATGATGCCGGTGGTGTGGAGTTTTTCGCCCGGATCGACCTTGCGCTCCAGCACCACCACGCGCAGGCCGGCCCGCGCCGCCGCCAGCGCACAGGCCGCGCCCGCGAAGCTGGCCCCCACGATCACCACGTCCGCATCGAAATTCGCACCGGCTGCCGTCATGTCACTGCTCCTGAAGTTGGACGGAGCGAGTGTCGCCAGCGACGGTGAAGCCGGTATGAGGCGAATGTGTGGCGTGGTGCAGCGCCACCGCGATGGCCGTCGCGCCGGCAGGCGCCACGGCCTTGCTACCGGCCGGCCCAGAAGCGACGCTGCGCCGCGGCGATCTCGGCCTCCATCTCCGGCACCGGGCCGATCAGCTCCACGGCCTTCTGGCAATGATCGAACACATAGCGCGACGGCACGCTCATGGTCGGGTTCTCCGCGTGGCTGCCTGTGTACTGCAGCAGCGCATGCTCGGTCATGCCGAACACCACCCGGCCGATATTGGCCCAGTAGGCCGTGCCGGCGCACATGCAGCACGGCTCCACGGTGGTGTAGAGCGTGCAGCCCCACAGGTAGTCGGCCGGGAAGTTGGTGGCGGCCACGCGTGCGAGCGTGGATTCGGCGTGGTTCACCGTGTCGATGTTGCACTGCTCCAGCAGCACGGTTTCCTGGTCCGGACCGACCAGGATGGCGCCGAACGGGTGGTGGCCCAGCGTCACGGCGCGCTCGGCCACCTGCTGGGCGCGGCGCAGGTGGCGGCGGATCTGTTCCGGCGTGGGCGGCAGGCCCTGGGCGGGCAGGGTAGTGGGTTCGGGCGTGGTCATAGACATGGTCATGGTCTCCGCAGGTCTTCGTGAGGGCATGGCTCGGAGGGGCAGCAAGGCGTCAGTCAGGGCCTGCGGGCAGGCCAGTTGCGGCACGTGGCCGCAGTCGAGCGAAATCCGGTGGGCGCCCGGCGTGAGCGCCTGCATGCGCCGCTGGAGCGGCAGCGTGACGGAGCGGTCCTGCAGGCATTCGACATAGACACGCGGCACGCGGCCGAAGCGCGCGGGGCTGAGCGTGTTGCGCATGTCGCGGCCTGTGTCTGGTTGGGGGCAGAGCCGCGCGGCGGCGGTCTGCGCGGCCTCGGGCGGGCAGTCGTGCAGGAAGATCTCGCGCGCGGCGGCGGGCGGCACGCGGCTGGTGGTGCCATCGGCATCCCATGCGAGGAGCGGCACGATGCCGGTGTAGTGGAAATCGGCATCGGCGGCGCGGCATTGGGCGATCACGTCGCCGAAGCTGACCCCGGTGGGCAGCATCATGCCGGCGAGGTAGACCAGCGCGCGTACGCGGTCTGGCAGGGTTTCGGCCACCTGCGAGGCGGTCAGGCCGCCGCCGCTGTGGCCGAGGACGACTGCGGGCGCGTCCAGCGCGGCCAGCAGTGCGCACACGTGGGCGGTGTAGCCGGCGAGGGTGGCGTCGGCTTTCCTTTCGGGGCTGCGGTCGTTGCCGGGCAGGTCCACGGCGTGTACCTGCCAGCCGGCGGCTTCGAGCATCGGCTGCCAGGCGGCGAAGGCCCAGCTGCCTTGCCAGGCGCCATGGATCAGCACGATGTGGGGGCGTTGCATCGACATGATCGGGTCAGCCGTAGGTGCGCCGGTAGCAGTCCATCAGATGCTGTTCGACGGTTACGGGCGGGTACTTGGCGGCCTCGCCTTCGGCACGGCAGGTCGGCAGGCACGCCACCTCGTGCAGCGGGTTGCCGGTGAAGAAGAACGGCACCGAATAGCGCTCGCGGCCCGAGCGGTTGATCACGCGGTGCAGCGTGGAGACGTAGCGGTCATTGGTCCAGCGCGCGAACAGGTCGCCGATATTGACGACGAAAGCGCCGGGCACGGGCGGGGCATCGATCCAGCTGGCCTGGAGGGCGTCCCAGACCTGCAGGCCGCCGGTCTCGTCCTGGAGCAGCAGCGTCACGCCGCCGAAGTCGGTATGTTCGCCGCAACCCTTCTCACCGGGCTGGGGCTGCGCGGGTTGGGGCGGGTAGTGCAGCAGCCGCAGCGTGGCGGAGGCGTCGTGCAGGTAGCCATCGAAATGGTCCTCGGGGAGGTCCAGCGCCAGCGCCAGCCCGCGCACGACCGTGGCGCCCAGCGCGTACGCCTGCTGGTAGTACGCCTCCATCACGTCGCGGAAGGCCGGCAGGGTGGCGGGCCACTGGTTCGGGCCGGTGTTGAAGCGGCCGGCCAGCACGCGCGGGTCATCGGCGGCAATCTCGGCACCAATATAGAAGCTCTCCTTCAGGTCCGGCGGCGCGCCGGCTTCCAGCGTCTGGGCGCGCAGCGGCTCATAGCCCCGGTTGCAGGGCGAGAGGCGCTTGTCCACGGCGAGCTTGTCGGCCATGCTCAGGTCGAAGAAGCGCTGGCTGGCCGCGAACACATCGCGGATCAGCGCCGGGTCGATGCCGTGGTTCGTCAGGTAGAAGAAGCCGCGATGCGCGCAGGCATCGTGCAGCTGCGTGGCCACGGCGCGGCGCGCGGCGGGCTCGGCGCTGTGCAGTCCGGCGATGTCGATCAGGGGCAGGCTGAGGGAGGCGGGGGCGGTGGCAGTCACGGTGAGCGGCGGGCCTCGAAGGCTGGGCGACGGATGCAACCCAGTCTAGGGAGGGGCCACTGCGCTGGATAGCGCCGATTTTTGCGCGGGGTGATGCCGAAATGCGAGCACCCCGGCGGGCCGCCCGGCGCACTGCCGGGGCGGCTATCGGCTCATGCACTCAAGGCGTGCGCGAGTGGCTCCGTCGATGCCTCGCTTTGGCGCGCCGGGGCACGGTCGCGGTGCGGCGCGGTGGGCTTGCGCAGCGCGAGGGCTTCGTCGCGCTCGCGCGCCTCGATGGCCTCCGCGGCAATCCGGATGAAGGCGTCCAGCGCCGGCGGCGGCGTGCGGCCGGCGCGCACATAGACGCCGAGTTCCGAGCAGATCGGCGCGGGGGTGTCCAGCGGCACGTGCACCAGCCGCCCGTCGCGCAGTTCGCGCTCGAGGCCCAGCCGGCTCTGGAAGAAGATGCCCACGCCGCGCTCCACGAGGCCCTTCGCCAGTTCGATCGACGAAGTTTCCAGCAGCACCTGCAAGGCGCGTTTGTGATGGGCGAGCACGGGCTGGAGCAGTTCATGCATCGACAGTTCCGGCCGGGGCAGGATCAGCGGGTAGGCCGCGCATTCGGCAAAGGCCACGTGCGGCAGGCTGGCCAGTGGATGGCCGGGCGGCACGATGGCGCCCAGCGCGAAACGCGACACCATGCACTGGCGCAGGCCGTCGTGGCGGCGGATGGAGAAGCCGATGCCAAGGTCCGCCTCGCCATCGATCACGGCCTGGGCGGCCTGTTCGGAGCCGCAGATGCGCACGTCGATCTGGATAGTGGGGTAGCGCCGGTGCATCTGCGTCAGCATCGCCGGCATGAGGTCGGCGTTGAGCCCCTCCACGGCCGCCACGCTGAGCGATCCGCGCCGCACGCCGCGCAGCAGTTCCAGCTCGGTGGCCAGGCGCTGCTCGTCCTGCAGCACGGTGATCACGTGGCGCGAGAACACCTCGCCGGCCGGGGTCAGGCGCAGGCCGGTGGCCAGGCGCTCGAACAGCGGGCTGCCGATCTCTTCCTCGAGCTGCAACAGCTGGCGGTTGATGGCCGACGAGGCCACGTGCAGCCGCCGCGCGGCTTCGCGGATGGAGCCGCAGCGGCGGATCATGTCGAAATACTTGATGGCGCGGGCGTGGATGTGCATGCCCGGATCGAGCATGCACCGTGCCAGCGCGGGGGGCGGCACCCGGTTCGCCCCCTTGCCGATCAGCGGTCGGCGCGGACCGGACCGTACTCCACCGGCACCCAGCTGTAGCCGCGCGCATCCTTGCGGATGTGGCCCAGGCCCGGGAACGGCATGTGCGCGCCGGCAATCAGCCAGCCCTTGGCGGCGGCCTGCGCGAAGACGGCCTTGCGCGTCTTGATGGCCTGCTGCTGGTCCGAATCGAACTCGATCGACACCTCGGGGTGGGCCATCTGCACCGAATGGCTGTGGACGATATCGCCCCACAACAGCAGCGTCTGGCCCTTCGACGTCACCAGATAGGAGCTGTGCCCCGGCGTGTGGCCCGGCGTGCCGAGCACGCTGAAGCCGGGCAGCGGCTGCGCGCCGTCGGCGTAGGTGTGGAGCGCGCCCTTGGCCTTGTAGGGCGCCACGGCGTCCTGGGCCATCTTGAAGAACGGCTTCTTGTCCTCGGGGGCCTGCTGCGCGGCGGCGTCGCTGAGCCAGTAATCGGCATCCTTCTGCGAGGCCCAGACCGTGGCATTGGGGAAGACCGCCGTGGTGCCCTGGGTCAGGCCGCAAGCGTGGTCGGGGTGCAGGTGGGTCAGGAGCACCGCGTCCACGTCCTCCGGCTTGTAGCCGGCGGCGCGGATGTTGTTCACCAGCCCACCCATGGTCGGGCCGAAACACTGCGCCGCGCCGGCATCGACCAGCACGAGCTTGTCCTGCGTATGCACCAGGAAGCCGTTGACGGCAGTCTGCACGCCGTTCTTGTCGACCACGAACATGCGCGCCATCAGCGACTGGAGATCCTTGGCCTGCATGCCCTTGAGGAGCTTGCTGCCGAGATCGACATAACCGTCATAGAGGGCGGTGACGACCACGTCGCCAACCTGCTGGCGATAGAAGCCGGGCACCTGCTCCTTGACCTGCGCGGGCGCGGCCGTGGCGGCAAGACTGGCAAACATCAAGCCGGCCAGCGCGGCGCGAACCAGCCGGCGGGCGGCCTTGGGGGCAAAGGCGAGGGATTTCATCGGGGACAGATCCTTCCTGGATGGGAGTGGAAGCGAATAGGACAGGCAAGTTGCCGGAGGCCCATTCTAATGATCTGTCGGAAAATGCGCGCTGAGGGTCACGCAGGAGGGGGGTGGCCGGAAGGCGGCCCCAAAGCAAAAAGCCGCAATCCCGTGAAGGACTGCGGCTTTTCTAATAGATGGTGGCGAATCAGGGATTCGAACCCCGGACCTGCGGATTATGATTCCGTCGCTCTAACCGACTGAGCTAATTCGCCAACGAAGACCGCAATTATACCCACGGATTGGAGCCTGTCAACACCCTCGTGACAGTTTTATGCACGCTTCCGCAGGCTGCCCAAAAAAATGGCAGATCCGAAGATCTGCCTGAGAAGGAGCGACCGGCCGTGTACTAGCTTTGCGGTGCCGGTCTATCCTGAGCGCGGTTGCGCAGCGCTGGCCTGAATCTGAATCTGGCTCAGTCGTTGGCGTAGATATCCACGTCCTTGGTTTCGCGGACGAACAGCGCGCCGATCACGAAGGTCATGGCGGCGATGATGATCGGGTACCAGAGGCCGTAGTAGATATTGCCGTTCTGGGCCACCAGCGCGAACGAGATGGTGGGCAGCAGGCCGCCGAACCAGCCGTTGCCGATGTGATACGGCAGCGACATCGACGAGTAGCGGATCCGCGTCGGGAACATCTCCACCAGCATCGCAGCGATCGGGCCGTACACCATCGTCACGTAGATCACCAGGATGACCAGGATCACCAGCACCATGATCGTGTTCATCTGGGCCGGGTCAGCCTTGGTCGGATAGCCGTGGGAGGCCATCGAGCCGGACACTTCCTTCTTGAACGCGGCGATCTTCCCCTTGCTCTCGTCGTCGAACGCGCCCTTCGCGACGGTGGCGTCGAACGCCTTGATCTCCTTGTCGCCGATCTTCACCGAGGCAGGCGTGCCGGCCGGGGCGTCGATCACTTCATAGCTGGCCGATGCCTGGGCCAGCGTGCGCTTGACGATGTCGCACGAGCTGCGGAAGTCGATTTCGCGGGCGATCGGGCTGCCCTGGAACGAGCAGGTCTTCGGGTCGGCCGTGACCACGATCTGCGCGGTCTGCTGGGCACGCTCCAGCGCCGGGTTGGCGTAGTGCGTGAGCGCCTTGAACAGCGGGAAGTAGGTCAGCACGGCGATGGCGCAGCCGATCATGATGATCCACTTGCGGCCGATCTTGTCAGACAGCGAGCCGAAGAAGATGAAGAACGGCGTGCCGATCACCAGTGCGCCGGCGATCAGCAGGTTGGCCGTCTTGGCGTCCACCTTCAGCACCTGCGTCAGGAAGAACAGCGAGTAGAACTGGCCCGTGTACCAGACCACGGCCTGGCCGGCGGTCAGCCCCAGCAGCGCCAGGATCACGATCTTCATGTTGCGCCACTGGCCGAATGCCTCGGTCAGCGGAGCCTTGGAGGTCTTGCCCTCGGCCTTCATCTTCTGGAACGCCGGCGATTCGCTCATCGACAGGCGGATGTAGACCGACATGCCGAGCAGCAGGATCGAGAGCAGGAACGGGATGCGCCAGCCCCAGACGTCGAAGTTCGGGCCGGTCAGCTCGCGCGTCAGCAGGATCACGATCAGCGACAGGAACAGGCCCATCGTCGCGGTGGTCTGGATCCAGGCCGTGTACGCGCCGCGCTTGCCGTGCGGGGCGTGCTCCGCCACGTACGTAGCCGCGCCGCCGTACTCGCCGCCGAGCGCCAGGCCCTGCAGCATGCGCAGCGCGATCAGGATGATCGGGGCCGCCCAGCCGATGGTGGCGTAGCCGGGCAGCAGGCCCACCAGGAAGGTGGACAGGCCCATGATCAGGATGGTGACCAGGAACGTGTACTTGCGGCCGATCATGTCGCCCAGGCGGCCGAACACCAGCGCGCCGAACGGGCGCACCAGGAAGCCCGCCGCGAAGGCCAGCAGCGCGAAGATGAACGCCGAGGTCGGGTCCAGGCCCGCGAAGAACTGCTTGGCGATGACCGCCGCCAGCGAACCGTACAGGTAGAAGTCGTACCACTCGAATACCGTGCCGAGCGAAGAGGCCAGGATGACCTTCCTCTCTTCGCGCGTCATCGGCGTGTTTTGTGCACCGCCCCCCGGCACTGCCACGTTTTGCGCGTTTGCCATTATTGTCTCCTCCGTCTCATCGAAAGGTTCCCCGTTGTCAGCGGCCACGCGTGTGCGGACCGCTGCATCGAAGTTGAAGAGGATTGTGGGAGGTGAAACTTACTGCGTTCTGACAGAAATGACGGGAATGGCGCCTAAATCGTCGGGGTATACGCTAGCGGGGGGAACTTCCCCCGAGGCGCCGGGGTTGCTGCGCTGCGGTTGGGCGCGGCACCGGGCGGGCCACGCGGTACGGCGGGGCGGGAATCTTGCTATGCAGCATCGGCCCCGGCAGGGGCTTGCGGGGGAGGTGGGGTGACGTGCGGGACGGCTTCGGCCCCGGCCGGCGGGGCAGGGTGGCCGTCAGGTTCGAACTCGTGGTCGGCGCGGTTCATGCGCCAGGCGTAGAGCGCGGCCATCGCCACGTAGACGATCAGCGCCCCCTGGGCGCCCACCCAGAACGAGAAGGGCCAGCCGAAGAAGTCGAAGCGCAGCTCCCGCGCGTACCAGCTCACCACGAACGACACCACGAACCACACTACCAGCAGCGCGCCGATCCAGCGCCGGTTGTGGCGCCACGCGCGGCGCTCCTGCGGCGACATGCGGTCGCGCGGGGGCTTTCTCATGCCGGCTCCCCGGTGCCGGTGCCGTTCTGGGCGCGGCGCAGTGTCACGCGCAGCCGCGTGCCGGCCAGCCGGGGCGACGGCTGGTAAACGTGATCGTCGATGGCCACCTCGCCGCCATGCTGCTGCACGATCTCGCGCACGATGGCGAGGCCCAGCCCGCTGCCCTCGGTATTGGTGCCGAGCACGCGGTAGAAGCGCTCCATCACCCGTTCGCGCTCGGACGGGGCGATACCCGGCCCGGTGTCCTCCACATCGAGATAGGCGAACGGCTCGAACGGATCGGCGGCCACGCGCACGGTGGCATGGCCGCCGGACGGCGTGTAGCGGATCGCGTTGTCCAGCAGGTTGTTGAGCATCTCGGTCAGCATCAGGCGGTTGCCGGTGATGGTCACCGGGTGGTCGTCGGCTTCCAGCCCCAGGTCGATGCGGCGCGCCCACGCCTGCGGCAGCCAGTCCTTGACCACCTCACGCGCCAGCGCGGTGAGGTCCAGCGGCGCCATGCCGCCCGCGCCGGCCAGGTTCTCCATGCGCGCCAGCGAAAGCAGCTGCGTCACCAGGTGCGCGGTGCGTTCGGAACTGCCGGCGATCTGCGCCAGCGAGCGGCGCAATTCCTCGGGCGACTGCTCGCGCTGCGCCAGCTCGGCCTGCATGCGCAGCCCGGCCAGCGGCGTCTTCATCTGATGCGCGGCATCGGCGATAAAGCGCTTCTGCGTCTGCACGGACTGGTCCAGTCGCGCCAGCAGGTCATTGAACGATGCCACCAGCGGCGTGATCTCCTGCGGCGCGGCGGTCTCGTCGATGGGGCTCGTATCGCCGGGGTTGCGCGCCCGGATGCGCTGCTGGATCGCGGTCAGCGGCGCCAGCCCGCGCGTGAGGCCGAACCAGACCAGCACCACGGCCAGCGGCAGGATCACGAACTGCGGCAGGATCACGCCCTTGATGATTTCGTTGGCCAGCCGCGCGCGCTTGTCGAGCGTCTCGGCCACCTGCACCAGCACCGGCTGGGAGCCGGCGCTTTTCAGGTCGACATAGGTATAGGCCACGCGTACGTCGTTGCCGGCCACGCGGTCGTCGCGCAGGGACACCAGCCCGGCATGGCCCTGGTCCTCCTCGGACGGCAGCGGCAGATCGTGGTCGCCGGCCACGTACTCGCCGCGCTTGCCCACCACCTGGTAATAGATATTGTCGGTTTCGTCGGCCCGCAGGATCTCGCGCGCGGAGAGCGGCAGCTGCAGCGTCACGCGGCCGTTCACCTCGCGCACCTGCTGGGACAGCACGATGGCGCTGGCCTCCAGCGCGCGGTCGAACGGACCGTTGGCGATGGATTTGGCGACGAGGTAGGTGACCGCAATGCTCATCGGCCAGAGCAGCAGCAGCGGGGCGAGCATCCAGTCGAGGATCTCGCCGAACAGCGAGCGCGGGGAGGGATGGGCGGACGATTCTTCCAGGTGCGGCAGGGCGTCGGCCAGCGCGGCGTCCTCCGCCGCGGCGTCGGCCAGGGTCGGCAGGGGCGGCGGCGAGTTGGGCAGGGGGGGCAGGGCCGGCGGGCGGCCCCAGCGCAGTCTCAGCAGGCGCATGCCGCCCCCGGATCAGCCATGCGCCGCCATCACCGGCTGGAACTTCTCCAGGCAGTAACCCAGGCCGCGCACCGTGGCGATGCGGATGCCACCCACTTCGATCTTCTTGCGCAGCCGGTGCACATAGACCTCGATGGCGTTGTTGCTGACTTCCTCGCCCCACTCGCAGAGGTGGTCCACCAGTTGTTCCTTGGAAACCAGCCGCCCGCTGCGCGTGAGCAGGATCTCCAGCAGGCCGATCTCGCGTGCGGACAGGTCCAGCATCTGCTCGTTCAGATAGGCGATGCGGCCGACCTGGTCGAAGGCCAGCGGCCCGTGGCGCATCAGCGTGGCGCCGCCGCCCGCGCCGCGCCGGACCAGCGCGCGCACGCGCGCCTCCAGCTCGGACAGCGCGAAGGGCTTGGCCATGTAGTCGTCGGCGCCCAGGTCCAGGCCCTTGACCCGCTCGTCCACGCCATCGGCGGCGGTCAGGATCAGCACCGGCAGCATCGCGCCGCGCGTGCGCAGGCGCTTGAGCACCTCCAGGCCGGGCATGCGGGGCAGGCCGAGGTCCAGGATCAGCAGGTCGAAATGCTGGGTCGACAGGGCCGAATCGGCTTCCACGCCGTTGGCGACGTGGTCGACGGCGTAGCCGGAATGCCGCAGCGAGCGCGTGAGCCCGTCTGCCAGCACGTCGTCATCTTCCGCAATCAGAATGCGCATGGTTGTCTCCACCCTGTTGCCAGCATCGCACGCCACGCGGTTGCGGAACCGGTGGGGCTTGCCAAGCATACTGTTTTTTTATACAGTACCCGACATTCCGCAGGCTGCCTTGTGGGCAGCCGGGTCGGGTCGCACGCCAGATCACTTTTCAGGCCGATTTCCGTCGGAAATCGCTTAAAAATCAGGCGTCGCGCCGCATGCGGCCTATTTATACACCATTGACTGAAGGACGACCATGGACGACAAGAAGGCCGGCGCCGGCGTGAGCGCTGAGAAGCAGAAGGCGCTTGCCGCCGCACTCTCCCAGATCGAGAAGCAGTTCGGCAAGGGCTCGATCATGCGTCTGGGCGATGGCGAGATCGAAAAGGACATCGAAGTGGTGTCGACCGGCTCGCTGGGGCTCGATATCGCGCTGGGCGTCGGCGGCTTGCCGCGCGGCCGCGTGGTGGAGATCTATGGTCCGGAATCGTCGGGCAAGACCACGCTGACGCTGCAGGTGGTGGCCGAGATGCAGAAGCTGGGCGGCACCTGCGCCTTTATCGACGCGGAACACGCGCTGGACGTGAACTACGCCGGCAAGCTGGGCGTGAACGTGGGTGAACTGCTGATCTCCCAGCCGGACACCGGCGAGCAGGCCCTGGAAATTACCGACGCCCTGGTGCGCTCGGGCTCGATCGACCTGATCGTGATCGACTCGGTGGCCGCACTGGTGCCGAAGGCCGAAATCGAGGGCGAAATGGGCGATTCGCTGCCCGGCCTGCAGGCCCGCCTGATGAGCCAGGCGCTGCGCAAGCTGACCGGTACGATCAAGCGCACCAACTGCCTGGTGATCTTCATCAACCAGATTCGTATGAAGATCGGTGTGATGTTTGGTTCACCTGAAACGACCACCGGCGGCAATGCGCTGAAGTTCTACGCCTCGGTGCGCCTGGACATCCGCCGCATCGGCTCGATCAAGAAGGGCGACGACGTCATCGGCAACGAGACCAAGGTCAAGGTGGTGAAGAACAAGGTGTCGCCGCCGTTCCGCGAGGCATTCTTCGACATCCTCTACGGCCAGGGCATTTCCCGTCAGGGCGAGATCATCGACCTCGGCGTGGATGCCAAGATCGTCGAGAAGTCGGGCGCGTGGTACAGCTACAACGGCGAAAAGATCGGCCAGGGCAAGGACAACGCGCGCGAATACCTGCGCGAGAACCCTGACATCGCCGCTGAGATCGAGAACAAGGTCCGTGCGGCGCTGGGCGTGGTGGCGATGAACGCCGCTGTCGTCAGCGCGCCGGCCGAAATCGA
Source organism: Cupriavidus sp. 10L45 (assembly GCF_056395225.1). Classification (NCBI taxonomy): domain Bacteria; kingdom Pseudomonadati; phylum Pseudomonadota; class Betaproteobacteria; order Burkholderiales; family Burkholderiaceae; genus Cupriavidus; species Cupriavidus sp. 10L45. The sequence goes on from NZ_JBFTJC010000013.1 coordinate 153,976, forward strand.
AGGCTGAGGCGGAGCTTTCTCCGCCCCTCGGAAGCCGTCGCAGATCGTGCGGCGGCTTTTTTTATTGGTACTGCACTGTCGATGACCCCCTGATGGCTGGCTCCCGCCCCCCGCTCTCGCTGAAGGCCCGCGCCGTTGGCTACCTGTCGCGCCGCGAGCACAGCCGCGCCGAACTGCGGCGCAAGCTGGCGCCGCACGCCGAGACGCCCGAGGAGGTGGATACCCTGCTCGACGCGCTCGAGCGCGAGAACTGGCTCTCCAACGACCGCTTCGTCGATAGCCTGGTCCATCGCCGCGCCAGCCGCTATGGCGCCGCCCGGGTGATGCAGGAGGCCAAGACCCATCAGCTCGGCAATGAACAACTGCATGACCTCCAGGACCGCCTGCGGGACACCGAGGTCGAGCGGGCCCGGGAGGTCTGGCGCAAGCGCTTCGGCACCGCCCCGGATTCTCCGGAGGCCAAGGCCAAGCAGATCCGCTTCATGGTCGCGCGCGGCTTCTCGCGCGCCGTGGTCGGCAAGATCATCCGCGGCGCGGAAGATGACGAGTGAGATGGCAACAACGTGTCGATTACGCCACGTAGACCACTGTATACCTGCGTGCGCAACAGGGATTTTGTGATCCGGCGCCTAACGTTGCGGCGCCGCACCACCGACCGTGCCGCCGGATACGATGGCCGCCCGCCAGCCCTTGTCGCGCCGTGGTTCGGCGTTGTCACCGGCGCAACAATTCGCCCCCGACATTCCGTATCGCAGGATGTTCCCGGTCAAAGCGGCGCGGCATGTTAAACTCTCCCGGTTTTCCGGCCTTGGCGGCCGTGCGGCTGTCGGCCGTCCCGCCCCGGCCGTGACGTTTGCCCCCGGTCACACCTCAACATCCCGCGTCAGCCCCAGCTGTCATGCCACTTTCCCCGCCTGCCAACCGCACCTTGCGTCATCGCCGTGCCATCACGGCGGAAGCGTATGCGCGGGAAGACGGTCTGTGGGACATCGAGGCCCGCCTTACCGACACCAAGCCACGTGACATCGAACTCGCCGGCGGCGGCATTCGCCCCATCGGCCAGCCGCTGCACGACCTCTGGCTGCGCGTGACGATCGACCTCCGCATGAACGTGGTGGATGCTGAAGCCTGCTCAGACTGGGTGCCGTATCCGACGCATTGCGACACGATCGGCCCGGCCTACCGGAAGCTGATCGGCCTGAACCTGACAAAGGGCTTCCGCAAGGCGGTGCGCGAGCGGCTGTCCGGCGTGTCCGGCTGCACCCACCTGACGGAGCTGGCCGGCGTGCTGCCGACCGCCGCCATCCAGGCGTTTGCCGGCGATGTCTTCAATGTGCGCGACGGCGCCACCGTCAACGATCCGAATCCCGAACCGCCTTACCAGCTCCATGGATGCCACGCGCTCCATTTCGAGGGCGAGGTGGTTCGCCAGTTTTACCCGCGCTGGTATGGCTACCAGCCGGCACCGAAGGCCGGCGCTGCGGCGTCATCGTCCCAGACCGCGTCACGCGTCGATGCTCCGGCATCGGGCGACGACACCCTGGCCCACCGGCCCAACGGAACCTCGGGCTGACCGTCACGGTCCGCCCACAGGAACAGCGAGAGACGAATCGTCTCCCCCATTTTTCCCATCCCTTTACGCCTACCCGAAAGGAAACACGCATGAATATCCATGAGTATCAAGGCAAGGAAATCCTGCGCAAATACAATGTGCCGGTTCCGCGCGGCATCCCGGCTTTCTCGGTTGAAGAAGCCCTGAAGGCGGCTGAGCAGCTCGGCGGTCCGGTGTGGGTCGTCAAGGCACAGATCCACGCAGGCGGCCGCGGCAAGGGCGGCGGCGTGAAGGTGGCCAAGAGCATCGAGGACGTCAAGACCTACGCCACCAACATTCTGGGCATGCAACTGGTGACGCACCAGACCGGTCCGGAAGGCAAGAAGGTCAACCGCCTGCTGGTCGAAGAAGGCGCTGACATCAAGAAGGAACTGTACGTGTCGCTGGTGGTGGACCGTGTCTCGCAAAAGGTGGCCCTGATGGCCTCCAGCGAAGGCGGCATGGACATCGAGGAAGTGGCTGCGCACAGCCCGGAAAAGATCCACACGCTGATCGTGGACCCGGCCGTGGGCCTGCAGGACGCCGAAGCCGACGACATCGCCCGCAAGATCGGCGTGCCGGACGCCAGCGTGCCGCAAGCGCGCCAGGCACTGCAAGGCCTGTACAAGGCGTTCTGGGAAACCGACGCTTCGCTGGCCGAAATCAACCCGCTGATCCTGACCGGCGACGGCAAGGTGATCGCTCTGGACGCCAAGTTCAACTTCGACTCCAACGCGATGTTCCGTCACCCGGAAATCGTGGCCTACCGTGACCTGGACGAAGAAGACGCCAACGAAATCGAGGCCTCGAAGTTCGACCTGGCCTACATCTCGCTGGACGGCAACATCGGCTGCCTGGTGAACGGCGCCGGCCTGGCCATGGCCACCATGGACACCATCAAGCTGTTCGGCGGCGAGCCGGCCAACTTCCTGGACGTGGGCGGCGGTGCCACCACCGAGAAGGTGACCGAAGCCTTCAAGCTGATGCTGAGCAACCCGAACGTGGAGGCCATCCTGGTCAACATCTTCGGCGGCATCATGCGCTGCGACGTGATCGCCGAAGGCGTGATCTCGGCTTCGAAGGCCGTGCAGCTGGGCGTGCCGCTGGTCGTCCGCATGAAGGGCACCAACGAAGACCTGGGCAAGAAGATGCTGGCCGAGTCGGGCCTGCCGATCATCTCGGCGGACACGATGGAAGAAGCCGCCCAGAAGGTTGTGGCCGCTGCCGCTGGCAAGTAAGCCGAAGCCGATACGCCAACAAATGCAAGCGCGCGGTGCGCAGGCCCTGCCCGCGCCGCGCGACGCCAAGCAAAGGATTACAGCATGTCGATTCTGATTAACAAAGATACCAAGGTCATCACCCAGGGGATTACCGGCAAGACCGGCCAGTTCCACACCCGTGGCTGCCGCGACTACGCGAACGGCAAGAACGCCTATGTGGCGGGCGTGAACCCGAAGAAGGCCGGCGAGGATTTCGAGGGCATTCCCATCTACGCGAGCGTGAAGGACGCCAAGCAGGCGACCGGCGCGACCGTGTCGGTGATCTACGTGCCGCCCGCCGGCGCTGCCGCCGCCATCTGGGAAGCCGTTGACGCCGATCTGGACCTCGTGGTCTGCATCACCGAAGGCATTCCCGTCCGCGACATGATGGAAGTCAAGGACAAGATGCGTAAGCAGAACAAGAAGACCCTGCTGCTGGGTCCGAACTGCCCGGGCCTGATCACGCCGGACGAGATCAAGATCGGCATCATGCCGGGTCACATCCACCGCAAGGGCCGCATCGGCGTGGTGTCGCGCTCGGGCACGCTGACGTACGAAGCCGTGGGCCAGCTGACCGCGCTGGGCCTGGGCCAGTCGTCGGCCGTGGGCATTGGTGGCGACCCCATCAACGGCCTGAAGCACATCGACGTGATGAAGATGTTCAACGACGATCCCGACACGGACGCCGTGGTCATGATCGGTGAGATCGGCGGCCCGGACGAGGCCAACGCCGCGCACTGGATCAAGGACAACATGAAGAAGCCGGTGGTTGGCTTCATCGCCGGTGTGACGGCGCCCCCGGGCAAGCGCATGGGCCACGCCGGCGCGCTGATCTCGGGTGGTGCGGACACCGCCCAGGCCAAGCTGGAAATCATGGAAGCCTGCGGTATCACGGTGACCAAGAACCCGTCGGAGATGGCCCGCCTGCTGAAGGCGATGCTGTAAATCATGCGTCACTTCCCGCGCCATGGCGTGCCGATTCGGGCGCCTGGCGTGTGGTGATTGCATCGCATTGCCCCCGCTCGCCCGGGGGCAATGTCATTCTGGCGAGACGCTGACCTAGGGTATTTCCCGAGCCGCCTGCCGGAAGGTTGAAACCGAATCGTAAGGTTCGTGCGATACATCTCCATGTCTGTAAGTTCAGACATCCAAAAGTTCGCAGTGGCGCCGCCTGCCGGGCGGTTGGCGAACGTGGAATAAACCTAGAAATTCGAGGAGTCTTGCCGTGGAATTGCTGTCGAGCAGCGCATTTTGGATTGCGCTGGGATCCATCATCCTGACCAATATCGTGCTGTCCGGCGACAACGCCGTGGTGATCGCGCTCGCCTCGCGCAATCTGCCGCCGGCCCAGCAAAAGAAAGCCATTTTCTGGGGCAGCGCCGCCGCCATCATCATGCGCGTGGTGCTGACCGTGGCCGCCGTGAAGCTGCTGACGCTGCCGTACCTGAAGATCGTCGGCGCCATCCTGCTGGTCTACATCGGCGTGCAACTGCTGACCGGTGATGACGGCGAGGAAGGCCACGACGCCAAGGACAACATCTGGCAAGCCATCCGCACCATCCTGATTGCCGACCTGGTGATGTCGCTGGACAACGTGGTGGCCGTGGCCGCCGCCGCCCAGAAGGGCCCCGAAGGCAGCCAGCTGATGCTGCTGGTGCTGGGCCTGGGCCTGTCGATTCCGCTGATTGTGTTCGGCAGCACCATCCTGCTGAAGGTGATGGAGCGCTTCCCGCTCATCATCGTGCTGGGCGCCGCGCTGCTGGGCTACCTGGCCGGCGAGATGCTGGTGAGCGACCCCGTGGATGCAGAGTGGTTCCAGGTGCATGTGCCGCACGCCCATCTGGTGTTTGGCTTGGTCGGGGCCGTGCTGGTGGTGCTGGTGGGCAAGCTGCTCARGCGTCGGAGCGCGCAGGTGGCCTGACGCCTCTGCATTGCAGTCTCGTCATGCCTGAAACGGGCGGCCGATCTGGCCGCCCGTTTTTCTTTGGTGGCGCCGCTACAACAGGGCGCTGTGGGCGCCCGCGCCACGAATTCCTGTGGATTTCCAAGCAATTCCCACAAGCCTGTGGGAATTGTCGGAGATCAATCGGAGTAGGGGGCTGACCTCCCGATCATGGGTGCCGTGCCGGTGCGCAATGCCGCGCGGCACGGACATCAACCATCACCATGAAAAGGGTCAATATGCAACGCAAGCCTTCCGTACGCCGCCATCGCGGCTTCACGCTGATCGAACTGATGATCGTGGTGGCGATCATCGGCATCCTCGCCGGGGTCGCCATTCCACAGTATCAGGACTACGTGGCGCGCTCGCAGTTCGCCGAGGGACTGAGCCTGGCGTCGGGGCAGAAGCCGGCGGTGATCGAAACGTTCTCGTACGGCGGCACCTGCCCCAGCAACGCCAGCGGGGCGGCGGACGGGATTCCGCTGGCGACCAGCATTGCCGGGACGTACATCAAGAGCGTGGTCACGGGCGGCACGCCCACGGCGGCGGGTGGCTGCACCATCGTCGCCAACTTCAAGGACGCTGGCATCGCCAAGGGGCTGGTCGGCAAGTCCCTGACGCTGCGCATGACCGGCGCGGACCAGGGTGCCGTGGCGTGGCAGTGCGAATCGGGCGCTGAACGGAAGTACCTGCCCAAGGCGTGCAGCCACGTGGCGGCGGCTGCGGCGGCCAGTCCGGCCTGATCTGCGCACCGGCGGCTGACAGGGGGTGGGAGCGCTCCCAGCCTCGGTCAGCATCGAAAAAATCGGGCCGAAATGCGCCATTTATGGTGCATTTCCATCAGAGTGAATCAACGTCCGGCGGCTTGCGCGCGATCAAATTTGTAGCGCGCAGCCCGCCACAGCATACGACCCCAGTCATCGCGTCGATGACGACAACCAGAAAGGGGGTCCTATGCAACACACCAACACTTATCCACGGCGGCTTGGCCGTCTTGTTCGCCGGGCCACGCGCGCCGGCTTCACGCTGATCGAACTGATGATCGTGGTGGCGATCATCGGCATCCTGGCCAGCCTTGCCATTCCGCAGTATCGCGACTACGTGGCGCGGGCCCAGTTTGCCGAGGCGCTGACGCTGGCGTCGGGCCTGAAGACGTCGCTGGTGGAGGCGTACGTCAGCTCCGGGTCGTGCCCGGACAACAAGACGGCCAATAACTCCGGCCTGCCGCTGAGTTCGACCATCAATGGCCGGTATGTGGCATCGGTGGAAACCAAGGCCAATGGCGTGGTGGGCGACTCCGGCGGTTGCGTGATCACGGCCCGGTTCCGGAGTGACGTCTCGCAGGCGCTGGCCGGCAAGCATGTGGAGTTGGAACTGAAGGGCTCCGAGGGCTCGTTCACCTGGGATTGCTTCTCCAACGTGGACCACAAGCTGATGCCGAAGTCCTGCAGCGTGCGGGGATCGAGTTCCACCTCGGCCTGAGGCGGTGCGCCATGGATCGCCGCAAGCGCCTTCCACGGCGGGCGGGCTTTTCGCTGATCGAGCTGATGATCGTGGTGGCGATCATCGGCATCCTGGCCAGCCTCGCCCTGCCGCAGTACCGCGCGTACGTGGCGCGGGCCCAGTTCGCCGAGGGGCTGTATTTGCTGGGGGGATTGAAGGTCTCGGTGCTGGAGACCTATGTCTTGTCCTCTCAATGTCCTGACAACACCGGGGAGAACGATGCCGCCTTGCCGCCGGCTGCAACCATTAACGGAAAGTACGTGGAGCGCGTGGTGGCCCAGCGCATGGGCCAGGTCTCAGACGGCGGCGGGTGCTTTCTCCGGGCGTACTTCCGCGAGGACGCGTCGCCGCTGCTCCGGGGCAAGTTCGTGGAGCTTGAGTTGAGTGGGACCGGCAAACCGTCTGAAGGCTACGCTGGCGGCGGCGCGGCGTCCTGGGACTGTTATTCGAATACCCGTGAAAATGTGCGGCCTAAGGCATGTCGGTACCGGTGGGGCTATACGCCTGAGGCTTGATCCGCCCACGCCGGTCCACTGCAAAACTTTGTCAGTCCCGTAGACACAAAATGTGACAAATTTTGTTGATTAGCCGTCCCTTGGAATCGTAGATCGGCCAAATTTTGTCACTCCCGCATGAGATTATCGGCATTTGCTGGCCTGGCACACTCCCTGCTTTAGGGGTAATGCATCACATGCAAGCAGATGTTTCTTTCTGTAACGAAAATCTCATCGAGGGGTCAATCCTTATGCAACGGGTACAACAAATCAAAAAACTGGGTCGCCAAGCCCAAAAGGGTTTCACGCTGATCGAACTGATGATCGTGGTTGCGATCATCGGTATCCTGGCTGCTATCGCGATTCCGCAATATCAGGATTACACGGCGCGTACGCAGGTGGCACGTGCAGTCAGCGAAATGGGCGCGTACAAGACGGCATTTGAAGATCGTCTGAGCAACGGCGCCGCGGTTGCCGCCTTGGCCGATATTGGCTTTGTTCAGTCGAATCTGTATGCCGATCCGAATGTGCCCGCTAACGTGAACACCGGCGCATTTGTCTGGTCGTCGACGCTGACCACGGACGCAGGCACCAACAAGAATGCTAGCCCTTCCGTGGCAGGTGCCACCATCAACTGGCAGCGCCAAGATACTGGTACGTGGCGCTGCTTCGTTACAGCTAGCAACAACGCTGGTTGGAAAGCCAGCTACGCTCCTTCGGGTTGCCCGATTGGCCAGGCGATTTAATATCAAGCCATCAGCGAGCCTTTCCCTCGCCTGATGCTGATGTAGAAAAAGCGCCTTCGGGCGCTTTTTCTTTTCCTGCTTCCGCAAGCCGCCACGCTATCATGGCGCCTTTCCTTCCCCTCGCGCCCGCATGCCGCCATCCAGGGCTTTGCTTCCGGGGTCGGCGATCATCGCCGCCTTTACCCTCCCGCTGCTGGTTTCGAAGCACACGCTTCCGCTCGCCACCTTCTACGGCGAATGGATGGCCGGCGTGCTCGGTGTCGCGCTGGTCTGCCTGCTGGCCTTTCGGCGTTCGCCAGACACCCCCCAAGTCCCCTGGATCGTCCTGCTGCCGCTCTGGCTGATCCTCACGACGCTCGTCCAGTCTGCCGCCGGCATGGCCGATATCACGGGCAGCCGCTTCACCACCCAGATCGTCCTCGCCCTCGGCGCCGCCATGATGGTCGCCGCATGGTGCCTTGGCCAGGGGTTGTCCACCGAGGAGCGCGCCGAAATTGTCGATGCCGTCGCCATCACCTTCCTCGTCGCCGGGCTGCTCGGCACGTTGGCCCAGTGGATCCAGGTCTTCCATATGGAAGACCAGATGTTCGGCCTCGTTTCGGAATATTTCTACGACACCAACCGCCGGCTGTGGGGCAACCTGAACCAGCCCAACCATCAGGCGACGATCCACGGCTTTGGCCTGGTTGCCGCGATGTGGCTGGCGCGGCGGGCGCGGCTCGGGTTTGCGGCTTGGCTGGCCGCCGTGCTGCTGCTCGAGTCGGGTATCGCGCTGACCGGCTCGCGCACGGGCCTTGTCCACGTTGGGCTGGCCGCCATCTATGCCCTGATCGCCGCCGCGATGGCGCGCGGCGAGCGGCGCGGGCCGAATCCGATGGCGCGCCCGCCCGGCCTCGTGCTCGCCGCCGTGCTGTTGGTCGTCGGCATCGTGGTGCTGCAGACGGTCATCAAGAGCGCCGGGCAGGCATTCGATTGGCGATTGTTCGATACCGTCGCGCAACTGAAGGCCGGCGATCAGGTCTCGGCACGCGGCGCGCTGTGGGCGCATGCCATCGCCATGTTCCGCTCGCATCCGCTGCTCGGCGTGGGTTACGGGGAGTTCGGCTGGGCGCAGTTCCAGCAGATGTCGCAACTGCGCGTGACGGCCGAGATGTCCCTGCACGCCCACAACGCCGTGCTCGATCTGCTGGCGAAGACCGGTTTGATGGGGACGGCGGGCGTGGGGGTGCTGCTGCTGGCGTGGCTGTGGCGCGTGGTGCGTAGTCGCCTCTGGCTCGCGGCGTCGGCGGAGCGGCCGCAGACCGTGGTGATCCTGCTCTGGCTGGCGATGGTCGGCGCGCATTCGATGCTCGAATACCCGCTCCATTACCTCTACTTCTTCCTGCCGTTCTGCTTCCTGCTGGGCTGGCTGGAGCCGTCCGGCTTCGGCAAACTGCGCCTCCCCAAGCCGGCGGCGATGGGCATCGGCATCGCCTTCGTCGCGCTCTCGGCCATCATCCTGACCACGCTCTGGCAGGACTACCGCCGCGTGGAAGCGCGCGAGTATGCGAGCGATGAACGGCGCGATGGCCTGCCGATGCCGCGCCACTGGTTCCGCCAGCACGCCGCGTCGGAGGCCATCGAGCGGACCGTCATCACGGCCCAGAATGCCGCCGAATTGCTACCCGGGCACCTCGACGCGCTGCACCTGCTGCCCACCCCGAACCTGATCGGCCGCACCGCGTGGCTACTGGCGCTGACCGGCCAGCCAGAGCGCGCGCGGCTGTGGATGGATCGCCTGCGCTATTACTATCAGGGCGACGAAGCCGCACAGTTCAACACGCTGGACAAGGCTTGCGAGGAAATGGACGACGCGCACCGTCCGCGCGACTTCTGCGCCTGGGTGCGCGTACGCGCCCGGCAGGGCCACGGCTGAGCCGAAACCCAGCCAGGGCCGAAGCCGTCAGCGCACGTAACCGGGCGGCGGGGGCGGAGGATAGTAGGGCTGGTAGTTCGACGGCGGCGCCGCGTAGCTGGTGGCGCGCGGCGTGGACACCATCTGCCCGTAGACCGGCACGCGGTTGCCGCTGGCGTACATGCACTGGACGTAGGCGGCGTCGTACTGCCGCTGCGAGCCATATCCCGCGTTATACGAGTTCCCGGCCCCCACGGCGGCGCCAGTGAGCAGGCCCACGCCGGCGCCGATGGCCGCGCCCGAACCGCCGTCGAAGGCCGCCCCGGCCGCTGCGCCGAGTGCCGTGCCGATGGCCGCGCTGCCCACGGCGGCCGTGTTCGATGCCTGCTGGGCGCTTACGCCGCCCACCTGACCGAATGCGAACTGGCGGCAGTTGTAGTCATCGCCCCGGAATTGGTCGAAGGTCTTGCCGGTGCCCGGCAGCGCCATCACGCTCGGGCCGGACGGCATGACCGCGCAGGCGCCAAGGCCCAGCGTGCCCGCCAGCAACAGGGGAAGGATGCGCGGATTCATGACGTCGCTCCCGGAACACGGCCCTGCGGCGTGGTGGACGAAGACGGCGTCGGCGGCACCCGCTGCCAGCCGGTGGGACACTCGCGGACGTACGGGTAGAAGCCCTCGGGCGAATCGCAGTGGTACCACCAGGCGTTGGGCGAGTCATTCGGCGCGCCGCTGGCCGATGGCGCGGGCACCGGATTGCCATCCGCGCCCTGTTCGATGTACTGCGGCGGATTCGGCGCCGGCACCGCGACGACGGCGGGCGGATAGTAGCCGGGCCCGTAGTAGGGGCCATAGGCATAGGGTCCCCAACCGGGCCCCCAGCCTGGACCCCAGCCGGGTCCCCATCCTCCCCAGCCCGGTCCCACGTAGACGCCCACGCCGACGCGCGCGCGCCCCCCGTGGTAGTGGCCGCCGGCCATGGCCGACGTGCTGACAGCGGCCGAGGCCACCGCCGCGAAAGCCAGGGCGATCTGGCAAAGCTTGCGCCCGTTCATGATGTGTACCCCTACCCAATGTGCTGCATGCGTGCCGGCGACATCCCGAAAGCGGCGTTTCCGGCGTTGTGACCTGTTACCTAACCCTCAACGCTCGACCCGCCCGATCCGTGGACGGGCGGCGCCGGGCCTTGCTGGTAATTCAATACCAATTTTCCGGAAGTGGCGCCGGCGCGGGGGGCTTGGAAATGCGGCGTTACCTTTATTACGGGCGGGACAACGGGGGACAACGGGGGGCACGGGGCGACAAATCAGCCCGCCACCCAATCCCCCGACTTCCCGCCATGCTTTTCCAGCAGCTTCACGTTGCCCATCACCATCCCCCGGTCCACCGCCTTGCACATGTCGTAGATGGTCAGCAGGGCCACCTGCACGCCGGTCAGCGCCTCCATCTCCACCCCGGTCTGGCCGTGGGTTTCGGTGCGTACCACGCAGGCGATGGTGGAACTCGGTTCGTCCAGCGCGAAATCGACCGCCACCTTGGTCAGGCCGATGGGATGGCAGAGGGGGATCAGGTCGGAGGTGCGCTTGGTCGCCATGATCGCGGCCACCCGGGCGATGCCGAGCACGTCGCCCTTCTTGGCGGTGCCGTCGCGCACCAGCGCGAAGGTATCCGGCTGCATGGTGATGGTGCCGGTGGCCACCGCCACGCGATGGGTGCTGGCCTTGTTGCCGACATCGACCATATGGGCTTGTCCGGCGGCGTCGAAGTGGGTGAGTTGGCTCATGGCGTCAGAATTCGAGGGATGAAATAGCGCCCGTCGCAATCCGGAGAAACAACGCGGGGCAAGGGGTCTGCCGGATTGGGAACGCGCGGCGGAGGCCGCTATCATAGCAATATGCCCAAGACCTCCTGGCGCCGCCGCCTGCCCGCTCCGGCGCGCGCCGCCGACACCGCTCCCGCTGCTTTGGCCGCCCCCGCCATGCGCGCGTCACTTGCCCGTGCCGTGGCCGCCGCCCTCGTGCTGACCATGGCCGCGCCGGCCTGGCCGCAGGGCTTGACCGTACCCGCCGCGCGGCTGGCGCCGTCCTCGCAGCAGCCGGCGCCCACTACGGAGCTGGTGCCCGACGCCAGCGATCAGGTCTACGACAATCTCAACCGCAGTGTCAGGGCGGGTCAGAAATCCGAATTCGGATTGCGGACCAATAACCCGGTGGTGGAGGGCGGCAGCCTGCAGCTCCCGGACCTCGGCGACCCGTCCACGGCATCGCTGTCGCCGGACATGGAGCGGCGGCTGGGCGACCGGATCATGCGGGATATCCGCCGCGATACCGACTATGTCTCGGACGCGCTGCTCAACGATTACCTGAACGCGCTCGGCTACCGGCTGGTGCAGGCCGCGCGCCGCCAGAACGTGGCCGGTTCGAATGGCGCGGGCACCTTCGCCACCGGTTTCGAGCTGTTTGGCGTGCGGGACCGCTCGATCAACGCCTTCGCGCTGCCGGGCGGCTATATCGGCGTGCATACCGGGCTGCTGGTCCAGTCCGAGACCGAATCGGAACTTGCCTCCGTGCTCGGCCATGAAATCGGCCACGTGATGCAGCGCCATATCGCGCGCGGCATCACCAAGCAGGATGAGTCGATGTGGATCGCGCTGGCGTCGATGGTGCTGGCCGGGCTGGCGGCCACCAAGAGCGGCGATGCAGCGGCGGCGCTGGCGATGGGCGGGCAGGGCGCGGCCGTGGCCAACCAGCTGTCCTTCTCGCGCGGGGCCGAGCGCGAGGCTGACCGCGTCGGCTTCCAGATCATGACCGCTGCCGGCTTCGACCCGCAGGGCATGCCCGATTTCTTCTCGCGGCTGCAGCGCGTGACCGGCATCTCGGACAACTCGATCCCGGCCTATGTGCGCACCCACCCGCTGACCTCCGAGCGGATCGCCGACATGCAGGACCGCGTGCGCCACGTGACCGCCCGCAAGGTCGGCAACACGCCCGAGTACGAGTTCGCCCGGGCGCGGGCGCGCGTGATTCAGGCCACCACCCCCAACGACCAGCGCAACGTGCTGGAGACGTTCCAGTCGCAAGTGGCGAACGCCTCGCCGGTGCGGCAGCCGGCGATCTACTACGGCATCGCCTTCGCCAACCAGCGGCTGGGCCGCTACGCGGATGCCGAACGGGCGCTGGCCGAGGCGCGCCGGCTCTATGGCACGATTCCGTCCGCCACCTCGGGCAGTCCGATGCTGGACGTCATGGCGATCGAGCTGGCGCGCGCCGAGGGCCGTCCGCAGGAAGCGCTGACGCAGGCCAACGCCTCGATGCGCGCGTTCCCGCTCTCTCATGCCGTGGCGCTGACGTATGCCGATTCGCTGGTCGCCGCCGGCAAGCTGGGCGACGCCGTGACCTTCCTGCGCGCCCGCACGCGCGAGGAAAAGGCGCGTGCCGAATGGTGGGAGCTGCTCGCGCGCGCCTACGCGGCGCAGGGCAAGCGGCTGCAGCAGCATCAGGCGCTGGCCGAGAAGTACGCGATGGACGGGTCCTACCAGGCGGCCATCGAGCAATTGCAGATCGCCCGCAAGGCCAATGATGGCGATTTCTACTCGCTGTCCGAGGTCGATGCGCGGCTGCACCAGCTCCAGCTGCAGTTCCGCGAGGAAAAGCAGGACAACAAGGGCATGCCGAACTGAGGCTGGGCCTCAGCCAGCTTCGGCTTCCGGTGCGGGTGCAGGTGTTCGCACGAAGCCGAAGCGCGTCGGCACCTCGTCCTCGGCAATCGGTTCGATGTCGAAATCGCGCCCGGCGTGATGGAACACCCCCAGCGCCGCACCGCACCCCTCGCCATGCCAGGTGCAGGCGCTGCTGAAGGCATCGAGGTCATGGTCGTGCAGCAGCGCGGCCTGCACCGGCGCGCCATCTCCGTCCCCATCCCCCAGACCTTCCACCGTCCCCGCCAGCACCACGTTGCCGTGCTCGTCGGCATGGCAGGCCGTCACGCTGAACGGCCGCCCGGTGGTGGTGGCCAGCGCGCCGTCGTGCATCCGCACGATCCACGGCGCGTAGCCGAGCGAGACGAACACCCGCTGCGGTCCGTTCTGGAAGAACCAGGCGCCGCGCGCGTCGTGGGTGTAGTTGCGTTCGATGAAGTGGATCAGCGCCTCGTGGCGGATCGGGTCGCCGGACAGCCCGTGCTCCTGCGCGAACTCGTTGCGCAGGCGCCATTGCCCGCGGCGGTCCAGCGCCAGCCATCCGTACGCGTTCGGCACGTTGGGCCAGCGGGCCATCGCCTGCTTGACGATGTCATCCATGGTTGTCTCCTACGCCGTCTGGCGCGTTCCACCCACGCTGTCGAAGTAGTCGAGGATGCGCGTGGGCAGCCATTCGATATGGCCCGCCACCGGGAACAGCGGCAGGTGGCCCAGCACGCCGGCGCGGGGCGTCATGAAGCCGACGTGGCCGCCGTGCGCGGGCTGCTCCAGCAGCACGTCGGGGCTGACCTCGGCCTGGCTCGGCAGGTGCTGGCCGGGCAGGAAGGGGTCGTTGCGCGCGTTCAGCACCAGCGTGGGAATGCGGATCTCGCCCAGCACCGGCTTGCTGGCGGCGCGCATCCAGTAGTCGTCGGTATCGCGGAAGCCGTGCAGCGGCGCGGTGACCACGTTGTCGAAGGCGTAGAGGTCGCGGCTCGCCAGCATCGTCGCGCGGTCGAACAGGCCCGGAAACTGGTCGAGCTTGGCCAGCGACTTGCGCTTCAGCGTCTGCAGGAACATCCGGGTATAGATCAGGTTGAAGCCCTGGGAGAGCGCCGCGCCGCCCGCCGCGAGGTCGAGCGGGGCCGAGATGGCCGCCGCCGCCGAGAGGAAGCGCGCGCCGTGGCCTTCCTCGCCCAGATAGCGCAGCAGGGCATTGCCGCCGAGCGAGATGCCGACTGCCAGCATGCGCTGTCCTTCCGCCCGTCCGGGCTGCACCCGTTGGCGCAGCCGCTCCAGCACCCAGCGGATCTCGGCGGAATCGCCCGAATGATAAAAGCGCGGCGCGCGGTTCAGCTCGCCCGAACAGCCCCGGAAATGTGGAATGGCGCCCTGCCAGCCGCGTGCGCGCAGCGCGTCCATCAGGGTTTGGGCGTAGTGGCTGTTCGAGTCGCCCTCGAGGCCGTGGAACATCACCACCAGCGGGGCGCCCGGCGCTACCGGGTGCGTGGTCCAGTCGACGTCGATGAAGTCGCCATCGGGGGTGTCCCAGCGTTCGCGCCGGAACGTGACGCGCCGGTGCCGCGTGAAGCGGGCCGCCAGGATGGTCTGGGCATGGCCGCCGCGCAGCCACCACGGCGTGTGGAAGGTCTCGCCGAAGGGGGCGCCCAGCTTCAGGCCCATCACGTCGAAGTGGTCAGTGCAGCGCCTGGCCCGGGGCGGCGGCCACGGCGGCTACCTGCACCGCGTTGGCCGGGCTGCAGTGGATGTGGGCCAGGCGCCAGCCCTCGTGGTTCTGCATCAGCACGTAGGTGGTGTGCACGTAGAGGTCCGCTTCCACGCGGTCCGCGCCAAAGCGCAGCGCCTCGGTCACGTCGAAGATCGACACGCCGAGCGAGGCATGGCTGCTGGTCTCGATGGCGTCGATCAGCACCGGCTGTTCCTCCAGCAGCAGCATGAAGGCCTGGCGCAGGTGGTCGTGGCCGATCAGGCGCTGGCCGTCGGGCATCACGCACGTGACCGAATCCTCGTCCAGCCAGAGGCGCAGCGCGCCATCGGCATCGCGCAGTTTCATGGCTTCGCGGAAGGCATCGACGATGTCTTCGGCGGAATCGAACAGTCGGGCGAAACGGGGCATGTTGGCGTGGTCAGGGTCGATGCAGGAGCTTGCGCAACTCGACGAACACCATTTCGGGTTCGATGTCCTTCAGGCAGCGCAGGTGGCCCAGCGGGCACTCGCGTTTGAAGCAGGGGCTGCACTCGAGTTGCAGCCACATGATACTCGCAGCCTGTGACAGCGGGGGCGTGTGGCGCGGGTCGCTGGAGCCGAAAACGGCCACCTGGGGCCGGTTCAGTGCGGCGGTCACGTGCATCAGGCCGGAGTCGTTGCAGACGGCGGCTTCGGACAGGGCGAGCAGGTCCACCGCGTCGTCCAGCGAGGTCTGGCCGCACAGGTTGCGCACGAACGGCGCTCCGGCGACGATCTCCGCCGCGATCTCGGCATCCTTGGCCGAGCCGAGCGTGATGATCTGCGCATACGGGAACGAGCGGCGCAGCATCTGCGCCAGTTCGGCGAAGTGCGCGGCCGGCCAGCGCTTGGCCGGGCCGAACTCCGCGCCGGGGCAGAAGGCGATCACCCGGGTCTGCGGCGCGATGCCGAAGCGCTCGGCCGTGGCGGCCATGCGCTCGGGCTTCACGCGCAGCTGCGGATCGGGGATGTGCTCGGGCAGGCGCCCGCCGGGCTTGAGGGCCAGCCGTGCGTAGTGCTCCACCATCGGCGGGCGCTTGTCGCGCGGCGGATTGGCGTGGCGCACGTTGAGCATGCCGAAGCGCGCCTCGCCGCGATAGCCGATGCGCAGCGGAATGCCGGCCAGGAACGGAATCAGCGACGATTTGAGTGAATTCGGCAGCACATAGGCCACGTCGTAGCCCTCATGCTTGAGCTGCTGCGCGAACATCAGCCGGGCCGAGAGCTGCAGCTTGCCGTGCGCGAGATCGCTCGGGAACACGGTGCCGATCTCGGGCATGCGTGCGAGCACCGGCGCCACCCATTTCGGGGCGAGGGCGTCGATGACCATGCGGGGATGGCGCGCCTTGAGCAGCGCGAACAGCGGCTGCGCCATCAGCGCGTCGCCGATCCAGTTCGGGGCGATGACGAGGGCTTTTTTCATATTGTGGGTGATGCGTGGCCCGGACATGCCAACGCCCCGGGGCGCAACGCGGCCCGGGGCGGGAGGGGGGTGCGGCGGCGCGCGGCGTGGGCCGCGTGCCTCGGACGCGATCTCAGTGGTGGCCCTTCAGCACGGTGCCCGGCTTGAGCTTGTACACGGTGCCGCAGTACGGGCATTTCACCTCGCCGGTGTCGGCCACGTCCAGGAACACGCGGGGATGGTAGTTCCACGTCGGGGTGTTCCCCGTGGGGCAGTGGAGGGGCATGTCTTCAGCGCCGATTTCGACGACGGATGCGGTTTGCGTCATGGTGTTGCGTTTGGCTTGCAGGGTGACTGGCTTGTTTTAAATGATCGGGATGGCGCCGGTGCTCAGACCAGCGTCAGCCACTTCTTGTACTTCTCGTCCGTGCCGCCCACGGCGGCAAAGAACGCTTCCTGGATGCGCTGGGTAACCGGGCCGCGACGGCCTTCGCCGATCACGCGGTCGTCCAGTTCGCGGATCGGCGTGACTTCGGCGGCGGTGCCGGTGAAGAACGCTTCGTCGGCGCAGTACATTTCGTCGCGCGTGATGCGCTTTTCGCGCACCTCGATGCCGAGGTCGCGGGCAATGGTCAGCGTGGCGTCACGGGTGATGCCGTCCAGGCACGAGGCCAGGTCCGGCGTGTAGATCACGCCATTGCGCACGATGAACACGTTCTCGCCCGAGCCCTCGCTCACGTAGCCGTCGGTGTCGAGCAGCAGCGCCTCGTCGTAGCCGAGGCCGGTGGCCTCCTGGTTGGCCAGGATCGAGTTGATGTAGTAGCCGCTCGCCTTGGCGCGCACCAGCGACACATTCACATGGTGGCGCGTGAACGACGAGGTCTTGACGCGGATGCCGCGCTCCAGCCCCTCTTCGCCCAGATAGGCGCCCCACGGCCAGGCGGCGATGGCCACGTGGATGGTGTTGCCCTTGGCGGACACGCCGAGCTTCTCGGAGCCGATCCAGACCAGCGGGCGGATGTAGCACGACTCGAGATTGTTGGCCCGCACCACCTCGCGCTGGGCGGCCTCGAGCGTCGCTTCGTCGAACGGCATGGCCATCTGGAAGATCTTGGCCGAGTTGAACAGGCGGCGCGTGTGCTCCTTGAGGCGGAAAATCGCGGTGCCGGCCGGCGTCTTGTAGGCGCGCACGCCCTCGAATACGCCCATGCCGTAGTGCAGGGTGTGCGTCAGGACGTGAATCTTGGCATCGCGCCACTCAATCAGCTTGCCGTCCATCCAGATCTTGCCGTCGCGATCCGCCATCGACATGGTTGTCTCCCTCTGCACCAGAAATGTCACAAGGCCGCCATTGTAAGCCGCGCGCCCTGATGTGCCAACGCGGCCGGGCGGGGGGACTACAATCGCCGTTCCGATCCTCCCGGCCTCTCTTTTTACCCCTTTTGCCCTTGTCCGCGCTCCCCACCACCCCCGACGACGATCACCGCTGGCAGGAAGCGCTGGGCGAACTGGCCGCGCTGGCCGGCGCGGAAGCCCCTGTCGAGGGCGGCCGGCGCCGCCTGTTGTGGGCGCTGACCGTCGATGCCGATGGGGTGCCGGGGCTGGTGGAGCCGCTGGAGCAGGCCTACGGCCCGCGCGGCTGGGGCAAGCCCCGGCCGATCCCGCTGGCCCGGGTAGCCGAGGACGACACCCTGGCGCCGTGGGACGCCCGCGTGGCCCGGGCCATCCGCCGCGACCGCTCGCGCAACCGCCGCCATGTGCTGGACCGCGCCGCCGCCGTGATGGCGCTGGTGGGGCACCCCGGGGTGGTGCTGTCCCACGCGCCGACTGTGCCGATGGAGGTCACCGAGGCCGCGCCCACGCTGGAAGCGGTCCGGGAGGTTGGCAACGGCGGCGACCGCTACGTGCTCCGCATCGCCCCCCCGCTGCGTCCCGCGCCCGCCATGGAAGACTTGCTGCCCCCTGCCGCGCGCGAGGAAGCCGAGGCGCTGCGCCAGATCACGGTGCTCCAGGACGGCCCACGCCGCCTCCGCGTGATCCGCTTCTCCGCCGCACAGCAGCAGGCCGCCCGCCTGATTGCCGATGGGCTGGCCGTGCCCGCCGACGCCCACGCCCGGCTGGACACCACGCTGCGCGCGCTGGCCGGCCATTTCCAGATCCATGCCGACAGTTCGGGCGAAGCCCGCCTGCGCGAGCCGGAAACCCGCCTGCGCGCCGAAGTGGCGCCGGTGGGGCGCGGCATCGGCCTGCGGCTGGTGGTCACGCCGCTGGGCCCGATGGGGCCCCGGCTGGCGCCCGGCGCGGGCCGCGCGCAGCTGATGGCGACCGTCGCCGGCGAAGCGATGGCCACCGAGCGCGACCTGGACGCCGAGCTGGCCCACGTGGCCGAAGTCTTCGCCGCGCTGCCGTTCCTGGTCGAATCCTCGCCGCCCGGCGGCGAATACACCTGGACGCTGGACGATCCCGAAGACGCCCTGACCGCCGTGGAGATGCTGCCCGGCCTCGCCGGTGTGATCGACCTCGAATGGCCGCGTGGCCGCGAGATCCGCCTGCTGCCGGCCGACCTCCCGCAACTGGCCGTCAGCGTGGAAACCGGCAGCGAGTGGTTCAAGCTCGTCGGCCATCTGCGCGTGGCCGAGGGGCTGGTGATGTCGCTCGAGAAGCTGGTGGCCTGGGCGCACGGCCACGCCGGGCGGTTCATGCCGATGGGGCAGGGCGTCTACGTGGCGCTGACCGGGCAGTTGCGCGCCCGCCTGCGCGACCTCGCCGGGGTGGGGGATGCCATGCGCGATGGCATCCGCGTGCCGCTGGTGGCCGCGCCCTGGCTGGACGACGTGCTGGCCGGCGCCGGCGTGGACCCGGATGCGCACTTCCGCACCCGCGTGCGCCGGCTGCGGGCCGCGCGGGAGGCGGACGCCGCCGTGCCCGCCACGCTGGCGACCGAACTGCGTCCTTATCAGGAAGAAGGCTACCGCTGGATGATGGCGCTGGCCGAGGCCGGTTTCGGCGCCTGTCTGGCCGATGACATGGGGCTGGGCAAGACGCTCCAGTCGCTCGCGCTGCTGCTGGCGCGTGCTGCCGACGGCGCGGCGCTGGTCGTGGCGCCGACCTCGGTGTGCGGCAACTGGGCCGCCGAGGCGCGCCGCTTCGCCCCTACGCTCAACGTCCATCTCTATGCCGAGGGGGACCGCGTGGCCATCGTCGAGCAGGCCGGCGCCCATGACCTCGTGATCGTCTCGTACCAACTGCTCCAGCAGGCGCGCAAGGATTTCGGCGCGCGGCGCTGGCACACGGTGATCGCCGACGAGGCGCAATCGATCAAGAATCCGTCCTCGCGCCGCGCGCAGGCCATGTTTGCGCTGGCCGCCGACTGCCGCGTGGCGCTTTCCGGCACGCCGATCGAGAACCGGATGTCCGAACTCTGGGCCGTGATGCGGTTCTGCAACCCGGGGCTGCTCGGGTCGCTGGTCCGCTTCAACGAACACTTTGCCAACCCGATCGAGCGCAATGGCGCGCGGGAGCCGCGCGTGCGGCTGCGGCGCATGATCGCGCCGTTCGTGCTGCGGCGGACCAAGGCGCAGGTGCTGGACGAACTGCCGCCGCGCACCGAACTCGTGATCCGCGTGGAGCCCGAGCCGGCTGAGGCCGCCCACTACGAGGCCCTGCGCCGTCAGGCGCTGTCCGAGGCCGAGCGCGCGCTGCTACGGCCGCCCGCCAGGAAGGGCCGCAAGGCACAGCCGGCAGCGCCGGCCGAACCCGACGCCCGCATCCACGTGCTGGCCCAACTGATGCGCATGCGCCGCGCCGCGTGCGACCCGCGTCTGGCCACGCCCGAGGTGGCCGCGCCGGGCGCCAAGGTGCGCGCCTTCGCCGAACTGGCCGCCACGCTGGCCGCCAACGGCCACAAGACGCTGGTGTTCAGCCAGTTCGTCGATTTCCTCCAGTTGATGCGGCGCGCGCTGGATGAGGCGGGACTGGCCTACCAGTACCTGGACGGCGCCACGCCGGCCGGCGAACGCACGCGCCGCGTGGCCGCGTTCCAGGGTGGGGCGGGCGATGTCTTCCTGATCAGCCTGAAGGCCGGCGGCTTCGGCCTGAACCTGACGGCGGCCGACTACATCGTGATTGCCGACCCCTGGTGGAATCCCGCCGCCGAGGATCAGGCGATGGGCCGCGCGCACCGCATCGGCCAGCAGCGGCCGGTCACGGTCTACCGGCTGATTACCGCCGGGACCATCGAGGAACGGATCGTGGACCTCCACCAAGGCAAGCGCGCCCTGGCGGACGGCGTGCTCGACGCCACCGAAGGCGAAGCCACGGGCCGCGCCGCCGCCTTGCCCGACATCGACGAACTGGTCGGCCTGCTGCGGCGCTAATCTCCTCTCGCACCAAACGGTATACCAAAGCGCTCCCGATGATGGTGCAGCGCACACGCGCCCGCATGCGCCCATCCCCCGAAAAGCCGCATCCTGCCTTGTTGCGGTGCAAATCACCTTGGCACAAATACTGCCTTGTGAATTTTGGATTTGTGAATATAGTATACCGATTGCTGTATCCGCCGCCGTATCGATAAGCCCCCTCAGGCCGCCGCGCCCACGCGCCGGCCCAAGACAACACACGGAGCGCACGTGACCCTGCCTGACCTGCCACCGGCCGACCCTGGCCGGCTGGACGACTGCTTTTTGCCGATCTGGGTAGCCGCCGACCGGCTTGCCCGTGGCGAGACCACCGCGCAGGCGCTGGTCGCGTCCTGCCACGCCGCGTGGGTCGCCCATCATGCGACGATCAACGCCCTTGTCCTGCCCGACTTCGATGCCGCGCACACCGCAGCCCGTGAGAGCGACCGCCGCCGGCAGGCCGGCGCGGCGCTCGGGCCGCTGGACGGCGTGCCGTTCTCGATCAAGGAATCGTTCGACGTGGCCGGCTGGCCCACCACCTGCGGCAGCCCGGCGCGCGCCGATCATCGTGCCGAGCGCGACGCCGTGGTGGTGCAGCGCCTGCGCGCGCAGGGCGCGATCCTGCTCGGCAAGACCAATGTGCCGCTGGGCCTGCGCGACTGGCAGAGCTACAACGCGATCTACGGCACCACGCGCAATCCGCACGATCCGACGCGCACGCCCGGCGGTTCCTCGGGCGGCAGCGCGGCGGCGGTCTGCGCCGGCATGAGCTTTTTCGATGTGGGCTCCGATATCGGCTCGTCGTTGCGCAACCCGGCGCACTACTGCGGCGTGTTCTCGCACAAGAGCAGTCACGGGCTGGTGCCGCTGCGCGGCCACGGCAACGCGCCGGCCGGGTTTGCCGAGCAGGACATCAACGTGGCCGGCCCGGTCGCCCGCAGCGCGCGCGACCTCGAACTGGTGCTGCGCGCCATCGCCGGCCCGGACGTGGACCTCGCGCCCGCCTGGCGGCTGGACCTGCCGGTCTGCCCGCACCAGCGTCTGGCCGACTTCCGCGTGGCGGTGCTGCCGACGCATCCGCTGGCCGATGTCGATGCCACCGTCAGCCAGCCCATCGAGGCGCTCGGCCACTGGCTG
The DNA here is from genome assembly GCF_056395225.1 of Cupriavidus sp. 10L45. Taxonomy (NCBI): domain Bacteria; kingdom Pseudomonadati; phylum Pseudomonadota; class Betaproteobacteria; order Burkholderiales; family Burkholderiaceae; genus Cupriavidus; species Cupriavidus sp. 10L45. The sequence continues at coordinate 175,764 of NZ_JBFTJC010000013.1, forward strand.
GCCGGGCAGGGCGCCAAGGTGGACTGGCACGTGCGCCCGGACTTCGACGCCGCCGCGCTGTGGCGCACCTATGTGCTGCTGCTGCGCGCCACGACCGCCGTCTATATGGATGACGCCGCCTTCGCCGACGCGCTGGCCCGTGCCCAGCCCGATGCGGGTGACGACTACGCCACGCTGCAGTTCACCGGCGCCACGCTGACCCATCGCGACTGGCTCCGCCTGCAGGCCGCGCGCGACCGTTTTGCCGAAAGCTGGCGCCGCTTCTTCGCCGATTACGACGTGCTGCTGTGCCCGGCCGCCGCCACCACCGCGTTCCCGCTCGACGAAGCCGGCGAGCCGTGGCAGCGCACGCTGCCGGTGAACGGCCAGCCGATGCCGCTGACCACGCAACTGTTCTGGGCCGGCCATTCGGGGCTGTGCGGATTGCCGTCCACGGTGGCGCCGATCGGCCCGGCGCGGGACGGCCTGCCGTGCGGCGTGCAGATCGTGGCGCGGCGCTGGGGCGATCTCACCTCGCTGCGCTTCGCCCAATTGCTGGAGGCCGCCGGCTACGGCTACCAACCGCCGCGCGGGCTGGCATCGGCCGGCATCGATCGATAACAACGGAAGACTGGGAGGAAACCATCATGATGGACTGGTTCAAGGAGCTGTCGCGCGCCGAGCGCAAGGGGTTCTACGGCGCGTTTCTCGGTCATGCGGTCGATGTGTTCGACTTCATGATCTATTCCTTCCTCATCTCCACGCTGCTGGCGCAGTGGGGCATGAGCAAGTCGATGGCGGGCGCCATCGTCACCTGGACGCTGGTCTCGTCGCTGGTTGGCGCGGTGGGCGCCGGGCTGCTGGCGGACCGCTTCGGCCGCGTGCGCGTGCTGCGCTGGACCATCATCGTGTTCGCGGTGTCGTGCTTCCTCTGCGGCATGGCGAATTCGCCCGAGCAGTTGCTGGTGTTCCGCATGCTCCAGGGGCTGGGCTTCGGCGGCGAATCGTCACTGTGCATGGTGCTGGTGACCGAGCTGATCCGCAATCCGGCCCATCGCGGCAAGTACTCGGGCTTCACCGCCAGCAGCTATTCGTTCGGCTGGGGCGGGGCGGCCATCGCCTACGCCATCACGTTCAACCTGTTCGAGCCGGAAACGGCGTGGCGCGTCTGCTTCTTCCTCGGCATCCTGCCGGCGCTGGTGGTGATCTACCTGCGCCGCAACCTGCAGGAGCCGGAAGTCTTCCTCAAGAGCCGGGCCGCACGCGGCAAGGTCTCGCCGGGGGCCGATCTCGCGCGCGTGTTCCGCGCCCCGCTGCTGCGCAAGACCGTACTGTGCAGCCTGCTGTCGGGCGGCATGCTGGGCGCCTACTACGCCATCGCCACCTGGCTGCCCACCTTCCTGAAGACCGAGCGGGGGCTGTCCGTGTTCGGCACCAGCTCCTACCTGGCGGTGACCATCCTCGGTTCGCTGGTCGGCTACGTGGCCGGCGCCTACGCCACGGACCGCTGGGGCCGCCGCGTGACCTATATGGCGTTCGCCGCCGGCGCTTTCGTCATGGCGATGATCTATATGGTGATTCCGGTCAGCAATACGTCGATGCTGTTCCTCGGCTTCCCGCTCGGGGTGCTGATGCAGGGCGTGTTCTCGGGGATTGGCGCGACGATCTCGGAGTCGTACCCGAGTGCCGTGCGCGCCACGGGGTATGGCGTGTCGTACAACCTCGGCCGGGTGATCGGCTCGTTCTTTCCGCTCGCCGTGGGCTGGCTCAACAGCGGGCGGACCTCGCTGGCGCTGGCCATCGCCATGGTGGCCGGGGTGGGCTACGCGGTGGTGATGGTCTCGGCGGCGTTGCTGCCGGAGACGTCAGGCATCGATCTGGGACAGGCCGGCGGCGGGGATGACGAGACGGACCCGGCTATGGATCCGACCAACGCGCCTGCCGCCGAAGCCGCGCCGCTGGCGCCCACGAGCCGCCCGGCATAGCGGCTGGGTGAGGAAGGAGGGCGCCGGGGCCCCGATTCTCCACGAAACAACACTCGGTGCGTGCACTTTTAAGCCACCGCTTACCTGCTGCGGGCACGCGCCTATAATGTCTGCTTTGCCGCCGGCGCGATGCCGGCGGTGCCCCCGACGGCCCCGCTCCCCGCGCTGGCCGTACCCTTCTCGCCCTCTGCTATGACACCCCGACAGTCGTCCCCGGTGTGGTTGCGCCTCTGGCATCGATTTGCCGAGGTGGAGCGCAACGGTTTTCTCGACGGCGCACGCTATTTCGCGCCTTCCCTGCCCGCGGTGTTCTCGTGGGGGCTGGTCACCGGGGTGGCCATGAGCAAGTCGGCGCTGACCGTGCCCGAGGCCATCGGCATGTCGCTGCTGGTCTACGCCGGCTCCGCCCAGCTGGCCGTACTGCCGCTGTTCGCGGCCGGCCTGCCGATCTGGACCATCTGGCTGACCGCCGCCGTGGTCAACCTGCGCTTCGTCATTTTCAGCGCGGCGCTCCAGCCGCACTTCAGCTACCTGCCGCTGGGCCGGCGCACCGTGCTGGGCTTCTTCAACGGCGACCTCCACTTCGTCTATTTCATGCAGAAGTACGTCGAGCCGGGCTACGCGCCGGGCAAGGAGGGCTATTTCTGGGGGATGGCGCTGGTCAACTGCGCCACCTGGCAGGTCTCGTCGCTGCTCGGCATCCTGCTGGCCAGCGTGTTCCCGGACGCCTGGGGCCTCGGGCTGGCCGGCGTGATGGCGCTGATTCCGGTGATGATCGCCACGATCAACTCGCGCTCCACGCTGATGGCCGTGGTGGTGTCCGCCGTGCTGGCGCTGCTGTGCTTCGACCTGCCGTACCGGCTGGCGCTGGTGGTGGCCGTGGTGGGCGCGCTGGCGGCCGGCATGGCCAGCGACGAACTGGCCGCGCGCGCCACGCTGCGCGGCATTCGCGCGCGGAAGGACAAGGCCAAGGCCGAGGCCGGGGCCCGCGCGATATCCGAGTCGCAGCCGGAACCCCAGACCGGAGACCGGGCATGAGCCACGTCGAAACCTGGATCGCCATCGTCGGCATGGCCGTGGTGACGGTGCTCACGCGGGCGCTGTTCCTGATGGCCGGCGAGCGCGTGAGCGTGCCGGACCGGCTCCAGCGCGCGCTGCGCTATGCCCCGGCGGCGGCGCTGGCGGCCATCATCGTGCCGGAATTCATGACCTGGCAGGGCCATTTCACCATCTCGCCGATGAACGCCAAGCTGATGGCCGGCATCGCCGCCACGGTGTTCTACCTGTTCACGCGCCGCATGGTCGGGATGATCGTGGTCGGCATGGCGGTGTACACCGCGCTGCGGCTGCTCACCTGAGCCTTCTGATCCCCACTGTTAACTAATAGCGCGATGGCTCGGTCAGCATCGTGCTGAGCCGGGTCAGCAGATGCGCCAGCTGCGCCTGCGTGCTGGTGCGGGTCTTGTTGAAGATCGACTTGACCTGCGTGCGGCTGGTTTCGCGCTTGATGCCGAGCTGCGCGCACGCGTCCGGCAGGCCAACGCCCTGCGTCAGCAGCGCGGCCAGCCGCGTTTCCGCCGGCGTGAGGCCGAAGAGGTCGCGCAGGATGGCCGGCATGGCGCGCGGCGTGCCATAGCGTTCGTGGATGGCGGCCAGCACGGTGTGGGTCTCCATGCCGGGCAGGCTCTGCGCCATCGGCGCCAGCGCCAGCGTCACGATCTGCGCGGTGCGGCCATCCGGCCCGGCGGCCTGGATGGCCTGCGCGGCCTGCAGGGTGTCCGGCGCGGCCACGGCGCGAAGCACCTCGGGAAACGGGCGCGAGAACTGCCAGAAGGCGCTGTCCGTCGGCGCGCCGGCGCGCGGCCCGAAGAAGGCGGCCGGCATCAGGCGCCGCACCCACGGCTCGCCGGACTGGTTGGCGAACAGCGGCTTGCCGGCCAGATCGAACACCACCACCCCGAAGGGCAGCCGGTTCAGCATGTCTTCCGACAATCGCCCCCGCGTGGCCAGCTCCTGCATGCGCTCGCGCAGGCCGAGGGCATCGCGCAGGTGCGGAATCACCCAGTCCAGCGCCAGGGCATCCGCTTCCGCGTAGACATTGGCGTCGAGCGGCCGTTGCAGCGACAGGTAGATCTCGTAGGTGGGATGCCGCTCGATGAGGCACGACATGACCGACGCGATATTGAGGTCGCGCAGGAACTCGCCATAGAACGGGCTGGCACGCATGACCTGCTCGCCCACGTCGCGATGGTCGATATACCAGTCGCCCACGCCAAGGCGCTCGGCGAACGGCCGGCTCGGGTCGAACTGGTAGTAGTGGGAGGTGTAGGCCTCCATGGCGTCCGGCTTGTAGTCGACGGCGTGGGTCACCACCACGCGGTCCAGCGCCCGGTTGCGCACGATCAGCGACGCCTGCGAACTGCCGCTCGCGCCACACAGGGCGACCAGGCTCCGCTGCCAGGCGCCCGTTTCGAAAACACCTTGGTAGAGACTTCGAATGGTCTCGTGCATTTGTCCGTCGTTCATGCCTTGGGGTCCGGCGTGGCGCGCGAAGGTATGCCCGGTTCCGGTGAGGCGGGCGCGCGTCAAGACTTCGCATGCCTGCCGCGGGGGCGCGACAGGGGCAAGGGGCGATGCAGGGGAGGGCGCTAGCCGCCCTCGAGCGTGGTGGCGAGCCGGGTCAGCATCTGCGTGAGGCGGGCCTGGCTGCCGCAGCCCGTCTTCAGGAAGATGGACTTGAGCTGTGTGCGCGCGGTCTCGTGGCGGATGCGCATCTGTCGGCTCGCCTCGGGTAGTCCTTCGCCGCAGGCCAGCCGCGTGGCCAGCCGCGTCTCGGCCGGCGTGAGCGCGTACAGGTCGCGCAGCACGGTATCGAGCAGCACGGATGGGGCGCCGGCCTCGTGCACCACCACCAGCGCGGCGGGTTGCTGCCAGGAGGCGGCGAGGATGTGGGAGGGCGGCAAGGGCAGGACCAGCACCTCGGCCATGGCGCCGGTCTTGTCGGTGGCGCGCGCGGCCTGCGCGGCTTGCGGCTGGTGGGGATGGCAGGCGGCCTGGACCATCTCGGCAAAACCGCGCGAGAGGCGCCAGTCGCCGGTCTTGCCAGTGGGGTCGAGTCGGCGCGCCCAGCGCTCGCCGGCGGTATTGGCCAGCAGCAGATGGCGGTCCGGCGTGTAGACGGCCACGGCGAAGGCGAGCCGCTCCAGCAGCCGCGCGGACACCGACGCCAGCGTGGACAGCCCCATGGTGCGTTCGCGCAGGGCGATGGCGCTGCGCATATGCGGCACCACCCAGTCGAGCGCACGGGTGTCCTCGCCCGAGAAGGCGTCCTGGCTCAACGCGCGCTGCATCGAGAAATACACTTCGTAGTGGGGCTGTCGTTCCACCAGGCAGGCCACGTAGGAGCGCAGGTCGAAACGGTTGAAGAAGTCGCAGTAGAACGGATGCCGCGCCATGGCCTGCGGGCCGAGGTCGCGTGCATCGATATACCAGGCGCCGGGCACCAGCCGGGGGGCGAAGATCTTGGCTGGATCGATGGCCTGGTACTCGTTCTCGTACGCAGTGAACAGTTCCGGCACCGGATTGACGATCTCGTTGACGGTGACCTGGTCGCGCACGGTGTCCCACACCATCATCGACGCATGTGCGCTACCCGCCATATCGGTCAGCGCGCACAGGCTCTTGTGCCACGCGCCGGGGTCCAGAATGCCTTCGTAAAGCCCACGGATTGCCCCGTGCATGCTTGCTTGGTCCATCGGATCTACCCCTGCATTCACGACAATGGACCATCCGGCCGCCGGTGCCCTCGAAACGGGGCGGGTCGGGTGGGATGGCTTTTTGTTATTGCCGGTCGATGCCGGCTCGCTGGCTGCAACTGATGATGCGATGTACCAAATATGCGACCTTTGCGATGCGTGTCTGGCGGTGCATACGTTTAGTACATTAGGGCGTACATTACCCCAACCGGGGCAGCCCGCCAGAGATACCTGTACCCTTCTTTCGAGGGGGTTTGCAGTGAAGTCCGATGCGCTCCTGGCACTTTCGCCCACGGGGTGGGTATTAGTGATGTTGGCGTCATTTCGAGGGCCAATCGCATAAAACCGTGACGGCGATCAGGTAAAATGCCGGTTTCCCCGATTTCCAACGCGGCCGCGTGCTGTTGGCGTACCGCCCAGTCCCGTTTCTACTCGCCATGACCTCTGTCCTGCGTCTCACCGATCTCATCTCCCAAGGCAATCTCTCCGGCAAGCGCGTGTTTATCCGCGCCGATCTGAACGTGCCACAGGACGATGCCGGCAAGATCACGGAAGACACCCGCATCCGTGCGTCGGTGCCGGCCATCGAGGCCTGCCTGAAGGCCGGCGCGGCCGTGATGGTGACGTCCCACCTGGGCCGCCCGACCGAGGGTGAATTCAAGCCCGAGGACTCGCTGGCCCCGATCGCCGAACGTCTGTCCGAACTGCTCGGCAAGCCCGTGCGGCTGGTGCAGAACTGGGTCGATGGCGTGGACGTGGCGCCCGGCCAGGTAGTGCTGCTCGAGAACTGCCGCGTCAACAAGGGCGAGAAGAAGAACAGCGATGAACTGGCCCAGAAGATGGCCAAGCTGTGCGATGTCTACGTCAACGACGCCTTCGGCACCGCGCACCGCGCCGAGGCCACCACGCACGGCATCGCCAAGTACGCACCCGTGGCCTGCGCCGGCCCGCTGCTGGCGGCCGAGATCGACGCGCTGGGCCGCGCGCTGGGCCAGCCGGCCCGCCCGCTGGTCGCCATCGTGGCCGGCTCCAAGGTTTCCACCAAGCTGACCATCCTCAAGTCCCTGGCGGACAAGGTGGACCAGCTGATCGTCGGCGGCGGCATCGCCAACACCTTCATGCTGGCCGCCGGCCTGAAGATCGGCAAGTCGCTGGCCGAGCACGACCTGGTTGGCGACGCCCAGGCCATCATCGACATCATGGCCCGCCGTGGCGCCTCGGTGCCGATTCCGGTGGACGTGGTCTGCGCCAAGGAATTCAGCGCCACGGCCGCCGCCACGGTCAAGGACGTCAAGGACGTGACCGACGACGACATGATCCTCGACATCGGCCCCAAGACCGCCGCCCAGCTGGCGGACCAGCTCCAGGCCGCCGGCACCATCGTCTGGAACGGCCCGGTGGGCGTGTTCGAGTTCGACCAGTTCGGCAACGGCACCAAGGTGCTGGCCGAGGCCATCGCCAATTCCAAGGGTTTCTCGATCGCGGGCGGCGGTGACACGCTGGCCGCCATCGCCAAGTACCACATCTCCGACCGCGTGGGCTATATCTCCACCGGCGGCGGCGCCTTCCTGGAGTTCCTGGAAGGCAAGACGCTGCCCGCGCTGGAAGTGCTCCAGCAGCGCGCTGCGGCCTGATTTACCTGTCACCTGTTTTTGCCCGATCGTTCCCGAGCCGCCCCTGTCCGTACCAGTAGCCTTTGAGGAAACCGCCCGCATGACTCGTTCCACCAAGATCGTTGCCACCATCGGCCCGGCGTCCAGCACGCTGGACATGCTGACCCGCATGATTGCCGCCGGTGTCGACGTGGTGCGCCTGAACTTCTCCCACGGCACCGCGCAGGACCATATCGACCGCGCCGCGCTGGTGCGCGAGGCGGCGGCGGCCTGCCACCGCGAGGTGGCCATCATGGCCGACCTGCAGGGCCCCAAGATCCGCGTGGGCAAGTTCGAGAACGGCAAGGTCACGCTGAAGCCGGGCGATCCGTTCGTGCTGGACGCCACCTGCCCGCTCGGCAACCAGGAGCGCGTGGGGCTGGACTACCAGGACCTGCCGCGCGACGTGGGCCCCGGCGACGTGCTGCTGCTCAACGACGGCCTGATCGTGCTGGTGGTGGACCGCGTCATCGGCAGCGAGATCTTCACCACGGTGCGCGTGGGCGGCGATCTCTCGAACAACAAGGGCATCAACCGCCAGGGCGGCGGGCTCTCGGCGCCGGCGCTGACCGCCAAGGACATGGAGGACATCAAGACCGCCATGGCCCTCGGCGCGGACTACGTGGCCGTGAGCTTCCCCAAGAACGCCACCGACATGGAAATGGCGCGCCAGCTGGCCGCCGTGGCCGGCCAGCCGCATGGCCACAAGGCGCGCATGATCGCCAAGATCGAGCGGGCCGAGGCCATTCGCCCGGGCGTGCTGGAGGAAATCCTCCAGGCGTCCGACGGCATCATGGTGGCCCGGGGCGACCTGGCCGTGGAAGTGGGCAACGCGGCGGTGCCGGCGCTCCAGAAGCGCATGATCCGCCTCGCGCGGGAGGCCAACAAGCTGACCATCACCGCCACGCAGATGATGGAAAGCATGATCGTGAACCCGGTGCCGACCCGCGCCGAGGTGTCCGACGTGGCCAACGCGGTGCTGGACGGCACCGACGCGGTGATGACGTCGGCCGAAACCGCCGCCGGGCGCTTCCCGGTGGAGACCGTCGAGGCCATGGCCGCCATCTGCCTGGAGGCCGAGAAGTCCGAAGTGGTGCAGCTCGATACCGACTTCCTGAACCAGACCTTCTCGCGCATCGACCAGTCGATTGCCATGGGTGCGCTGTTCACCGCCTATCATTTGGGAGTGAAGGCCATCGCGGCGCTGACCGATTCCGGCGCCACCGCGCTGTGGATGAGCCGCCACCGGATTCACGTGCCGATCTACGCCATGACGCCAAACCTGGCCTCCCAGCGCAAGATGCAGCTCTACCGCAACGTGGTGCCGCTGCCGCTCCAGTCGAGCACGGACCGCGACGAGGCGCTGGAGCAGGCCGAGGAGCTGCTGCTGGCCCAGGGCGTGGTGCAGCGGGGCGATTTCATCGTGCTGACCATCGGCGAGCCCATGGGGCAGCCGGGCGGCACGAATACCCTCAAGATCGTGAGGGTGGGCAGTTAAGGTTTAGGAACAAGCGCGCGCGATGTGGCGCGCCGGACAGACGCGGCACCCTGGCGGTGCGAACCTGCCGGCCCGGACATCCCCGATAAGAACCCCCCAAAATTTTTCATTCAGGAGTTAGACATGCCACTCGTTTCCATGCGCCAGCTGCTGGACCACGCCGCCGAGAACAGCTACGGCCTGCCGGCCTTCAACGTGAACAACCTCGAACAGGTGCAGGCCATCATGCAGGCCGCCGACGAGGTCAACGCCCCGGTGATCATGCAGGCATCGGCCGGCGCGCGTAAATACGCCGGCGAGCACTTCCTGCGCCACCTGATCGAAGCGGCCGTGGAAGCCTACCCGCACATCCCCGTGGTGATGCACCAGGATCACGGCCAGTCGCCGGCGATCTGCCAGGGCGCCATCGACCTCGGGTTCTCGTCGGTGATGATGGACGGCTCGCTGCGTGAAGACGGCAAGACCCCCGCCGAGTACGAGTACAACGTCGACGTGACCCGCAAGGTGGTGGCGCTGGCCCACGCCGTGGGCGTGACCGTGGAAGGCGAACTGGGCTGCCTGGGCTCGCTGGAAACCGGCGAAGCGGGCGAGGAAGACGGCATCGGCGCCGAAGGCGTGCTGGACCACTCGATGCTGCTGACGGACCCCGAGCAGGCTGCCGACTTCGTCAAGGCGACCCAGCTCGACGCGCTGGCCATCGCCATCGGCACCTCGCACGGCGCCTACAAGTTCACGCGCAAGCCCACGGGCGACATCCTGGCGATCAGCCGCATCAAGGAAATCCACGCGCGCATCCCCAACACCCACCTGGTGATGCACGGTTCGTCGTCGGTACCCCAGGAACTGCTGGAAGAGATCCGCAAGTTCGGCGGCGACATGAAGGAAACCTACGGCGTGCCCGTCGAGGAAATCCAGGAAGCGATCAAGTTCGGCGTGCGCAAGATCAACATCGACACCGACATCCGCCTGGCCATGACCGGCGCAATCCGTCGCTTCTTTGCCGAGAACCCGACCAAGTTCGACCCGCGCGAGTACCTGAAGCCGGCCCGCGAAGCCGCCAAGCTGGTCTGCAAGGACCGCTACGTGGCGTTTGGCTGCGAAGGCCAGGCCAGCAAGATCAAGCCGGTCGGCCTGATCGACATCGCCTCGGCGTACAAGACGGGCAAGCTCGCCCAGGTTGTGCAGTAATCCTGTCGTAACGGCGTCGTCCCCCGCAAACGGGGGCGACGCTTTTTTTGTTTGGCTCTCCCGCCGGCCCAGACCCACCATGTCCCAAGCTCTCTATCAGTCCTCCATCCAGTCCCTGCCGCTGCTCGGCCATGGCAAGGTCCGTGACAACTACGCCGTTGGCGACGACAAGCTGCTGATCGTCACGACCGACCGCCTCTCGGCGTTCGACGTCATCCTGGGCGAGCCGATTCCCGCCAAGGGCCGCGTGCTGAACCAGATGGCCAATTTCTGGTTCCGCAAGCTGGCGCACATCGTGCCGAACCACGAGACCGGCATCAGCGCCGAGAGCGTGGTGGCGCCCGAGGAAGTGGCGCAGGTGCAGGGCCGGGCCGTGGTGGTCAAGCGGCTGAAGCCGATCCTGGTGGAAGCCGTGGTGCGCGGCTACCTGGCCGGCAGCGGCTGGAAGGACTACCAGGCGACGGGCAAGGTGTGCGGCATCGAGCTGCCGGCCGGCCTGCAGAACGCGCAGAAGCTGCCCGAGCCGATCTTCACGCCGGCCGCCAAGGCCGAGATGGGCGAGCACGACGAGAACATCTCGTTCGCCGAGGTCGAGGAGCGGATCGGCAAGGATCTGGCTGCCCAGATGCGCGACATCTCGATCCGCCTGTACAAGGAAGCGGCCGACTTCGCCGCCACGCGCGGCATCATCATCGCCGATACCAAGTTCGAGTTCGGCCTGGACGACAACGGCACGCTGACCCTGATGGACGAGGTGCTGACCGCCGATTCGTCGCGCTTCTGGCCGGCCGATTCGTACCAGGTGGGCACCAACCCGCCGTCGTTCGACAAGCAGTTCGTGCGCGACTGGCTCGAAGCCGTGCGCATCGACGGCAAGCCGTGGCCCAAGACCGCCCCGGCACCGAAGCTGCCCGAGGACGTGGTGCAGAAGACCGCCGACAAGTACCGTGAGGCGTTGACCCGCCTGACCGGCGAAGCACTCGCCTAACCGCATTAGGAAGGACAGATCGTGAGCAACGCAGCAAAGCCGGTGGTCGGCGTGGTGATGGGCAGCAGTTCCGACTGGGACGTGATGCAGCACGCGGTGGCCATGCTCAAGGATTTCGGTGTGGCGTTCGAGGCACAAGTGGTCTCCGCCCACCGCATGGCCGACGACATGTTCCGCTACGCCGAGTCGGCGCGCGGCCGGGGCATCCGGGCGATCATCGCCGGCGCCGGCGGTGCCGCCCACCTGCCGGGCATGATCGCCGCCAAGACCATCGTCCCGGTGTTCGGCGTGCCCGTGCCGTCGAAGTACCTGCGCGGCGAGGACTCGCTGCTCTCCATCGTGCAGATGCCCAAGGGCGTGCCGGTGGCCACCTTCGCCATTGGCGAAGCCGGCGCGGCCAACGCGGCGCTGCACGCCATCGCCACGCTGGCCACCACCGACGACGCGCTGGCCAGCGCGCTCGAGGCGTTCCGCGCGAAGCAGACCGAGGCCGCGCGCGCCATGACGCTGCCGGCCTGAGCCCCAGTCCCTCTCTCTATCTATAAGTAAGCCGCCGGAACCGATCCGCATGCCGACCGATATCCATCCCTACCTGTCCGAAGCCCACACGCCGGAGTCGCGCGCCGAGTTCGGCGTGGACAACCCGACCGCGCCGATCCTGCCCGGCGCCTGGCTCGGCATGCTCGGCGGCGGCCAGCTCGGCCGCATGTTCACCCATGCGGCGCAGTCCATGGGCTACCGCGTCTGCGTGCTGGACCCGGACCAGGACAGCCCGGCCGGTGCCGTGGCGGACCGGCATATCTGCGCGGTCTATACCGACGAAGCGGCGCTGGCCGAGATGGGCCAGCTCTGCGAAGCGGTGAGTACCGAGTTCGAGAACGTGCCGTCGCTGTCGCTGGACCGCCTGGAGCAACTGGGCGCGTTCGTGGCGCCGCGCGGCTACTGTGTGTCGATTGCCCAGAACCGCATCGGCGAGAAGAAGTTCTTTGCCTCGTGCGCCGAGCGCACCGGCGTGCCGCCGGCCCCGCACTGGGTGATCCAGCACGATGCCGATGTCGACCAGATTCCGGACAACGTGCTGCCGGGCATCCTCAAGACCGCGCGCATGGGCTACGACGGCAAGGGCCAGGCCCGCGTGAAGACGCGCGAGGACGTGCGCGCCGCGTGGCGCGCCATGCAGCACGTGCCGTGCGTGCTGGAGCAGATGCTGCCGCTGGCCTACGAGGTGTCCGTGCTGGCCGCCCGCGCCGCCGACGGCAGCACCGCCACCTGGCCGCTGGCCGAGAACGTCCATCGGGACGGCATCCTGTTCTCGACCACCATGCCTTCGTCGAGCGTGTCCGACGACATCGCCAACCGCGCCCGCGCCGCCGCCGCCACCGTGACGACGGAGATGGGCTACGTCGGCGTGCTCTGCATCGAATTCTTCGTGCTGACCGATGGCACGCTGGTCGCCAACGAGATGGCGCCGCGCCCGCACAACTCGGGCCACATCACCATGGACGCCTGCGAGACCAGCCAGTTCGAGCAGCAGGTGCGCGCCATGGCCCGCCTGCCGCTGGGCAGCACGCGCCAGCATTCGGCCGGCAAGATGCTGAACCTGCTGGGCGATGTCTGGTTCGAGTTCGGCCTGGAGCGCACGCCGGCCTGGGACGAGGTCGTCGGCCAGCCGGGCGCCAAGCTGCACCTGTACGGCAAGAACGACGCGCGGCCGTCGCGCAAGATGGGCCATGTGAACTGCGTGGGCGAGCAGGCCGCTGCCGCCGAGGCGGCGTTCAACGCCGCCGCGCAGGCGCTCCATATCCCGGTCTGAGGGTTGCCGATGTCTTCACGCATGCCCACGGCGGCCGAACTGGATGAGGCCGTCCGCCTGCTCGAGGCCGGCCAGCTCGTCGCCTTTCCGACGGAAACCGTCTATGGGCTGGGCGCCGATGCCGAGAACCCCGAAGCCGTGGCGCGCATCTTCGCCGCCAAGGGCCGGCCGTCGAACCATCCGGTGATCGTCCACGTGGTGGATGGCGCCGATGTGGGCTACTGGGCTGCGGAGGTGCCGGAAGCGGCACAAAAGCTGATCGACGCCTTCTGGCCCGGTCCGCTGACGATCATTCTCAAGCGCGCCGCCCATATTCCGGCGGCGGTGGCGGGCGGGCAGGACAGCCTCGGGCTGCGCTGCCCCTCGCACCCGGTGGCGCAGGCGCTGCTGTCGCGCTTCCGGCGCGGCCGGGGCGGCATTGCGGCGCCTTCGGCCAACAAGTTCGGGCAGGTCAGCCCGACCACAGCCGAGCATGTGCGGGACGAGTTCGAGGGCACGGTCTACGTGCTGGAGGGCGATGGGGTGGATATCGGCATTGAATCGTCGATCGTCGATCTGTCGCGCATCGACGAGGTCGGGCCGGTGCTGCTGCGCCCCGGCGCGATCACGGCGGCGATGATGGCCGACGTGCTCGGCACGATGCCGCTGGCCCCCGACGCCGCCGCGCCGCGCGCCTCGGGCACGCTCAAGGCTCACTACGCACCGCGCACGCCGCTGACGCTGGCTTCGCCGGATCAACTGCCGCGCTACCTGGCGGCGCTGCCGGGCGATGGCCGGCTCGCCTGGGTCGGCGCCACGCAGGTCAGCAACGACCCGCGCTGCGTGTTCGTGCCAGCACCCGCCACGCCGGACGCCTATGCCCAGGCGCTCTACGGCCTGCTGCGCAAGCTCGACAAGGAAGGTTTCAGCCGGCTCGTGTTCGAGCCAGTCCCCGACGCCCACGACTGGGACGGGGTACGCGACCGCCTCGGGCGGGCCGCGGCGGCGTTCGAGGCTTAGCCAGCGCCTACCCTCTCCCCCGGCCCCTCTCCCGCAAGCGGGCGAGGGGAGCAAACCGAGGGCTTTCGATCTTCCCCCTGTGTTCTCCCCTCTCCCTCCGGGAGAGGGGCGGGGGAGAGGGCGGGCGCATCAATGCGYCACGACCCTGTTCAAGGCGCCCCGCGAAACACCCATTCTGGGACGGGGTACGCGACCGCCTCGGGCGGGCCGCGGCGGCGTTCGAGGCATAGCCAGCGCCTACCCTCTCCCCCGGCCCCTCTCCCGCAAGCGGGCGAGGGGAGCAAACCGAGGGCTTTCGATCTTCCCCCTGTGTTCTCCCCTCTCCCTCCGGGAGAGGGGCGGGGGAGAGGGCGGGCGCATCAATGCGCCACG
>NZ_JBFTJC010000014.1:0-183305 GCF_056395225.1 Cupriavidus sp. 10L45
ATTAATTATGAAGAACAACCTGCGTTTCGTCAACAGGTCAGCGAAGTTTTTTTCGCTGCGGTCAGCGCTGGAAAACTCCTCAGCCCGACCACCCCATCAACCCCGCAACCCTTGTCGCTGCTGCGTTTGCAGCGCGGTTTGTGTTGCGAGGGGACGAATAGTAGGCCCGTTTCCAAGGCTTTGCAACACGCTTGTCATGCCACCGTGCGTGACAAGCGCGCATTATCCAGACAAACCCTTGATCGATAAGGAAATTCCACTCCGCAGAATATTTTTGCCGCGGGATAATACCCCTCAACTGGCCTCGGGTATTCCCTAGTCAGTACTCAACGATGCTTGAAATCAGGTGCGCGTTTCTCCACAAACGCGGCCATGCCTTCCTTCTGGTCTGCCGTGGCGAAGGTGGCATGGAACAGCCGGCGCTCGAAGTGGACGCCTTCATTCAGTGTCGTCTCATAGGCGGCGTTCACGGATTCCTTGATCATCATGACCACGGGCAGCGAATAGCTCGCGATGGCGTCCGCCGCGGCGAAGGCTTCCTCGAGCAACTTGTCGGCGGGCACCACGCGCGATACCAGCCCGGCACGTTCCGCCTCCGCCGCGTCCATCATGCGGGCCGTCAGGCACAAATCCATCGCCTTGGCCTTGGAGACCGCGCGCGGCAGGCGCTGGGTGCCGCCGGCGCCGGGCATGGTGCCGAGCTTGACCTCGGGCTGGCCGAACTTCGCGCTATCCGCCGCGAGGATGATGTCGCACATCATCGCCAGCTCGCAGCCGCCACCCAGCGCGTAACCGGCCACCGCGGCAATCACGGGCTTGCGGATGCGCCGGATGGTTTCCCAATTCCGGGTGATGTAATCGCCCTTGTAGACGTCGATAAACGAATACTTCGCCATCATCCCGATATCGGCACCCGCCGCGAAGGCGCGCTCGCTGCCAGTAATGACGATGCAGCCGATCGCCTCGTCCTGGTCGAATGCGGTCAGCGCGGCACCGAGTTCGTCCATCAGCGCGTCGTTCAGCGCATTCAACGCCTTGGGGCGGTTCAGCGTCACCAGGCCAACGCGCCCGCGCGTATCCACCAGGATGTTCTCGTACGACATGTCTGCTCCTCTCTCTCTATCAATGGGATTAGGTCTGCTGCCAGCCCACGATACTGGCGCGCGGGCGGCGTGGCGGTCAAGCGGGAAGACCGGCGCGACGCTTGCGCGGCGCCATACCGTCGCCTAATCTGAACCCACGATTTTGCGGTAACACTTACAAAAAGCGCCGCACCTCCTATTGCGCCGAGCGGCATCCCAGATGCTTTGCCAGCATCCGCATTCGACCCCGTCGATGCGGAGAAGGGAGCCATCATGAATCGTCGCACGGCCACATTCTCCTTAATCCCCCTGATCGCCTTCCCCGGCCTCGCCTTTGGCGCGAGCAAGGCGGAAGAGCAGGCTGAAGTACGCAAGGCTGCGCAAAATGCCCTGAATGCGCTTTACAAGGCGCAGCCGGCGGCGCGCAAGCAGGTCGAGTCCGCCGCCGGCTACGCCGCGTTCAGTAACTTCGGCATGAAGATCCTGCTGGCGGGGAGCGGCAAGGGGGAAGGCATCGCCGTCAACAACAAGACCAAGTCCATGGTCTATATGAAGATGGTCGAGTTGCAGGCCGGGTTGGGCATCGGCGTGAAGAAATTCCAGATGGTCTGGGTGTTCGAGAACGACAAGGCGCTGAACGAATTCATCAACTCTGGCTGGACGATTGGGGGGCAAGCGACCGCCGCCGCGAAAACCGGTGACAGCGGCAGCGCCTTCCAGGGCGCGGTGGCCGTCGCGCCGGGGATCTGGGTCTACCAGATCACGGACAGCGGGCTGGCCGTCGAACTGACGGCCAAGGGCACCAAGTATTACAAGGATGAAGACCTGAACTGAGTCGCCCTGCGCGTGCGCCGCCATGTCGCCCGGGCATTCGCGGGCCGGACTGGCCGCCTGGGTGGCGGCGACCATCGGCATGGCCGTGCTCGTGACCGGTTGCGCCGGCCCGGCGCCCGAGTCCGGCGCCGGCTACCGGGACCGCATGCGGTCACGTTCGGATGGCGGCGTCAACGTGTCCGTCTCGGTCCTGTCCGCGACGGAGAGCGAAGCGCTCTACGGGGTGCCGCTGGCGAAGCGGGGCATGCAGCCGGTCTGGGTCGAGATCGACAATGAGACAGATCGCCCGATCTGGCTCATGTACGTAGGACTGGACCCCAGCTTCTTCCCCAGCTCCGAAGCCGCCGATATCTTTGCCGCCGATGCCTCCCGCGAAGCGCGGCGCGAGGCCGCCGAGCGATTTGGCCGCCTCGCCTTCCGCAACCCGGTACTCCCCGGCCAAACCCGTTCGGGCATGGTCCTGACCCACCTCGAGGAAGGCGTCAAGCTGATCCAGCTCGACCTCGTCGCCAAGGACCACGCCCACGCCTTCTCGATCTTCACCGTCGTGCCGGGCTTTCGCGGCGATTACCAGACCAGCGCCGTCTTCCGCCGCGAGGTCTATCCGCCCGACCAGATTCGGGACTACGACGATGACGACGCCTTCCGCGCGGCGCTCGAGGCCCTGCCCTGCTGTGCCACCAACGAGGGCGGCAGCAAGCCCGCCGATCCGCTCAACCTGGTGATCGTTGGCGGGCTGGACGATGCCTTCCCGGCCCTCGTGCGCCGCGGCTGGCGGCCGACGGAGACCAAATGGTCGGGCGCCATCATGCGAGTTGTCTCATCGGCACTCTCAGGCGAGCGCTACCTCAACGCGCCCGTCAGCGATCTCTACCTGTTCGGCCGCCCGCAGGACCTCGCGCTGCAGAAGGCGCGCGACACCATCCACCAGCGCAACCACCTGCGGCTCTGGCTCAGCCCCCTGCGCTATCGCGGCAAGCCGGTCTGGGTCGGCCAGATCAGCCGCGACATCGGCAGCCGCCTGACCATCCACTCGCCCACGCTGACCACGCACAAGATCGACCCGGATGTCGATGAAGCCCGCACCGCGCTGGCCGAGGACATGGCGTATTCGCAAAGCCTGGTGATGATCGGTTACGCCTCGGGCGTCGGCGCCGCCCCGCCCGAGCAGCCGCGCCAGAACCTGACCACGGACCCGTACTACACCGATGGGGACCGCCTGGTGATGGTGTTCGACCGCCGGCCCGTGTCGCTGGACAGCATCCAGTTCTTCCGCTGGCAGGACCACGACGCCCAGCGCCGGGCCACCCCGGGGATCGGCCGATGACCCTGCGGCGATTCTCCCTGCGCTGGCTGCCCGCGCTCTTCCCGATGACGTTCCTCGCCTGGCTGCTGGCCGGCTGCTCCACCTGGCAGCCGCCAACCACAGACGCGGTGACCGCGCTGCGCGCCCGCGCGGAGACCACGTCCAAGCAGGGCATCACGCTCCGCGCCGCCGTGCTGAGCCAGGCCGACACCGACCGGATGTTCGGCATCGACATCCGGGGCACGGGGGTCCAGCCGGTATGGATCGAGGTGGAGAACGCCTCCGAGCGGTCGATGATCCTGCTCCGCACCGGCACCGATCCGGACTACTTCTCGCCGCTCGAAGTGGCGTGGTCCGTGCATAGCTGGTTCGACCGCAAGTCCAACGCGCGGCTGGACGAGTGGTTCAACCGGCAGGGCTTCCGCAATCCGATCCCGGCCGGCGCCACCCGCTCCGGCGTGGTGTTCACCAATCCGTCGCGCGGCACCAAGCTGCTGAATGTCGACCTGCTCGGCGATCAAACCCTGATCGCCTTCACGCTGTTCCTGAGCGTGCCGGACGATGCCAGCCACCCGGACTTCTCGCGCAAGCTGTTCGCCTATCCGCCCGCCGCCGTGACGGACTATCCCGACCTCGGCAGCCTGCGCGCCGCGCTGGAGCGCCTGCCCTGCTGTGCGACGGACGCCGCCGGGCAGGGCGTGGGCGAGCCGCTGAACGGCATCGTCGTCGGCGCCGTGGCGGATTTCAGCGCGGCCATGATCCGCCGCAACTATCGGCGCAACCAGCAGGACTTCGACAACGCCCAGCGCGTGTTCGGCCGGATTCCGGACGCGGTGCTGCGCAAGCAGGCGCAGGCGGGGGCGCCGGCCACGTGGATCCGCGTCTGGCTGGCGCCCATCAGCTATCAGGGGCGGCCGGTGTACCTGCTGCAGGTTGGCCGCCCGGTGGGGGGGCGCTTCGCGGCGGCCGATGTCGCGCAGCTGATGCATGGGGATGTCGATGAGGCGCGCAACCTGATGGTCCAGGACTGCATGTATTCGGAGGGCCTGGAGAAGCTGGCCTTCGTCCGGGGCCCCACGCCGGTGCCGCTGGCGCAGGAGCGGGCCACCTTCAGCGGCGCCCACTACCACACCGACGGGCGGCGGGCGGTGATGTTCTTCGTGCTCCGCCCGCTGAGCCTGTCGGACATCGACATCCTGGACTGGGAGCCGATCGTCGAAGGGGAGTCCCATGCGAGCGAGTAGCCTGGCGTTGGTACTGGCGTTGGTACTGGCGTTGGCGTTGGCCCTGGCGGGCTGCGCCTCGAAGCCGCTGGTGCCCTACTCCACCGAGACCCCGCCGCTGGTCCTGCTGCCCGCCGCCGCCGCCGGCGTGGGCGATGGGCGGGCGCGCTTCCGCGAGATCTTCTGCGCGATCCTGCAGACCCGCCAGCAGACCGTGCCCGACTATCGCCCCTGCGAGGAAGCCCTGACGCGCGTCGGCACGGAGCCGTCCGGCACCGGCAAGCCGGCCGACCTCGGCCCTGCGCGCCGGCCACTGGTGGCGATGGTCGTGCCCGGCATCGGCTTCAATTGCTTCGCGCCGTGGCTGAATCCGCCCGATGCCGTGGGCAAGCACCTGCGCGAGTTCGGCTATGACGGGGCGATGCTGTCGGTCGATGCGCTGTCCAGTTCGGCCTACAACGCGCGCCAGATCCGCGACGCGGTCATGGCCACGCCGCTCGACCCCGCTGGGCCGCGACTCGTACTGATCGGCTATTCGAAGGGCGCGCCGGACATCCTCGAGGCCCTGGTCAACTACCCGGAGATCCTCGGCCGCGTGGCGGCGGTGGTCAGCGCGGCGGGCGCGGTGGGCGGCTCGCCGCTCGCCAACGATGCCGAGCAATATCAGGCGGACCTGCTCCAGCACTTCCCCGGCTCCACCTGCCAGCCCGGCGATGGCGGCGGCGTGATGAGCCTGCGGCCGGCCGTCCGCAAGGCCTGGCTGGCGGCACATCCGTTGCCGGCGGGGCCGCGCTACTACTCACTGGTGACGTTTCCCCAGCCGGGGCGTATTTCGTCGATCCTGACGTCGAGCCATGAGAAGCTGGCGCAGATCGATCCCCGCAATGACAGCCAGATGCTGTTCTACGATCAGGTGATTCCGGGCAGCACGCTGCTGGCCTACGTCAATGCGGACCATTGGGCACTCGCCGTGCCAATCGCCCGCACGCGCACCACCGTCGCCGCGCTGTTCGTCACGCAGAACGCCTACCCGCGCGAGGCGCTGTCAGAGGCGCTGCTGCGCTATATCGACGAGGAACTGGCGAAACCGGCGCGCTAGATCCAGAGATCCGCCTATTAATACTTGATGTCGCGCGCGGTCTCCCGGCCTTGCTGCTTGGTCTGGCGCTTGTCCTGCCGGCACTGCGGATTGCTCTTCTGGTCGTTGGCGCGGCAATCCTGCTTCGTCTCCCGCGATCCCTGACGGGTGTCCTGGCGCACGTCGCGCCCTTCGCGGCGTTGCTGGGCCTGCTCGGTGGCCGAGGCCGTGGCGGGCACCACGGGTAATACCAGCGCCGCCATCAGGACGGCCAGCCATGGATTCCATTTGCGCATACGGGCCTCGCAGAGGTGATGAAAGCGCTAGCTCACGCGCTAACCGTAGTCGAAGGGCAAGAATTGTCAAATCTGCGAGGGGATGGCAGTCGGCCTGATCGAGGCGGCTGCGCGTAACCCCATCTTGCGCCCAATCCGCAGGCCTACTATTATTTGCCGACCGACTGGTCGGTTTATTTAATTGCGCGCGATGGCTGTCTACAATGGCCGGGCGCGCATCGTGGCGTCAGATCCACTCACCGACCCGGAGAACAATATGGCGCAGGAGACAACCATGCCCCCATCCTCATCGTCGGCCACGGCCCGGGCGACGCTCGACGCCGGCCCGATCCTGCTGCGCTGGCAGGGCGACGTGGCCGTGGTCACGCTGAACCGCCCCGACAAGCTCAACAGCTTCACGCACCAGATGCACGAGGCGCTGGTCGCCGCGCTCGACCACGTGGAAGCCGGCGGCGCCCGCGCCCTGCTGCTGACCGGTGCCGGACGCGGTTTCTGCGCCGGCCAGGATCTTGCCGATCTCGATTTCACGCCCGGCCACAGCACCGACCTCGGCGAACTGATCGACACCTGGTTCAACCCGCTCATCCGCCGCCTCCAGGCGCTCCCGCTGCCCGTGGTGGCGGCCGTCAATGGCACGGCAGCCGGCGCTGGCGCCAACCTCGCGCTGGCCTGCGACATGGTGCTGGCGGCCCGCTCGGCCTGCTTCATCCAGGCCTTCGTGAAGATCGGCCTGGTGCCGGACTCCGGGGGCACCTGGCTGCTGCCCAAGCGGCTCGGCATGGGCCGCGCGATGGGGCTGGCGATGACCGGCGACCGACTCAGCGCCGAAGAGGCCGAGAAATGGGGCCTGGTCTGGGAAGTCATGGACGACCCCCTGCTGGCCGAACAGGCGATGGCGCTGTCCACCCACCTCGCCGCCCAGCCCACCCGCGCGCTGGCGGCGATCAAGCGGGCGATGTACGCCAGCGCCACGAACACGCTCGACACCCAGCTCGACCTCGAACGCGACCTCCAGCGCGACCTCGGCCAGTCGCACGACTACACGGAAGGCGTGAACGCCTTCCTGGCGAAACGCGCCCCGCACTTCACCGGCCGATAGCCCGCTGCCCAACATCGCCCCCTATATATATAGACAGCCCGAGGAGACCCGCTTGCCCCAAGACCCCCAGGCCCTCGCCGAAGCGGCCGCCGCCGCCATGTATGAGGCCGATGCGTGCAGCCGCTGGCTCGGCATCGTCGTGGAAGCCGTGCGCCCCGGGTACGCCCGGCTCTCGATGCCGGTGCGGCCCGAATTTCTCAACGGCCACGGCATCTGCCATGGCGGGCTGATGTTCACGCTCGCCGATTCCAGCTTCGCGTTCGCCTGCAACAGCCACAACATCAACACCGTGGCCGCCGGCTGTTCGATCGAGTTCCTGCGCCCGGTGCACGGCGGCGACGTGCTGACGGCCGAGGCCCAGGAGCAGGTGCTGTCCGGCCGCCACGGCGTCTACGACATCCGCGTGTCCAACCAGGCCGGCGAGCCGGTGGCGATGTTCCGGGGCAAGTCCGCCCAGATCAAGGGCCACGTGGTGGAGCCGACATGAGCGCGCGCCTCACCGACCTGCCGCTGGAGCCCATCGAGACCGCCAGCCGGCAAGACCTCCAGGCCCTGCAGCTCGATCGCCTGAAATGGTCCGTGCGCCATGCCTACGACCATTCGCCGGTCTATCGGCGCAAGTTCGACGCCGCCGGGGTCCATCCGGACCAGATCCAGTCGCTGGCGGACCTGGCGCGCTTTCCGTTCACCACCAAGCAGGACCTGCGCGACCACTACCCGTTCGGCATGTTCGCCGTGCCGCAGGACCAGATCGCGCGCATCCACGCGTCCTCCGGCACTACGGGCAAGCCCACGGTGGTCGGCTACACACTGCGCGATATCGATACCTGGGCCACGGTCATGGCGCGCTCGATCCGCGCCTCGGGCGCGCGGCGCGGCGACAAGGTCCACGTCAGCTACGGCTACGGCCTGTTCACGGGCGGGCTGGGCGCGCACTACGGGGTGGAAAAGGCCGGACTGACGGCAATCCCGTTCGGCGGCGGCCAGACCGAGCGCCAGGTGCAACTGATCCAGGACTTCAAGCCCGAAATCATCATGGTCACGCCCAGCTACATGCTGGCGATTGCCGATGAATTCGAGCGGCAGGGCATCGACCCGGCCAGCACCTCGCTGCGCATCGGCATCTTCGGCGCCGAGCCGTGGACGCCCGAGATGCGCCTGGCCATCGAGCGCCGCATGGGCATCTCGGCGGTCGATATCTACGGATTGTCCGAGGTGATGGGCCCCGGCGTGGCCAACGAATGCGCCGAGACCAAGGACGGCCCGACGATCTGGGAGGACCACTTCTACCCCGAGATCATCGACCCGGACACCGGCGAAGTGCTACCCGATGGCGAGTTCGGCGAACTGGTCTTCACCTCGCTGACCAAGGAGGCGATGCCGGTGGTCCGCTACCGCACGCGCGACCTCACGCGGCTGCTGCCGGGCACGGCGCGCGCCGCGTTCCGCCGGATGGAGAAGATCACCGGCCGCACCGACGACATGATGATCGTGCGTGGCGTGAACGTGTTCCCGTCGCAGATCGAGGAATTGATCCTGAAGCACGCCGAACTGGCGCCGCACTACCAGTGCGTGCTGGGCAAGGAAGGGTCGATGGATACGCTGACGGTGCGCGTGGAATGCGCCCACGGCGCCGAGCCCGAGGGGGCGCAGCACGCCCGGTCGGGGCTGGTCCACGATATCAAGGCGTATATCGGCGTCACCGCCGCCATCGAGATCCTGCCCGAAGGCGGCGTGGAGCGGTCGGTGGGCAAGGCGCGGCGCATCGTGGATCAACGGCCGCGCTAGCCCGAAGTGGAAGGCTGCCGCTTAGCTGCGCGGCATCAGCACCCACATCCGGCCGCCCTGCTTCATGCGGCCGGCCGTCTCGCCGGCGGCGTCGCCGGCACCCCAGAAGAAGTCGGCCCGCACGCCGCCCTTGATGGCCGAGCCGGTGTCCTGCGCGAACATCAGGCGCTGGATCGGTTCGGTCGAGAGCGGCCGGGTGGTCGAGAGGAACACCGGCACGCCCAGCGGAATCGTGGCCGGATCGACGGCAATCGACCGCTCGGCCGTCAGCGGCACGCCCAGCGCGCCGACCGGACCGTCGTTGTTCGCGGGGAGTTCGCGGAAGAAGACGTAGCGCGGATTCACGTTGAGCATCTCCTCCACGCGGGCCGGATTGGCGCGCGCCCACGCCTTGATGCCCTGCATCGTGGCCTGCGCGGACGTGATCTCGCCCCGGTCGAGCAGCCATTTGCCGAAGGACCGGAACGGCTGGTCGTTGGTGCCACCGAAGCCGACGCGCATCACCGAGCCATCGGGCAGCCGGATACGGCCCGAACCCTGAATCTGGAGGAAGGCGGCTTCCACGGCGTCGTCCACCCACACCACCTCGTTGCCGCGCAGCGCCGGGTTGCGCAGCAGTTCGGCCCGGGCCGGCAGCGCGCCCTTGCCCAGTTGCGGCGGACGGCGGTACAGCGGAATCTGGAAGGTGCCCTGGCGCGTGCGCGATCCGTGCAGGATCGGCTCGTAATAGCCGGTGATCAGGCCGCTATCGGTGCCGTCGCCATTGATCACGCGGAACGGCTGGAAATGGGTCTCGAAGTACTCGCGCATGGCGGCGAGGTCGCCGGCATCCACCATCAGGCCGACCGCGCAGACGCGGTTCCAGTCAGCGCGCTTCTTCAGGGCCTGGCAGCTGGCCTGCAGCGCGGGCCAGGCGGCGCGCACGTCGTCCTGGCTCCAGCCGCCGATCTCGGCCCAGCTCGCCGGCTGCAGCCGGCCGGCGTTGGCGGAGGGCGGCGGCGTCGGGGTGCCGGGCGTGCCGCCCGGGCCTTCCACGCGCGGCGGCGGGCCGCTCATGCAGCCGGCCAGCAGCACGGCTGCCCCGGCCAGCGCCAGCCACGTGCGCCATCCAGCCATGGATGTCACCGATTTCCCGCCCGTTGCCGGCCGGTTGCACGGAGATACCGCCCCAAAGGATTCCTGATATGCCATCGTCTTCGTTGTTAGCACCGTGCGCGCGCTGCACGGCGGCACGCATGTCCTACAATCTCGTACCTGTCTGACCGATCCACGCCTCGATCCCGATCCTGATCCCGATGAGCCAGTTCTTCGAAGACCATCCCACCCTGCTGCTCGCGGCCGAAGCCGGCGTGGCGCTGTTGCTGCTGATCTTCATCGTGGTCTGGACCATGGGCACGGCGCGCAAGCATCCGCGCCCGAGCCGCGCGCCCAAGGATCATCCATCCCGGACCGCCGAGGCACCGAAGGACGCAGACCCGCCGCCCGCCGCCTGAGTTCCCGCCAGTCTTAGTGGAGCATGCGCGGCAGCACCAGCGCGAACTCGGGAATCGGCACCTCGAAGCGATGGCCATCCTCGGCCACGCAGAAGTACAGGCCCTTCATCGACCCCACCGGGGTGGAAATCGTCGCCCAGCTCGTGTATTCGAAGTGCTCGCCCGGCTTGAGCAGCGGCTGATGGCCCACCACGCCGAGGCCGGCCACTTCCTGCGCGGCGTTGTCGCTGTCCGTGATGGTCCAGTGGCGCGAAATCAGCTGCGCGGCCACTTCGCCGGTGTTGTGGATGGTGATGGTGTACGCGAACGCGAAACGTCCGCGATCGGGGTCCGACTGGTCGGGCAGGTACTGGGTGCGTACCGCCACGGAAAAAGCGTACTCGCTCATTGCTGGCTCATGCGTCGACCGGGATCGACGGATCGGATGGAGGATCGGGGCGGCCTGCGGCGCCAGGCGCCACGGTCGGGTGTCCGCATTGTGCGGCAAGGCCCCGGCAGGGGCAAGCGGGCGGATTTTGGGCGTGGTTGGGCGGGATTCTGGGCGACGCCGGCGCCAGGGGCCCGGTCCGGCGTAAAATACGCGCCATTCCCATGCCGACGATCCGGATGCCGGCCGGGCCACCCGCCCCGCCCGCACCGCCCCACACCATGAGCACGCCCACCTACCGCATCGCCCCGTCCATCCTGTCCGCCGACTTCGCCCGCCTGGGCGAGGAAGTGCGCCGCGTCACCGAAGCCGGCGCCGACTGGATCCATTTCGACGTGATGGACAACCACTACGTGCCGAACCTGACCGTGGGCCCGTTGGTCTGCGAGGCCATCCGCCCGCACGTGACCGCCCCGATCGACGTGCACCTGATGGTGCGCCCGGTAGACCGCATCATCCCGGACTTCGCCAAGGCGGGCGCCAATATCATCACCTTCCACCCGGAGGCGAGCGATCACATCGACCGTTCGCTGGCCCTGATCCGCGACCACGGCTGCCAGGCCGGCCTGGTGTTCAACCCGGCCACGCCGCTGCACCACCTGGACCACGTGATGGACCGCCTGGACGTGATCCTGCTGATGTCCGTCAACCCGGGCTTCGGCGGCCAGTCGTTCATTCCCGAGACGCTGAACAAGCTGCGCGCCGTACGCGCCCGCATCGACGCCTACACGGCCCGCACCGGCCGGCAGATCCTGCTGGAAGTGGACGGCGGCGTGAAGGTGGACAACATCGCCGAGATCGCCGCGGCCGGCGCGGACACCTTCGTGGCCGGCTCCGCCGTGTTCAGCAAGCCGGACGCCGATGGCGGCTACCGCGGCGTCCTCGGCCAGCTGCGCGACGCGCTGGCCACGGCTGGCCGTTGAGCGGGCGGGCCGGACAGATGGGTCTTGAAATCCTGCGCCGCACGGACTGGAGCGGCATCGAGGCGGTGATCGTCGATCTGGACGGCACCATGGTCGATACGGCGGGCGACTTCCACGCCTCCGTCAACGCGATGCTGCTGGCGTTGGCGCACCTGCATCCGCACCTGGGGCCGGTGGCGCCGATGTCCACCCAGGAGATCGTCAGCTTCGTCGGCAAGGGCTCGGAAAACCTGATCCGCCGGGTGCTGGACGCGCGCTTCTCGCCGCTGCACGCCAACGGGCTGTTCGCCGAGGCCTACGCGCTCTATGACCGCGAGTACGTGCGCATCAACGGCCAGTTCTCGGCGCTCTACCCCAATGTGCGCGAGGGGCTGGCGGCGCTGAAGGCGGCCGGGTTGCGGCTGGCCTGCGTGACCAACAAGCCCTGGAATTTCACCGAACCGCTGCTGGCCAAGACCGGCCTGGCGCCGTTTTTCGAACTGGTCTACGGCGGCGACGCCTTCGCGCTGCGCAAGCCCGATCCGTTCCCGCTGCTCAGGGTGGCCGAGGCATTCCGCCTCGATCCGGCCGCCGTGCTGGCCATCGGCGACTCCGAAAACGACGCGCAGGCGGCCCGCGCGGCCGGCATGGGTGTGCTGTTGGTGCCATATGGCTACAACCATGGGAACCCTGTACAAGGCGTTGACGCCGATGGTATAGTCCCCGACATTGCCCGCGCCGCAGCGCTTGTTACCGCACAGCGCGCACAGCGGGTACCACGCTGAAAACTCCATGTTTCTCAACCGCAAACGCATCTTTTCTGGCAGTGATCGGCAGGCCTGGCCCTGGCGTCGCTGGCGCGCCTCTGAACAGGCGTAAAGTGCGTTCGCGAGTCACCTGACGGACTTGCCGGGCCGGACCAAGCTGCTTCACGCGGCCAGCCGCCCCCGACGAGTTCCGGTTCCGCCGGACCCGGCCCCGCCACACCAGGCCGGCCCCCGCGCCGATCCCCAGATCCCTCCGCCAGCGCCGTAGCCGCATGTGCTACGGTTAGCTCAAGAACGCGCCGCACGCCACGCCCGGCCGTGTGCGCGCTTGTGCGCCTTCGTGCAAGCCCTTCGCACCACGGTCCGCCCCCGGGGCGGGTTGCCAGCGTTGCGCCAGCCCTCCCCTGCCGACACAAGCGGTGCCGCGCCCCACATCCGATACGCGGGTGCCGCAAGAAGAGGATCGACATGACCGAACTGGAATTCAAATCGCTGGCCGACCAGGGCTACAACCGTATTCCGATCATCGCCGAGGCGCTGGCCGACCTGGAGACGCCGCTCTCGCTCTATCTGAAGCTGGCTCAGTCGCAAACGCGCGGCGTGAACACCTTCCTGCTGGAATCGGTGGTGGGCGGTGAGCGCTTCGGCCGCTATTCGTTTATCGGCCTGCATGCCCGTACGCTGCTGCGCGCCTACGGCCAGCGCGCCGAGGTGGTCACCGACGGCAAGGTCGTCGAGACCCATGAGGGCAATCCGCTCGACTTCATCGCCACGTTCGAGAGCCGCTTCAAGGTGGCCATGCGCCCCGGCCTGCCGCGCTTCTGCGGCGGCCTGGCCGGCTACTTCGGCTACGACGCGGTGCGCTATATCGAGAAAAAGCTCGCCGACAGGCAGAAGCCGGACGATCTCGACCTGCCCGACATCCAGCTGCTGCTGTGCGAGGAACTGGCGGTCATCGACAACCTGTCCGGCAAGCTGTACCTGATTGTCTACGCCGACCCGACCACCCCCGAAGCCTACCCGCGCGCCCGCCAGCGCCTGCGCGAACTGCGCATGAAGCTGCGCCAGCCGGTGGACGTGCCGGTGACCAGCCCGTCCGTGCAGTCCGAGGTCTACCGCGAATTCGCCAAGGCGGACTACATCGCCGCCGTGCACAAGGCCAAGGAATACATCATGGCCGGCGACATGATGCAGGTGCAGATCGGCCAGCGGCTGGTCAAGCCGTACCGCGACTCGCCGCTGTCGCTGTACCGCGCGCTGCGCTCGCTGAACCCGTCGCCCTATATGTATTTCTACAATTTCGGCGATTTCCAGGTGGTGGGCGCCTCGCCGGAGATCCTGGTGCGCCAGGAAACCCGCAAGATGGGCACGAACGGCGATGCCGACAGCAAGCACATCGTGACGATCCGCCCGCTGGCCGGCACGCGCCCGCGCGGCAGCACGCCCGAGCGTGACGCCCAGCTCGCCACCGAACTGCTCAACGATCCGAAGGAGATTGCCGAGCACGTGATGCTGATCGACCTGGCGCGCAACGACATCGGGCGCATTGCCGAAACCGGCACGGTCAAGGTGACCGACAAGATGGTCATCGAGAAGTACTCGCACGTGCAGCACATCGTCAGCTCGGTGGAAGGCACGCTGCGCGAGGGCATGAGCAATCTGGACGTTTTGCGTGCCACCTTCCCGGCCGGCACGCTGTCCGGCGCGCCCAAGGTGCGGGCGATGGAAATCATCGACGAACTGGAGCCCCGCAAGCGCGGCATCTATGGCGGCGCGGTGGGCTACCTGTCGTTCGGCGGCGAAATGGACCTCGCCATCGCCATCCGCACCGGCATCATCAAGGACGGCAATCTCTATGTGCAGGCTGCCGCCGGCATTGTCGCGGACTCGGACCCCGAGGCCGAATGGAGGGAAACCGAGGCGAAGGCGCGCGCCGTGATCCGCGCCGCCGAGCAAGTCCAGGACGGCCTGGACGCCGACCTCTGACCCCAGGAACTGGAGAAACGACCATGCTGCTGATGATCGACAATTACGACTCGTTTACCTACAACCTGGTGCAGTACTTCGGCGAACTCGGCGCCGATGTGCGGACCTACCGCAACGACGAGATCACCCTCGAGGAGATCGAGGCGCTCAACCCGGAGCGCATCTGCGTGTCGCCCGGCCCGTGCAGCCCGAAGGAAGCCGGCATCTCGGTGGCCGTGCTGCAACACTTCGCGGGCAAGATCCCGCTGCTGGGCGTGTGCCTCGGCCACCAGGCCATCGGCGAGGCATTTGGCGGAAAAGTGATTCGCGCCAAGCAGGTGATGCATGGCAAGGTCAGCACCATCGAAACCACCCAGGAAGGCGTGTTCGCCGGCCTGCCCCGGCACTTCGACATCACGCGCTATCATTCGCTGGCGATCGAGCGGGAGACCCTGCCCGATTGCCTGGAAGTGACCGCGTGGACGCCGGACGGCGAGATCATGGGCGTGCGCCACAAGACGCTGGCCGTGGAAGGCGTGCAGTTCCACCCGGAATCGATCCTGTCCGAACACGGCCATGCGCTGCTGGCCAACTTCCTGAAGGTGCCGCGATGAGGCGGCTCGATCCCGCAACGTTCGCCCCCGCCCCCGACCCTATTCAAGAATCCGCCATGTCCATCACGCCGCAGGAAGCGCTGACGCGCTGCATCGAACACCGCGAGATCTTCCATGACGAGATGCTGCACCTGATGCGGCAGATCATGCAGGCGCAGATCTCCCCGGTGATGGCGGCCGCCATCCTGACCGGGCTGCGCGTCAAGAAGGAAACCATCGGCGAGATCTCGGCGGCGGCGCAGGTGATGCGCGAGTTCGCCAACAAGGTGCCGGTGACGGACCGCGACAATTTCGTCGATATCGTGGGAACGGGCGGCGATGGGTCGCATACGTTCAACATCTCCACGGCGTCGATGTTCGTGGCGGCAGCCGCCGGCGCGAAGATCGCCAAGCACGGCAACCGGGGCGTGTCGTCCAAGTCGGGCAGCGCCGATGTGCTGGAGGCGCTGGGCGTGAACATCATGCTCACGCCGGAGCAGGTCGGCCAGTGCATCGAGCAGACCGGCATCGGCTTCATGTTCGCGCCGACGCACCATCCGGCCATGAAGAACGTCGCCCCGATCCGCAAGGAGATGGGCGTGCGCACCATCTTCAACATCCTCGGCCCGCTGACCAACCCGGCCGACGCCCCCAATATCCTGATGGGCGTGTTCCACCCGGACCTCGTTGGCATTCAGGTGCGCGTGATGCAGCGCCTGGGCGCCAAGCACGCCATCGTCGTGTACGGCAAGGACGGCATGGACGAGGTCTCGCTCGGCGCCGCCACGCTGGTGGGCGAACTCAAGGATGGCGAGGTGCGCGAGTATGAGATTCACCCGGAGGACTTCGGCCTGTCGATGATCTCCAACCGGGGCCTGAAGGTGGCCGATGCCGTGGAATCGAAGGAGATGCTGCTCGAAGCGCTGACCGATGTGCCGGGTACGCCGCGCGAGATCGTCACGCTGAACGCCGGCACCGCGCTCTACGCAGCCAACGTGGCCAGCTCGATCGAGGACGGCATCGAACGCGCCCGCAAGGCCATCGCCAGCGGCGCCGCCCGCGAGAAGCTCGACCAGTTCGTGCGTGCCACGCAGCAATTCAAGTAATCCGCCATGTCCGACATCCTGCAAAAAATCCTGGCCGTGAAGGCCGACGAAGTGGCCGCCGCGCGCAAGAAGCGCGACCTGCCCAGCCTGCGCGCCGAGGCCGAGGCCCTGCGCACCGAGCCCGGCCTGGCGCCGCGCGGCTTCGAGCGGTCCCTGCGCGAGAAGATCGCGACGGGCCACGCGGGCGTGATTGCCGAGGTCAAGAAGGCGTCGCCGTCCAAGGGCGTGCTGCGCGAGCATTTCGTGCCCGAGGCCATTGCCGAGAGCTACGCCAGCCACGGCGCGGCCTGCCTGTCCGTGCTGACCGATGTGAACTTCTTCCAGGGCCATGCCGATTTCCTGAAGCGCGCGCGCGGGGCCTGCCCGCTGCCGGCGCTGCGCAAGGACTTCATGGTCGACCTGTATCAGGTCTACGAGGCCCGTACCTGGGGCGCCGACTGCATCCTGCTGATCGTGGCCGCGCTGGACCCGGGCCTGATGGCCGAACTGGAAGCCTGCGCGCTGGAACTGGGCATGGACGTGCTTGTGGAAGTGCACGGCGCCGACGAACTGGACCACGCGCTGCGCCTCAAGACCCCGCTGGTCGGCGTGAACAACCGCAATCTGCGCACCTTCGAGGTCTCGCTGGACAACACGCTGGACCTGCTGCCGTCGATGCCGCCGGAGCGGCTGGTGGTCACGGAGTCCGGCATCCTCGGCCCGGCCGATGTGAAGCGGATGCGCGACGCCAACGTCAACGCGTTCCTGGTGGGCGAGGCGTTCATGCGCGCGCCGGATCCGGGCGTGGAACTGGCACGGCTGTTCGCATAACGACGGATCGCTGCCATGCCGCGTGAAATCGAACTGAAGCTGGCCGTGCCAGACGCCGCGCTGGCGGCCGTGGCCGCGTGGCTCGATGCCAACGGCGAGGCGCGCGGCGAAACCACGTTGCTCAACGTCTACCTGGACACGCCCGCGCGCGACCTCGCCCGCCAGCGTGCCGCGCTCCGACTGCGCCAAAAGGGCGACCAGAAGGGCAGCCAGTGGCTCCAGACGCTGAAGACTGCCGGCAGCAGCCAGGGCGGGATGGCCTCGCGCAACGAGTGGGAGTGCGACGTGGCCGGCGAGGCCATCGAGCTGTCCCGCTTCCCCGACGAGGCGCGCGCCGTGCTGGCGCCGCTGGCCGACCATCTGGCGCCGGTATTCCGCACCGATTTCGTCCGCCGCACATGGATCGTCATGCAGGACGGCGCGCGCATCGAAGCCGCGCTCGATACTGGCAAGATCACCGCGCCGGGGCAGGCCCAGGTCGAGACCATCCAGGAACTCGAACTCGAATGGCTGCCGGGCGATGACAACGGCGGGGCCGACGACAGCCAGCTTGCCGAAGCCGCGCTGCGTGCGTTCGCCGCGCGGCTGTCCCATGTGGCGCCGCTCACCCCGTCCGATCTGAGCAAGGCCGCGCGCGGCTATCGCCTGACGGGCGGCGAACTCTCCTGACTCTCTCCCCTCCCCGCATGCAAGCCGACTTCTTTGCTGCACCCGTGGCCGCCGAGCCTCCTGCCATCGCCCCTTTGCAAACCCAGGTCGATGCGCTGCCCGCCGCGTGGCGCACCCTGCTCGCGCCGTGCCTCGGCCATGCCGCGTGGGACGAGTTGGCGCGCTTTGTCGATGGCGAGCGCGCCGCCGGCAAGCCGGTGTTTCCGCACGCGGTCTTCCACGCGCTGCACCTGACCCCGCCCGATGCCGTCAAGGTCGTGATCCTGGGGCAGGACCCGTATCACGGCACCGGCGTGGTCGGTGGCGCGGAGATTCCGCAGGCGCACGGGCTGGCGTTCTCGGTGCCCGAGGGCGTCAAGGTGCCGCCGAGCCTTCGCAATATCTTCAAGGAAATCGGTGCCGAGTATGGCGCCGAGCCCACGCGCGCCTCCGGCAATCTGGAGGGCTGGGCGCGTCAGGGCGTGCTGCTGCTGAACACCGTGCTAACCGTGGAGCAAGGCCAGGCGGCCAGCCACGCCAAGCGCGGCTGGGAGGCGGTGACCGATTGCCTGATCCACGCGCTGGCGGCGTCGCAGCCCAATCTCGTGTTCCTGCTATGGGGCAGCCATGCGCAGGCCAAGCGGGCACTGCTCGATGGGCAGACCGCGCACACGCATTGCGTCCTGGAGGCGCCGCATCCGTCGCCGCTGTCCGCGCATCGCGGATTCCTGGGTTGCGGGCATTTCCGGCAGGCCAATGACTGGCTGGAACGGCATGGCCGGGCGCCGATTGATTGGCTGAAGGCCGACTAAGCGCTGTCTAATATTTAAGCAGTCGGCAGCCAGCGGAACCCGCTGAAGGGCCCTTCGTCGTCCGCCGGGGTCATCTCCACCTTCGACACCTGCGCGGCCGGCGGGCCCGCCGCCATCCACGTCCGCAGCGCCTCAAGCGGGTCGCGCGGCCCCTGCGCGATCACCTCGACCGTGCCATCGGTCCGGTTGCGCACCCATCCCACCAGCCCCAGCGCCACGGCGCGGTCCGCGCAGGCCGCGCGATAGCCCACGCCCTGCACGCGGCCATGGGCGATGAGATGCCAGGTTTCATGAATGGCTGTCATCGGTGATTCTCCGTTTGAGGTGCTGCGGGCGCCTGCCCTCTCCCCCAGCCCCTCTCCCGGAGGGAGAGGGGAGCAAACCATTACCCTTCAGCCGCTGCCTGTGGTCTCCCCTCGCCCGCTTGCGGGAGAGGGGCCGGGGGAGAGGGTCGGCGCATCCAGTCGCACGGTTCTTTCAATCCTTCTCCGCCATCGACCGGCCAATCGCGCCGGTGCGCAGCGCGATCTTGGCGGCGTCTTCGCGCAGCGCGCGCAGGCGGCGCTCCAGCACCGCGTTGGCGGCGCGGCCGGTCGAACTCGCGCCCGACTCGGCAGGTTGCGCGGCGGCATCGCGCTCGTCCGCGCCGATCTCGCCCGCCGCGGCGGCCTGGACCAGCACGTCCGCCTTGCGCCGATCCGCCGAATCGGCGATCCGTGCGCGGCGCTCGCTGGCTTCGTCGTCATCGGCGGCGGCCCCTGCGACCAGTTCGTGCGGCGGCAGGCCCACCCCGGCGACGGCAGTTTCCGTCGGCGTGCGGATAAAGCCAGCGCCGCGCGGCCCGTGCCGCTCCTCGCCCGCCAGCCGTTCGCTGGCCAGCGTCAGGCTGCGCGTGGCGGCTTCCGTGGCCTGCTCGATGGCCGCCTCGGCCGCCGGCACGTCCAGTTCCTCGTAGTGCTGGCGCACCTGGATGCGCGCCGCCGCCACATGCGCCGCCACCAGATAGTTCTGATTGATGAAGCGGCTCAGGTTGTCCACGGCGCGGTGCCGGCTGCGCGGTTCGTCGAGCATGCGCTGGAACGAGGCGATCAGCGCCGACAGGTTGTCCATGAACTGCTTGCGCTGTACGCGGTAGGCAAAGTCGTCCTGGGCGCGGCGCAGCAGCAGGTCGCGCGTGGCGGCGATATAACGCCGGTTGGCCTGAAGCACGTTCTCCACCAGCTTGGGAATCGCCCGGTACTCCCAGCTCGGCAGCACAAAGCTGAAGATGGACGCGATCACGCCGCCGATCACCGTATCGATCAGCCGCTCGCCCACTACGGTCTGGCTGCCCGGCATCAGCAGGTTGATCTGGATCAGCACCTGCACGCAGGCGGCGATGGCCGTGTAGCGGTACTTGATGGTGGAAAACGCCGAACTGGCCACCAGTGCCACGTAGAGCACCGCCAGCAGCGCCAGCGGCTCCGTCACCACGCGCAGCACCACCACGCTGATCAGGCAACCAATCAGCGTGCCGATCAGCCGGTCGTTGTAGCGCTGCTTGGTCAGGCTGTAATTCGGCTTCAGGATTACGACAATCGTGAGAAGAATCCAATAGCTGTGCGACGCATACGGCAGCCGGTCGCCCAGCCAGAGCCCCACCGCCACCGCCATCGTGATGCGCAGCGAGTAGCGAAACGCCGGCGAGCGCCAGCGCAGGTTGTCCAGGATCACGCCCAGCTCGTACTTCTGGCGGGTCAGGAACGGTGTCATGTCCGACCCCGGCATCACCTTGGCCGGCTCCACCGGTGTGCGGGACGCCTCGTGCAACTGGCCGACCAGCGTGATTGCACCGCGAATCATCTCAATCGTCTCCGCGACCGCCGTCATGGCCGCCGCCGACACGTGGTGATGTCGTAATTGTTCGATTTCCGTCGTCACGGCGCGCAGGTCGGGGCCGTAGTCATGGGCGCTGTACGAAGGCTTGCCGCGTGTGACGTCGTAGGCGATTTCCTCGAGATCCTTGCCCAGCCCACGTACCAGCCGCCGTATCGCGTCCAGCGCCGGCGTGCCACCGAAGGTCTGGCGCAGCAAGGGATAGTCGGTGTTGGTGGAAAGGATGTACTCGTAGAGATCGAGCATCCGCAGGTGCACGCGTACCAGCAGGCCGTCACGCTTGGTGCGGTTGCCACGCAGCACCAGATCGCGCGCCGCCTGCTGGCGCTCGGCCACCACGATCTGCTGGCGCACCAGCTGGTTGAACTGTTCCTCGTAGTCGGTGCCGGCATCGTAGAAACCTGCCTTGATCTCGAGGTAGTGAGACATTTCGTACAGCGACTCGGCCAGTATCTGCTGGCGCGTGCGCCGCTCCATGACCCAGCTGACCGCCATCGCATAGGCCATATAGGCCACCGCCCCGGCCCCGAACAGCCCGGCATGGACGAACGCCTTCTGGAGCACGAAGTCCTCGTTGACGGTGAGCGTCATGACGAACAATGCCGAAAACTGCAACGGCATGGTCTTGTTGCCATAGACCGTCATCATGCCGGCGAGGAAGGTCACCAGCACCAGCACCCACGGCAGCACGCGCGGGAACGGCGTGGCCAGCGCCACCACGGCGGTCACGGCGGTACACAGCAGCACGCTGGCCAGCATCTCGTTGAACTTGTGGTTCAGCGGGCTGGGCAGGTCCATCAGGCTGGTGCAGAGCGCGCCCATCGACACGACCATGGCGCTGGGCAGGTCCATGACCTGCATGGCCAGCAGCGTGGCGCCGATGACCCCCGTGGCCGAGCGCAGGCCACGGTAGATATAGTGAGAGAACAGAAACGTACGAGGATCGTGCGCGTATTCCATGGGGCGATGTTGGGCTGGCGGACGATGGCGACGTTGGGGCAGCGGGGGGCGATTGTCGACTGTCGACTGGCGCCCGGTGTCAGGACCCGGGCGCCGTCATCGGCCGGTTACTGCCCCAGCCAGCGCGTGCGGGCCGCATGCTTGCCGGGCTCCACGTTCACTTTGTACTGCATGGCCGGCTCGCGCGCCAGGGTGACGGGCAGCACCTGGAGTTCATCGCGCCGGAACAGGTGGAGCTGCACGGCGTCGCCGGGCCGGTAGCGCGCCAGTTGCTTGTCGAGCTGGCCGGGCGCCAGCCGCAGGCCGTCCAGCGCCACGAGCAGGTCACCCGCCGAGACGCCGGCGGCCTGTCCCGCCCCGCCGTCGAGCACCTGGCTCACGCGCACCCAGCCTTCCTCGTTGCGGGTCTTGATGCCCAGCGCCGCGCCGGCGGACGGCTTACCCGGCTCGACCTTCTCGGCCTTGATGCCGAAGGCGCGGAACAGCGGCGGCAGGTTGATCTCGCCCGTGCCCTCGGTCAGTGCCCGCAGCAGCGTGCCGAGCCACAGCCCGGTCACCTGATCGAACAGCGCGTGGACCTCGGCTTCCGTCACGCCGCGCTGGGTGGCGCCCGGCGCGTAGAAGTCGCGACCGTAGCGCTGCCAGAGCGCGCGCATGATGTCATCGAGCGATTTCCGCCCGCCGGTCTTCTCGCGGATGGTCAGGTCCAGCGCCAGCCCTACCAGCGAACCCTTGGTGTAATAGCTGACGATGGCGTTCGGCGCGTTCTCGTCCTGCCGATAGTATTTCGTCCAGGCATCGAAGGCGCTGTCGGCCACGCTCTGCTTGGTGCGGCCGTTGCCACGCAAGACGCCGTTCCAGGTCTTGGCCAGCATCTCGACGTACTGGGTGGTCGAAACCAGCCCCGTCCGGGCCAGGATCAGATCGTCGTAGTAGCTCGTAAATCCTTCGAACAGCCACAGCAGCGGCGTATAGGTTTCCTGCGCGAGCTGGTACGGCACGAACGCCGCCGGCTTGATCCGCTTGACGTTCCAGGTGTGGAAGTACTCGTGGCTGCACAGCCCCAGGAAGGTGCGATAGCCCTCGCTGGTCTCGGCGTTGCCGCGCACCGGCAGGTCGCCGCGCGCGCACATCAGCGCCGTGCTGGCGCGGTGCTCCAAGCCGCCGTAGCCGTCAGTGGTCACCATCGTCATGAAGACGTAGCGGCGATTGCTGTCCAGGAACGGCGCGCGGGCCGAGCGCGGCTCGAACAGCCGGATCTGGGCCTCGCAGATCTGTTTCAGGTCGCGGCAGACGCGTTGCAGGTCCAGGTTCGGCACCTTGCCCGTGAACACCACGTCGTGCTGGGCGCCGCAGGCACGGAAACTGGCCATGGCGAACGTGCCCATCTCCACCGGATGGTCGATCAGTTCGTCGTAGTTGGCTGCCTGATAGCGCCCAAAGCCGTAGCGGCGCGCGCCGCCGGGGCCGCGCGCCTCGGGCAGCGCCGTGGCGACGCGCCAGTCGGCATAGGCCTCGCCGGCGGGCGCATGGAGATCGACGGTGCACGGCTGGTCGTCCTGCCCCACCACGCGCAGGAACACGGAGCTGCCGTTGAAGAAGCCGTGGGTGGTGTCGAGGTGCGCGCTGCGCACCGACAGGTCCCAGGCATAGACCTCGTATTGCAGGACCAGCGGCCCGGCATCGGCAGCCACCGGTGCGGCTTGCCAGCTCTGCTTGTCGAGCTTGGTCAGTGGCACCGCCACCCCGCCCGCATCGGCCCGAATGCGGACGATGTTGCGCGCGAAGTCGCGGATCATGTAGCTGCCGGGAATCCACGCGGGCAGCGTGAAGACCTGGCCGGCGGGGTCGGGGACGTCCACCGTCACGGTCACGGCGAACAGATGGGCTTCGGGCTGAAGCGGGGCGATGGCGTAGCGGATCGGCGTCATGGTTGTGATTGTAGCGCCACGCCCCGTCTCCCTTCGAACGTGGACTTGTCTTGTGGGCGTTCCCTCGGACGTTCCCTCAGGCGTTCACATCGACCACCACGCGGCCGCGCATGCCGCCCGCCATGATCTGGCTGGCGGCGTCGATGGCCTCGCCCAGCCGGATCTCACGCGTGATGGCCTGGAGCCGGTCCGGGGCCAGATCCCGCGCCAGCCGCTTCCACGCGGTTTCGCGCAGCGACATCGGCGCCATCACGCTATCGATGCCGGCCAGCGTCACGCCGCGCAGGATGAACGGCGCCACCGAGGCCGGGAAATCCATGCCCTGCGCCAGCCCGCACGCCGTGACCACGCCGCCGTAGCGCACCTGGGCGCAGGCGTTGACCAGCGTGTGCGAGCCGACCGAATCCACCACGCCCGCCCAGCGCTCCTTCTGGAGCGGCTTGCCCGGCGCGCCCAGTTCGGCCCGGTCGATCACGTCGGCGGCGCCCAGCGCACGCAGGAAATCCGCCTCGGCGGTCTTGCCGGTGGAAGCCACCACGCGATAGCCGAGCTTCGACAGGATGGCGATGGCCACCGAGCCCACGCCGCCCGAGGCGCCCGTGACCAGCACCTCGCCATCGCCGGGCTTCACGGGCCCAAGCGCGCCGCCGCGCTCCAGCGCCAGCACCGACAGCATGGCCGTGTAGCCGGCCGTGCCGATCGCCATGGCCTGCCGCGACGTGAACGCATCGGGCAGCCGCACCAGCCAGTCGCCCTGCAGCCGCGCGCGCTGCGCCAGGCAGCCCCAGTGCGTCTCGCCCACGCCGAAGCCGTTCAGCACCACGCGGTCGCCGGTGCGCCAGCGCGGGTCGCTCGAATCGAGCACCGTGCCGGCGCCGTCGATCCCCGCCACCATCGGCCACTTGCGCACCACCGGCGCGCGGCCCGTGATTGCCAGGCCGTCCTTGAAATTGATCGTCGAATAGTCGACGGCCACCAGCACGTTGCCGTCCACCGGCAGCGCGGATTCATCGAGTTGGGTGACGGCGGCGGCCGTCTTGCCATCGGCCTGGGTCAGCAGCAAAGCCTGGAACGTCATGGTGTCTCCTCGATCTCTTTGATTTTTCAGGGAATTTGGTAACGCAGCGCAGGCGCCGGAAAGCAAAACGGCCGGACAGTGCCGGCCGCTTCAGACAGCCGGGAGGGTCCGGCGCCGCGCGTTACTTCTTGAGACTGGCGAGCTTGCGCTCCAGCGTGGCGATGTCCGCCGCGCCCGGGATGCGCGTGCCGTCGGTGAAGAACACTGCCGGCGTGCCCGAGATATTCAGGCTCTGGCCCAGCGCCAGGTTCTCGTCCACCGGCGTCTTGCAGCTACCGTTGCCGGTGATGGCCACGTGGTTCAGCATCCAGTCGCGCCACACCTTGGTACGGTCTGTTGCACACCAGACCTGCTTGGCCTTGGTCGTCGAATCGGGCGACAGCACCGGGTAGAGGAAGGTGTAGACCGTGATGTTGTCCATCTGCTGAAAGGTCTGTTCGATCTTCTTGCAGTAGCCGCAGTTCGGGTCCGAGAACACCGCCACGGTGCGGCTGCCATCGCCCTTCGTCCATTTGATGGCGCGCGCCAGCGGCAGATCGGACCACTTTATCTTGTTCAGCTCGGCCAGACGCTCCTCGGTCAGGTTGGTGTTGGTCTTGGTGTCGATGACCTCGCCATTGATGATGTAGCGCCCGGTGGGGTCGGTGTACACGATCTGGCCAGCCACGTTGACTTCATACAAACCCGGTACCGGCGCCTTGGTCACGCTCTTCACCTCGGCGCGGCCGCCCAGCATCTTCTGGATGGACGCCTTGATGCGGTCCGTGCCCGGCTCGTCCGCGGCCAGCGCGTGCAGGGCGTAGCCGCCCAGGGCCAGGCCACCGGCCAGGGCAGCAAGGGCGCCCATGCGGGCGGAACGGCGGCGGAACAGTTGCAACATGGTGACTCCAGGGTTCGGGTGCCTTGTCGGCAGAATCTTTAAATAGTGGTTGGCCGGCTCAGCCCAGCGCGCGGCCGATCAGGAAGCGCTTGAGCAGCCCCTGGCCGCCCACGGCGCGCATGCCGGCGTTGCGTATCAGCCGCGCGGGCGCGCCCGGCAGCGAAAACAGCCGGTGCAAGCCATCGGTGGCGGCAGTCAGGGAGAGCAGGTCCGTGGCGCGTGCACGCTCGTAGCGGCGCAACAGGCGCAAGTCGCCTTCCGATCGGAACGGTTCTTTGTCGGCCATCACGCGCCCAAGTTCCGTCACATCGCGTAAACCAAGATTCATGCCCTGCCCGGCCAGCGGATGGACCACATGCGCGGCATCGCCGACCAGCGCCACGTGCGGCTGGACGAACTGCTCGGCACGCTGGAGCACCAGCGGGAAGCCCTTGGCCGGCGTCAGGCAGCGCAGTGCGCCGAACCGGGCGCCGACCGCCCCGTTGGCCACCTGGGCCACGGTGGCGGCGAGGGCCTCGGGGGACAGCGCGACGAGGTCCTGCGCGTGGGCTTCATCGGCGGACCAGACCATCGACACGCGGTTGCCGGGCAGCGGCAGCATGGCGACGATCTCGCCATTGGCGAGTTCCTCGTCGGCCATGAGCTTCTCGGGCGCGCCCAGGAACCATTGCCATGCGGTTTCCTGATGCGGCAGTTCGCAGGCGAAGTTCGCCACCACGCCAAGCTGGCGGTAGCGCCGCTGGCTGGTGCCGATATGGCATTGCTGGCGCACCCAGGAGCGCGCGCCGTCGGCGCCGACCACGCAGTTGGCGCGCACGCGGGCGCCGCTGGCGAGGGTCAGGGTCACGCCGTCAACGTCACGATCGAGCCCTTCGGCCGCCTCATCGAACCATTGCACCTGGTGCTGGAAGCGTAGCGCGGTGTCCAGCACGCGCTCCACATGGCTCGACTCGATGATCCAGGCCAGTTGCGGCACGGCGGCGGCGTAAGCCGAGAAATGGAGATCGCCATGGGGCGAGGGGCTGGCCTCCGCGGCGCTGACGTCGCCGAAGACGCGCATGTCACGCACGGGCTGCACACGGGCCGGGTCGAGGGCCTCCCAGACGCGCAGCCGCTCCAGCAACTGCTGCGAGCTGGACGAGAACGCGTAGATGCGGCTGTCCCAGTCGTCCTCCCCGGTGCGCGCGGTCTCGCCCACGGGGCGCGGCGCGACGAGGGCCACCTGCATGCCCTGCTGGGCCAGCAGCAGTGCGCAGGCCTTGCCGACGATACCGCCGCCGACCACGGCAATCTGAAAGCGGGAGGATGGAGTCGAGGGCATGGAATGGGAGGCGGCGCGACGCGCCGGTGCGGCTGATCCGGTCATGCCTCGATTATAGCGACGTGACGTGCGCGCCATCGGAGACATCTCACAAGCCGTGGCGGGCCGCCCGCCGAGGGATAAAGGCTGGCCAAGGGTGGCCATCCGCTAGAATACAGCCTTTGCTATTTCCAGCCAGACACCATGAGCCTCAAATGCGGCATCGTCGGCCTGCCCAACGTCGGCAAGTCCACGCTGTTCAATGCCCTGACCAAGGCCGGCATCGCCGCCGAAAACTATCCGTTCTGCACCATCGAACCCAATGTGGGCGTCGTGGAA
Organism: Cupriavidus sp. 10L45; assembly: GCF_056395225.1. Lineage (NCBI taxonomy): Bacteria > Pseudomonadati > Pseudomonadota > Betaproteobacteria > Burkholderiales > Burkholderiaceae > Cupriavidus > Cupriavidus sp. 10L45. The sequence continues at coordinate 26,593 of NZ_JBFTJC010000014.1, forward strand.
GTGCCGGATCCGAGGCTTACGAAGCTGGCTGACATCGTCAAGCCAGAGCGCATCCTGCCGGCGACGGTGGAATTCGTCGATATCGCCGGCCTGGTGGCGGGCGCGTCCAAGGGCGAAGGCCTGGGCAACCAGTTCCTGGCCAATATCCGCGAAACCGACGCCATCACGCACGTCGTGCGCTGCTTCGAGGATCCGAACGTGATCCACGTGGCGGGCAAGGTCGATCCGCTGTCGGACATCGAAGTCATCAACACCGAACTGGCGCTGGCCGACCTGGCCACGGTGGAAAAGGCCCACGCGCGCTATATCAAGCCCGCCCGCGCCGGTGACAAGGAAGCGCTGCGCCTCGTGGCAGTGCTGGAGAAGGCACAAACCGTGCTCGATCAGGCCAAGGCCGTGCGCACGCTGGACCTGTCGCCCGAGGAATGGGAAGCCATCCGCCCGTTCTGCCTGATCACCGCCAAGCCGACGATGTACGTGGCCAACGTGCGCGAAGACGGCTTTGAGAACAATCCGCACCTCGACGCAGTGCGCGAGCACGCCAAGCTGACCAATTCGCCGGTCGTGGCCGTCTGCGCAGCCATCGAAGCCGAGATTGCCGACCTGGAAGACGCCGACAAGGCCGAATTCCTTGCCGACCTGGGCATGGAAGAACCCGGCCTGGACCGCGTAATCCGCGCCGGCTTCACGCTGCTGGGCCTGCAGACTTACTTCACGGCAGGCGTGAAGGAAGTCCGCGCCTGGACGATCCACGTGGGCGACACCGCCCCCAAGGCCGCCGGCGTGATCCACACCGACTTCGAACGCGGCTTCATCCGCGCGCAAACCATCGCCTACGATGACTTCATCCAGTTCAAGGGCGAACAGGGCGCGAAGGAAGCCGGCAAGATGCGCGCCGAAGGCAAGGAATATGTGGTGAAGGACGGGGACGTGATGAACTTCCTGTTCAACGTCTGAGGCAGGCGTAACAAACCCGAGAAAACCCGGCAGATGCCGGGTTTTTTGCTTTAGGGCGCAGCGCGAGCCCTCGCTCGCGGCTACAACGGCTTCAACTGTTCATCCCGCATGCCCACCAGCAGCGCCTGACCGCTGCTATCCAGCCGGAATTCGCCGTAGCGGGCCTTGGCGAACCGCTCCGCCTGTCCTTCCTGAAAGAACCACGCGTCGGTGGAGACCTGCACGATCGGGCCGCCCCAGCGCGAGGGGACGTTCTGGACGCGCAGGCGCCGCTCGCCCTCGGCCAGCGGCTGGCCGTTCTGCAGCCGGACCAGTTGCCCGACCCCGGCGGCGTCGCGGCGGATCACCACTTCGGTCTCCCGCTCGCGCGGGGACTGGGCGCGGGCCTGGGCGGCGGCGATTTCCAGCCCGAGGGCGAAATTCAGCGCCATGTAGTCGCCCTGCATGAGGGACCTCGGGTCCACGGGTGCCAGCCGAAGGTAGACGACCTCCCCATGCGACAGCACCCGTTCCTTGCCGACGATGACCGCCCCGGCCACGCCGATCACCAGCAGCCATGCCACCACGATCCATCGTTTCATGGTCGCGCCTCCATCCGTCGCATCACGATCCGAACCGCCAGCAGCAGCACGCCGGCCGCCACCAGCGTGGCGGACTTGGCCAGCAGCGTCCACTGGAGCGAGCCGTAGTACCAGACAAAGCCCGCGATGACCGCCGCGATGCCGAGCCCGAGCCATGCCAGCGACCCGCGCCGCAGGGCCAGCGCCAGTGCCAGCACGCCGGCACCGACTGCCGGCGCCATCACCATCAGCGTGGCGAAGGCCAGCGTCACACCCAGCACCGCCGCACCGATGCGCGGCTCGACATGCAGGCGCCGGCATTCGAACAACGCGAACATCAGCAGCACCGCCTCGATCAGCGCCCCGGCCAGCCACGGCGCGAGCAGGCGCGGTGCGCCACGTTCATCGAAAACCCCAGCCAGCGGATGGTTTGCCCCGGTGACCAGCAGCGCCGCCGCCAGCGCGAAGACCAGCGTGGCGTCCGCGCCGGGCTCCCATCGCCCATGGTCGCCGCGCGCCGCCAGCCAATGCTCTTTCAGCACGAAGACGGTGACCACCGCGCAGGCCAGCGGCATCAGCCATCCGAGCGACCACGGCAGCACGACCCAGCCGTAGTGCCGGGCGCCGGCCAGCGCGATATTCAGCGCGAACGCCAGCGCCGTCCACGCGCCGAGCGCCACCACGAAACGATGGAGCCGGTTCGGCACGATGGCGTACAGCGCCACCTCGAACACGGCCACCGCGAGCCAGAACGCCGCGCGGTCCACCAGCCACTCGCCGCCGAGCATCTGGGCCGTGCCGAAGATCGCCATGCCCTGCCCGCCCAGGCTCAGGGCCAACGCGAACTGGCCGAGCGCGATGCGCCCGCTGCCCTCGCCGGCCATCCGGTACAGCAGCACGGCCCCGCCCAGCATCAGCAGCCCGGTCACCAGCATGGCCGGGCCGTTGCCGCTCGTTGCCGCGAACACCGAGCCGAGCAGGAATACCTGGAAGAACAGCGCGCCGAGCCAGCCCGCCGCGCCCATCAGCAGGCGAATGGGCCACGGCGTGCGCTGCGTGGCCACGTACTCTCCCTCGACCACGCCCTGTGCTGTGAGGTCGTCCCAGAGCTTTCGCTCCACCGCTTGCGCGCTCATGCCGGCCTCCCGCTGGCGTCACGCCATGCCCGCAGCAACCATGCCGCCGCCGCAGCAGCCAGCCCTACCGTGACCAGCCCGAGCAGCAGGAAGATGCCGAAGTCGCCATGGCCCTCGGCGAGCAGGCGCCCCAGCGCCGACACCACCAGCCCGATGCCGGCGAGACACGCGAGGCTCAGCACGACGATGTCGAACGACGCGCGCCGCCGGAACCAGGCGCCGAGCCCGGCCAGCGCCACCGCGCCGGCCACTAGCCCCACCGCCTCCACGCGATGGACCAGCACGCTCGTCAGGCCCAGCCAGGCCGCATATCCACAGGCGAGCACGGCGATCAGGCGCGGGCCGGCATCGCCCCGAAAACCCCAGCGGGCCGCGCGGGCCGCCAGCACGTACCAGATCACCAGTTGGATGCAACACGCCAGCAGCAGGAACAGCGTGGTCTCGCGCGCATGGCGCCCCGAAAACAGCAGGTCGAACATGCTGCCCACGCCCAGCCGCACACTGCCATAACGGAGCAGCGCCACGTTGCCGACCACGATCACCAGCCACCAGTGCGGCGCCGCCCGCGCGGCCAGCGCCCATGGCACGGCCAGCAGCGTCCACAGGGCGAACAGTTGCCAGGCATCGGCGCCGGTCTGGTAAGTCTGGCCGATCACGGCCATCCAGACCCCCGACACCACCTGCGCGCCGGCCAGCGCGGCCTGCCCGATGCCGTCCCCGGCCGGCCGCCATGCCGCCAGCGCCGCAAGCCCGGTCAGCAGGCCCGCCAGCAGCCCGAACTTGGCGAACTTGTGCAGCGCCTCCCAGTTGAACGCGAAGAAGACGATGACGCCGGCGCAGAGCAGCGCGGTGCCGAGCGCCAGCAGCGCCCGCTCGAGCCAGCGGTGCCAGTCGGCCCGCGCCGGCAAGGTGCGGGCCCACGCGGGCGCAAGGCTTTCCGCGCCAAGGCGATCCTGGGCGCGCCAGTCGGCCAGCGCCTGCTGGGCCATGCGTCGATCTGAAAGGGGTTCCAACGGAATTCTCCCGGGCTGGAATGCGATGGAAAACGATGGAATGCGAACGCAAGCGCACTGTAGCAAAGCGGCCTGCCCGTGCCTATGAGAGGGTTCTGAAAACGCGGCGCCCCGCTTTCGCCGCGCTCCCGGCGCCGGTATGCTGGCGCCTTTCTCATCCAATCCGGGCAGCCATGACCCTCGGCATCCTTGCCGCGCTCCACGACGAAGTCGATGGACTGATCGCCGCCATGCGGCACGAAGACGCGCGCGCCACCGTGCGCACCATCGGCATGCGGGACTACTACGCCGGCACGCTCCACGGGCAGTCCGTGGTGCTGGTGCTCGCGCGCGTGGGCAAGGTGGCGGCGGCGGCCACCACGGTCACGTTGATCCGCGAGTTCGGCGTCGACGAGATCGTGTTCACGGGGCTGGCGGGCGGCGTGGGGCCCGAGGTGCGCGTGGGCGATATCGTCGTGGCGGACCGCACCCTCCAGCACGACCTGGACGCCCGCCCGCTGTTCCCGCGCCACGAGGTGCCGCTGCTGGCGCGCGCCGAGTTTCCGGCCGATGCCGAACTGACGGCGGCGCTGCGCGCGGCGGCTGCCGATTTCCTGCGCCACGACCTCGCCACCGAAGTGCCGGACGGCGTGCTGGCCCGCTTCGGCGTGGCCGCGCCGCGCCTGCACGTGGGCATGGTGGCCAGCGGCGACCAGTTCATCAACGCCCCGGCGGCCGTGGCTGACTTGCGGGAGCGCCTGCCGGGCGTGCAGGCAGTGGAGATGGAAGGCGCGGCGCTGGCCCAGATCTGCTACGAGTACGGCGTGCCCTATGCAGTCATGCGTACCGTATCGGACCGGGCCGACGATGTCGCGCATGTGGACTTTTCGGCATTTTTGCGCGACGTGGCGAGCCACTATTCGAGCGCGATCCTGCGGCGCTTCCTGTCCGCGCGGGGTCAAGCCTAGGCAGCCGGCGGGGCGGACAGCCCTACCGTCGCGGGCGCGCCACACCCCAGACGCCGACCAGCAGCGCCGCGCCGACGATCGCGGCGGTCCAGCCCGAGAGCTGGCCGTCGGTAAACAAGTGGGCCGCGCGCCCGCCGTAGAAGGCGCCCAGCGCGCCGAGCACACCCAGCACCAGCGCGGCCGGCAGGCTCACGACTCGCCCGGCCGGGTGCATCTGGCGTCCCGCCAGGCCCACGATCGCCCCCACCACCACCAAGCCGAGCATCGGCACCCCCTATTTGATCCGGATTCGGCCAGCACCGCGTGACCGCGCCGTAACAATACTGGCGTTTTGGCGCACTTGGAACAAAACGCCCCCTCGCCCTGCAAAATCGCGGCCCGGCGGTATAATGGCCATCGCTTCCGGCTACGATCCGGATGGCAACGAACCCCACAAATGCAACTGCTCGCGATCGGCATCAATCACACTACGGCACCCGTCTCGCTCCGCGAGCGTGTGGCGTTTCCGCTTGAGCAGATCAAACCGGCCCTGGGCGCCCTGCGCACCCACCTGGCCGGCCGCAGCGGCACCGAGGCCGCCATCCTCTCCACCTGCAACCGTACCGAGATCTACTGCGCCACCGATGTGCTGCAGCCCGGTGCGGACGGCTTCGAGCACACGCTGCGCTGGCTGGCCCAGCACCACAACGTGCCGGCCGGCGAACTGGCCCCCCATCTGTATGCCCTGCCCCAGTCCGAAGCCGTGCGTCACGCGTTCCGCGTGGCCAGCGGACTCGACTCGATGGTGCTCGGCGAAACGCAGATCCTGGGCCAGCTCAAGGACGCGGTGCGCACCGCTGGCGAGGCCGGCGCGCTTGGCACCTACCTGAACCAGCTGTTCCAGCGCACCTTCGCCGTGGCGAAGGAAGTGCGCGGCCAGACCGAGATCGGCGCCCATTCGGTGTCGATGGCTGCCGCCGCCGTGCGGCTGGCGCAGCGGATTTTCGAAAGTGTTTCGACCCAGCGCGTGCTGTTCATCGGCGCGGGCGAGATGATCGAGCTGTGCGCCACGCACTTCGCCGCGCAGATGCCGCGCCAGATCGTGGTGGCCAACCGCACCGTCGAGCGTGGCGAGCGGCTGGCCGAGCAACTGGCCGAACAGGGCCTGACCACGCAGGCCATCCGCCTGCAGGATCTGGGCGAGCGGCTGCATGAGTTCGACATCGTGGTGTCCTGCACCGCGAGTTCGCTGCCGATCATCGGCCTGGGCGCCGTGGAGCGCGCGGTCAAGCGCCGCAAGCATCGCCCGATCATGATGGTCGACCTGGCCGTGCCGCGCGACGTGGAACCCGAGGTAGCGCGCCTGAACGACGTGTTCCTGTACACCGTGGATGACCTCGGCGCCGTGGTGCGCGAGGGCAGCGCGCTGCGCCAGGCCGCCGTGGCGCAGGCCGAGGCGATCATCGAAAGCCGCGTGCAGAACTTCATGCACTGGCTGGAGACGCGCAGCGTGGTGCCCGTGATCCGCGAGATCCAGTCCAACGGCGAGGCCATGCGCCAGGCCGAACTCGAACGCGCGCGCCGCATGCTGGCGCGTGGCGACGACCCCGAAGCCGTGCTGGAAGCCCTCTCCGGCGCGCTGACCCGCAAGTTCCTGCACGGCCCCACCCACGCGCTGAACCACACCCAGGGCGAAGACCGCGAGGCGCTGCTGCGCCTGGTACCGGGCCTGTTCCGCCACAGCAGCCACTCCGAGCGCTAGCCGCGCTCGTCCCCGGCCGGCCGCGCCGGCCCGCTGGCGTCCCTGCCAGCGCCCCTCGGTTCGCCCTCCACGGCGCCGCGCAGACCTCCCGCCCATCGCGCCCCAGTTTCCTTTCGGATGCCCATGAAAGCCAGCATGCTCAACAAGCTCGACCAATTGGCCGAGCGACTCGATGAAGTCAACGCCCTGCTTGCCCGCGAGGACGCCACGGCCAACATCGACCAGTACCGCAAGCTCTCGCGGGAGCATGCCGAGCTGTCGCCGGTGGCCGAGCAATACGGCCAGTACCGGCAGGCGCAGGAGGATCTGGCCACGGCGCAGGCGTTGCTGGACGACCCCGAGATGAAGGAGTTCGCCGCCGACGAGATCGGCGCGGCGCGCCAGCGGCTGGAAGACCTCGCCGCCAGCCTTCAGACCCTGCTGCTGCCGAAGGATCCCAACGACGACCGCAACCTGCTGCTGGAAATCCGCGCCGGCGCCGGCGGCGAGGAAAGCGCGCTGTTCGCCGCCGACCTGCTCCGCATGTACACGCGCTATGCGGAACGGCAGCGCTGGCAGGTGGAGGTGATGAGCGAGTCCGAGTCGGACCTGGGCGGCTACAAGGAAGTGATCGTGCGGATTGCCGGCGACGCGGCGTTCTCGAAGCTGAAGTTCGAGTCGGGCGGGCACCGCGTGCAACGCGTGCCGGCCACCGAGGCGCAGGGCCGCATCCACACCTCGGCCTGCACCGTGGCGGTAATGCCGGAGGCGGACGAGGTGGGCGAGGTGGAGATCAACCCGTCCGACCTGCGCGTCGATACCTTCCGCGCGTCCGGCGCGGGCGGCCAGCACGTGAACAAGACCGATTCGGCGGTGCGGCTGACCCACCTGCCCACCGGCATCGTGGTGGAGTGCCAGGACGACCGCAGCCAGCATCGCAACAAGGACAAGGCGATGAAGGTGCTGGCGGCGCGCATCAAGGACATGCAGCTGCGCGCGGCGCAGGCCAAGGAAGCCAGCACGCGGCGCAACCTGATCGGCACGGGCGACCGCAGCGACCGCATCCGCACCTACAACTTCCCGCAGGGCCGCGTGACCGACCACCGCATCAACCTCACGCTCTACAAGATCGACATGATCATGGACGGCGACCTGGACGAATTGCTCGCCTCGCTCTCCGCCGAACACCAGGCCGACCAGCTTGCGGCGCTGGGCGACGAGGGCTGATTTTCATCGCGCAGTGATGATTTCATCACCCGTGGGCAAGTGTTTGTAACGGAGGTAAATGCTTGAAACAGCACTGGCCCGCCAAAACGCGGTGTCTATAATCGATTCGACCAGACCGCCCCCATGCGTCACTTTCCGCACCTGGTGGCATACGAAGTCTGGGCTGAAGTCGACTCCTCAAAACAGACACCAAGGATGAAATCATGAAGAAACTGCTCGCCCTGTTGATGATCACCGCCGCCATGGCGGCTTGCAGCAAGAAGGAAGACGCCCCGGCCGCCAACGCCGACGCCGCCATGCAGAGCGCTGCCGAATCGGCCAAGGCCGCCGCCAGCGATGCCGCCGCCGCCGCAGCAAACGCCGCGGACGCCGCCAAGGCCGCCGCGAGCGGTGCCGCCGCCGATGTCTCGGCCGCCGCCGAACAGGCCAAGACCGATGCCGGCCACGCCATGGCCAACGCCAAGGAAGCCGCACGCGATGCCGTGAACACCACGGCAGACAAGGCCAAGGAAACCGTCAATAAGTAATTGGTCCATATGGAATCACGCCGCTCGCGCGCCCGCGCGTTGCCAAATCGGCTTACACTGAGCGGCTAATACCGGGCGCCCTTGTGGCGCCAGCAAAGAACCCCGTCGCGCCAGGCCCCGACGGGGTTTTTTGCACCCGCTCTCCCAGTTTCAGCCATCTATTTCCGATGTCTTCCACACCGTCGGGCGCCCTGTCGCCCGCCCCCACGCTGCGCGAAGCCCAGACGCTGGCTGCGATGACCGGCCTGCCGGCGCTCGAAGCCCGCATGCTGCTGTCCCACGTGACCGGCCTCACGCGTACGCAACTCATCACGCGTGATACCGACCATCTCAATGCAGCACAACGTGATGCATTCTCCACGTTGATGGCGCGGCGGCTGGCCGGTGAGCCGATGGCCTACCTGCTGGGCGAGCGCGAATTCTTCGGCCGCACTTTCCGCGTGACGCCCGATGTGCTGATTCCGCGCCCTGATACCGAGATAGCCGTGGAAATGTCGCTGGCGCGCGTGGCCCATGTGCACGCGCCGCGTGTGCTGGACCTCGGCACCGGCTCCGGCATCCTGGCTGTGACGATTGCCCGCGAGCGCTCCGACGCCGAGGTCTGGGCGACCGATATCTCGCCGGGTGCGCTGATGGTGGCCCAGGACAACGCCCGCGCGCTCGAGGCGCATGGCATCCACTTCCTGGTGTCGGACTGGTACGAAGCCGTGCCGGACACCCTGCGCTTCCACCTGATCGTCAGCAATCCACCCTACATCGCCTCCGGCGACCCGCATCTGGTGGAGGGCGACCTGCGTTTCGAGCCGATCGACGCCCTCACCGACCACGAGGACGGCCTGTCCGACCTGGCCACCATCGTGGCCGGCGCGGCGGATCGCCTGCTGCCCGGCGGCTGGCTGCTGATGGAGCACGGCTACGACCAGGGCGCGGCCACGCGGGCGCTGCTTGAGGCGGGTGGATTTACCGAGGTGGCCACCGCCCGCGACCTCGCCGGGCAGGAGCGGTGCAGCGGCGGGCGATGGTCGGGCGAATCCGGTAAAATTCCGACCTGACATCCGCTTCGGCGGAAATCCCCATCCCCAGACACTGGCGACGCCACACGGCGCCGCGCGCAACCGGAAGCTACACACCATGAGTGACGTACAACAGAAGATCGACCAGATCGTGAAGGGCAGCCCCGTGGTCCTGTTCATGAAGGGCACGGCGCAGTTCCCGATGTGCGGCTTCTCCGGCCGTGCCATCCAGATCCTGAAGGCCTGCGGCGTGGACACCCCGACCACGGTCAACGTGCTCGAGGACGAAGGCATCCGCCAGGGCATCAAGGAATATGCGAGCTGGCCCACGATTCCGCAGCTCTACGTGAACGGCGAGTTCGTCGGCGGCTCGGACATCATGATGGAGATGTACCAGAACGGCGAACTGCAATCGCTGCTGAAGTCGTAATCATGCCCGTACCGGATGGCGCCGTGCCGCAACGGCTGATCGTCGCCATCACGGGCGCAACGGGCGCCATCTATGGCGTCCGGCTGCTGCAGGTGCTGCAAGGCGTGGCGGGGGTGGAAACCCATCTGCTGATCTCGCCCGCCGGCGTGATGAACCTCCAGCACGAACTCGATATCAGCCGTGCCCAGGTGGAGTCGCTGGCAGGCGTGGTGCACAACGTGCGCGACATCGGCGCGACCATCGCCAGCGGATCGTTCCGCGCCCATGCGATGGTCGTGGCGCCCTGCTCGATGCGCACGCTGGCCGCCATCGCCCATGGCCTCTCCGACAACCTGATCACCCGCGCGGCGGACGTCACGCTCAAGGAACGGCGCAAGCTGGTACTGATGGTGCGTGAAACGCCGCTGAACCTGGCGCACCTGCGCAATATGACGGCGGTCACGGAGATGGGCGGGATCGTGTTCCCACCGGTGCCCGGCTTCTACCAGAAGCCGCAGACGATTGCGGAACTGGTCGACCATACGGTCGGGCGCGTGCTCGATCTCGTCGATCTGCCAGAGATCGGTCAGTCGCTCACGCCAAGTTGGGGCGGGCTGAACCCGGCTGCGGCCGACGCCGGCAACTAGGGCTCTGCCCGCTTCTGCTTGTTGTCACCTGCTGCGTAGCTCTCGTCGATTTACCAGCCGCCGCGATAGTAACGGCGGCCGCCGTAGTAGCCACGACCACCGTAGTAATACGGCGCGGGCCGCACCACCACGGCGGGCGGTCCGACATAGACCGGCGCAGGCGCCACGGCCACCGGAGCCGGGGCCACGGCGGGGCCGTACGGCGTCGGATAGACAGCGCAGCCGCCCAGCATCGCCGCGCCAATCGCCACCAAACCCATCGCACCTATCGCTTTCGCTCGCATGTTGTTGTCCTTGAGTGTGTCAGGCAGTGCCTGCCCTCATGAACGTTATACGGGGCGGTTTGGTAATACAGCGTCAAGACCCCGTAACTATTGTTACGAGTCGCTACGGGTTCATCCTTCGCATTATTACGATGTATTACAGATCGAAGCGAATGCCCTGTGCCAGCGGCAATGCATCGCCGTAGTTGATGGTATTGGTCGCCCGGCGCATGTAGCCCTTCCACGCATCGGAGCCGGACTCGCGCCCGCCGCCGGTGGCCTTCTCCCCGCCGAAGGCGCCGCCGATCTCGGCGCCGCTGGTGCCGATGTTCACGTTGGCGATGCCGCAGTCGCTGCCCGCCGCCGAGACGAACAGTTCGGCCTCACGCAGGGACTCGGTGAAAAGGCAGGACGACAGCCCGTGCGACGCCGCGTTGTTCAGCGCGATGGCCTCGTCGAGCGAGGTGTACGGCATCAGGTAGAGGATGGGCGCGAAGGTCTCCGTCAGCATGGTGTCGTGCTGGGTGTCGGTCAGCACCAGTGCGGGCCGCACGTAGCAGGCGTGCGGATAGCGGTCCGCCAGCAGCCGTTCGCCGCCGTGCACGACGTTGCCCTGCGCGCGGCAGGCGGCCAGCGCGTTGGCCATGGTGTCGCCGGCGGCCATGTCGATCAGCGGGCCGACCAGCGTGCCCGCCTGCAGCGGATCACCCACCGGCAGCCGCGCGTAGACCTGGCGCAGCCGGTTGGTCACGGTCTCGATCAGGTCGACGTGGACAAAGGCGCGTCGCAGCGTGGTGCAGCGCTGGCCGGCGGTGCCGGCTGCCGAAAAGGTCATCGCGCGGATGGTCAGTTCCAGGTTGGCCGATGGCGCGACGATGGCCGCGTTGTTGCCGCCCAACTCGAGGATGGTGCGCTTGAACCGCCCGGCGCAGGCCATGCCCACCTCGCGGCCCATGCGCGTGGAACCGGTGGCGCTGATCAGCCGCACGGCCGGATGCTGCACGAGCTGCGCGCCGAGCGTGCGCCCGCCCGGCAGCACTACGCAGAGGCCGGCGTGCTGGGGCGCCGCCTCATCGAATACCCGATCGAGCAGCGCCTGCGCGGCCAGCGCGCACAGCGGCGTCTTCTCCGACGGCTTCCAGACCACGCCGTTGCCGCAGACCAGCGCCAGCGCCGCGTTCCACGCCCACACCGCCACCGGGAAGTTGAACGCCGAAATCACCCCGCACAGCCCGAACGGATGCCAGGTCTCGCGCATCGCGTGCGCGGGGCGCTCCGAGGCAATCGTCAGCCCGTGAAGCTGGCGTGAGAGTCCGACGGCAAAGTCGCAGATATCGATCATCTCCTGCACTTCGCCGAGTCCTTCCTGGAGGATCTTGCCGGACTCCAGCGCCACCAGCCGCCCCAGCGCGGCCTTGTGCATGCGCAGCGCCTCGCCGAAGCGCCGCACCACCTCGCCACGCGCCGGGGCCGGGGTCAGCGCCCAGGTGGTCTGCGCCGCGTGCGCGCGGGCGATGCGGGCATCGGCGTCGGCCACGGGGCAGGCCGGCAGGTGGCCGAAGATTTCCCCATCGACGGGCGAGCGCAGCGCAAGGGCCTCGCCCGCGCCATGCGAATCGTCCCAAGGCTGGCGCAGGCCCATGGCCTGCCAGCATGCGGCTATGTCCTGCGCTTTCATGCGAGCGTCTCCTGTAGCGGGTGGTGGCTGTAATGCTGGCCGAACCGGTTGGCCAGGAAGCGATCGAGCGGCATGGCTTCCTGCGGCACGAAGCCGGACTGGGGCAGCACGCCCGTCGCCACGAGGTCCAGCGCCGTGCAGATGCCGGCGGCCGTGGTGAGCTGGATGGCGTTGACGTGCCCGATGCCGCCAAAATCCTCCATCCCGCCGATCCGCGCCGAGAAGGACGCCTGCGTCAGCGGCCCCCGCCCACCCTGTCCGCCATGGCCACCCTGCCCGGCTTTGGCGCCGGGATGCCCCGTGGCGCTCGCGAACACGATCACCACATCCTGCTCGGTCACCGGAATGGCGTGCTCGAAGATCTCGCGCAGCCAGCTCCGGCGCTCGCGCAGCCGCAGGTCGTTCAGCAGCAGCTTCATCTGGGCGCAGTGCCCCGGGTAGCGGATCGACTTGTAATCGACATGGCGCGCGCGGCCCGCCAGGGTATCCGGCAGCGTGCCCAGGCCCCCTGAGGTATTAAAGGCTTCGTACTCGATGCCGTCCAGCGCGAAGGATTCATGGCCCTCCAGCGCCGCCAACTCCACGCGGCGGCCATCGACAATGGCTTCGCACGGGTTGCAGTACTCGTTGATCAGCCCTTCCGTGCTCCAGGTGAGGTTGTACTTGAGCGCGTTGCTCGGGTAGCGCGGCAGCGCGCCCACGCGCATGCGCAGGTCGAGCAGGTCGCCGCCGTCCCGCAGGAAGCGCCGCGCCAGATCATTGCCCACCACGCCGATAAATCCCGGCGCCAGGCCGCACTGCGGCATCAGCACCGAGCGCGCGCCTTGGGCCAGTTGGCGGATGGCGTGGGTGGCCGCCACGTCCTCGGTCAGATCGAAGTAATGCACGCCGAGCCGCGCGGCCACGGTGGCCACGTGGATGGCCGCGTGGAACGGCAGCGCGTTGAGCACGGCATCGGCGCCAGCCAGCAAGGCGGCGCAAGTGCCGGGCTCGGTCGGGTCCCCGGCGCGCACGGCGATCTGGCGCGGCAGGCCGTCCAGCCGGTGCGGGTCATGGTCGACCAGACAGACGCGGTAGTCGCCGGTGTCGGCGAGCATCGTCGCGATCACACGGCCGATCTTGCCGGCGCCGAGCACGACGACCGACAGCGGCCGGGGCGACTGGGTCAGGTCCCGTGCTGCGCCGGGACCGAGGTTGGATGGTTGCATGATGGCTCCCCCGTCAAAAATGCGTGAATCCGTGAGGGAAGTATGGGCAGCGGCGCGCACGTTTTGTAGCTGCAAGATCGACGAAAACGCCCCATAATCGGACGTATCGACGATCCATCCTGACGAAACGTCACCCCGAGCGAACACCATGGCAGACCTCGACCAGACCGACCGGCACCTGCTGTCCCTGCTGCAGGGCAACGCGCGCGAGAGCGCAGCCAATCTCGCCCGCGTGCTGGGCATCGCCCGGACCACAGTGGTGGCGCGCATCGCCCGGCTTGAAAAGTCCGGCGTGATCGCCGGCTTTGGCGTGCGGCTGGGCGGGCGGATGGAGGACAACGCGATCCTGGCCTTCTGCGGCCTGTCCGTGCAGCCGAAGGCCGCGCCCACGGTCGTCCGGGCGCTGCAGCGCTTTCCGGAGATCGAGGAACTGAACTCGGTCAGCGGCCCGGTGGACTACATGGCCGTGATCCGCTGCGATACCCACGCCCGCCTCGACAAACTGCTAGACGAGATCGGCATGCTCGATGGGGTGAATCACACCACCACGTCGATCGTGCTGGCGCGCAAGATCGACCGCCGGCGCGCGGCCGGATAGCGCGCTATGCTTGGGCGCTTTGGTCAGGCGCTTTGGCCAACATTAAGGAGATGACGATGAGCGATCGGATTCGCGTTGCCGTGGGCGGCGTCACCGGCTGGGCCGGCGGCGAACTGGCGCGCGGCGTGGCGCACGCGCCGGACATGACGCTGGTGGCCGGCCTCTCGCGCGGCGCCGCCGGGCAGCCGCTGGCGCAGGTGACCGGCCATGCGGACACCCCCGGCGTGGCCGCCGCCAGCATCGAGGCGCTGGGCGCCACGCCCTACGATGTCTACGTCGAGTACACCAAGCCGAACATCGCCAAGCACAACATCCTGCAGGCGCTGGCGCATGGCGCGCACGTGGTGGTGGGCACGTCCGGGCTGACCGACGACGACTACGCCGAGATCGACGCCGCCGCGCGGCAGGCCGACCGTGGCGTGCTCGCCTGCGGCAATTTCGCGATCACGGTGGTGCTGTTGCAAAAGTTCGCCGAGATGGCGGCGCGCCACCTCGACCACTGGGAAATCATCGACTACGCCAAGGCGGGCAAGGTCGATGTGCCGTCCGGCACGGTGCGCGAACTGGCCTTCCGGCTCGGCGAGATCAAGGCCGCCACGCAGGTCGTGCCGGTGGATCAGGTCAACGGGCCGAAGGAAACGCGCGGCGCGACGATGTCCGGCTCGCAGGTCCATGCCGTGCGGCTGCCCGGGTACCAGTTGGGCGTCGAAGTGATCTTCGGCGCGGACGGCCAGCGCCTGCACCTCAAGCACGAGGCGGGCGATGGCTCGAAGCCGTATGTGTCCGGCGCGCTGCTGGCCATCCGCAAGGTGCGCGGCCTGCGCGGGCTGGTGCGGGGGCTGGATAAGGTGATGGAAGGGCTGTAGGCACCGGGGAGGCCGGCGCGAATTGGATGCGCCGCCCCTCTCCCCCGGCCCCTCTCCCGCAAGCGGGCGAGGGGAGCAAACCGGCGGTGTTCCTCCCCTCTCCCTTTGCGAGAGGGGTCGGGGGAGAGGGCCGGCGCCCGCTACCCTATCACCCCCCAATCACCAGGAACCCGGGTTCACCGGCTTGGCCGGTTCCTTCTTCGACTTGTCGGACTTCTCGGACTTTTCCGGCTTCTTGGCGCCCGGCGCCGAAGCCGGCGGGGCGAGCGCCTTGTCCACCTCGGCATCGCGGTTCGCCATCAACGCACGCGCCTGCGGCAGCATCAGCTCGATGGTGCCCTCGTTCGGATTCTCGGGAATCGCGTACAGCTCCACGGTGAGCGGGCGACGCATCCAGCCGGCGTGGATCGCCTTCACGGGCTTGCCGGCCTTGTCCTTCATGTCTTCCTGTTCCTGCCGGAACGGCTTGCCATAGCGCGCGGTCAGCGACTGGACCGCGGCGTCCTGCGAGCGGATGCCGTCGGTCGGCACGATTACGCCGACCAGCGCGTTGCCATCGACGAACGCCACCAGGCGCGCACCATCCATGAACGCGGGACGCTTGTCGCGCGGCACGCCCACCTGGCGCATCACGCCGTCGCCGCGCAATTCCACGCAGAACGCGGTCACGTCGCGGCCATCGGGGGTGCGATGGTCGGCGCAATCGGGCAGTGTGGGCAGCGGATTGCCGATCTCCAGCACGTGGAGCATCGGCGCCAGCAAGTCATTGGCGGACGGCGTGGCGGATGTGGACGGAGCGGCGGGGGCGGCGGGGGTGGCGGCAGGCTGCGACGCGGCGGCCTTCGGTGCGGCATGGGCGGCCGTGGCCGCCAGCAGGGCGGCGGCGGCCAGCCCGGCGAGGGAAACTCTCAAAACTGACTCCTGAAATCGGCTCCGCATTGGAGCCCACCCCGTGGCAGGGGTTCCAGCCGCGACCTTACCACGGCGCGCAAGAGCGCTTAATAACGCACTTAATAGAGCACTTGTTTCAGGTAATGGCAGCCGACCAGGGCGATGCCGATGACCACGGCCCAGAGCATCAGGCGCGGCACGATGCTCGGCGGCAGTTGCGTCGACGGCGTGCGCTGGACCAGCGGCGTGCGCATGCGGGAATTGGTTTGCAGCCCGCGCGTGTGCCAGATCGCCGTGTCGGCGCCCAGATCCTGCACGATCGGACGATGTGTGGCGGTCGATGTCGTCGGCTTGGTGGCCGGGCGCGTGCCGGCCGGTCGTTGCGATCCCATTCCAGCTCCCCCTCAGAAGATTCCCGACGCATCGCGGTGTGCCGCCGGTACACAGCGCGGCCGGGAAGTCTGCTGCTGCCGGTCCGCGCGCGGCACATGGTATGCCATCGCCAGCCCCCACGCCACAACGGCCAAGGGGGGCGATGCGAAACTGAGACACCCCCGCGGAAACGCGCCCGCCAGGAGGTCAGCCCGGGGCGGCCTTGCGGCCGATCGCCATGGCCTCGCGCCGGAACGCGTGACCCATGTGGTGATAGAACGGATGCGGGTTGAACTGGCGCGACAGGAACGACGCCAGCAGCGACGACGCCAGCAGGAACAGCGTCAGGTCCTGCGTCCGCGTCATCTCCATGACGATCACGCTGGCGGTGATCGGCGCCTGCGTGGCGGCGGCCAGGAAGGCGGCCATCGACACCAGCGCCAGCACGCGCGGCTCGGTCATGCCCGAGAGGAAGTGCGACACGGTCTCCCCGATGCCCGCCCCGATGGCCAGCGCCGGCGTGAAGATC
Source organism: Cupriavidus sp. 10L45 (assembly GCF_056395225.1). Classification (NCBI taxonomy): domain Bacteria; kingdom Pseudomonadati; phylum Pseudomonadota; class Betaproteobacteria; order Burkholderiales; family Burkholderiaceae; genus Cupriavidus; species Cupriavidus sp. 10L45. The sequence goes on from NZ_JBFTJC010000014.1 coordinate 43,154, forward strand.
CCGCCCGGAATGCCGGCGAAGTACGACACCACCGTGGCCCCCAGCTTGGCCAGCCCGAACCACAGCGTGTGGTGGGATTCGCCATTGATCAGCGCGGACGCCTGCTCGTAGCCAGTGCCGAAAGTAGCGCCGGCCGTGGCCCAGCCTAGCGCCGCCACCACCAGCCCGCAGCCGAATGCCACCCAGATGGGATGGTCGACCACCCACGCGCGCCAGCGCGACGGCGTGAGCCCCGGCACGCCCGCAATCAACACCTTGGCGAACAGCCCGCCGAACACGCCGTTGACCACGGCGCAGAGCAGCACCGGGCCCCAGGCGTCGTGGAGCACCAGCATCGGCACCTTCACGTTGAAATACGGGTTGTTGCCGAGCACGGCCAGCGACAGGAACCCGGCCGTCAGCACGCCGGACAGCACCAGGCGGTCCCAGCGCACGGCGGTACCGCGTCCGAGTTCCTCGATGGCGAACACCACACCGGCCAGCGGCGTATTGAACGCGGCGGCCAGCCCGCCCGCCGCGCCGGCGGCGATCAACGCATTGGGATGAAAGCCGATCCGGAAGCGGAACTTGTCCTGGCACCAGCGGCCCCAGGCCAGCATCGCCGCCGCGCCGACCTGCACCGAGGGCCCCTCGCGGCCCACCGAGGCGCCGGCCATCAGCGCGCCAGTGGTCAGCAGCACCTTCCACATCGACTGGCGGAACGACACCAGCACGCCCTGCGCCACCCCATCGGGCGGCAGCGTGACGGCGGCAATCACCTGCGGAATGCCGCTGCCGCGCGCCTGCGGGGCGAAGCGGATGGTCAGCCAGCGCAACGCGGCCAGCCCGAACGGCAGCAGCACGAACGCCAGCCACGGCGTGGCCGTGGTCACCTGCGCGTTCCAGCGCAACGCCAGTTCGGCGATATAGGCGAAGACGATGGAGAACAGCGCGACGCAGCCGGCGCCGCACATGAACACGCCGTAGCGCAGCGACGTGCGCGAGATGCGGCTGACCTGGCGGGTCTTGCGCCGGGCCGCGTGGCGGGCCTGCAGGTGCAGCGCGCGCAGGCGGCCGGTCTCGGCGGCGGCGCGGGAATCGGCGGGCGGGGGGGACGTCGGGGAATCTGACGAGGGAGGCGAAGCGGACGAAGGCGGCGATGCAGGCGAATCGGACGAAGCGGACGGATCTGGCGGCTCGGCGGAATCGGTCATGGCGGGGGCGGTGAGGATCGAAACGTCCCCGTACTATACGCCCCCACCCTCCCGCAAGCTGCCCCCGGTCGCCCCGTCGGCTCAGTCCAGGCTGATGTGGTTGGCCCGGATGACCTTGCCCCAGTTGTCGCGGTCGGCGGCCACGTAGCGGTCGATCTCAGCCTGCGTGCGCGGCGCCTGCACGACCAGCCCCAAGGCGCCGAAGGTGCTGCGGAACTGCGGATCGACCAGCACGCGCGCGGCGGCGGCCTGGAGCCGGGCCACGGCCTCGGGCGGGGTCTGCGCCGGCACGGCGAGCCCGAACCACGTGGCGGCGTGGAAGCCCGGATAGCCGCTTTCGGCCACCGTCGGCACGTTGGGCAGCACGTCCAGTCGCGCGTTGCTGGTCACGGCCAGCGCCTTGAGCTTGCCAGCCTTGATATGGGGCAGCGAGGTGCTGACCACATCGACCATCAACTGGGTGTCATTGGCCAGCAGCGCCGACAACGCCGGCGCGCTGCCGTTGTAAGGCACGTGGGTCATGTCGATGCCCAGCTCGGACTTCAGCATCTCGGTGGCCAGCTGCAGCGGGTTGCCGAGCCCCACGGACGAGTAGTTGAGCTTGCCGCCGGCCGCCTTGGCGTAGGCCGCGAAGTCCCGGATATTGGCCGCCGGCACCTGCGTGTTGGTGACGACTACCAGCGGCACCTCGATGCCGATGGCGATGACCTTGAAGTCCTTCGGGTCATAGCCGGTCTTCTTGTACAGCATGGGATTGAGCACCATGCTCGCGCTGGTCCCCATCAGCATGGTGTAGCCGTCCGGCTGCGCGCGCGCCACGCTCTGCGTGCCCACCATGGTGTTGGCGCCGGGGCGGTTCTCCACCACCACGGGCTGCTTCAGGTCGCGCGCCATGCCTTCGGCCAGCGCCCGGCCGAACTGGTCCGTGGAGCCGCCCGGGGTGTAGGGCACCACCAGCTTGACCGGCCGCTCGGGCCAGGCCGCCAAGGTCGCCGGTGCGTGGCCGATGGCCAGCGCAAGGCCGAACGCCCCCGCCGCCAGTTGGGCGAATGTGCGATGCATGGTTGTCTCCTGTTTGTATTTATATAGAGGGCGGGTGCGCCGGGCCGGGGTTCAGACCCGCCGCTGGCGCCCCGCCCAGTGCTGGTCGCGCAGCCGGCGCTTGGCCAGCTTGCCGGTCTCGTCGCGCGGCAGGCGCGCGGTGATCTCGATCGTCCGGGGCACCTTGAAGCCCGACAGCCGCGCCTTGAGCCAGTCGATCACGGCCGCCGGCACGATCTCCGCGCCCGGCATCGGCTCGATCACGCCGTGGAGCCGCTCGCCGTATTCGTCGTCCGGCACGCCGAACACCACGCAGTCGGCCACGCCCGGATAGCGCACCAGTTCATGCTCGATCTCGGCCGGGTAGATGTTCACGCCGCCCGAGATCACCATGTCCGAGGCGCGGTCGCAGATGAACAGGTAGCCATCGGCATCGAGGTAGCCGAGGTCGCCCAGCGTGACCCGGCCTTCTCGGTCGATGGCCCGGCGCGCGGCGTCGTTGTTCAGGTAGGTGAAGTCCGGGTAGGCCGGCTGGCGCACGTAGACCAGGCCGGTTTCGCCGGGCGCGCACGGCTGGCCGGCTTCGTCGAGGATGCGCACGCTGGCGGCATCGACAGGCCGGCCCGCCGTGCCGGGCCGCTGCGCGGCGTCCTCGGGCGTGGCGACGGTAATCATGCCGGCCTCGCTCGACGCATAGGTCTCGTGGATCACCGGCCCGAACCATTCGATCATCGCCCGCTTGACCTCGGGCGAGCACGGCGAGCCGGTAGATGCCACGAAGCGGATCGACGACAGGTCGTAGCGCGCGCGCACCTCGGCCGGCAGCTTCAGCAGCCGCACGTACATGATCGGCACGAGGTAGAGCACGTCGATGCGGTGTTCCTCCACCAGCGCCAGCACCTGCTCGGCGTCGAAGCGCGGCGTCAGCACCAGCCGCTCGGCCATCTGCAGGGCGTTCTGGATGAACACGCCCGGCGCGCTGTGATAGAGCGGCGCGGACATCAGCGCGCGGCAGCCGGGCACCACGCCGATGGCCTTGGCCACCACCGAGCGCATGCGGGTGAGCTGGTCGTCGAGTTGGTCCAGCGGCACGGCTTCGCGCAACACGCCCTTGGGGCGGCCGGTGGTGCCGGAGGTGTAGGCCAGATGGCCGCGCGGGGCCACACGCGGGCCGTCGTACGGGGTCTGGCTGGCAAGCCAGGGTTCGTATTCGATGGCATCAGCGGAGGTGCCGGGATGCGTGCCACCCACCGCCAGCACGGCCACCCCGGCGGGGATCACCGCGTTGAGGGCAGGCAGCAGGTCCGCATGGGCGATCAGCACGCGCGCGCCGCTGTCTTCGAGCAGGAAGCGCACTTCCTCGGCCGTGAAGTGCCAGTTGATCGGGCAGTAATAGGTGCCGGCGGTACGACACGCAAAGATCACATCGGCGAAGACCGGGTCGTTGCGCAGCAGCACGGCCACCACGTCGCCCTCCTGCAAACCCAGCCGTCGCAAGCCGCCCGCGAGGTGCGTGCCGCGTGCCAGTACCTCCGTGCCGGGTCGGTGCAGCGATTCGAACCAAAGGTCTGCGGGCATGCGGTCTCCATCTCAACATTCGACAAGCGGTCCATCGTAAAGCCCATCGCTGAGATCGACAATCCGGTAGTTCGGAATCACAATGTTGCGCCAGACTTTACAATCTTTCAGACACCTCGCATGGACCTCAACCTGATTCAGGCCTTCGTCGATATCGTGGAAGCCGGCAACCTCGCCGAGGCGGGCCGGCGGCGCGGCGTCACGCGCTCGCAGATCAGCCGGCAGCTCGGGCAGCTCGAGGATCAGGCCGGCACGCAACTGCTGCGGCGAACCACGCGGCGGCTGGAGATGACGGACTCGGGCCAGTCCCTCTACGAGCACGGCCTGCGCATCCTGCAGGAGGTGGCGGCGGCGCAGGCCGAGATCGACAGCCTGGGCAAGACCCTGCGCGGCCATGTGCGGGTCAGCGTGCCCACCGGGCTGGGGGACGCCTTTATCGCCCCGCTGCTGCTGCAGTTTGCCGAGCGGCACCCGGGCATCTCGCTGCGCGTGTTCTTCGCCAACCGCGTGACGGACCTGATTGCCGCCGAGATCGACGTGGCACTGCGCGTGACCTCCGAGCCGCCGCTGGACACCGTGGCGCGCGAGGTCTGCGCCATCCGCTGGCAGTTGTGCGCCTCGCCGGGCTACCTCGCTCAGGTGCCGCCCGTGCGGGAGCCGGCCGATCTCGCCGCATGCCGATTTCTCTGTCCGCCCTACACAACCAGACGATTCTCATTGACCTTGGGCCGCGATAGCTGCAATGGGCCGGAACGATGTAGCGTCGAGATCACCCCCTACCTGCAATCGGAACACTTTCCCTTCCTGATCCGGGCCGTGCGCGAGGGCCATGGCATCAGCCTGCTGCCGGTCTACGCCGGCTGGGAGGATGTGCGGCGCGGCTCACTGGTGCCGGTGCTGCCAGACTGGAAGCCCGAAGGGCTGGGCAATCGGCTCTACATCATCACCACGCCGAATCCGCATCCGTCGATGGCCACGCGGGCGCTGATTTCGTTCCTGCGGGAGGCGGTGGCCGGGCTCGACGTCTTCCGCACCTCCTAGAAAACGGGCTGGCGAACTTTCAATTTGCAAGCTATTCTCTCCTCAACTTGCAGATCAAAAGTAAAAGAGGAGACATGGCCCCCACCGATTTTTCCAACATGCCCTGCCCCGTGGCGCGCTCGATGGCGATGCTCGGCGAGCGCTGGGCGATCCTGCTGATGCGCGAGGCCTACTACGGCAGCACGCGCTTCGACGAATTCGAACGGCACCTCGGCATTGCGCCGAACATTCTCAGCGCGCGGCTCAAGACGCTGGTCAGCCATGGCCTGCTGGAGAAGTCACCGGCGCCGGGCGGCGGCGCGCGCCATATCTATACGCTGACCCAGATGGGCCGCGACTTCTTCCCCGTGTACGTGTCGCTCAAGCAGTGGGCGGAGCGCTGGCTGGCCGATGAGAAAGGGCCGCCGACGATCTTCGAGGACAAGCGCGACGGCGGCGAGATCGTCGCCGGCGGCCTGACCCGGCCCGATGGCAGCACGATCACCGCGGACGACCTGCGCGTGCGGCCCGGCCCCGGCGCGGGCCGCTACATCCGCGCGCGCTTCGGCGAAGGGGAAGCCAGCGTCGAAGCCGGCGCCGGCACCGAGGCCATCGACCATGAATAAGCCCGATGCCCTCACCCTCGGCGCGAGCGCCCAGGCCCCTGCCGACCCCGTTCCCGCCTCCGAACTCGCCCGCCGCATCGCCGTGCTGGCCGCGCCGACCAGCCTGGTGGCCTTCCTCCAGGCCGGCGCGCAGTTGATCGAAACCTGGCTGGCCGCGCGCCAGGGCACCGCCTCGCTGGCCGGCTGGGCCGTGGTACTGCCCTTTGCGCTGCTGCTCCAGCAGATGTCCGCCGGCGCGATGGGCGGCGGCGTGGTGTCGGCCATCGCCCGCGCGCTCGGGGCCGGCAAGCGCGAGGACGCCTCGTCGCTGGTCATGCACGCGGTGATCATCGCCGTGGTGGCCGGCCTGGCCTTCGCCGTGGCGCTGGCCGGCTTCCCGCATGCCGTGTTCGGCGCGGTGGCCGGCCCCACCGCCGCCGAGGCCGCCGCGACCTACGCGATCTGGCTGTTCGGCGTGGGGGCGATTCCCGCCTGGCTGACCAACACGCTGGCCTCGGTGCTGCGCGGCGGCGGGCGCCACGCGCTGGCCGCGCGCGTGCTGTGCGTGATGTGGATCGTGTTCCCGGTGCTGTCGTGGTATTTCGCCGAGCGTATGGGCATGGGTCTCGCCGGCATCGGCGCGGCGCTGGCGGCGGTGTCCTGGGCGGCCTCGCTCGCCATGGCCTGGGTGGTGATGCGCGGGGGCGCCGGCTTTGTGCCGACGCTGCGCGTGCGGCCCTCGGGCGCGCTGTTCCATCGCATCCTGTCGGTCGGGCTGGTGGCGTGCGCGCTGGCCTCGGTGGCCAACCTGACGACCATCCTCGTCACCGCGCAGCTGCGCCACTACGGCACCTCGGTGGTGGCCGCGTATGGCATTTCGGCGCGCCTGGAATTCCTGATGATTCCGCTCGCGTTCGGCGTGGGCTCGGCGCTGACCGCGCTGGTCGGCCGTGCCGTAGGCGCCGGGGACTGGCATACCGCGCGCCGCACGGCGTGGGTGGGCGCGCTGATCGCACTGGTCATCGCGGGGGCCGTGGGCGCCGCCGTGGGACTGGCGCCGATGTCGTTCGCGTCGCTGTTCACCGACGATGTCGAAGTCCGCGAGATTGCCGCGCGGGCGCTGTCCTGGGTGGGGCCGGCCTTCGGCGGCTTCGGGCTGGGCATGGCGCTCTACTTCGCCTCGCTGGGCGCCGGGCGGATGCGCGGCCCCATCGCCGCCGGGCTGTGCCGCATCGCGCTGGCGGCCGGTGGCGGCTGGCTGCTCGCCAATGTGGCGGGGATGGGCATCGACGGCCATTTCCTCGGCGTGGCGCTCGGCATCACGGCCTACGGGCTGGTGACGGCGCTGGGCGTGCGGCGCGGCGAGTGGTCGCCGCGCTGAGGGAAGGGACTTCTATTTAGCGGGAGGGGGCGGAGGCGGCACAGTAGCGCGGGCGTCGCCGGTCAGGCCGGCGTCCCGCACATCGCTCGGGATGGCGGGCCAGCCGCCACCAAGCGCCTTGTACAGCGAGGCGGTGCCGGTCAGGACATCGACCTGCCCCTGGATCGCCGCCAACTGCACCGTGAACAGCTTCTCCTGGGCGTCCGTCACTTCGAGATAGCTGGAATAGCCGCCCTCGTAGCGCGCGCTGGACTGGTCCGCGTAGATCAGCAGGCTCTGCTCCTGCCGGCGCAGGCTGCCGAGCCGGTTACGGGTCTCGATGCCGTTGGACAGCTGGTTGTTCACATCGGCCAGCGCATTGAGCACGCTGAACTGATAGCCGAGCATGGCCTGGTCGCGCACCGCTTCGGCCGTATTCACCTGCCCCCGGATCGCCCCGCCCTGAAACACCGGCTGGGCGAGGTTGGCGCCAAAGCCCCAGATCTGCGAGGCGCTCTGCCACAGGCCCGCCGGCGAGGTGGCCAGCGCGCCGAAGAACCCCGACAAATTGACCGACGGCAGGAACAGCGCCAGCGCGGCGCCCACCTGCGCGTTGGCGGCCACGGCGGTTTGCTCGGCCTGCAGGACGTCCGGCCGGCGCGCCAGCAGCGCGGCAGGCAGGTCGGCGCCGATGGCCGGCGCCGTCAGCTCGTTCACCGGCTTGCCGCGCTCCACCGGCCCCGGCTCGCGGCCCAGCAGCACGGACAACGCGTTCTCGGTCTGGGCGATCGACGTGCGCAGCGGCGGGATGGTCGCCTCGGTCGAATAGAAGTCGTTCTCGGCCTGGGACAACTCCACCTGCGAGATCACGCCGCCCTGATAGCGTTGCTGGAAGATGTCGAGTGCGCGGCCGCGTGCGTCGAGCGTGGCGCGCGCCACCTCGAGCTGCGCATCGAGCCCGCGCAGCGTGGCGTAGCCCTGCACCACCGAGGCCGCCAGCGCCAGCACCACGCCGCGCCGGGTGTACTCGGCATTCCACAGGCTGGCTTCGGCCGACTCGGCCTGCCGGCGGATGCGGCCCCAGAGGTCGATCTCCCAGCTGGCGTTCAGCAGCGCCTCGTAGCTGTTGCGCGGGCCGCCCAGCGCCGCGAACGGCGTGCCGTTGAACGAGCCGCTTTTCTGCCGCGCCGCCGAGGCGGTGGCGTTCAGCTGCGGATAGAAGCCCGAGCGCGCCACCATCAGCTGGCCCCGGAATTCGTCGATGCGGGCCGCCGCGATGCGCGCGTCGTAGTTGCTGCGCAGCGCCGCCTCGACCATCGCGGTCAGCACCGGGTCGTTGAAGCTGTTCCACCAGTCGCTGTCGGCGGCCACGGTCAGCACGCCGCTGTCGATCCGGTAGTTGGGCGGCTCGGCCGCCTCCGGCCGCGCGTAGTCCGGGCCGATGGCGCAGCCGCCCAGGATCGCCAGACAGGCGGCCGACATCGCAGTGCTACGCAGTACGGCATTCATGATGGCTCCCCGGCGCTCGGTGAAGGATGCGAAGTGGATGGCGCCGCGACCTTGCGCGGGCGGCGCGCCGCCCACTTGTCGGCGGCCGTGCCCACCAGCCACGAGAACAGCGGCACGAACAGCAGCGCGAGCGAAGTGGCCGCGATCATCCCGCCGATGATGCCGGTGCCGATGGAATGCCGCGAATTCGACCCCGCCCCCGAGGCGATGAACAGCGGCACCGCGCCAAGAATGAAGGCGAGCGAGGTCATCACGATCGGCCGCAGCCGCAGCTTGGCGGCCTCCACGGCGGCATCGGCGTGGGAAAGCCCTTCCTTGTGCTTCATCACCGCGAATTCCACGATCAGGATGGCGTTCTTCGCCGCCAGCCCGATCAGCGTCACCATGCCGATCTGGAAGTACACGTCGTTCGACAAGCCCCGCAACAGGATCGCCATCAGGGCGCCGAAGATGCCGAACGGCACGGCGGTCAGGATCGAGAGCGGCAAGGACCACGACTCGTACTGCGCCGCCAGGATCAGGAACACCATGACGATGCCGAACACGAAGACGATGGTGGTGGTGTTGCCGGACTTCTTCTGCTCGAAGGCCTCGCCGCTCCAGGCGAAGCTGTAGCCGGCGGGCAGCACCTCCCGCGCCACCGCCTCCATGGCCGCCAGCGCCTGGCCCGAACTGTGGCCGGGCGCGGCATCGCCGGTGATCTTGGCCGCCGGGAAGTTGTTGAAGCGCGAGAGCAGGTCCGGCCCGCTGGAGTAGTAGGTCTTCAGCAGCCCGGAGACTGGCGCCATCTTGCCGTCCCGCCCGCGCACGTACAGGTATTCGAGATTCGTCGGCGTGGCCCGGTACTGCGGCTCGGCCTGCAGGATCACCTGCCAGACGCGGCTGTACTGCGTGAACTGGCTGACGTAGAGCGAGCCGAATTGCGTCTGCAGCGTGCCGTAGACATCGGCAATCGGCACGCCCATGGTCTCGGCCTTTTCCTTGTCCACCTCCACCCGCATCTGGCGCGAGGCCGACTGGATCGTGCTGGTCAACCGGCCCAGTTCCTTGTGCGCGGCCGCTGCCTGGATGAAGCGGCGCGTCACGCCTTCCAGCTCGGCCGTGTTGCCGGTGCCCCGGTTCTGGATCCAGAACTCGAAGCCGCCCTGCGAGCCCAGCCCGGGAATCGACGGCGGATTGACCGGAATGATCACCGCCTCGGGAATCGCGCGCAGCTTGGGCGTCATCTCGGCCAGCATCGCCGGCACGCCCAGATCGGCGGAACCGCGATCCTTGAAGCTCTTCATGCCGACGAACACCGTGCCGGCGTTGGTCTTGTACTGGCTGTCGATGAAGCTGTAGCCGGTCAGCGCGGAGGCATCCTCCACGGCCGGGTGCTTGCGGAACATCTCGGCCACCTGCGAGGTGACCTTTTCGCTGCGGTCCAGGCTCGCGGAGTCCGGCATGATCACCGCCACGAGGATGTAGCCCTGGTCCTCGGACGGCACGAAGGCCGTGGGGATGTGCGCGAACAGCTGCCACGTAGCCAGCAGCATCGCCCCGAAGATCGCCAGCGCGACCACCGCGCGCCGCATGATCGTGCGCACCCAGCCGCCGTAGTGGTGCACCAGGCGGTCGAACCGCTCGTTGAACCAGACGAAGCCGCGCCACGGCGTGTGGTGCCCCGGCTTCAGGATCAGCGCCGCCAGCGCCGGCGAGAGCGTGAGCGCGCAGAAGCCCGAGATGACCACCGAGATGACGATGGTCAGCGCGAACTGCCGGTAGAGCTGCCCGGTTGTGCCCGAGACGAAGGCCACCGGGATGAACACCGCCGAGAGCACCAGCACGATGGCGATGACCGGCCCGGTGACCTCCTCCATCGCCCGCAGGGTGGCCTCGCGCGGGGAGAGCTTGAACTCGGCCATGTTCCGCTCGACGTTCTCTACCACCACGATGGCGTCATCCACCACGATGCCGATGGCCAGCACCAGCGCGAACAGCGTCAGCAGGTTGATCGAGAAGCCCAGCGCCAGCAGGCCGGCAAAGGTGCCGATGATCGACACGAACACGGCCAGCACCGGGATCACCGTCGCCCGGATGTTCTGTAGGAAGATGAAGACCACCAGCACGACCAGGATCACGGCCTCGACCAGCGTATGGACCACTTCCTCGATGGAGGCGCTGACGAACTCGGTGGTGTCCAGCGAGACCTTGTACGCCACGCCGGCCGGGAAGGTCTTGGCCATCTCGTCGAGCGTCTTGCGCACGTCGTTGGCCACCTGGAGCGCGTTGGAGCCGGGCTGCTGGTAGACCGCGATGATCGTCGCCGGCTTGCCGTTCAGGGCCGAGCGCAGCATGTACTGCTGCTGGCCGATCTCGGCGCGGCCCACGTCCCGCAGCCGCACGATGGCGGCGCCCGTGGCATCGGCGCGCAGGATGATGTTCTCGAACTGCTCGGGCGTGGTCAGCCGGCCCGGTGTCACCAGCGGGAACGACAGCTCCACCGGGTTGGCGTTCGGCGACTGGCCGACGCTGCCGGCGCCGAACTGCTCGTTCTGGCTCTGCACCGCGTTCTGCACGTCCTTGCTGGTGATGCCGAGCGCCGCCATGCGGTCCGGCCGCAGCCAGATGCGCATGGCGAGGTCCGCCGAGCCCATGATCTGCGCCTGGTTGGCGCCGTTGACGCGCTTGATGGCGTCCAGCACGTACAGGTTCGCGTAGTTGTTGATGTACTGCTGGTCGAAGCGGCCATCCGGCGAATAGATCCCGATCAGCAGCAGGAAGCTGGTGGAGCGCTTCTCCACGTTGACGCCGGTCTTCTGCACCGCCTCGGGCAGCTGCGGCAGCGCCAGGTTCACTCGGTTCTGCACCTGCACCTGGGCGGTGTCCGGGTCGGTGCCGATGTCGAAGTAGACGTTGAGCGTCATCGAGCCGGTGGGCGATGACGTGGACTGCATGTAGATCATGTTGTCCGCACCGTTCACCTGGGTCTCGATGGGCGCGGCCACGGTCTGGGCGACGGTGTCCGAGTCGGCGCCCGCATAGGTGGCGCTGACCGTGACCTGGGGCGGGGTGATGTCCGGGTACTGGGCGATCGGCAGCGCGAACATCGCCACGCCGCCGCCGATGACGATGATCATCGACATCACCACCGCGAAGATCGGCCGCTTGACGCAGAAGGCGGAAATCATGGGGCGCTCCGGTTCAGGTCTTGGCCGGGGCCGGGGGGGCACTGGCCGGGGCACTGACGGGGCGGCTGCCCTCGCCGACCGCCGCCGGCGGGGCCTCGCCGGTCACGCGCACCGGTGCGCCGGCCGCCAGCTTGCCGGCGCCGTCCACCACCACGGTCTCGTTCGGCTCGAGCCCCTTGGCGATGCGCCACATCGAGCCGGACAGCTCGCCCACCATCACCGGCCGCGGCTGGGCCTTGTTGTCCTTGTCCACCACGTAGACCAGATCGCCCTTGGGGCCATGCATGACCGCGCGCTGCGGCACGACGATGGCGCCGGGGCGGCTCGCGCCGCTGACCAGCACGCGCACGAACTGGCCGGGCCGCAACTGGCCGCCCGGGTTCGGCATCAGCGCGCGCACGAGGTAGGTGCCGGTGTTCTGGTTGTACGTGGCATCGGCGAAGGTGATGCGGCCCTTCTGTGGGTACTCGCTGCCATCGGCCATGATCACGGTCACCGTGTATTGATCGTCGTGCGGCACCACCAGCGACTTCGCCTCGCGCTGGGCGCGGAACTCGAGCGTCTGGGGCTCGGAGATGCTGAAGTTGATCCGCATCGGCTGGAGCGTGGAGACCGTGGTCAGCAGGCTGTTGGACGTGCTGACATAGGCACCCACCGGCAGCACGGCGAAGCTGGACACGCCATCCACGGGCGAGCGCACGTAGGTGTAGGACAGGTTCAGTTCCTGGGTCTTCACCTCGGCCTGGGCCTGCTCCACGCCGGCGGCGGCCTCGTGGAAGTTGCCGTTGGCGTCGTCGAGATCCTTCTGCGAGAGCGCGTTGCGCGCCGCCAGCGGCTTCACACGGGCGAGGTTGGCGCGGGCCACCTCGAACCGGGCCTTCTGCTGGGCCAGCTGCGCCCGGGCGGCGTCCAGCTGGACCTGGAACGGCTTGTGGTCGATCTCGAACAGCAGCTGGTTTTCCTTGACCACCGCGCCTTCGGTGTAGTTGCGCTTGATCAGGAAGCCGGCCACGCGGGCGCGGATATCGACGGCCTGGTCGCTCTCGGTCTGGCCGACGAAATCGAAGGTCACGGGCAGGTCCTGCGCCGCCGTCTTGACCACCTGCACCGGCACGGCCTGCTGGGCTGCCGGCGGGGGTTCGGATTTCTTGCAGGCACCCAGGCCGAGCGCGGCAACGGCCAGGACGATGGGGAAAACCAGTTTCATGTGCCGCTCCGCTGCGGTTGGGTCTCGCTGCGCGGCGGCGTGCCGCACAACGTGCGTGTGGGCAGGTTAAAGCGGTGTCGGCGGCGCCACCATTCAAACTTTTCGTCGCCGCCTTCAACAAAATCGTTCGATGCAGTCTCTGCGGACAGGCGGGTTCGAGACTGCGCGCGATCAGCGCCGGAAGCCGTGGAAGCGACCGCCTCCGCCGCCGAATCCGCCGCCACCGAAGCGCCCGCCCCCGCCCTGGAAGCCGCCCCCGCGGCCCTGCCACTGCTGCGCGGAATTGCCGAAGCGTTGCTGGCCGACATCGCGCGCCTGGCGCTGCTGGTCGAGCCGGTTCTGCACGTCGCTGTTTGGCTGCACCGGCTGCCAGCCGTTGGGGGTGTGCTGCTGCCAGCCATCGTCGGTGCGCTGGTAGACGTTGCCGTCGTGGCCGGCGTAGACGTTGCCGTTGTTCCACGCCACGGCGTTGTTCTTGTTCGGATTGACCACCACACCGCGGCTGCCGGCGGTGTGGTCGCCGGTCTGGGTGTTGCCGGCCACGCCGAACTCGGCGGCGCCAGCCCGGCCGGTTTGCGCGTTGTAGCCCGCCACCTGCCGGCCGCCCGCGTAGTTGCCCGTGTACTCGTTGCCGACCACGCCGCCGCGCCCGGCGCCTTCGCGCCCGGTGGATGGATTCGAGAACGAGCCCTGCCGCCCGGCGGCGTAGTCGCCCGAATACGGATTGAATGCGGCGCCCCGGCTGCCCTGGTAGCGCGCGCCGGTGGCCGGGTTGTAGCCGGACCCCGCCGTGCCGCGCCACTGGGTGCCGGTCCACGCGTTCCAGCCCTGGGCGTGCGTGACCGTGCCCTGGCCCCATCGGCCATAGAAATTCGCCTGATTCACGTTGACGTAGTTCCAGCCGTAGCCGCCGCCCCACCAGTACGGGCCCCAGTACGGCGACGCCGCGCCCCAGATGGCGCCGGCCGCGAAGCCGAACGCGAAGCCCTCGGTCACGCCCACGGCAAACCCGGCGCCATAGCCGTAGGTGGCGGGGTAACCGTAGTAGTAGGCGCCCACATAGGGCGGATAGACATAGCCGGTGCCGTAGACCACGGTGCCGTCCGGGTTGACCACCACGCCCATGTAGCCCGGGGTGTAGCCGACCACCACCGCCTCAGGCGTGACCGAGTAGACCCGCACGTAGGTGACGTAGTAGATCGGCGAACTCGGCGGGATGGTGTAGATGGCGGACGGCACCTCGGTGGCCACATGCCACGGTCCGCCCGGCACGCTCGCCGTGAACCAGACGCCGTTGGCCACGGCGTAGTAATGGTTGCTATCCACCTCGATCACCGGCGTGCCCGTGTTCACCGCGTATTGCAGCGAGGTGCCGGTGATCGGCACGAACTTCGGCGTGCCGTCATAGACCACGGCCACCGTGGCCTTGGCCCGCGCCACCGATGCCGTCTGCGGAATCGTGGCGGCGATCTCGGCCTCGCGCGCCTGCGGCGTGCCCGGCACCGAGACCAGCACGTTGGCCTTGGGATCCTGCGGGGAGATCTTGGCGAAGTCGGCCGGTAGCTGATTGCCAGCCACGTGCGTCCACGGCCCGGTCAGCATTGGCGCGCGGAACCAGCGGCCCGAGAGCAGCACGTAAGACTGGTTGGTGGATGGATCGACGAAGACCGCGTGATCGGCGTTGGACACCGTGAGCAGGCTGGTGCCGCCCACCGGGGTCATCTTCGGCTCGCCGCTGGTGACGATCAGTTCGGCCGGCTGCGTGGCCAGCAGCACGGCCGGCGCCTGCGCGGGCGGCTTGCCGCTGGCCGGCAACATCGGATCGGGCTTCGGCTCGGCCTTGTTTGCCTGGATCTTGCTGGCCGCGCCGAGCAGGGCCGCCGGCGGCGACGGCACCACGGCCCACGCGCCGCCCGCCGACTCGGACTTGTACCAGTAACCGGCGGCGTTGAGCCAAAGCTCCCCGCCCGCTTCGCGCAACAGCAGGGCGCGGCTGTTGATCGCCCGCTCCAGCGACGTGCCGCCCACGGCGCGCCACGCGGGTTCACCATCGACATGCACCAGCAAGGTCGGCGTGGTGGCGAACAGGATCTGCGGCACGTCGTTCTTCACCGGCACGCGCACCGCGCGGCCCAGTTGCTGGGACACCGCGTAGCTGGCCTGCAGTTGATCCAGCGGCACCGTCAGCCCCTTGGCCGGCAGCCGCGCGATGACCGCCTGGCGCACCGTGTCGGCCGCGTCGGGGCGGGTGGGGACTTCCACGCTTTCGATCTCGATCTGGGAGAGCTGGACCAGTGCCGAGGGCTTGTCGATGTCGGCCGTCGCGGAGAAATGCACCACGCCGTAGGTCGGCGTGCCGTCGCGCGGGCCCACCGCCACGGCGGCGCGGCCCGACATGCGGGTGCCATCCCATTTCTCGATTTCTGGCTGATAGAGCTCGATGTGGTCGCCGGCGGTATCAAAGTTGCGCGGCCACGTGAGTGGCGTGAGCGGCGAGCGCGCCGGCGGCTGTGCAGCCAGGATTGGCGCGGTGGCGCCCAGCAAGGCCAGGGCGACCATCGCCCGGCAGGACAACCCACGCATGAAGCGGAACGACATGGCGACTCCGTCGAATTGCGCAGCATCCGGCACAAGCGGGCTGCTGAGAGGAATCTAATGGAGGCGCTCAGACGGGACAATCCCTGTCGAAAACATTCATTTCGTACGTTGAATCCGCGCAGATCACCGCAGCACTGGGTACGGTTTGGACCGCCCGGCCTGAGGCCAGGTGTGCATCTTGCTTCGCTTGAGAATCCTCTGAATCTGGCACCCTGCCCTTGAAGCCGCGTTATGCCAGCCTCACCTTCCTCGGATAACTACGATGCCTAAGGCCATCCGATGAGCGCCCTGCCGCCCCGCCGTTCGATTCTCTTTGCCGCCTCCATCACGGCGCTGCTGCATGGCTATATCGGCGTGCGGCTGTTGCCGGACCTGCCCGTGCCGATGGCCGTGGCCTGCCTGGGCGCGCTCTGGCTCGTCATCTCGGCCCTGCTGCTGCCCACCGCGCTGCTGGCACGGCGCCTGACGCCGCCCTGGGCGGACCGGGTTTCCTGGCTCGGCATGCTGGCGATGGGATTTTTCTCAACGCTGCTGATCCTGACCGCGGCGCGCGACCTGTTCCTGCTCGGGACGCTGGCCGTGGGCTGGCATCCGCCCGCCCTGCTGCCCGACAGCGCGGCCGCCGTGGTGGGGCTGGCGCTGCTGGTCAGCGTGATCGGCTATTTCAATGCGCGCGGGCTGGCCCGGGTGGTCGAGGTGGATGTGCCGATTCCCAACCTGCCCGAGGCGCTGCACGGCTTCACGATCGCCCAGATCAGCGACATCCACGTCGGCCCGACGATCAAGAAGCCCTACCTGGACCGCATCGTGGACCGCGTGAACCAGCTGCAGGCCGATGCGGTGGCCGTGACCGGCGACCTCGTGGACGGCACCGTGCGCGAGCTGGCCGACCACACCGCACCGCTGGGCCGGCTATCGGCCAAACACGGGGCCTTCGTCGTGACCGGCAACCATGAGTACTACTCGGGCGCCGAAGCGTGGATCGTTGAACTACGCCGATTGGGCCTGCGCGTGCTGATGAACGAGCATGTGGTGGTGGAGCGGGACGGCGCAGCGCTGGTGCTGGGCGGCGTGACCGACTATTCGGCAGGCCACTTCATCGATAGCCATCGCAGCGACCCGGTGCAGGCGCTGGCCGGCGCGCCGGCGCACGCGGCGGTGCGGGTGCTGCTGGCCCACCAGCCACGTACCGCACCGGCGGCAGCGGCGGCCGGCTTCCATCTGCAATTGTCCGGACATACCCATGGCGGGCAGTTCTGGCCGTGGAACCTGTTCGTGCCGATGCAGCAGCCCTACGTGCATGGGCTGAACCGGCATGAAAACCTGTGGGTGTATGTGAGCCGCGGTACGGGCTACTGGGGGCCACCGAAACGCTTCGGGGCGCCTTCGGAGATCACGAAGGTGAGGCTGGTGCGGGGGTGATGCGGGGGTGATGCCTGCGGATTCCCCTCCCCCGCGCGGGAGAGGGGAATCCCACGATCAACGTACGATCGGCTTGTAGCGGATGCGCTTCGGCTTGGCGCCTTCCTCGCCGAGACGGCGCTTCTTGTCCGCCTCGTATTCCTGGTAGTTGCCGGGGAAGAATTCCACGTGGGAATCGCCCTCGAACGCCAGGATGTGCGTGGCGATGCGGTCCAGGAACCAGCGATCATGCGAGATCACCATCACGCAGCCCGCGAATTCCAGCAGCGCATCTTCCAGCGCGCGCAGCGTTTCCACGTCGAGATCGTTCGACGGTTCATCGAGCAGCAGCACGTTGCCACCCGCGATCAGCGTCTTGGCCATGTGCAGCCGGCCGCGCTCGCCGCCGGAGAGCGTGCCCACATGCTTCTGCTGGTCGCCGCCCTTGAAGTTGAAGCGGCCGATGTAGGCGCGCGACGGCGTTTCGTAGCGGCCCACGGTCAGCACGTCCGAACCGCCCGAGATTTCCTCGAACACGGTCTTGTTCGGATCCAGCGCGTCGCGGCTCTGGTCGACGAACGCCATCTTCACGGTCGGCCCGATCTTGATCTCGCCGCTATCCGGCTGCTCCTTGCCGGTCAGCATGCGGAAGAAGGTGGACTTGCCGGCGCCGTTCGGCCCGATGATGCCGACGATCGCGCCCGGCGGCACCTTGAAGCTCAGGTTGTCGATCAGCAGGCGGTCGCCATAGCCCTTGCTCACGCCGTCGAACTCGATGACCTCGTTGCCGAGGCGCTCGCCCACGGGGATGAAAATCTCCTGGGTTTCGTTGCGCTTCTGGTATTCCTGGCTGTTCAGTTCGTCGAACCGCGCCAGACGCGCCTTCGACTTGGCCTGCCGGCCCTTCGGGTTCTGGCGCACCCACTCCAGTTCCTTGTTCAGTGCCTTCTGGCGCGCCGACTCGGTCGACTCTTCCTGCTTCAGGCGCTGCTCCTTCTGGTCCAGCCACGAGCTGTAGTTGCCCTTCCACGGAATGCCGTGTCCGCGGTCCAGCTCCAGGATCCATTCGGCGGCGTTGTCGAGGAAGTAGCGATCGTGGGTCACGGCCACCACGGTGCCCGGGAAGCGCGTGAGGAACTGTTCGAGCCAGTCTACGGACTCGGCGTCCAGGTGGTTGGTCGGTTCGTCGAGCAGCAGCATGTCCGGGCGCGACAGCAGCAGGCGGCACAGCGCCACGCGGCGCTTCTCGCCACCGGACAGATGGCCGACCTTGGCTTCCCACGGCGGCAGGCGCAGCGCATCGGCGGCGATATCGAGCTGGAGGTCGACGTTGTTGCCGTCGCTGGCGGCCAGGATGGCCTCGTATTTCGCCTGATCGGCGGCCAGGGCGTCGAAATCGGCGTCCGGCTCGGCATAGGCCGCGTAGATCTCGTCGAGCTTCTTGCGCGCCTCGAACACGCCGCCGAGCGCCTCTTCCACCGACTCGCGCACGGTCTGCTCGGGGTCGAGCTGCGGTTCCTGCGGCAGGTAGCCGATGTTCAGGTTCGGCATCGGCGTGGCTTCGCCCTCGATCTCCTTGTCCAGGCCAGCCATGATCTTCAGCACCGTGGACTTGCCCGAGCCGTTCAGGCCCAGCACGCCAATCTTGGCGCCGGGGAAGAAGGACAGCGAAATGTCCTTGAGAATGTGACGCTTGGGCGGAACGATCTTGCCCACGCGATTCATGGTGAAAACGTACTGTGCCATGGAGGTGTGCGGTGTGTGACTAGGAATGGCGGGAGTGTAGCAGGCGGATGGGCGGGGCCGGCGTGCCGCGGGCACGGCAAAAATGGCGCCCAATTTCAGACTCGTCTCATTGCAGAGGCAAGGAGCGGTTCGGAGAATCAGGCGGGTTCACCACTGGATCGGACCCGACATGGCAAAACTATTGCGCCGCAGCGGCGCGGCAATGGGCGCGCAAATCACGCTCATCGCTGGAAACCAACTCCCTTTCAGGGTCTCGGGCCTGGGCCCGAACCGCAGGCATCTCGCCTTCCGGAGCAGCGACTCCACCTTGAGAATCCTCCCGCTCAAGGTCAATGACCGGAATATCGAGCAACAACTGAAGATCGAAGTCAGCGAAACCGGCATCGTGAGCCGGCGGGTGGTGCATGTCGATGCCTATATATATGGCACCACCCAGCGGGATGCGAATACGCCGAGGCTGACGGTGGAGGTGTTGCCAAGGCATGAGTTGCCAGACGCGGGGACCGAGGCGGGGATTTTGACGCGGATGTTGGTGGTGGAGAACGCGAACCCCGATAGCGACAAGTTCAGCAGTCTGGATGAGGCGCTCAAGTGCATGCAATGGATGGTGCATGTCATGCGTAATCGGCTACGCCTCGGGGCAACACATTTTGCAGCGCGCGGTGCCACCAGCTTGACCGATCTTATCAAGGCACCCAATCAGGTAGAGGGTTTCGAAAGCTACCCGATCATTGCGGACCGTCCGGCGCTTCTGCTGAACAAAACCATGAACATTGCGAACGACGGTACGCACGCAAAAAACGCGGCCTTCCGAACCTACGTGGAAAATGCGATAGCGGTCGCCAGTGGAAAGCATTTTGGAAACGACCCATCTGCCGGCGAGATGTACGCATGGCGAACGCTTCCGTCAAAGCCACCGGGGCCCAATTTCGAGCCATTTCAACAACTTGGAGGCCAGCAGTTCTACACATTGACCAAGTCGTTTCTTGCGCAGTTGAATGCCAAAAAATAGGGCGACTTCCATGAGAAAGACAATCCTGGCTCTCTTGGCCTTCTGCTCGATAAATGCCATGGCCAAAGACAAGCTACCGGACGCCGTTTCGGAAACCGCAACGGGACGCACAAGAGCTTCGACGAACCCCTATTACAGGGATCCCGCTAAAGCCATTCGCTATCTGGTCGCCAGTAGCGGCAAGAACCAACAGCGCAATCGATTTTGCACTGTTGGCTACAGGATGCCGCAAGGATATTTGGTGGTCTGGACCTTGTGGGAGGAGGAGCGAACCCTCCTGCTCTGGCGAGGAAGCTCTGACGCGGACATGCGGCTGGCCGGCTTGGCAATGGCGCGCCACAGCCTAATGCTCGGCCGCGACACCGTAGCCACCGAGAACGACATCAAGGGCAGCACCTATCTCGTCACAGTCGACTGGTGGATCTCCATCGCCGATGACTGCCGCAAGCACGGCGAGCAGTACGAAATCGAGCCGTTCGCGATCAGGGAGCCGCGTCAATGAAAATAGCGCCTTGGGGCTTCCTGCTATTCGCACTTCTAGGGTGGAGCAGTACACAAGCGAATCATGATCTACCTGATGCTGTTGCCGGCAATGCCTCCGGGCGATTCAGAGTCTCCGCTGATCCGGGCTACCTAGACCCAAGGGCGACAATCAAGTACCTCCTCGCGATAGAGAGAGCAAACCGAGAGCGGAATCGCTTTTGTGTCGTGGGCTATAAATTCCCCAGCGGCAACGAACTGGCCTGGGTGGTCTGGGAAGAAAAACGGCTGATGATGCTCTGGGACCCCAGCCTTTACGCCGACACCCGCTTGAAAGCCCTGACGATGGCCCGCCGAAATCTCAAACTCGGCCGCGACACTGTTGCCACCGAGAACGACATCAACGGCAGCACGTATATCGTCACGGTGGACTGGTGGATCTCCATCGCCGATGACTGTCGCAAGCATGGCGAGCAGTACGAAATCGAGCCGTTCCGGATTGCCCCGTCGAAAACCAGCGATCCACGCTGATTCGTGGGCATCGTTACAATGTCGCCTTTGTCCCGCGAATCCCGCGAGGCCTCCGACACTCGGTCCGAATTGCCATGAAAGCTGCTCTTACCCTCAAGTTCAAGTGCAAGAAGTGCACCAAACCCGTCACACTGTATCTGCAAAAGACGTCGGCCTGCTCGCACATCCTGCCGTACCAGGGTTTCTGCAAGTGCGGCGAGATGATGCGCCATGCCACCGGGGACAAGGACGCCGTCGAGTCGTTCGTCAACTCGGTGGATAACAGCTGGATGCACCATCACCATCATCACCACTAAATAGGAAGGGTCTGTGAGCGAAGGCTGGCGCCCCGGCGTGAAGGATCCGATGCGCTTCCTGGGTGGTTATCCGCCCGGGGTGCTCGACCAGGTGCGCGCGCTGATCGCGGCGGGCGGGTTGGGGGATCACCTCGCGCGGCGCTATCCGGCGCCGCACACGGTCCAGACGGATCGCGCGCTGTACGACTACACGTCGGACATCAAGCAGGAATACCTGCGCAGCGCGCCGCCGCTGCACAAGGTGGGCTACGACGCGCGCCTCGACACCGCGCAGCACGCGCTCGGCCTGCACACCGCCATCTCGCGCGTGCAGGGCGGCAAGCTCAAGGCCAAGAAGGAAATCCGCGTGGCGTCGCTGTTCAAGGAGGCGCCGGCGGACTTTCTCCGCATGATCGTCGTCCACGAACTGGCCCACCTGAAAGAGAGCGACCACAACAAGGCGTTCTATCGGCTCTGCGAGCACATGGAGCCACGCTATCACCAGCTCGAATTCGACACGCGGCTATTCCTGGCGTGGCGCGAGCTGGAGAAAACCGGCAAGACGCCAGACTGAGGCGGCTCGCCGGCCTCCCCCGGCCTGAATTGCAACAGCCTAGTCGCAGGTGTAGCGGAAGTTATCGTTCAGCTTCAGCGGCAAGACCACCGTGCGCAGGTTCAGCGCCTGAGCCTTCGCGCAGAGCGTCGGGCGCCGCGCGGGGTCCTTCCATTTCGCCGCATATTCCACATTGAAAACGGCCTTGCCCTGCGTGGTGAACGCCGCGTAGACCCCGCATTCGTTGTACTGGAAGCACTGCTCATTGACCGCGAAATCGAAATCGCCGGCAAGCTGGGCGACCTGATCGATATCGTTCTTGAGCCCGATGGCCAGCCCGCGCGCGTGGGCCTCGGTGGCCAGAAAGCGGTTGTAGTCGAGCTGCGTCGCGGCCGTCAACGGCACGCCGGGGTTGTTGGTGTAGCCGTCGACATTGTCCGTATCGATGCCATCGCACCCCTTCGCCTTCGCCAGATCCATCCGCGCCGTCATGATCTTGCGGACGTTGGCGGAACGCGTGTCGAGCCAGCGCTCGCCCGCCCAGCCATCGAGCGGGTTGCCCTGGTCAGCGGCCGTGAATTGAGAATAATCCGAACGCCAGTTCTCGCTGCTGCCGGCGGAGAAGTAGCAGACCACGCGCTTGCCCTGAGACTTCAGCGTGTCGATGGTGGCCTGCGGCGTGTCGAACAGGTCGAAATCGAACACGACGGCGTTGTACGACGTGTTGAGCTTGCCCTGAAGCTGGAGTTGCCACGTGTCCGTCACGGCCGGCATCCAGCGCGTTGTGGGGAGTACGCTGGCGCTGGCGGTAGCCTTGCTCGTCGTGGCGGTCACCTCCGAGACGCGGACGACGGAACCGCCGTCGTCATCGCCCCCACCGCCGCAGGCGGCAAGCGTTGCCACGGCCACCGCCGCGGCGAGGCGCGCGAGGTCGCCCATGCCCTGATTGTTATCCATCATTGACCCTTCCTGTTGTTATCCCAACTGTATGCGGCACATTATGCGTGCAACCATGGGCGATCAGGCAAGGGGGTCGGCATCGGCGGCACGGCGCTTGACGCGCGGCCGTTTTGGGGCGCTTGCGGCACGGCGTGCTGTCGGCTCGGCGGGCGCGCCGCCGGGGCTCATCTGCTCGAGCCACGCCAGGCCATCGACATAGGACAAGAAACGCTGGAAATAGCCCGGCGATACGTCCTGCATCAGCGCAAGTGCGCCATGCACAAGATGATTCGTATTGAGCGGCCCGGCGTTCGCCGGCACGCTGTCCAGTGCCGCGCGCAACTGGCGGTCGGCGCTGACGCGCGCCCAACTGTCGCGGAAATAGTCGATCAGGGCCGGCGCCGGCTCGGGACCGCGTTGCGCGCCAGCGACAGGTGGCAGCGCACTGGCCGAGGACCGCGCAGCGATGTATTCCACGAGTCCGCCGAGCGGGCTGGCGTCTGGCTTGGCCGGCCGGTCAGCGCGTGGGGCGGCTTGCGTGAGGGCATCGCCAAAGGACGCCACGAGGTGCGCAAGCCGTGCATCGAGCAGTTCGCGCGCTTCGCCATGCTGGGTCGCCGAGCGCCGCGCCAGCGCTTCCAGGAATCGGAAGCGCACCGGGTCGATCCGTTCGGCGCCGCGCTCGCGCCAGGCGGCGAGGCGGGCGCGCGGATCCTGGCGCGGGTCCTGGTGCGGGTCCTGGTGCGGGTCCAATTCAGCCATGAGACTTTGCCGCACCCGTGGACACTCTCGGAATCGGCGCGATCTCCACGCGGCGGTTTTTGGCGCGGCTCGCGACGTCGGCATTCGGCACCACCGGCTGCTCGGCGCCGAACGCGGCAGAGAACACCATCGCGGCGGGAATGCCCGCATCGATTAACGCGCGCGTCACAGTCAGTGCGCGCTGGGCAGACAATTCCCAATTGTCGGCAAAGCGGCGATTGCTGTCGCGCACCTGGGTGTCATCGGTATAGCCGCTCACCATCAGGATCTCGTCGCGCGCATGCAGATAGGCCCCCAGCGGCGCAGCGAGCCCCTTCAGCAACTCGCGCCCTTCTGGCTGCAACTGGTCCGAATTCACCGCGAACAACACGTTCCCGCTGATGCCGATGCGCCCGTTCACGAGCGTCACACGGCCCGCCGAAAGCGGCCCCGCCAGCGCCTTCTCGAGCGTCTCGCGCCGCTGCATCTCCTCCTGCCGTTGCTTGACCTCGGCTTCGAGCCGGGCCGACAGCTCCATCTGGAAGCCGATCACCCCAAGCAAAATCAGCACGAAGCCGCCCAGTAGCACCGACATCAGGTCACCGAAGACGGCCCAGACGGGCGCCGTTGACTCCACGCCGGCGTCGAGGTCCTCACTCATGCGGCCTCCGCGCCCGGTCCGTTGGCCGCGCCCGGCGCTGCCAGCCGTTGCAGGTCTTCCAGGATTTGCTTCTGCGACAGCATGCTGAGATCGACCACTTCCCGCGCCTGCGCCACGTAGTAGGCGAGCTGCTCGTCGCTGCGCGTCATCGACTTGTCGAGCGCAGCCTCGATGCGTTCCAAATGCGCGACCAACTGCCCGTTGGCATCGCTGAACACCTGCACGGCCGCGCCGAACGACTCGCCAAGGCTGGCGGTCTCGACGGCGCTGCACGACACCTGCGCGGCAATCGTCGCCATGCGTCCGGATTCGGACTCGACCGTCTCGGCAAACCGGGCACCGACGCGCTCGAGCAGCTCCGCCGTGGTCGTCACGAGGCCGTCAACCGCGGCGCGCTGGCCGGTGGAGGCATGGTTCACGGCATCGAGCAGCGTTTCCAGCGATGCCAGCAGGCGCCCACGTTCGGCGAGCATCGCGTTGTCGCGCGCGAGGCCGTCGGAGAGCTTCTCCCGCAGTTCCTCGATGATGGCGGCCGCTGCCTTGGGGGCCGCCGTCGTGGCCTCGACGAGGCGAGACACTTCCGCAATCGTCTCACTGGCCTGGGCTTGCGTCTGCGTGGCGATGGCGGCGGCCATGGCGCCGAGCGCATCGGTCCACGCGGCCAGGCGCTGTTCGTCGCGAGCCAGCAACTGGGCCTGAAGATCAGCGTGCGACTGGCTCACCGCCGCCGCCAGCGATGCTGATTGCGATGCGAAACTGGCCGAAGTGCCAGCCAGTGCTTGCTGGTTCTCGCGTACCAGGGCTTCACCGAAGGTATCGAGTGATTGGCGGAGGTCGCGCGTCAGGGCTTCGCTTGCGTGTCGATGGTCGCCCAAGGCCTGCTGCCAGACATCGGCGACATTGGCAGTGGTTGTCGCGAACTGGGTCGAGATGCCTTCGAGTTGTTGCTGCACCGTCCCAGAGACGGTCTCGCGCAATGCCGACATCTCCTGCGCGAGACCGGCCATCGTCTCCCTGACGGCGGGCTCGACCACCGCGCTGACTACGCGCGCGCTCTCGGCAATACTGGATTTCAAGCTTTCTTCGACGGAGGACGCCAGCCGCGTGTAAGTCGCTTCGGTCGAACCGTGAAACGCCTCCTGGCTCGCGGCAAGGCGCTCGGCCAGGGTCCGGCTCTGGCGCTCCATCGTGGCCATCATGTCTTGCAGACGGTCGACCAGCGTCGGCATGACCTCGGCCTGACGCTGCACGAGCCGGAACATCTCATCGCGCTGATGGCTGCGCGAGAACGGGCGCAGCGTGGTGGCGATGCGGGTGTCGAGTTGCCGCACGGCTTCGATGCGCTCGCGCCGACACAGCGCCGCGATCAGGCCCAGCATCGCCGACGTGGCAACGCCCGCGACCGAGGTACCGAACGCGAAACCCAGCCCCTTCACCGGTGCCGCCAGCGAAGCACGCATGGCTTGCAGGTCCGTCGCCCCTTCCAGTGCCATGCCCGTGCCGCGCAGCGTGGCCACCATGCCGAGGAAAGTGCCGAACATGCCGAGCAGGACTAGCAATCCGACGAGATACGGCGTCAGCGTCGGCGCGGGGAGCGTCACGCGCTCGCCCTCGACGCGCAGCCGGACGGCATCGCGCAGACCGGCTGGAAGCGTGTCCAGCCACTGGCCGAGACCCGCCGGTTTCTCGGACAAATTCGAGACCGCATGCGCCAGCGAGGCCGTCGCCTGCCGATAGCACTGGAGTTCGAACGCGCCAGTCACGTAGAAGGCACCGATCACCAACGTCACGGCGAGGGCGAGCGCGTTCGCGCCCGCGTAGCCGGCACCGATCCAGCAAACCACGGCGAGACCGGCAACAAAAGCGACGATATGGGGAAGAATTCTGTTCATGTCTATGCAGTTAGCCAGCGCGCAGGGCGGCGAGCAGCCCTTCGACCGGTTCAAAACGGATGTCCAGTTCGGCAAGCAGGACAGCCTGCATGTCTTTGCGGAACTGCGTGAGCCAGGCGCGGGGCGCATGCTCATGGGCTTGGCGCAAGTGCTCGAAATGGGTTTCCAACAGCGCCGGCACGCTCGCCAGCAGGCTCTGCTCGCGCGCACCCACCACGCGCTCCATGACGGTATCCACCATCGCCAGCTTCGCCATCGCGGGCTGCCGGGCGGTCAGCGCCTTGCGTAGCCGGCCTCGCAATATGCCGATTTCCGTCGCCATGGTTTGTTGCGTGGTCAGATAGCGGTGGCGATAGACAGCAAAATCGACCGTGGCGTCAGGCGACTCCGCCGGCACGGCTGGGCGCCCCGGCCCACGACGCCGCGCGCTTGATGTGCCGTCATCGACAATCGCATTGGCCAGCGCCGCGCGCACGCGCACGGCATCACGCGCCTCGGCATTCCCCGGGCGCGGCGGCAGCGACGATCCCGGCACTGGATGGCTGGTAAGTGCGGCGGACAGCGCGATGGCATCCGTCCACCCGAGCCATTGGCTTAGCTGGTGGGAGAGGGAACTGGCAGGTTCCGCAGCATCGACGTGGATCAGGCGAGACAGGAGCCGAACGAGCGTCGGGCCGCTATGGGCAGTGCGCCGTGGCAGATGGGACATACCGCCGGTTTCCGATCGAAAAACCAAGCAGTTTACAACGGACAAGGGGTTACAGCGCTTGCTGTAACCCCTTGTTTTATCTGGTGCGGCTGCAGGAACGGAACTCATCTCTCACACCCTTGATATACAAGGACTTTTAAAGTTCATCGACTCCTCAATGCCCCCAAATGTGCCCCCAAATTTCCGCGAACACTTCGGTTCGATTGCCCGCCCGGCTACAACACTTTCGCGGAACCAAGCACCGCTCGCGGCAACACTCGACTATTGGACGCAATAGTAGCGTACCAGACAACGCTGGGCGGACGAACTCACCTGCTATCCCTGAGCCAAACATTTCGACCGTCTGCAAAAGAGGCTCGTCCTCGGCGAGAAGACCGGCCATTGCGTCGGTTTCGCTGTCGATGACAAGCGCAGCAGCCAGCCTTTCGCTACCGGCGGCTTTGCTTCCTGCCGCAAGTAAATCGCGCACCTTACTCAGTGCGCGGATCCAGCAGCGTCGGCAGCGCTCAAGCATCCGGCGATGATTGCGCTCGAACGGCGGCACACCCGATGGCCGTTCTCAGATCGGACTTTTCCGCGCCAGACGCACCGGCCAACACGATGTCGTGTGCCGGCTTCATGAAACTTGCAGCGACGCAGCTGTTGCCCTGCCTGGTCGCACGGTGAAAATGCGGATCTGCCCCGTTTATAACGCACCGCAAGATACTGTGGTTATATACAGTAATCAGCAGGCAGCCGAACTGGTGAAAGCCACCAGTTCGGGTTAAGATCCCAACATGACCGCCATGCAAAAACTCTATCGGGGGATGCCGGCCCATTTCTCGGGCCACGAGACGTTTCCCCTGCGTCAAATGTGGCTCAAGAAAGCTTTCGACCAAGCTACTGACGGGACACTGATTCCAAAATCGGCCTTCGCCGATGAGAAGGCCATCGCAGAATTCGGTGTAGGCAAGAACATGGTCGCCTCTATCCGCCATTGGGCCTTGGCTTGCGGCGTAATGTTTGAGGACGGCGACAGTTTTCGCATGCGCAGCCTTGCCAAGGAAATACTCAGTGACGGAGGGCTCGACCCCTACGCCGAGAGTCCCTCGACTGCATGGCTCGCGCATTGGCAGCTCGCGGGCCGTTGCTTTCGATCGACGACGTGGCATTGGCTATTCAACCATGTAACGGCGCCCACATTCACACGCCAAGAGCTCGAAGACCCCTTGGCCCGCTACGCCCGAGATCTGGATCCAAAGCATCGGCTCTCGACAGCGACGATTTCGCGCGACTTGGAGACGTGCCTGCGCAGCTACGCGCCGCGCGCTGCTGGCGGCTCCCCCGAAGACTTCGCCGAGCCGCTATTGGGCGAGTTGGGCCTGCTGCAAGAAGTCCACAAGGGCCAATACGCGTTCCGCCGCGGCCCTAAAGCATCCCTTCATGACGGCGTCTTCGCCTACGCTCTAGTCGACTTCTGGAACCGCGAGGCTGAGGGTCAAAGCTCGCTGGCTTTCGAAACGGTCGCCTACGCAGAAGGATCGCCGGGCCGGGTCTTTAAGCTCGATGAGGAATCGATCGCCCAACGGTTGATTGTCCTCTCCGACTTCACAGGGCGCAAGCTCGAATGGACCGACTCCGCAGGCCTTCGCCAAGTCCACCGCAAGAATCTTTCCAGTGAAGACATCAAGAACATGATCAGGCGCGCCTATGACTGAGAAGAAGCAACAGGCTCTCTCTGACATCATCCAGATTTCGCTCCAATACCAGCGCTCCATCCGCGTCGATACCGACATCGGCCGCGCGGATGCCCTCTCGGGCTACATCTGCCACGCCACTGCGACGGCCGTAATCGACGGCATGTGTAAACAGCTCGCCGGCACCAACCAACGCTGCTTTACTTGGACCGGCCCCTTTGGCGGCGGCAAGAGCTCATTGGGTGTCGCCTTGGCAAGCGCGCTGCACCCCAACAAGGGTCTTCGCGCAAGAGCCCGCCAAGCTCTACAGTTGGACTCCAAGCCCCCCTTCGACACGGCCTTCCCTGTCCAAAAGGGATGGCTGATTGTTCCAGCCGTGGGACGGCGTGGCAGCGTCGTGGCCGAGCTTTACGCAGCGCTACGCCGCGCGCAAGGCGAGACGGTCGACGGGCGCAAAAAGCCCAACGCACAATCGCTCATCGCGGATCTGCTCGAAGAGGCCAAGAGCCGCCCGCGGGACGGCGTGCTGGTCATCATTGACGAGATGGGCAAGTTCTTGGAAGCCTCTGCCCTAGGCTCCGGGGACGATGTCTACTTCTTCCAAGAGCTCGCTGAAGCCGCCGCGCGATCCGAAGGTCGCCTGGTGGTCGTGGGCGTGCTGCATCAATCCTTCGCGCAATACGCTGCCCGCTTGGGCATCGACACTCGCGACGACTGGGCCAAGGTGCAAGGCCGCTACGTCGACTTGCCCTTCGTGGCTGCGAGCGACGAGGTGGTCGAGCTCATCGGCCGCGCGATCGAAGCCAAGGAACGTCCGCCCTGGATGGGCGACGCCTCCAAAGCTATCGCCGAGGCGATCCGCTCGCGCCGTCCCGCCGTGGGGCAGAACTTCGCCGCGGCCTTGGAGGCCTGCTGGCCGCTGCACCCCGCCATGGCGGCGCTACTGGGCCCAATCTCCAAGCGGCAGTTCGGGCAAAACGAGCGCAGCACCTTCGGCTTTTTGTCGTCAGTGGAGCCCAATGGCTTCCGCTCTTACTTGAATTCAACCCTGAGAAGCGAGGCGAGCTGGTATCGCCCGAGCGACTACTGGGACTACCTACGCTCGAATCTTGAGCCCGCGATCCTCGCCTCCCCTGACGGGCACCGCTGGTCGCAGGCCGTCGAAGCCGTGGAGCGGGCTGAGGCCAAGACGGGAGACGCCCTGCTGGTGTCGCTTATCAAGAACATCGCGGTCATCGACCTCTTCCGCAACGGCTCCGGCCTGGCAGCCGACGCAGCCGTCATAGGGGCGCTGTTCTACGACAAAGAACGCGAAGAGCTCGCAGAGGCCCTCAAGAAGCTCTCCGACCTCAAAGTCGCCCTGTACAAGAGCTATACCGGCGCGTGGTCGATCTTCGAAGGCAGCGACTTCGACATCGACGCCGCCATCGCGCAGACGCTAGCCTCTTCGCCTGGCGTCGACTATGCGCGCCTTGCGCAGCTTATGGGGTTGCATCCGGTGGTGGCCAAACGGCACTACCACGAGACCGGCTCTATGCGCTGGATGGAGTTGTCGCTGTGCAGCATCGAGCAGGCTGAGAAAATCGCTGTCGACTTCCGGCCCAAGAATGGCGAGTTCGGAACGTTCATCCTAGCGCTACCGAACAAGGGCATGAGTCCGCGGGCCGCACGACTGCGTGCGCAAGCCTGCTCAAAGCTTCGCCCATGGCCTGTGATGGTGGGCATTCCCGCCAATCACGCCCGTATCGCTGAGCTCTCCGCTGAGCTAGTGGCGTTAGAGCAAGTCAAGGATCGCCACGAGCTTTCGGGCGACGCTGTCGCCCGCCGCGAAGTCTACGCTCGATTGGCCGCCACCCGCGCCGACCTGGAGGATCAACTCCAGGCGGCGGTATCACTGGCGAAGTGGCACGACGGAACAGATGAAGTCATCGAACCTGGCTCGAAGCTCTCGCCCGTGGCCTCTGGCCTTGCCGAAAGTGTGTTCAGCGATTCCCCTCCTGTGTGGAGCGAGCTGGTCAACCGCGACAGCATCTCGAGCAACAGCGTGAAGGCTCGCCGCGAACTGCTGCACGCGTTGATCAACGCCGAGGGCCGAGTAGCCCTCGGCTTCGAAGGCTTCCCGGCCGAGCGCGGTCTCTACGAGACGCTGCTCAAAAGCACGGAACTGCATCGTCAAGATGGCTCCGGAGCTTGGCGATGCATGCCACCGGGCGACGGATTCGCCGAGGGCTTTCAGCCGTTGTGGGAAGCGACGCGCGCCCTCTTCGCAGACACCAACGCTCGCGTCGGCGCCCACGAGATCTATGCCCTGTGGAGCGCGCCCCCCTTCGGCATGAAGCAGGGTATCCAACCTGTGATCCTTACGGCCTTCCTGCTGGCGCACAAAGCTAACATTGCCGTCTACAAAGACGGGATGTTCGTCCCCCGACTCACGGACTTCGACATCGACGAGTGCCTACAAGACTCCCATCGTTTCTCTCTGCGCTGGGTGGCCATCGACGAGGATAAGAACCGCATCCTCAATGGCATCGCGAAGCTCTTGGCGGAGATCGGCGAGAACGCCGGCGCGGCCGACCCGCTCGAAGCGGCGCGTGGCCTGGTGGCCATGGTATTCAATCTGCCAGAGTGGACGCGCCGCACGCAGCGAATGGGAGAGACGGCCAAGGCCGTTCGCGACATGCTCTTAAAGGCTAGTGACCCACACAAGGTCTTGTTCGTCGACATGGCCTCGCTGCTCAATGCCGCCGACGGCAAGGCTTATATGAAAGCCCTGCGCGCGCCGCTGCAGGAGCTCACGGGCGCCTACGGAAAGATGCTCGCCGAAGTCGAGTCCAAAATGTTCGATGCGCTCGACGCGAGCCGCGAAGATCTCGACGCACTGCGCGAGCGAGCCGGTTCGGTCTCCGGCGTCTCAGGCGATCTGCGTCTGGACGCGTTCGCAACGCGCCTGGCTAACTTCGATGGAAGCCGAGCATCGCTCGAAGGCATCCTAAGCCTGGCGGCCGAGAAGCCGCCGCGCGACTGGGTGGATCGACACATTGACGCGGCAATCTTGGAGTTGGCTAAGTTCGCCCGGCGCTTCCGCGAAGCCGAAGCTTTCGTGGCCGTGCAGGGTCGCAAAGCACACAGCGAGGCCATCGCGGTGGTCATCGGTACTGGCTCTGATACCAAGATGATCTCGCGCTCCTTTGCGATATCAGATCGCCATCGCAAGACGGTGGAGGCCAAAGCAAACGAGGTCACTTCAATGCTAGAAGGCCAAGGTTTGGGAACCGAAATCTTACTAGCAATCCTGGCAAAGGCCGGGATGAAGCTAGCGTCCATTGACAAGGAGGCAGCCAATGGCTGAGCGTCACGTTCTGGGAATCTCGGGCGGCAAAGACAGTGCCGCGTTGGCCGTCTACATGCGCGACCGACACCCCGAGCTCGACATCGAATACTTCTTCACCGACACCGGCGAAGAGCTGCCGGAGGTCTATGAGTTCCTCGGTAAGCTCGAGGGGAAGTTGGGGAAGCCCATCCTTCGGCTGAATCCCGGCCGTGATTTCAACTTCTGGCTGCGCGAATACAACCACTTTTTGCCAAGCCCCAACACGCGTTGGTGCACCAAGATGTTGAAGCTTGCGCCCTTCGAGAAATGGGTAAAGCCGATGCTTGCGGCGGGTGACAAGGTCACATCCTATGTGGCCATCCGCGCTGACGAGGACTATCGCGAGGGCTACTCGGCCAAGGCCGACAACCTATTCGTTAAGCTTCCCTTCCGCGAGGTTGGCATCGACAAGGTGGGCGTGCTCGACATCTTGGAAAATTCGGGCGTCGGCTTTCCGAAGTATTACGAATGGCGTTCGCGCAGCGGCTGCACGTTTTGCTTCTTCCAACAGAAAATTGAATGGGTTCGTCTTCGAGAGCGCCATCCCGAAGCCTATGAAACCGCCAAGACCCTGGAAAAGGACGCATTGGAACACGGTTCGCCTTTTACCTGGTCTAAGGGCGAGTCGCTCACCGACATTGAGCAACCTGAGCGGGTGGCTGCGATACAGGCGGAATACGAGATCCGCCGCGCTCGCATCCGCAAGAGTATCCCCATCAATCCCCTGCGGCCTGTGAAGGCCTGCCCCGAGGACATCGACGATGTCTACGGCGTGGATGAAGGAAACGGCTCCTGCAACGTCTGCCACAAATAGCTGCACCGAACGTTGGCGCGAGGCGCGAGGCCAATCGAAGGGTAGCTCAAATTGCTTCCCTAACCCGCAGCAGCAGGAGGGGTGCCAAGCTCCCGGAGGAATTCAGTAAGCTCGGCATAGTTGTCTTGTTTACTGACGGTTATCAATTGGATTTTGAAATCCTTGAACCAACGATTCTGTTCAACCCGAGTCACATCCTCCGCTGCCATCAAGGCGTAGTGGGTAGGCCCTGCATTAGGCGAGAAAGAGTCCGCGATGTAGCTCAGCAACAAGGAAATCTCTGGATCGGTCATTGAAGCACCAACAAAGATAAACGTGAACATCGTGAACATGGCGGAGAGCAAGCTCTGATACGCTCGCTGTCCGAACAGTAAATTCCGATAGTCCACGTCCGTCAAGACGATTTGGTTGCCTAGCTTTGTCGCATCCCCATGCGCTTTGAGAATAAAAAATTCGCGCCTCGACAATCTGCGCTGAACCTCACCCGCATCAGTAAATGAACATACGGAAACGTCGTCATTGCGTTTCCGGAAAGCGCGCTCGAGCAAGGTGTCGTAGTTTGTCGTCAGAACAAACTGGAGCTTGTCAAGAGCGACCAAGGCCTCATGCAGGGGCGTGGGCGCTGGCTTGGGCGTTATAAACGTCTCTTCAATAAACTGGTCGAAATGGCCTCGGAGGTCATCCTTGAGTCCCGACGCCACCATCAAAAATTTTTCAGTCCGAGTCGCCAGCGCGCGATATTCCGCCTCCTGTTCTGCAGTGATCACCCTATGTGAAACAGCAGAGTCAATCATCTTGGTGAGCAATTCTCCCCAAAGAGGCAACCCTGCTCCCTTCGAAGCACCGGCACCCACCAGCACAGCGCAACGTCCAGAACCATAAGCTTGCCGAAGCGCCTCAGGGATTTTCGTTGGATCAAAAGCCATATCGAAACTCCATTAGAGGCAATAAGCTCGAAGCGAAGTGTTCCGAGTCTTCAAGTTGATGTGGGTCGCCCCTTGGGCGCGGAAAGCCATGATGTAGTCATACAAGGCCTTGTTGAGGCGGACCTGTTTGGTGCTGCCGCTCGCCTGCAACAAGTCCTCGGGCTTGCCTGTGTAATTTCTGCGCAATTTATCGAACTCAGCGAAGCTTTCGGCCAAGTCGTCAGCGTTGACCTCAAGCCCAGCGGTTTGCTGTTGGATTATTAACCAGATCAAATCCACAAATAGCCACTTCTGAGTGACACGACGCGTCAATTGTGCATCCACCTCAGCAAGAACGGTTAACGCTTCATTCACCGCCGATGAAATGGCTAATAACTCTGGCCCTTGGTCTGGGCCAAATTCAAGGATCATTTTTCTGAGGTCTGGCGCCTTGATGTTCCTCTGACCTTTGTATGCAGCCATCGCGAATACGTGGGCTACGTAGTCCTGGCGCTTGTATCGTATGTTCGGAATCTTGGTCGACTCAAAGAAAGCATGGCCAGTTGCAATCGAGTCAATGATGTGGCGAGCCGGAGCCAACATCGCATTACGAAGCTCTGCAGGGTTCAATGCGACGCCAAGCTGCAATCGAGCGAAGAGATTTGTTATCTCATCGTTATCGGCTGACGTAATCTCAGCAACGCTAACCTGAAAAGCATCGAATTTATCGCGCAAGCTCTTGTGGAGCTGGGAAAACTTGAGCCCATGAATTGGATGGCCACCAATCACTGGCAGCGGATCCGGATGGTGGAGGGAGAAGTCTCCGGCTCTGAACTCCCAGATGGCGCGAATCCGCTGCTGCCCATCAACTGCGTCGTGCTTGTGAACCCCGTTGACAGGCAACTTACGCAAGTAAACCTTTGGTATATCCATCCCGCGAAGGATGGAGTCAATCAGAAGGATTTTCCTTGGATCTTTCCATGCAGCGCCCCGCTGCCAGGTCGGATTCAGATTGACGCTTGGGCGAGCCGATACCAATTTTGAGATCGGCCAGTTGTGCTGCTTGATTTTCATGTCTCTCCCTAACCTTTACCCTTAACTTAACCAAGTCGGTTTATCAAAGCTCGTTGTCTCGTCCGATCGCCGCCACAGCGGCCTCGATGTCCTGGTCCGATAGGAATGGCGCTTGCGCAAAAACCAGGCCTTGCTCACCGTTGAGCTTGGCGGCCAGGTGGCCGCGGCCCAGCAGCAGCTCGGCTCCGGGCCTGTCGAGCGCAATCTTGGAAGTGGCCTCGCTCGAGACCTTCAAAATGAGCCGGTTACCCAAGTTCTCGCGAAGCTGCATGGGCATTACATCCTTGTCGGGGCGCTGCGCCGCGAAGATCAGATGGATGCCAGCTGCGCGGGCTTTTACACCAAGACGTTGGACGGCCGCACCCACCGCAGCTCTGTACGCGTCGTCAAGCATCCAGTCGGCGAACTCGTCGTGGACCAAGAAGACCATGGGTAGGCGCTCTTCCATCGAGACTTTTGCGTTGTAGGTCGGCAGATCGCGTGCTCTGGCTTTGGCGAAAGCTCGGTAGCGGTCCTCCATCTCCTGGACCAGCGCCTCGAGAACTTCGGCGGCTTTTTCCTTGGTCGTGACGATCTCATCGCGCATGTGCGGCAAGTCCGCCAAGGGCGCGTAGTCCACGCCCATCTTGGGATCGATCAAGATGATCTGAGCCAGATACTTCGGATTAGTAGCGGCGATGTCCAATAGCAGGGCTTGAATGAGCACAGACTTGCCGCTGCCGGTCGCGCCGGCCACGAGCGAATGCGGCTCATGCGAGGAGAGCCCACCGAACTCCGTGCCGAGGTTCAGATACAGCAACGCGCCGTTGATCTCTTGGAGCCCCAAGAGGAATGACGTGTTGATGCCGGCGACGTTGCGATTGAGCTCGCGACGAGACCAGAGCTCCCACAGCGAGACCGCCTGCCGCTTGGCCCCGGCGACCGTCACCACGATCTCGCCTGGCTTTGGCTGAACCGTGACAAGGTTGATCGCATGCGTGGTCAGCAGCTGGGTGCGCTTGTTCTCGATGTCCTCCACGCGCAGCCGGTCGGAGCCGGCCAGACGCACGAGGCAGCCGTTGGGGGTCAGGCGCGTGCCCAGGATCGCGGCCTGGAGACCGTAGCTGTTGAGTGCAGCTTTGAGCTTCTTGGTCACGTCCTGAGCCCACTCCTCACGCTCGGCATCAGCCTGGGAGCCGCCCGCGAATTTCGATGCGACGAGCTCAGAGAGCGACGCGCCGAGATTGGCCGGCGCAGAAGAAGCCGGGCGCATGACCGAAGCTGTCGCTGGTGCGTCCGCTTGGGCCGGACTTTGCGCCGCAGGCTCGGGCGCCGGCACGCTGGATTGAACCGACATCGGAGCATCGACCAGCGCGGCGGTTTCCTCAACGAAAGCCTCGACGGCTCCGCTGGCGAGCTGCCCCATGGCAGAGAGCCATGGCACACGCGGCGCGGGCTTCTTGAAACCATGGCCTGCCCACGGCTGCTGAGCGCCTAGGCCAGCGCGCGCCTCGTTGCTGCCCATGCCCTTGGCGTAGGCCTCGGCGAGCTTTCGAAGGTCGGGCCGGTCGAAGACTTCCTGCCAGGCTTGGACGCCGTCGGTGTCCTCGAGCAGCTCTTGATCGGACGCCGAGATCGACCCTGCGTCGGCGGTGTGAACATAGACCTGCGAATAGCCACGGAGGGAGATCTCCACGTCTCCCTCGCGAAGCTTCGCTCGAGCCCGCTCCATGAGGCCGGTCATGCCGGGAGGAATGTCCGCGTCGATCAGCATGTCCGCCAGGCGAGCGAGCCACACATCGCGATCGAGCCGGCCCGGATCGCCAAAGAGTGCCTCGCGAAACATGCCCAACGTCGCCAGGAGCTGGTCCTTGGAGTCGCGGCGGGCTTTGGCCAGACCATCAGCGCCGACGTATTTCGATTCTACGATCGAAATGACGACGCGAACGCCCTCCTCCCGCTCCTCCACATTGAGCGCGAGGATGTCGGCGATTCGACTCTCCGGCTGAGAAAGCCAGCTCGCGTAGTCGTCGAGAAGGAAATAGGCAGTCAAGACCTGGCCCCCGCCCGCGGAGGCCTTGAATTCCTCAGCGAGCAAGTGGCGGCTGAGCACCAGACCGATCATTTCTCCTGCAGAGACGCCGCGTTTAGCCGCCCGCAGCACGATGTCGCCAGAGATGGAGAGCGCATCCCGTTTGGCCGTGTCCGCAGCGGTCTGGATCTCTTCGGGGCCAAGCTGAAGGTTCAGTTCCTGCAATCGCCGACGCACAAGCACGCCCAGCAGCCGCAGCTCGGATGTCGAGCTCACGATCATGTTGCGGCCGTTGGTAGACCCGCGGCGATAGCGAACAACGGTGATGTCGTTGTGCTGCAGCTGCCGCTTATCCAGCAGCTCGTCGTAGGTGGCGACCCATTCGGCAAGCTCGTGAGCGTCCTTGATCATCCCGGCCAGGGCCGCGCTTTGCAGCGAGATACGCCGCGCCGGCAGGAATCGTGCGTCGGGCAACGCGTCGGTCTGCCGGCAAACGGCGGCCACTGCGGACACATAGGCCCAGCCGGACGCCGTCTGCCATGGACAGGCCAGGAACGTGGTCGATTTGAGCTCGTTCTCGCCCGAGACACTGCGATAGGACCAACGCGAGGGGGCGTGCTCCAGGTTAGGCCGATCGTTAGTCCAGGGAACCGGCAGCCACTCCAACTGAGCCGCGCGCGCGACCACATCGTGCAGAAAGGCCACATCGAAGGCTTTGAAGCCCTGCGCGCTCTCCCTGGGCGTGGCTGAAATAGGCGTCACCGAGATGCGAAGCTTCGAGATAAAGTTGTCGCTGGTCTCGCTGACTACAGGCAGATCCGGATCGTCACCAGCCTTGTTGACCAGTTCGCCATAGACGCTACGAAGCTTCGCCGGGTCCGAGTGGCGCACCGACACGCTGCATTGGAGCTTGCCATCTTCCTGGATCGACGAGAGCTCTCGCACCGCCGCCAGCGGTAGCTCGGCCGCGTCGGCATTGTAGAGCACGACGCTGAGGTTCGAGGCCTCGTGCGGCTGCAACCCTACGTAGCGCTCCAAGAGCTCGCGCGCTTGCTTAGCGGCGGCGGCCGGATCGACATCGGTCATAGTGTCCCGGGCGTCACGCGTGGGCGACTCCAAGAGGCTGTAGCCGTTGACGGTGCTGCTCTCTGAGACCAGCGTCGGCGCGCCGGCCCGGTTGAGGACGGCGATCTCCGGATAGAACGGGTGCGCGATCTCGTCGGAGAGCTCGCGCATGAAGATTTCGCGATCCCCGTAGAGGATGCTTCCACTCGAGAGCAAGTGGGTGGCAAATCCCGCCACGCGCCGTGACTTCACCGCTAGCGCCTTCATCCGCTCAGGGTGCCAAGGCGGGATGATCAGGGCTGGGTTGTCGCCGGCCACGCGGGCCGTGCCCACTGTGAGGATCTCGGAGAGCAGGCGCGAGCGGCACACGTCGCCGCGGGCGTGGGCCATCAGGACGTTCATCAGCGCGCCAAAGGACTCGGCCTGGCGCATGACCGCCTCGCCGTGAAGGCCCGTCGAAACGAAGTCCTCCATCGCCTTGATGTAGTCCTGCTCGAACTTGTCCCAGGCGACTTTGACCTCGTCGCGCTGATGTGCTGTCAGCCGGCCCTCGTCGGCAAGATCCTTGATGCGAGTCTTGATGTCGTGGCGCAGGCTGCGGAGCCTGTTGGCCGCGGGCACAAGAGATCCCGCGTCAGTCGAGTAGGTGGCCTCCAAAGTGCCAGTGTCGAGCAGCGAGACGTTCTGCACACCGCCCTTCTTGCTCACCAGGCGACGGGGGACCTCCGTGCAGCCGACCGCGCCCTTCTCCAAGAGCCGGCGCATGTCCGCCACCATCGACAGCCCAATCGACGTGGGCTTGTAGCTCCACAGAAGCTGGGTCTTGGCTAGGACCGTCTCCTTGCCCGCGCCAACCTGCACCAAGGCCACATCGAACTTAATCTGCAGGGCCACGCGCGAGAGCGAGGAGTTGGGCCGGATCTTGTTCTTCTTGTCGTTGCGCAGCTCCTTCTCCTTAGCGAAGAAGGCCTCGTAGTCGAAAAGCGGATCGGGCAGGTTCGCATTACCGAGGCGCTCCACTTTCCAGTCCGCCTTGGAGCCCATCAGCTCCTTCAAGCCGCGATACATTGCGGAGAAGTAGCTTCCGGCGTCGTAGTTGAAGCGCTCGCGCCACTCTTTGCGTCCCTTGGCAACCGTAAAGCGCAGGATTCGTTCCCCCTCGGGATCGCGAAGGCCCGCGTGTAGGCTATTCACCACGCGAGCGAAACCGTCGAAGAAGTCGTTGCACTCGATGGGCTTGCCATACAGGGCCTTCTCCCAGCGGGCGCAGAGCTTGGCGTCTTGCTCGAGCAGCCGGCGATGCCGGACGAAAAACTCCTCGTCCTCCTCATTGAAGTCGGAGCGGCGCTCGCGTGACTTCAAATCCTCCAACAGCTTGCGATCCTCGGCGCCGAGCGAGTTCTCCTGGTCGCAGTCATGGTCGAAGAAGCGGATAGTCGAGTCAGCCAAGCCGAGCTGCTTTTCCTTAGGCTTGTCGAATGCGAGGTAGACGCCCTCGCCTTCCCACTCGAACTGCGCCAACTCTGAAGCCGCCTCTTGGTCGCCCGCCGGAGCGGCGGCGAAGGCCTCCAGGGCCAGGCGCGCACCTTCCGCGATGTCGGCGGCATTGGCCTCGATGCGCTCGGAGAGCTCCTCCGGGTCGAGCGTTTGGCCGTTCTGTCGAAGCTTTTTGAGCAGAGGCGCGCGCTGAGCGAAGAGCTTGGCGAAAGCCTTCAGCCAGGGCGTGCGCGTCGCCGCGAAGGTCTTAGAGTTGGAGAAGAAGGAACTGTCGCGAGGCAATCCTGCGCGTGGCATAGCGAAGCCCACCGCGTCGCGGATGGGGAGGCCGCGAACCGACATGGCTTCGACGATGTCTGAGCAGAACTCGCCGAGCTGGACGAGAGACAGCTCCGACGACGCGAGCAGGCCGCCCAGAGCCGCATGGAACACCGCTCGGTCGTCAGCCACGGGCGAGAGCCCACCAGCATGCAGCGCGGCCTCTACCCACGGCTCGGGATTGGCCCGCATCTCCTTGGCGCCGATGGCCATGACATGCCCCAGCGTGTCGGCCAGGTTGTGCTCGTTGCCATTGGCCGTCAGGATAGCCGCTTTGGAGGTCACTGCGTTGTTGCGGACGTAGCCGGCGTTGTGGGTGCTCAGAATCTCCGCCGGCAGGCCTTGGCCAGCGACCAACGCCTCAGGGATCATCAGATCCACCCGAGCAAGCAAATCCGGATTGGCGAGGATCGCCCGCGCGACGGCCGCGATCTGATTGGCCGAGAGCTTGTCCAATCGGAAGAGCGCCGCCGAGTCGCCTGGCTGGTCGGGATTAGAAATGCGCTTGGCGAGAAGATCCGCGCCGACGCGCCCGATGATGCGATCGGTCAGCATGCAGTCTCTCCCTTGAACGCGAACGGGTTTTCAACGAACGAGCAGGAGTCGGAGAGTCTTCTCACCAGCCCCAGCCCGACGAGCCGGGCTTCGAGGTTGTCCCGGTTCTCGCTGAGCTCCTCTTGGTCGACGAGCTTCGCGTCGACCAGGCGCGCGCCTTCGGCGTCGCCAAGCACCAGGCCATAGCGCTTCTTGGCCTCGGCCAGGAACTCGTCGAATTGCATACGGTCGTCAACAATCGCCACCACGAGGGATTTCAGCAGCCGGTCATTGGGCGCGTAGCGGGTGCGCCGGGAGAGCCTACGGGAGCTCAGGCCGATCGCGCGCGACCAGGATGCATGAATCTTTCCGACGTGCTGCTCGTGGCGCGCGAGGGCGAGTTCGGCCAGGTCGCCGACCAGGGCATCCGGACTCTTGCCCGTGTAGTCTTCGTCGCCGCCGCCGTCTATCGACGGCCACTGAAAGCGCTCGCGCATGAGCTTGACGCGCTCGGCGTCGGGGAAGTCGTTGGAGGCGGCCTCGGCCCAGGCCCCGTCCTTCCGAATCGATTCCACGTGGGCGCGCACCGCCTTGGCGGGAAGCCCCTGGTTGAACTGGTAGTTATCGCCAGAGAGCGCGCGGACCTTCGTGCGCTCCTTCGAGACGATCTCGCAAACTATCTCGACGGGATCGTCGTCGCCCGAGACCCGCTTCGCGCGCTCGAGGAAGTAGAGCAGCATGTTGAGGCCCGAGATGGTGATCAGATGCTCCAAGGCGTCGTAGATCGGCATGTCCTTGGCCAGGATCGATAACCAGTCTTCGCAGATTTGATCGAAGCGCTCGTTGGCAACCTCAGGCAAGTAGCCCGATTGACGCGAATCGTCCGCCCGCTGCGGCGCGCCTTGCAGAACTCGGGCCAGCCGGTTCATGGGAGCTTCGCGATCGAACAGGCGCTCGGCCAAGATGTCCCCGAGCTCCGCGCCGCGCTTAGCCCGCGTGAGCATCATGTAGAGCAGCTCGCCGCTGCGCGCAAAAAAACGCCGGTCGTTGCTCATCTTGCCGCGCGAGTCGATCTCCAAGTCCTCATAGAGGGCGTCCGGGCCGAAGGGGAAAACGAACTTGGAGCTCCAACGCTTGTTGCTGCGGGACTCGAACGAGGAGGAGCGCAGCAACTCAATGGCCTTGGCGAAGTCATCGAAGCTCGAGAACGAACGACGCAGATAGCCCATGTCGTCATCCCCGTTGCCCGTCTTACCTTGGTCGAACTTCTCGAACCACTGGCGCCACTTCTCCTCGTCGGCCTGGGCGCTGTCGGCAATGGATTCGACGTAGGGATTGTTGAATAGAAGCCCGCGTAGGCGTATTTGCCGCTGCGGCTGGAATTTGAAGGCACCGCCCAGGCCCTCGTGCGGGCGGAGCGGCTTCTCCAGGTTGGAACCCAGTGCGCCGAGAAATTCCAGCACTGTCAAATGCGGAAGCTGCTCGTCATAGAGGCGGTGCCCCCAGATGTTTTCGTCGACGCAGAAGTCGACGCTCTTGATCTCGGGGCGCTTGTAGATCTCGTTCATGCAGACGCTCTCACGATCACGGGATGGGAAGAGCCGCGGCCCATGGGATCGATGTCGATGAAGTTCAAAGTCACCACGGCGGCCTCGCCTACAGTCTCATCGTCGTCGCCAGCAAACTTCATCTTGCGGACGCTCTCGGCCTTGCGCAGCAGCTTGGCTTTGAACGCAAGCAGGTCTTCAAGGCACTCATTGGAGAAGCTCGCGGGCAAAGCCCCATCGGCCACGCGCGAAAGGAACTCGTGGCGGATCGGCGTGAGGTCGAAGGACACCGAGTTGCCAGGGCTGGGAGAGAGCGACACGTCAAGCTGCGGGCGCCCCGTCACTTCGTCAAGCTTGATGGCCATGCCGACGCCGCCCTGCCGGCGGGAGGGCGTATCGTGTTCGCAAAGCACGCTCACGCGGCTTTGGGTGAAGCCGCCGGAGCTGGCGATGAAGATGCGGTCGACGTTCTCCAATAGTAGGCCTGTCAGCACCCGATTGAGCCCTTTGGCGATACGCCCACGAACAGTCTCGCTCACGGGCTGCTTGTCTTTGAGCGATTCAATGACTTCTAAGTAGTCGCCTGCAAAACGGAAGGCTGTCATCGACCAGCGGGGGTAGCCCGCCTCGGCCTCGGGCAGCGTGAAGTAGAGACGACGACGCTGCGCCTCGAGCATCTCCAAGAACTCTGAATAGCCGCCTTCCAAGCGAGCATCCTCATGCCCTTCCAGATAGGCATCCTGAGCTGCCCGGAAGTCAGCCGTCGCGCCGTAGACCGCATCGCTGGCGACCAAGCGCTCGAAGTCAGGCTGCAGCCGCGAGTCGTCCTTGCCGTAGACCAACAGGCCATCGGCAGAGTTGGTCGTCTCCTCGCCCACGCCGAAACTCGCCATGGCCTTGAACACAGGGCGAACAGAGGCCCTGCGCTTGGGCAGGTTAGCGCCGAAGGCGTTGGCGTAGATGCTCGCTTTGCCAATGTGGCCGGCCTGCTGGATCCTGGGCACGTCGGCACAAGTCATGAGGTTCTCCTTGGCCTCCTTGGCGTCGGAGTAGCCGAGGATCATGTTCGAGCACAAAGCCAACAGGTCGCGGACGGGGAGATGCAGTCTATTGAGGCGGGCGATCTCGACAAGATCGCCCAACCGGCGCGCGAGCTGGCCTCCATCGGAATCGCCGAGCAAGCGGCGGCGATTCTCCTCGATCGGACAAATTTTGCCGCCGGCATTTAGTGAGCAGCGCTTACAGTTATCCCATTCCTGGTGGCCCGCCACCGCCTTGGCGATTTCATCGAGTGTCTTGCGACTTGTCGTGCGGCTGAGGTCGAATACAGCCAAGCGATCAGGTGCGGCTCCGGCCTGCAGGAAGCTTTCCTGGAGCGGCTTTCGAAGCGGATGAGCGCGCCCCTGACGTTTTCCCAGATCGCGCAGGCGATCGAGGAGCTGGCCGTGGTTGGCCGCCAGGATCACGACCTCCGAGTCGTCGCCTCCAAGGACCGACTTCTCTAGGCGCTGCAGTGGCAGGTCGCTCTCCTCACCGTTGAATTCCGAGAGATCCTTAATGAAAACCGCCATGCGGCCATCTGCCAGGGGGTGCTCTTTCAAGTTGCCCTTTGCCGCCCAATGCTTGGGATCGCCGCCGATGCGGGTCCACAGCGCGCGGCAATGGTAGGTTTTTCCATCGCCCGCCGTGCCAACGATCAGGAGCGAGCCCGGAACCTTGGACTCAATGTGCTGAACCATAGCTTCGAGCAGCGGCGTGGAAAGACTTATCGGGTGGACCTTCGCCCGCCCTAGCGCGCTGGAGACATACTCGTCGAACATCGTGAGGTTGTTCGGCGTCGGGCCATAACTTCGCAAAAAACGAACCCATGCACTGCTCGGCAGAGTTCCGCTATCGCTTTCGCTTTGCTGCAGCGTGTTTTTCATGTTGTTTTCCCCTCGAGCGTTAATCTCCATGCCGACAGACCTTGCCCTTCTCACAAATTCTATTTGGGTGTGGCGCTAAGAGCTGACATTGTATGCCGAGCCGGTCAGGCATTTCGTTTCGCTTTTCTGAGCCCAATCTTTACTAGTGTTCGACACAAGGGAAGTAGCAATTTTTCGACCTGATTAAGCAAACAGCTTGCAACTCGCGCAAATGAAAATCGGTTTCTGTCGATGACTTATATCACCCGCAACCCTTATAGCAGGCCAGAATGAGGGGAGGTCTTGACTCGCCCTTCTTATTATGATAGCCACACCAACTGAACGGGTTGAGCTTTGCGGATACGTCCGGTTACCCGACAAGGCATGTCAGCCGCGCAAGCAGCTCACTTTGGAAGCGAGCGACTGGCCCAGCCAATCACGTATGTCGAATGGCCGCAATCCTAGGGTACTACAGCGCTGATTCAAGATATTTTCAAACACATATCACGCCATGGGGAGCAGTGGAATGCCACCTCTCCCGTCCATCATTTGTTCCCATGGAGCCATCGTGATACCCAACAACTCTCCCCTCGAATATTTGCTCGCATTCACGCTGACCTTCTTGATCGGCGCACTCTGGGGCCACTTTCGTTACGACAACCGTAACGCTGCCAGCAAGGAGCGGGCAGCATGATGACAACTTGTCCACATTGCCAGTCGTCGCAAGTCGTGACCCGTAACCACGCACGCAAAGTTGGCGGCACTCTCGGAGCCATCGCGGGCGCCTGCAGCGGCTTTGCCGCTGCCATGAAAGGCGCTCGTATCGGCGGCACACTCGGCGGCCGAATCGGACTCATCGGCGGTCTTCCTGGCGCCGCCCTGGGGACGGTAGCCGGCGCCATCCTCGGAGGCGTTCTAGGCGGAACTGCCGGCTGCTCGGCTGGCGCAACCTTGGGCGAGCTGATCGATGAGAAAGTCCTGCACAACTACCGCTGCCCGGACTGCAAACACACGTTCGGGCAGGCGTCGGCAGGGTTTCGCCCCCCCCGGCGACCGCCCTCGGACAACACAGCTTCGCATGCGTACGGAATTGATCCATTCG
This sequence comes from Cupriavidus sp. 10L45, assembly GCF_056395225.1. Lineage (NCBI taxonomy): Bacteria > Pseudomonadati > Pseudomonadota > Betaproteobacteria > Burkholderiales > Burkholderiaceae > Cupriavidus > Cupriavidus sp. 10L45. The sequence continues at coordinate 87,192 of NZ_JBFTJC010000014.1, forward strand.
ATCTGAGCGAAGACGACGAGCCGTTTTCGCTGCCTCACGCCTGACAGTGTAGTAGGCGCAGCCTCAGAGCCGCTTCTGCACAGCCACCCACCCTCTCATCCGCCCGGCACCTGCCGGGCTTTATGCACTTGTCTTCCCAAAGGAGCAATTCATGCATCTCGTCCAATCGATGGCCTACGTCAACGAAACCCCGTGGCACGGCCTCGGCAACCAACTTGCCTCCAACCAGCCGCTCGAAGTCTGGGCACGCCAAGCCGGCATGAACTGGACCATCGAATCATCCGAAGTGCGCTTCGTGTCCGGCAACGCTGGCCTGGGCGCAATCCATGCATTTCCCGACCAACGCGTGCTGTACCGTTCTGACACCAAAGCGCCACTGTCGGTTGTCTCCAGCCGCTACCAGGTGGTGCAGCCCTCCGAAGTGCTGGAGTTCTACCGCGATCTGACCGAAGTGGGCGGCTTCGCGCTGGAAACCGCTGGCGTCCTCAAAGATGGCAAGAAGCTGTGGGCCCTCGCCAAGACCGGCCAGTCAGGGCTTCTCAAAGGCCGCGACAAGGTGGAAGGCTACCTGCTGCTCGCCACCGCGTGCGACGGCACCCTGGCGACCACGGCGCAGTTCACGTCTGTCCGCGTGGTCTGCAACAACACACTGCAGATCGCACTTGGTAATGGCACCGGCGCCGTCAAGGTGCCGCACCGCAGCCAGTTCGACGCGCAGGCCGTCAAGCGCCAACTGGGCATCGCGGTCTCTTCCTGGGACGCGTTCATGGTCCGCACCAAGGCGCTCGCGGAGCGCAAAGTCAGTAACGCAGCCGCCGAAGCCTTCTTCCGGCGCGTGCTCACTTACCCTGCCACGAACAACGGCGACCGCGAGGGGGCCATCGTCAACGAGCGGGCAATCAAGGCCGTGGGCGCGCTTTATTCCGGGCGCGGTAAAGGCGCCGACTTGCCGTCCGCAGCGGGGACGGCATGGGGGCTGGTCAACAGCATCACCGAGTATGTCGACCACCACCGCCGCGCCCGCAGCGACGATCACCGGCGCGATGCAGCCTGGTTCGGCCAAGGCGCACAACTCAAGCAGAAGGCTTGGGACGACGCGCTGAAGCTTGTCCTTTGAGTGCGCTCCCCCGTATGCATCTTCCACGACCCGGCAGCCTGCACTGCCGGGTTTCGTTTTTCTGGAGGTTCCATGAATGTCCCGCTACCCAACCCGGCACATAAGCGCCAAGCCGCACTGCGGCTCGTCAAAACAACAGAACTGAACCGCGACGACTGGCTGGCAGTCCGCAGAACTGGCATCGGTGGATCGGATGCCGCTGCGGCGGTCGGCCTCAATCCCTACAAGAGCCAACTGGAACTCTGGCTGGAGAAGACCGGTCGGGATGCCGAGCTACCGAAACCCGATCCCAACGACACCCAGGAACCAGTCTATTGGGGAACGTTGCTGGAGCCAATCGTGGCGGCAGCGTACACCCAGCAAACCGGGCGACGCGTTCGCAAGGTCAATGCCGTGCTGCGACATCCGACTGTGAACGCGATTGTGGGGGACGAGGATGAACTGGGCAGCTTTATCTTCAGGACCACCTCCTACAACAGCATCCGAGCGCTCGCGGCGCGACTGCACTATTTCAGCGCCGTGTCCGGGAACCTCCTAGCATGCCTGCCACTGGAGCTCAAATTGCGTGGGAAATCAACGACTCAAAGTTACCGGTCGGCCATCTACTACGTCGACCTGGGCGTTCGATCTGGCAGTACGCTGGAGGAGACCCTGACCCAGGCGCGAGAACTCGACGGGCGTCGCAAGGCCTCCGGCTTCGACCAAACGGCCCTGGATGCAGCGGCCCGGCTTGGCTTTGCGAATGGCGCCTTCGAGGATAGCCCCGACGAGGCGACGGCCATCGCGGATGAGTTCTATCCTGACGCCTCCGAACGTGCGCCTGAGCCGGACGAGCAGGAACAGGCTGACGCAGGGTTGCCCACGTTGCACGACAAGCTCGACCGCAAGGCGGCGCAACTACGGGGAGCGGCGGCATGATCGGCCCGTCCCGCTGGGTGGTGCCGCTGGCGATCGGGGCGACGGCCACGGCGGTCTGCCTGTCAGTGCTGGCCAGTTGGCAGCGGGGCGGGGCACTGGCAGAGCGGGTGGTGTGGGTGGCGACGGGTCTCGTGCTGGTTTTGAGCGCGCACCTGCTGCCCGCCCTGCTCCGGGAGGCTCGGCCGGCCGTTCGCGGTGTAGTGGCCGTCTTGTGGCTCGCCTGCATGGTCACTGCCTGCTACGGCCACCTGACATTCTTCCTGCTGGCGCAGTTGCGTGCGGGAGAGCAGAGGGTGGCATCAGTCGCCGCGCCAGCTCCTCCACGTGAGCGCAATCTCACGGCGGTGATGACGGAACGGGCGACAGTCACGGCGCAGTTGGCGAGAGCCAATGCCCGCGGCTGCCAACACGACTGTGGGTCGCTGGAAGCGCGTCGCGTGACGCTTGCCGCCAAGCTTGACGCGCTGAATGCCGAAGCCGACGAAGTCAGGCGTCATCAGGCGATAGACGACCGTGCTACCGCTCGGCGTGACGCCCTGGCGACCGACCCGGTCACGGCGCGACTGGCCGCGCTGCTCGGCACGACTGGCGAACGCATCGATCTGCTGTCGGGACTGGCTTTTGCGTCAGTCCTGGAAGGCGTCGCCTGCCTGCTGTGGACGGTCGGGCTGCGGTCGCGTCCGCCGGCTTCCGATCCTGTTCCACGGCCAGCTCGTATCAACCGGAGTCGCGCATCAACGCCGGTGGATCACGAGGTCGTCACGAATAGTCGTCGTCCGGAAACACCGCCAGTGTCATCGTTGGTTGGCATGACGTCCGCCGATGCCGACGTGACGTGGCTCGCCCAGGACATCGCTGCGGGGCTCGTGCGACCGACCGTTGCCGACATTCGCCGGCACCTCAGTTGCTCCCAGGCCCGCGCGACAGCGCTGCGCCGACAAGTCGCCGCCATCCGCCCGACGGCATAAACCGCGCATCCCGGCCGGCGGCCTCTCACTTCCTTTCTATTCGACGCGCCCGCATCCGGACTCTCCGGAGGTCTGCGCACGTCCCCTTCATCTGGAGAACATCATGACGAATTCCCATGTGCCCGCGGCGAGTGCACCGCGTTTCCGGCTTGGCCGCCTCGTGGCGACTCCTGGCGCGCTGGCTGCGCTCCGACACGCGGAATCTCACCCCATTGCCTTGCTGGTGCGCCACATGCGTGGCGACTGGGGCGAATTGGACGACGAGGACCGCGCGCAGAACGAAATGTCCCTGATCACGGGGATGCGGCTGCTGTCCAGCTACACCCTGGACACTGGTACGAAACTCTGGGTAATCACCGAGGCGGACCGTTCGGTCACGACCATTCTGTTGCCGGATGAGTATTGAAGGAAGGCGGTGACGGGCAGCTTCAGCGCCGGGCGAGCCGCGTCGCCAGCTTCTCGACCATCTCCACCAGCATGCCACGGTCGCCACTGCTGACTTTGGATAGCAGGCGGGTGAGATGGTGGGCCTGGTCGCTGGCGCGATTGCTTGCTTCCGTCAGGAAATCTGCCATTTCGCACTGAAAGATGTCGGCCAGCTCGGCAAGTCGGCCGATCGTCGGCATCACAACGCCCCGCTCCATGCGGGATACCGCCTCGTTGCCAATCCCCAACTGTTCCGCAACCTGCTCCTGCGTGAGCTTGACGGCGTCGCGCTGCCTGGCGATCGCCCGTCCTACCACGCCTGCAAGCTGGTCCATGTCCGTTTTGCGCATGCCCTCTCCAGATCCACCTGAATGGTTGGGCATCGTCTTTCTGACATGAAGTGCTTTTAGGGTTGAATTTCAACCCAAAAGGTCGTTAATCTTGCTGATGGCTTGCCGGCAGGGAACCATCCGGCTTCCTTGATCAATTCCTTAAAACGAAGAAAATCACAATGGATTCAAATACTTGCAAAGAAACGGAGCGGCGCAACGGCGCAAACCGTGTGGCCCGAAACTCGACTTCGAAGAGCCCTGCCTTGAAAGCAGGCATCTTCAGTGCCGCACTTCTGGTCTTGAGCGGCTGCGGCGGGGGTGGTGACGGTTCGACAGCTTCGAATGGCAATCCCCCCTCGCCTCCCCAGCAACCCACCGCGGCTAGCATTACTGGCAAGGCAATTGATGGATATCTCGTCAATGCCAAGGTCTGCTTTGATGACGGTAAGGGTGGATGCGATCCGTCGCTACCGGTGACGACGACCGCCGCCGATGGCAGCTACAGTCTCAGCGCACCAGACAATGTCGTGGGCAGGCAGATCAATGTCATCGTGACGCCGGAGACGAAGGATCTGTCCAATCCCGGCGTGCCATTCAGCTCAACCTTTACGCTCTCGGCGATCGTCTCGGGCAACGCGCAGAACATCACCCCCCTCACAACGCTGATGGTCTCGCAGATCAAAGCCGGCAAGACCAGCGACGAGGCATTGCAGTCGGTGCGCAGCCTGACGGGTTCCGCATCCATCGATCCCGCGGCTGACTTCATCGCCTCGGGTGACAAGGGCACGGCCGCGACCGCGGCAAGCATGGTCAGCCGGCTGACGGCTCTCGGCGGCCAGGGCGCGATTTCCTGGGCACAGGTCCAGGCCACGATGAATGCGTACGCCGCGAAGGGGAATATCGGGGGCGTCCAGCAGACCGATGTGAACGCGCAGCTCGCGAGCTCCGCTCTCAGCACCGAAGTGGATGCGACGATCGCCCTCTCCAGCCCGCTCTACACGGTCAATGGCGATCTCATGCAATTCATCCTCGGCACCACCCCGGATGGAACGCTCTCGCCGGTGCGGGAGAAGTTTGCGCTCAACGGTTCCCTGCTTTCGGTCGTACAGGAATCGCAAAGCAATGGGCTCTGGTCGCCGGTATCGGCCGTTGGCAGCTACGACAGCTTCTTCAGCGGGTCGTGGATTTCCCAGAACGGTGGCGCGGGTGCGTACGAGATGAAGGCGGATGGCTCCTGGACGGCATGGCTGCCGGCGGCCTCGATGCACCCGTCCTACGCCCTGACCTCGGTCGGCGCCAAGCTCGCAGGCACGGATCCCAACACGGAAAACCCGGTAACCGTGTCATACCGCACGATCGACGTAGGAGGCAATCCGCTCTCGAGCAGCCTGCACATCGATTACCGGAATCCGGTGCGTGGCTCCATGGCCGGTACGTTCGCCGCTGGCACCACCGCCTACCTTGCCAGCATGAAATACGCAAACGACCGGCTGATGCTGGCGAGCCAGGGGATCGGCTTGCCATGGATCAACGGCGACATCGTCAACTCGCCGGTGTTCGTCAACGGATCTGCTCTGTACACCCTGGGCGATCCGGCCCAGACGTACACCTCGGTCCAGGAAGCGGTTGGCACGCAGACGGATATTGGCGGTGGCTGCGTACTGCTCAACATCAAAGCCAATGGCCTGGTCGAGCTGGACAAGAGCAACAAGCCGGGTTGCAACTACGCCAATAACCCCCTCTCCTTCCCCGTGACAGGCAGCTGGAGCACATACCCGCGTAATCCGCAGGTACTGACGATCAGCCTGCCGAAGTCGGTCGGCGCCGCAAACGTGCCCATCAACGATCGCATCAAGAATGCCGTGCTTTCCGGTGGCTCGCTGGTTGTCGGTCTGATGGATGGCAAGCTCATGACGGGTTATCTGCAACCGGCAAGTCAGCCAACGACGTACATGCAATTCCGAGCAGATGCAACGGATGTCGTCGCGGCGTCGATGCGTGAAGCTGCTATCCGGATCGGTCAACGACAAAACCCCTGATCGCAGCAGGCCGGCGCTCAGGTTCGGGCTGGTCCGGACCAGTTGGCGCTGGCCGCCGGGACTCTCGGGTCCCTCTCAAATTTCCTTCTGAAACATCTCTACACAGGACACGATTCATGCGTGCTTATTTTCTCGCCGCCATTCTTGCTCTCGCGAGCTCCGGCGCTTTCGCAGTCAACACCTGCGACACCATGCCCTCCAAGACTCAGCGGGAATCCTGCTGGTCGACATTGATCGGCAACTACCAGGCGGAGGCCGACGAGTACAACAACGCGGTTCAGGATTCAAAGAAAGTGCCGGCAGATGTGAAGCGCAGCGTGCAATTCAAGCGCCAGGCCATCTCGAAAGATGCTGAGAAGCAATGCCGCAAGGACGAGCTGGGTTACCCGGAAAACAACTGCTACATCGGTGTGATCGAGAAGTTCAAGGATTTCGCCTACAAGGAAACGTCGAAGTTTGGCGTGCCTGACATGCGCCTGGACTAAACAGAAGTCCGGCAGACCTCCATCTTCAGGAATCGATCATGCGCAAGATCCTTGCAGCCATAGCCATCCTCGCAATCTCCACGTTCGCAACCCTTGCGCACGCTCAGTTCCGTGCGAGCGATGTGTGCAAAATGAAACGCAGCCAGTTCGAGCGGGATCAGTGCCCCGAGTACGGCCTCAGAGGCAGCCTCATGCGGGTGAAAGGCAATACTCAGCGACTACTGGATTCAAGCCGCGTCCCCGAATCAGAAAAGGAGAGCATCAGCAAGTCTCACGCGAAGTGGGTCAACCAGTTCGAGAACAAGTGCTCGGACAACGAGTGCCACTACGACATGAGTAGTGCTCGTAACAACGAGATTGAAAAGGTGATGGCGAAGTACAACATCGCACCGATGTAAGCCATCGCGCGTCGAGGAGAGCGGGCGTTACGCCCGCTCTCCTCATAATGCCGCTCGTATTTTTTTGCATGCGAACGCCAATACAGGACAATGGCGGCCCGACAGCCGGGCAATGACTATCGCATGATGTCCATTGAGGCGTATCGCGCGCAATTTCGCGTCGACGACAGTTAGGATATCTCGCGAATGGATCAGTTGCTGCCAGCACGAGGAATCGGCGAACTGTGGCAATTTTCGAGCGTAGCTTGCCAGCCGATCACTGCCCGACACGAGATTGGGCGCAGTCGCGCATCAAACGGACGGAAAAGGACTTAGCCCAGTTGGTCCAGCTGGCGAAGCAATTCCTTGACGTTCTCCCATTGCCCGACTGCGTCGTATTGCTGTCGAGCAATTTCTTTGCGGCACTTGCGGGCAGCCGTTTCGCTCTTGAGCAGATTCGAAGCTGCGAGGTAGCTGAAGAACTCGGGACCGATGCCTCGTTCCGTGCTGGTGTCAGGCATCGCCCCGTCCTTGTCCTCCGGCACCTTGGGCCTGACACCCCCCTTCAGGAGCCCGTCCTGCATGCGCCTTGCGTGGCTCACCTGGGCGTTCAGCAGGCTCGCGAGTTGGAGCACCAAGTCGAGTTGCCGCTGGACAGCTTCTTGATAGCGCCCAAGGCGCTCATGCGCGTCCTTCGCAAGGTCATCCGCTGATCTCACGAAAAGGCTAGTCACACTATCGTTGAGGGCGAACTCCATTGGGCTGACCGCTGGCAGGTGCTCTTGCAGGGACTCGATCACAACGGAATTCAGCGTACTCCGCGTCTTATAGGCCACATACCTGAGAGAGTCCTCCAAGTCTTGAGGCAATCGGATCTGGATTGGCTTCGGCCTCGCTTCTGAATTCATATTCTTGAAAATTTGTTGAATTGATGTCACGATGTCATCTTACAGCACCATTCCTAGTTTAGACATCAAACAATCAACCAGATGAGGAGCATTCAGAAGTAAGTCCCGTTTCGGCAGTAAATCTGTAGCCGCAGGTCAACACTCTGATTCGGACCTCCCGGCCCGGACACTTTTCTTGCTACGGCATGTTGGAGATCCCATGTCCCAGTTCCACAACAACAACCTGTTGCACAATCTTCGCGTCGGCGTGCGCATGGTACGGGAAGGTATGCACCCGGACGTCGCGTCTTTGGCTCTCGCCAAGGAAGGCATCGACGCTCCTCCGCCGCTGCTCGAGGCCGCAGCACGGCCTGGGGTGCTCGATAGCATGGGCGCAAAGGCGTACACGCACGCTCGGACAGATCAGCAGATCGCCGCTAACAAAAGCATGAGAACGCACCTTGCGCCGATGCAGGCGCAACTCGAGGCGAAAGAAGCTGATGTCATTGCGCGTTTAGGCGACGATGTCGACGACTGACACTCGGCGCGACTGAGGCTCTGATGGCGATGAGCGTCAGCGAACCAACCGACACAAGGGAGACTGCCGACCTCCCTTGTTTTCGTTCGCTCGTCTTCAACTGTGGTTCCGAAGTCAACCTTTACACCTCTCGAGGTGAGCTATGCACTGCGATGACTGTGCCAGCCACTAAAATTTCTTTTGCGTCTCGATAGCTCGCCAACGCGGGGAAAAGCGAATAGCCGCCATTGAAACCACAGGATTCGCGAACCTGTGAATATCACCTGCTGGCCGAGAATCTACGGAAGCGGCATTCCGTACCTAAACTGTCAACTCTCCTGCCCCGTCTCCCGGCCGACGGCCATCGTCAGCACCCGCGAGTTCGCCGTAGGTTTGATGTGAATGGACTGCTCTTTCTCGCGAGCGAAATAGTTGACGAGATAGTGCGTGAGCCGCTTCACCCGATGCTCGTCAGCGCCGGTCAATAGACCCAGCACCCATCGCCCCTGACGCTCCAGCTTTTGACGGTACACCGGGTCGTGACAGTTGAAGACGAAGCCCCGTCCGTCGGTCACGCGTATCCAACGCTGGGAGAGAACATTGATCACCGCATTCGTCGTGAGGCTTGCTGGCCGCTTCGCGTTGACGAAGAAGCAGCAATGAAAGTGATACGCGCCATCCGGCCCGCGCTCCATCTTGATAATGTAGCCGCGTATGTACTGAAGAACCTGCCTGTCTCGACCTCGGTAGAAATTGGCAAGGAACCGCTTCCGATCCTGCATCGCGACACCAGGGTCAATCCTCGCGCGTGACTCTGGGTGTGCGGACGCATAGGCGGCTTGCGCTGGCACGTGCGCCCACTGACCACTATCGTCGACGATCCATTGATAGTACGGCATGGCATCGCCTAGCGAGAAGACGCTCTCGTAGAATTGAAAATCTAACCGGATCGGCTCCACCCCTTCACCACCGCCGAGCAGTTCCGGTACGTACTCGCCAATCGCCGCAGCATGGCTACTTTCCGTCTCGCCCTTCCACTTGCGCATTCGCTGCACCGTGTTCTGCTCTCGTGCCCGGGTACGGAGCATCTGCACGAAGTCGTTGAACACCTCGGCTTCAAGCATCGGAACTGCAGGAAGAGAAGCGTTTGGATCAGTAAATGCGCAATAGCGCAGCCACGAATGCTGCTGCAAACAGACAGGAAAGAGATTCAAGAGCGGACTGTAAGCATAACCCGGCATCACAACGCTCATCAAATCTCGCATTACATAAAAATAATAATCCAGCGAATAAGAATCACGAAAAACGACCATTGCAGGCACGGCGTATTTGACCGCACCTGTATGGTGAATATGAAATGGCAATTGCTCTGTAGAGAGAGTTATCCTCAAGAACTGAAGAAGTTCATCGGCAACCACTCTATGGTCACCAATCTCCCAAAATCGGGGGCTAGCAGCCCCCGCCACCTTGCCATCTACGGTAACCAGCTCTTTCGATCTCATGAATCCACCTTTGAAGTAGCTTTACGTCTTCAGGTGATTCATCATCAATGTAATAAACAACCCGTATCAGTAGATTATTTATCAGACCAATGAGGTATTTTGATGGCAGCATGCATGAGATAGAAATGCCTTTAATCAACAAAGACTACCACACGAGAAAAATATATTTGTCAATAAAGACTATCTTAATATAGAGAGAATTTTAGATGGTGCACGTAATCGCACGGACACACATAGCACTCAATGCATTTTCCACATGCATCATTATTAATTCCCAGAGTTCAGGCATGGAATTTTTGAGTTCGAGGGAAATACCAGATTACCGAGTTGTCCGGATGACGCATGACCGGAACATATTTACGTACGCAGTTGAGGTGATGCACCGGCCAAAGTAATTGACGAACTACACATTGAAATATCCCCGAGTTCCATTGCTCAACCTGCGCGATTACCTACCCATTCTTGCGGTTGAACTTGATGGTTAGACTTTACGTCCGGATGCGACCGTGGACCGTCGGCCACATCGCAAAAATAAAAAACCGCCAATCAGAGTCGGGCCGTCATGACTTCACGGAACGCCCGCAGAAGCACGCCTAGATTGTGCGAACGCCATCAGCAAGTGGATATGGTTATCCCCACTACATGGCTACAACTGCTACCGTAGCAACGGTAGCGAACGTAGCAGGCAAGATTTATCTTCCCTTGTTAAGCAATCCAGGGGGGCGCTGAGGGTTGGAGGAAGGTGAGGTGGGACGATCGAGCGGTGATGTACAGCTGAGGATGGGATGACGGAAAAAAGCGCGTCCGATCATCTCGGAACGCGCCGTTGATTTTGATAACGCCGAAATTCAGCCCCGTCTTAATTGAATTGACATATCCACGGAACCCAAACCCGCCTCTTCTGCACTTTCCTGAAAATGCTGCTTGATTGCGCGAATTTCTGGCGTATCAAGTTCCATCACATTGCGCGGCACCTGTGGCACAAACTCGGCAGGCTCTTCTGCCACTGGCGACGAAAAATTATTATTAAAAGCTTCCGACGTGCAGTTCTGGGGAACATCGAACTGAGATGCAATGGGCGTTCGTGTCATGTCAAAGATTGAACTCGCCCCGGGTGCCATGTGATTCTGCCCATTAAACTGCGCCCCCGACCACCCCCGCTGCATGCACGACGGAGCAATATAGCCAAGATTTACGCCCTGCAAGATCGGTTGCGAATGGAAATGCGGCTGATGAAAATGATTGGCCATATGCGCCGGATAAAAAATAATACGCCCTCCTCTTTTCCCGTTTCGCCTTGCGATCTCCCCTCGAAACAAAAGCCGACTAATAGCGGCACTCAATAGTTGAGGGTTGCTCCGAATAGGCGAATAGTTATTGAGATCGCGTTCCGAATATCGCCCAGGCGTGAGCTTCGAGTATTTCCATGGATTCGCGTACGCGTCCTGAAGCCACTCCAGCAGCTTTTGCGTGGCCTCACTTTGCTTTTGTTGCTGCGACGGCGCAAAGCGCGTAAACATCCGGATGAACTCGTCCACATACCACTCACACAGCACGATCGCGCGCGCCATCGCTTCCGGCGACACATCGCCCGGCTGCCCGTTGAAGTAGTGAAACAGTGCAGCCAGACGCGCGGCGTGCTCGCCGAGCTTCCGGAAAAACGACTTGATGTTGTCGGAATCCGGGCCACAGATCAGATGGTTGTTGACCGCCTCCGTGAACAGCTTCCAGTAGTAGCGGGCGCCTTCTGATAATTGCAGGTTCTGGCGCTCCTGCGGTGCTGGAACGGCTTGAGCCAAGATGTCAGCGACACGTGTGTTGAACTGGTCGAGCTTCGGTTCCGGTGCATCTTCAACAAGGGTTTTCCGCCCCGGACTGTCGAAGCTCACTGGAAAAGCCGGCAGAAAGCGCGCCAGCAGCCCCGTGCCGAACGCTTCGTCGCCACGATTCTTCATATACGCCAGGAAACGGTCCTCCTGGAGCACGACGGAGACGGTCAACCGTGGACTCGTAGGCCGGCGGTTGCCACTGACCAGCGCCACTGGTCGGTCCTCGCCGCTCCAGTAGCCACTCAGCAAGGAAGGCATGCTGAACGTCGGCCCGTTCATCACAGGGCCGGCTTCCGGCGACAGGATGCCGACGGCACTATGAGCGACCAGCATGTCTCGCAGCCCCTGCGGCGACAAGTCAGCAAAGCGCAACTCACGCTGCGAAGGCGGCACCGGCTTGCTCTTTTCATGCAGAAGGCGCTGCTCCTGAATGACGCGTGAGGCCTCCGTGCCCGGGCTCGCGTCAAGATATGCCTTTGACAGCCGACGCTCATCGTCACGCCAGATCTTCGCTCTTGCTTGGAAGTCCGGCACGCTGTCCGCCGCCGTTTCCTTCAGCTTGAGTTCGAGCGCGGTGACGGCGCGTAGAAATCGCTGCTCGACCAGCGATTTACCGCCGCTTGAATTGCTGACGGCAAGCAGGAAGAGCGCACACGGCGCCGGAGGAAAGTTCGGGCACTGTACATTGACGAAGTGCTGACCGACGAGGGAAACGGTCGCCAGTGCAGCGTGAGCGGCGAGTTGCACCGGAACGTTGAGATTCGTGCTCACCTCCACCACCGCGTCGCCGATCAGCGACGGCAGCACATGCGCCGGGTAGACGCCCTGCGAGGCAGACCGCTCGTAGCCGTACTGACCATTCTCATGTTTGACTATCGGCACGCCGCGCCCTCCCGTTGAATGACTGTCTTCATGCTTGCACCTGGTCCTGCGCCGTACCGAAGCGGGCGAAATACAGGCGGTTTAGGTTGCCCGCTTTCGGCTGTCCACAACGCAGAAACTTGCGGATTGCCTCCTGTGTGGGCTTCAAATGTCCGGCCACGACCGCGTCGCGGATCTTGTCGAGCAGGAGATTGTCTTCAGACACGACAAGGTTGCTCTCGCCAGACGCTTCACTCACGGGGCCAACCGTCAACGCGACAGGCGGGTATAAGCTGATCCGCTCTTGGTTGTCGGAAACAGTGATGCCGTCGATCGGCGCGACTGCTTCCGGCTCCCGCGCAACCGTTTCCTGGTCGGATACGACCGTTGCACGAGTCTCGACACGACGCAATGCGACCGACGCCATCAGCCAGCCAATGATGGCCGCGCCTTCGAGCACGACTGCGCACGCGAACGCCACAAGCAGTTCAAGGCTACCTTCGGTCGTCCCCAGCCAAGACGCGACCTGCGAGGCGACCGGATCAGCGCGCAGCTTCGCACGCAATGCGTCGTTGTGATCGGCTTGATCTTCCAGTCGGTCTTCCTTGGCTTCGCGACGCTTTGCCTCGTCGGCCTCGGTCCTGAGTGCGACCAGCTGGGCCGCGAGGATCGTCTGACGGGCCTTGAGGCTCGGACAGTCGCCCATGCAACGACGCGCATCGGCACGCGCCAGGTCAGCGCTGACCTGCGCGACGTCTCGCGCAATGTCAGTGAGCGTGCGGCCAGGCAGGCGCACCGGACTTGCTGGCGTGACGACGACCGGAACCAGCACCTCCGCGCGCTTCTCGCCCGCGTGCCGCTGCGACACCATGAAGAACGTGAGCTGGGCGTAGAGCACAACAACCAGTGCGGTGCCCCAGAGTACACACGCGCAGACGCGCGCAGGTATCCGCAGGCTGCGCCAGCCGAAGGGCAGCAGGTGCACGTAGAGTACGGCCACCGCACCGAGCGCGATGTTCATCGCGCGTTCGACAGGCAGGCCACCGCGCAGCCAGCCGGCGTAGATCGCGATGCCGAGCGAGACTGCCGTCGCGGCCGTCGCCCCCAGCACGGCAAGCACGCGCAGTGCGCAGAGCAAGTGGATCATCTCGTGCATACGCGCATTGAGACGGAAGAGCTGAGGGGCATGCTCGGGCAACTCGGCCTGTGGAAATGCGCCGCCGATTGCTCGCGCAATCGGGTATGTGGGCGTGCGGTCCAACATCGATGGGGAAATGTTCATCTTTCCCTCCCACTTACGCCACTGCGTGCGAACTAGCGCGCATGGCAATCCACGCGTCGAGTTGTTGCTCGATCACCCCGGTAGTACGGACTGACAGCGACACCTTTTTCGGAAACGTCGGGTCGCTCTTCATCAGTGCGTACAGGGTCGAACGCGAAAGCCCGGTGCGGTCGATCACATCTTTGATGCGCAGTACGCGAGCGCCGCGCAGAATGCTGCTGCCATCGGAAGCTGCCTCATCTTGCGCCTGGCTCGCTGGCCCCACTCTAGGTTGGCCGATCTTCGACGCTAGCGGAGAAGCGGCGTCCATCTGGGTTTTGTTGTGCATGGTTACTCCTCGTTGAACACTGCGAATTTGCAGTCCCCGCATCATTGAGGAGCGAGCAAAAATCCACGATGCCTAGCGCCTGTAAAAAAATGCTGGCGTCGTGCAGACGATCGATGGTGACTGGCAACGACGCAAGTCCGGCGTTATGCAATTGACGGAGGCGATGCTGGGGAGCGGCTAGTGGTAGGAATAACGTGAGAGTTCGGCCGGCGCCCGCTGAACGAGTACGGACGCACCCAGCGCTACGGCCAAAGACCATCCGGGCGCATGATTGGCCCAAAAAAACGGGTGGTAAGAGGTGGTGGGAGGTCTGGTTCTTACGGAACGCCGGAGGAAGAGCCCGCAGTGCTATGGGGGCTGCAAGGCAGACGCAGCGCAGCTGCGCTTGTTGTGACGACCGTGCTGGGCTCGCGATCATGTCAAGCCGCATGGCTGCCCAGGGAGGATCACGTCATGTACAACTCGACTATGCTGCAATCATTTCCCTGAGGACTGCATTTTGAAACCGCCTGCTTGCTGGACTTCAGGGTCACCGTTCAACCAGACGTAAAGCAGCGCGTGGACATCGATCTCTTCGCCTCGCATTCTAATCATGTCTTTGACCTTTGGAACCACAGCATCAATGGCGGCCTTGGTAGACGTCCAACCACCCGGGGGGCGATCATTTTTTAGACGATCAATACAAGCGTCTCGAGCAGCCTGCTGTTTGTTTGCCTCCTTGGCGATTCCACCCTTTTTCCCGCTCCGCCCCTTCTCCTCCGCTGGCTTTGCTCCCAGGTAATACCCTTGAGCCCGCCCCTCATAAGAGCTGGCGCGCGACCAATGCCACCATGCTTTTTCCGTCAAGCCAGACTTGAGTGCTGCCGTTGCCTTCAACAACTCCCTGCAAAAGAGCACCATACTGCGTCGAAACACGCGGTCCTTATCCTTGAGAAGTTCAGGCTCAAGAGGGAAGGTATCAACCAGTTCCGCAAACGTCCCGCCTTCCGCATCGAGGTCTTCCTCCGCCCATTGCTGTACGCCGCGACAAGGAAGCGCTTCAACCTGGGCCACCCGATCCAGATACGCCTGAAGGCCGACAACATCAGAATCAAAATACTCGCGCAGCAACCGATATCCGTTATCGATCTCCGCAGCGATATCGCGCTCCTGTTCGATGTTTGAATCATCCGGCAAGTTGTATTGCCAGTCCAAATCGTCCATATTTCCTCGATACTGCTTGTCATTTCGTGAAAACGGTCGGCCGTCCGTAAGTCATGGCGATCGGCGCAGCAACTGCACACCACCTTGCTCCACGGCCCCTCAGGCCGCCTCGCCGACAAGCTGCACGACATCAACTCCGGCCTTTAGCTTGTCGAGATAGTCTGCCCACTTCTGCATCATTGCCCGCCGCTCCTTGATGAACTTCGTACGGTTATAGGCCTTGCCGAGCGTGTCGGGCACGGCATGTGCAAGCTGATGCTCGATCACTTCGGGCTTGTGCTCCAATTCTTCGTGCAGGATCGTTCTCGCCATCGCCCGAAATCCATGGCCGGTAATTTCGGTTCGGGTGTCGTAGCCCAAGCGCCGCAGAGCAGCATTGATCGCGGCATCGCTCATCGGGCGCTGAGCCGAGCGAGCCCCCGGAAAGACATAACGCCCGTTGCCGGTGAGTGCCTGAAGCTCTCGCAGAATCTGAACGGCTTGGGTTGCGAGAGGAACCAGATGGTCAGTGTTGGTCTTCGTGACAAGATATCGCCACTCGCCCTTATCAAGATCGAACTGAGTCCACTCGGCCTTGCGCAGCTCGCCGGGTCGAGTAAACAACATGGGTGCAAGCTTGAGCGCGCACAGGACAGGAAACGTACCGGAAAACCCGTCGAATGCCCGAAGCATGGCGCCGACCTTCGCCGGCTCAGTAATCGAAGCGAAGTGCGTCGTCTGGGCCGGTGGGATGGCATTGACTAAATCACGAGCCGGATCAAACTTACAGTAGCCTTCCTTGATTCCGTAGCGGAATGCGCGACTGATCTCACCACGAACCTTGTGAGCCGTGAAACGGGCACCTCGACTGTCGATCCGCTTAAGGACCGTCAGAACTTCAGGCGCATCGATTTCCGCTACTGGTCGCTTGCCGATCCATGGAAAAACATCCTTCTCAAAGCGAGCCTTGGTCTTCACCATCGACCCAGCCGTCACGTACGGCTTGAGCTCATCCATCCAGCCAAGCGCAACTGCCTCGAAGGAATTGGTCGCTGCCAGACGAACGGCCCGCTTTTCGGCTTTCTTCGATTCACCGGGATCGACCCCAGCCGCGAGCTTCTTTCGGGCGTCATCACGCCTCTCCCGGGCAGCAGCCAACGGCACGTCTGGATACACGCCCAAGGCCAGCCGCTTCTCCTTGCCCAAAAAGCGGTATTTGAGCCGCCAGTATTTCCCGCCAGATGGTGAAACCTCAAGATACATACCGCCTCCATCAGCAAGGCGGTAGGGTTTTTCACGGGGAGCGGCTTTGCGGATCGCGACGTCGGTCAACGGCATAAGGCACCTACCTTACAGCGCCAGGGGGCACTTTTCCCGGGGGCATTTACCAGACTGAAGAAATTCCCCCGAAGGTGCCCCCACATGCCCCCGGATTCAGGCGGGCACCGTTGGACAACATCGGAACAAAAAAACCCGCGAAGCCTTATGCTATCACGGGTTTCTGGATTTCCGAGGACAACCTCGGATAGGTAATTGGTGCCGGCTGCAGGACTCGAACCCGCCACCTGATGATTACAAATCAACTGCTCTACCTGATGAGCTAAGCCGGCATTTTGTTGCAGACCGCGATTCTACTGCATGCGACCCACTTTGACGATGGCTACTTCACCACCTTCAGCGACGGCTTCTTGCCTCCGATTCGCGGTACCGGGGGCGGAGTCGGATCGTCGTCCGTGCCGCCCTGTTCGGCCGTGACCGGCGTGTCTGCATCCACCGGTGCCAGCTTCGGCGGGGGATTGTTTTCACGCTCGGTGGCGGCCTGCGTCTCGGGGATGCTGCGCTCCACCGGGAACGCCATGCCCTGGCCATTTTCCCGCGCGTAGATCGCCAGCACGTTTTCCACGGGCACGTCGATCTTGCGGGAAACACCACCAAAGCGCGCGCTGAATCCGATCCACTCGTTACCCATGTCCAGCCCGCTCGTCGCGTCGAAACTCACGTTCAGCACGATCTCGTTGTTCTTCACGAATTCGCGCGGCACGTTCGTATTCCCGTCGACAAACACGGCGATATACGGCGTAAAACCGTTATCCGTGCACCACTCGTAAATGGCGCGGATCAGGTAAGGCTTGGTGGATGTTTCAGACATTACGCTTCCGGTGGCGTCGATACCGTCTTAACGACGCATGACCTTTTCAGACGGGGTCAGCGCCTCGATGTACGCCGGGCGGCTGAAGATCCGTTCCGCATACTTGAGTAGCGGCGCGGCGTTCTTCGAGAGCTCGATCCCGTAGTGATCCAGGCGCCACAGCAGCGGCGCGATGGCGACGTCGAGCATCGAAAATTCTTCACCGAGCATGTACTTGTTCTTCACGAAGATCGGTGCGAGCTGGGTCAGGCGGTCGCGAATCGCGGCGCGGGCGCGCTCGTGATTCTTCTCGGCGGCCTTGCCCTTCTCGTTCTCGAGCACGTACACGTGGGTGAACAGTTCCTTCTCGAAATTGAAGAGGAACAGACGGGCGCGTGCACGCTGCACCGGGTCGGCCGGCATCAGCTGCGGGTGCGGGAAGCGCTCGTCGATATACTCGTTGATGATGTTCGATTCGTACAGGATCAGGTCACGTTCGACGAGAATCGGCACCTGGCCGTACGGGTTCATCACCGAAATGTCTTCCGGCTTGTTGAACAGATCAACGTCGCGAATTTCAAAATCCATGCCCTTTTCGAACAGGACAAGGCGGCAACGTTGGGAAAACGGGCAAGTCGTACCCGAATACAACACCATCATGGTTGAATTCCTTGGGTGTAAAGTCGCCGGATGCAGTGCATGACGGCGAACTTGGCAGCGCTAGATCGGACAGGGCAAACATTCTGTCAGAACGCCCCATCGAAAAGCAAATAAGTTACAAATAGAGAAAGAGACGCTTGAGCCACCTAGACTGCCGATCCGCAACGGAAAAGGGCCGGCGCGGTGCTGCAACAGTGCAACTTCCGCGCCGGCCCTGCCGGCAGCCGCTGACGGCTGTTACAACTTACTTCACGTCCTTCCAGAAAGCCGCGTTCAGGCGCCAGGCAAAGACCGTGAACACGCCGAGGAACAGCAGCACCCAGACGCCCAGACGCTTGCGGTGGCTCTGCGCCGGTTCGGCCATCCAGTTCAGGTAGTTCACGATATCGGCCGCGGCCTGGTCATATTCCTGCGTGCTCAGCTTGCCCGGCGTGACCTGCTCGAAGCCCGCGAACTTGTGCACCTTCTGGCCGTGTTCTTCCACTTCGGCGAACTTGGCCGTGCGCTGGCCCTGCAGCTCCCACAGCACGTGCGGCATGCCGACGGCCGGGAAGACGAGGTTGTTCCAGCCCGTGGCGCGCGTGTCGTCGCGGTAGAAGGTACGCAGGTAGGTGTACAGCCAGTCGTTGCCGCGGGCGCGGGCGATGACCGACAGGTCCGGCGGCGTGGCGCCGAAGAACGTCTTGGCGTCCTTCGGTGGCATCGCGATCGTCATGGTCTCGCCCACCTTGTCGGCCGTGAAGAGCAGGTTCTGACGGATCTGGTCATCCGTCAGCGCCAAGTCCCTGAGCCGGTTGTAGCGCATCATCGACGCGCCATGGCAGTTCAGGCAGTAGTTGACGAACAGCTTGGCACCGCGCTGCAGCGACGACACGTCGCTGGTGTCGAGCGGCGCCGGCTCCAGGGGGTAGCCCCCCTCGGAAGCCATCGCGGGCATGGCCGCGAAGCACGCGCCGACCAGTGCGAAGATCGAAAGCAACTTTTTCATCTTGTGTCCTTGTCCTCTTTTGGGGGTCGCGCGGCGCTTAGTGCGGATGGAACGTGACACGCTCCGGCACCGGCTTGAACTCGCCGGAACGGCTCCACAGCGGCATGGTCAGGAAGAAGGCGAAGTACAGCAGCGTACCGAGCTGCGACACCTTCTCACCCACCGGCGACGGCGGTTGCACGCCCAGGTAGCCGAGGACCAGGAACACCACCACGAAGACAATCAGAATTGTCTTATGGAAGGCGGGACGATAGCGGATGGACTTGACCGGCGAGCAGTCGAGCCAGGGCATGAAGAACAGCACGACCACGGAGCCGCCCATCACCAGCACGCCCCAGAACTTGGCTTCGATGAAGTAGAAGCCTGCCGCCAGGATCACGAGGATCGCCACCGAGCCGATCTTCACGCGCACATCCTTGCTGCGCAGGACCACCAGGCCCAGCACGATGGCGAAGAACAGCCACAGCACCGGCAGGAAGTTCGACGTCGTAGCGCGCAGCATCGAATAGAACGGGGTGAAGTACCAGACCGGCGCGATGTGCGGCGGCGTCTTCAGCGGATCGGCCGGGAAGAAGTTGTTGGCTTCGAGGAAATAGCCGCCCACTTCCGGGAAGAAGAAGATCACCGCCGAGAAGAAGAACAGGAAGCCGCCCACGCCCAGCAGGTCATGCACCGAGTAGTACGGGTGGAACGGAATGCCATCCAGCGGGATGCCGTTCTCGTCCTTCTTCGCCTTGATCTCCACGCCGTCCGGGTTGTTCGAGCCCACTTCGTGCAGCGCGATGATGTGCGCCACGACCAGGCCGAGCAGCACCAGCGGCACCGCGATCACGTGGAACGAGAAGAAGCGGTTCAGCGTGGCATCGCTCACCACGTAGTCGCCGCGGATGAACAGCGACAGGTCCTGGCCGATCACCGGGATCGCCGAAAACAGGTTCACGATCACCTGCGCGCCCCAGTACGACATCTGGCCCCAGGGCAGCAGGTAGCCCATGAACGCCTCGGCCATCAGGCACAGGAAGATCAGGCAGCCGAAGATCCAGACCAGCTCGCGCGGCTTGCGGTACGAACCGTACAGCAGCCCGCGGAACATGTGCAGGTAGACCACGACGAAGAACGCCGAGGCGCCGGTGGAGTGCATGTAGCGCACCAGCCAGCCCCACGGCACCTCGCGCATGATGTACTCCACGCTGGCAAAGGCCACCGGAATGCCAGCCGCGTTGAGCGTGCCGTCCGGCTTGTAGTTCATCACCAGGAAGATGCCGGTGACGATCTGGATCACGAGGACCAGCAGCGCCAGCGAGCCGAAGAAGTACCAGAAGTTGAAGTTCTTCGGCGCGTAGTACTTGGAGAGATGATCTTCCCAGAGCTGGGTGGCAGGGAAACGGGCGTCGATCCAGCCCAGCAGCCCGGTGGTCTTGACTTCTTTTTCGGCCGCCATGATCAGGCTTCTCCTTTCTCGTCCTTGCCGATCACGATCTTGGTGTCGGACAGGAACTGGTACGGGGGGACGTCAAGGTTCTGCGGGGCCGGCTTGTTCTTGAACACGCGGCCCGCCAGGTCGAACGTCGAGCCGTGGCAAGGGCAGAGGAAGCCGGGATCGGCGCCGAGCTGGGGGTTGGCGCCAGACACGAACGGACCGGACGGCGAGCAGCCAAGGTGGGAACAAATGCCGACGACCACCAGCAGGTCCTTGTGCTCGGCACGGGAGCGGGTTTCGTTTTTGGCGTACTCCGGCGTCTCCATCGTGAATGGCACAGCGGACTTGGGATCAGCCACCTCGCTATCGGTTTTCTGGAGCGAGGCCAGCATTTCAGGGGTGCGACGAAGAATCCAGACCGGCTTGCCACGCCATTCCACGGTCATCATCTCGCCGGGCTTGAGGCCACCGACATCGGCCTCGACAGGTGCCCCGGCGGCTTTGGCCTTCTCCGACGGTGCAAAGGTACTGACAAAGGGCACTGCTACTGCTACGCCTCCTACGCCGCCCGCGACAGATGTCGCGATCAACCAATTGCGGCGACCTTTGTCCACGTTCTTCACGTTTTGCTGGTCACTCATTCCAAACCCCAGGGGATGTCATCAATTAGATCTTGCGTCAACCAAAAATTATACCTGAGGCACATCCCTCGACGATAGGCGAACTACCGATAGCCGACTGGTCGATAATCGGTCATGGCAGCGCGAATCCCGCCCGCGGGCTTGCGCTCAGGGGTGCGATGATGCAGTCTGTGTCAAACGCAAACGTTAATCTGAAACAACAAAGCGGAGAATAACCAATGAGCATGATCAGCGAATTCCGTACTTTTGCGATGCGCGGCAACGTGATTGATCTCGCCGTCGGCGTGATCATCGGCGCAGCTTTCGGCAAGATCGTGGATTCCGTCGTCAACGACCTGATCATGCCAGTGATCGGCCGCATCATCGGCAAACTGGACTTCTCGAACATGTTCGTCGTGCTTGCGGACCCGCCTCCCGGCGTGCCGCATACCCTCGATGCACTGAAGAAGGCCGGCGTGCCGGTCTTCGCTTACGGCAACTTTCTCACCATCGTGGTGAACTTCGTCATCCTCGCCTTCATCATCTTCTTGATGGTCCGCGCCTTCAACCGGATGGCCGCGAAGCACGAGGAGCCGGCCACGCCGGCCGCCACGCCCGAGGATATCGTGCTGCTGCGCGAGATCCGCGACAGCCTGAAGACGCCGCGCGCCTGACCGCGCGCCACGCCCGGAGCCCGGCTCAGACCGGGTTCGGAATATCGATGAAGGTATGGCGCAGCCCGAAACGCTGCGCCAGATGCTCGCCCACCGCGCGGATGCCGTAGCGTTCCGTGGCGTGATGACCGGCGGCCAGGTAGGCCACGCCGCTCTCGCGCGCGAGGTGGGTGGTCTGCTCCGACACCTCTCCGCTCAGGTACACATCGACGCCAGCCGCTACGGCTGCGTCGAAATAGCCCTGCGCACCGCCCGTGCACCAGCCCACCTTGCGAATCATCTGATCGGGGTCGCCAATCGCCAGCGGCTCGCGCTGGAGCACCGCACCGACATGCGCGGCCAACGCGTGCAGCGGCATCGGCTGCGGCAGTGTACCGGTCCAACCCAGTTGATCGTCGCTGAAACGGCCGTTCGGCATGAAGCCGAGCTGCAGGCCAAGCTGCGCATTGTTGCCCAGCTCGGGATGGTTATCGAGCGGCAGGTGGAAAGCCATCAGGTTGACGTCGGCGCCAAGCAGCCGTTTCAGGCGCGCATGCTTCTGGCCGATGACCCGGGCATCCTCGTTTTTCCAGAAATAGCCGTGATGGACCAGGATGGCGTCGGCGCCGGCCTCGATCGCCGCTTCGACGAGGGCCAGGCTGGCCGTCACGCCGGTGACGACGTGGGTGACCTCCGATCTACCTTGCACTTGGAGGCCGTTCGGGCAATAGTCCTTGAAACGGGAAACTTCCAGTAGATCGTTCAAGTACAATTCAAGCTCTTTTGTTTTCATTTTCTGCTCAAAACTCCAATATGTTGCGCCGATTCTGGCTGTTTTTCGCCCAGGCTGTCACCGTGGTGCTGGCCGTGTGGTTCGTCGTGGCCACGCTGAAACCCGAGTGGCTGCAGCGCGGGCGGGTGGCCGTGCAATCAGGCTCACCAATCGTGGCACTGAAGGAAGTGGTGCCGAGTGTGACGGGTTCCGCGGCCGAGGGCTCTTATAGTGACGCGGCGCGCCAGGCCATGCCTGCGGTGGTGAATATCTTCACGAGCAAGAACGGCTCGCGGCGGTCGCCCAATCCACAAACCGAGGATCCTTGGTTCCGGTTCTTCTTTGGCGACCGGCTGCCGGAGCGCCAGGAACCGGTGTCCAGCCTGGGCTCGGGCGTAATCGTCAGCGCCGAGGGTTATATTCTAACCAACCACCACGTGGTGGACGGCGCCGACGAAATCGAGATCGCCCTGACCGATGGGCGCAAGGCCAACGCCAAGGTCGTGGGTTCCGACCCGGAAACCGACCTGGCCGTGCTCAAGGTCACGCTCAAGGACCTGCCGGCGATCACGCTGGGCCGGATCGAGAATGTGAAGGTCGGCGACGTGGTGCTGGCCATCGGCAATCCGTTCGGGGTCGGCCAGACTGTGACGATGGGTATCGTCTCGGCGCTGGGCCGCAGCCACCTGGGCATCAACACGTTCGAGAACTTCATCCAGACCGACGCGGCGATCAACCCCGGCAACTCGGGCGGTGCGCTGGTTGACGCACAGGGCAACCTGCTCGGGATCAACACGGCGATCTACTCGCGCTCGGGTGGCTCGCTGGGGATTGGCTTCGCGATTCCTGTCTCGACGGCCAAGCAAGTGATGGAATCGATCATCTCCTCCGGCACGGTCACGCGCGGCTGGATCGGCGTGGAGCCGCAGGACCTGACACCCGAGATCGCCGAGTCGTTTGGGCTCGATGCCAAGGATGGCGCGCTGATTGCCGCCGTAGTCCAGGGCGGACCGGCGGACAAGGCTGGCGTGAAGCCGGGCGATGTGCTGGTGTCGGTCGATAACCAGGTGATCTCCGATACCACCGCGCTGCTCAATGCGATTGCGCAGCTCAAACCGGGCGCCGAGGCCAAGATGAAGGTGATCCGGCGTGGCAAGCCGGCCGAGGTCACGGTGACCATCGGCAAGCGCCCTCCCCCGCCACGGCGCGCAATGCCGCTGGATGAGGAAGAGTAGGACTGGCTGGAAGGTCGATCGGAAGCTGAAGGACCAGGTAGCCTGAATGTAAAAACCCCCGCCGGGTAGCCGGCGGGGGTTTTTTGTTGGGGCGTGTGGGTCGATGGTCGATTGTCGAGATCGGGCGCCGAGGGCACCTCCGGCTGACCGCTGCAAGCCACGAGCAGGCCGTGCAGCGCGCGTCGCACAGCTCCCAGGTAGGGGGCCTTACGGGGCATGCCGATCAAGCCAGGGCACCTGGCATGCCATCAACCACCACCCCATCCCACACCACAAAACAAAACGCCGACATCCTTTCGGATGTCGGCGTTTTGAATCAAGCCGAATCTGATGCGGGCTTACACCCGCGTCAAATTAGAACTTGTGACGCACACCAACCACAGCGCCGAACTGGTTAGCCGAGCCGTTGGTCGTGCCGAAGCCCGAACCAGCAGCGCCCGAGCTACCCAGACCGAGGGTCGAGCCGTCCTTGTTCTTCGTGTAGGCCACGTTCAGGTAAGCGTCAGTGCGCTTCGAGAAGGCGTAGTCAGCCGAAGCCACGAAGCTCCACGGATCAGCACCCGACGAACGGAAGTCTTGGTAGTAAGCGGCGCCCGTCAGCGACAGAGCCGGGGTCAGCTGGTAACCCATGCCCAGCCAGTACAGGTTCGACACGTTGGCGTCGACCGTACCGTTTGCCAGCGTACCGCCCGGCAGACGAGCGTTCGACAGGGCGTGCGCGTAGCGGTAGCCAGCGAACACCTTAGCCGGACCGAAAGCGTACGTACCAGCCAGCGAAGCGCGTTGGATCTTGGCGCGCGTCGTGTCGATGCCCACACCCGTCGGGTTGCCCAGGTTGGTTTCGTCGAACACAGCACCGATCGAGAACGGGCCGCCTGCGTAGATCAGGCTTGCGCTGTACTCACGGCCGGTCTTGTACGAGCCCGGAACTTCGCCAGCAACGCCGGTGTAGGCGTTAGCCGTACCAACCGTGTTGGCGCCCGTGCTGTACAGCAGCGAGGCGGTCAGGCCACCGAACTTGCCGATGTACTTCAGCGAGTTGTCGGCGCGGCTGCTGAAACCAGCGTCTTGCGACGTGATCGAGTAGTTCGTCGAGATGGCCATCGGGTCGAAGGCCAGACCGAAGTCATAGAACGGGGTCTGGTGACGGCCCAGCGACAGCGTGCCGTAGTTGCTTTGCAGACCAACGAACGCTTGACGACCGAACAGACGGCCACCTTGGCCCGACGTACCGGTGTCAACGTTGAAACCGCTTTCCAGAACGAACACGCCCTTCAGGCCGCCGCCCAGATCTTCCACGCCACGCAGGCCCCAACGGCTGCCGGACATGTTGCCCGAGGTCAGGCGCACAACGTCGTGGCTACCAGCCACGTTCGGCTGGTGGTTCTGGTACTCGATACCAGCGTCAACCACACCGTACAGGGTTACGCTCGATTGGGCATACGCGCCACCGGCGGCCATGGCGGCAACGGCAGCTGCAAACAGTTTCATCTTCATATCGACACTTTCCTTGTCAACTGATTGGGAAATCTTGGTTGCCCAAGTGCTTGGGCGACGCATTAACCTTCACGTCTGCGTCGTATTATGTGACACCCCCCCTCCCCGCCAGAAGACTTTTTCGCCGTAAACACGGTTTACCAACGTGGTTTGTTGTCATCAAGCAACAACAAATGCAGCATTTTTCCCCATGTTGGTGCAAAACCGCCCATTCGGACGTGGCAGAAACATCTCCGTTACAAGTACCGGGGAACTCAGTCGGCGGGGTTTTCGCCCGGCGCGGGCGTACCAAGCGGCTGCTTGGTCACAAATCGGGCGAGCAACAGGCCCAATTCGTATAGCGCGATCAGCGGCACGGCGAGCAGCAACTGCGACATCACATCGGGCGGCGTCACCACGGCGGCGACGATGAAGGCCCCGACGATCACATACGGGCGGATCTGCTTCAGTTTCTCGAGTTCCACCACACCAAATCGCACGAGGACGATGACCACCACGGGCACCTCGAAGGTAATACCGAACGCCAGGAACGTCGTCATGGCGAAACTCAGGTATTTATCGATGTCCGTGGACATGTCCGCACCCAATGGCGCGTTGTAATGCGCCATGAAATGGAACACGGTGGGAAACACGAGGAAATAGGCAAACGCCACGCCGCACAGGAACAGCAGGTAGCTGCTGCTCACCAGCGGCATGATCAGTTTCTTCTCATGCTGATACAGGCCCGGCGCCACGAACTGCCAGACCTGGTAGAGCACCCACGGCAGCGCGATCAGGAACGCCACGAGCATCGTCACCTTCATCGGTACGAAGAACGAGCCGGTGACATCGGTCACGATCATCCTGCCGCCCTTCGGCAGCGATTCCATCAGCGGCGCGGAGAACAGGTTGAAGATCTGCGGCGCCCAGTAGATCAGGCTGAGGAAGACGATGATGACCCCCGCCACCGCCTTGACCAACCGCTCGCGCAGCTCGATCAGGTGGGAGATGAAGGTTTCCTGCTGGGTTTCGTCGTTGGGGTCTTGGGAGGGGGAGTCGCTCATGGCGTAGCCGCTTCAGCCGTGCTGGCTGGCATCGTAGTTATCGTGGCGGCCGCCGCCAGCCTGCACGGCGGCGGGACGGCGCTGCACGGCATGGTTACTCGAAGAACGAGCGGGAGCGTCCGGTGGGCGGGCGATGCCGCTTCACGCGCGCGGCGCCTGACTGCACCCACACGCGCATGTTCTGCTGGCGCTTGAACCAGATCGGCCGCGCGCCCTGCTTGACGCGCCAGCTCTTGCGTCCGTTGTGCGACTTGTGCGCGGCGTCCCAGCTCGGCACGTAGCCGCCACCCACGCCGGGGCTGCCGGTGTCGGAAGCCGCTGTGTCGGTGCCGCCCAGGGCTTCGTTCAGCGCCTGGGACTGCTCGTTCACTTCCTTGTGGATCGTGCGCTCGACATCGCGCGCGGCGTCTTCGAACTCCGTGCGCATCTTGCGCAGTTCGTCCAACTCCACCTCGCGGCTGACTTCCGCCTTCACATCATTGATATAGCGCTGCGCGCGCCCGACGAGCGCGCCCACTGTGCGTGCCACCTTGGGCAGCCGTTCGGGACCGATCACGATGAGCGCCACGGCGCCTATCAGTGCCAGCTTGGAAATGCCGAGATCGATCATGCGGACATGGAGCCAGGGACACGAGAGGGGCGGGCCGACGCGAACGCGGCCGCCATGAGGAATTCAGGCAATTCGGCTTACTGCTGACGCGACTTGTCCTTCGCTTCCACGTCGATCGTGGTGGTATCGCGCAGTTCCTTGGCCGGGGCACCCGGCTCCTCGGCCGCGTTGCCATTGCCGTCCTTCATGCCATCCTTGAAGCCCTTGACCGCGCCACCCAGGTCGGTGCCGATATTGCGCAGCTTCTTGGTGCCGAACACGAGCATGACGATGACCAGCACGATCAGCCAGTGCCAAATGCTAAACGAACCCATTTCTTGCTCCTGATGAAGCCGCGGGCGATGGAGATTGGCCGCCCGGCCCCGTAGTTCCGTCCCTCAAAGGCCGCGTCGGGCGACGGTTGCCGACGCAGCACGTGGCCGGGACGCGAGTCCCGGTCCGCTGATACCCTGGCTGCCCCGATTGCTCAGGGCGCCGGTGCCTTCCACTGTTCGCGCGGGCCGGCGAGCACGTGGACATGAAGGTGGTAGACCTCCTGCCCGCCGTCCGGACCGGTGTTGATCACCGTCCGGAAGCCGTTATCGCAGCCGGCTTGGCGCGCCAGTTCAGGCACCTTGAGCATTATTCTAGCAAGCACATCCCCATCGCCGGGTCCGCAATCCGCCAGCGAATCGACGTGAGTCTTCGGAATTAGCAGGAAGTGTACCGGCGCTTTGGGATGGATGTCGTGAAACGCGAGCAGTTCGTTGTCTTCGTACAGCTTGTTCGACGGGATCTGCCCGGCCACGATCTTGCAGAAAATGCAATTGTCCTGAGATTTCATGACGTTTTTGTTGCGTGATGTCGGATCGTCGCGTTCTCAGAACTGCTGGTCCGGATACATGGGCTTGCGATCGTTCAGATACAGCCAACCCTTGACGATACGATACAGCATCCATAGTGACAACACGCACCACATCACCCAGGCTACCGGCGCCAGCAAAATCGTGAAGAACAGGACCCAGCTCAGCGCGAACCAGAGGATCGACCACCAGAACGTGCGGATCTGCCAGGCGAAGTGCGAGGCATACAGCGTGCCGCGCGTATCGTCGCGCTTCACGTAGTTCACCACGATCGCGATCAGCGCCGTGATCCCGCCCGTCAGCCAAAAAATGGCGTAGAGCGCATACAGGATATGCGTGAGCTTGCGCAGGCTGCTCAGCCTGTCGTCCTCAGCCGTGGTCGTGACTTGCGTGGTGGTGTCAGTCGCCATCGTGCCCTCCAGCGTCCGTTGCGTGCATTGCGCGCGGCGCGGGACGATTCCCGCGCCCACATGCGCATTATGCTACGCCTTGCGGCTCGCCTTCTCGGCCAGGCCGGAAAGTCCCTCGCGCCGCGCCAGTTCGCCCACCACGTCCGCCGGGCTCAGCCCGAAGCGGGACAGCAGCACCATGGTGTGGAACCACAGGTCGGCCACCTCGTAGACCACCTTGCCGGTGGCCTCGGCGCTCAGGCCGGCGGCGCGCGCGTCCTTGGCGGCCATCACGGTCTCGGTCGCTTCCTCGCCAATCTTCTTCAGGATGGCGTCGTCGCCCTTCTGGAACAGCTTGGCCACGTAGGATTTGTCCGGATCGCCGCCGTTCTCGGGCTTGCGGGACTCGAGCGTGGCGGCCACGCGCGCCAGCACGTCGGCCAGATCTGCCGGGACGGCGGGGTTCGGGGTGTCGCTCATGGTTATTTGGCGTAGATGGTGGAGGGGTCCTTGAGCACCGGCTCCACGGTCTGCCAGTCGCCCGACTCCACATCGCCCTCGAATTTCTGGAAGAAGCACGAGTGACGGCCGGTGTGGCAGGCGATGCTGTCCACCTGCGTCACCTTCAGGAGCACCACGTCCTCGTCGCAATCCAGACGCATCTCATGGACCTTCTGCACGTGGCCCGATTCCTCGCCCTTGTGCCAGAGCCGCTTGCGCGAGCGCGACCAGAACACGGCCTCGCCCAGCTCCACGGTGCGCTGGAGCGCCTCGCGGTTCATGAACGCGAACATCAGCACATCGTTCGAGCCGACTTCCTGGACGATCACCGGCACCAGGCCGTTGTCGTCCCACTTCACCTTGTTCAGCCACTTCTTCGCCATGATCACATCCGGACGGGAATGCCCTCGCGGGCCATGAATGCCTTGGCCTCACCTACCGTGTGCTGGCCATAGTGGAAGATGCTGGCCGCCAGCACGGCGTCGGCGTGGCCCAGGCGGATGCCGTCGGCCAGGTCCTGCAGGCCGCCCACGCCGCCCGAGGCGATCACGGGCACCGGCACCGCGTCGCTGACCGCGCGGGTCAGTTCGAGGTCGAAACCGCTCTTGGTGCCGTCGCGATCCATGCTGGTCAGCAGGATCTCGCCGGCACCGCGCGTGGCCATTTCCTTCGCCCATGCCACGGCGTCCAGGCCGGTGGCCTTGCGGCCGCCGTGCGTGAAGACTTCCCAGCGCGGCGGCTCGCCCGGCGCGGAACTGCGCTTGGCGTCGATGGCCACCACGATGCACTGCGAGCCGTACTTGCCCGTGGCATCGGATACCAGTTGCGGATTGGCGATGGCCGAGGAATTCACGCTGATCTTGTCCGCCCCGGCATTGAGCAGCCGGCGCACGTCTTCCACGGCGCGCACGCCGCCACCCACGGTCAGCGGAATGAACACCTGCGAAGCCACAGCCTCGATGATGTGGAGGATCAGGTCGCGGCCGTCGCTGGTCGCGGTGATGTCGAGAAAAGTGATTTCATCGGCACCTTGCTCGTCGTATCGGCGCGCGATCTCGACCGGGTCGCCCGCGTCGCGGAGTTCGACGAAGTTGACCCCCTTGACCACCCGCCCGTTGGTCACGTCCAGGCAGGGGATGATACGTTTGGCTAACATGGGTTTCCTTGCCGCCCGCCCCTTGCCGGGTGGCGGCGTGTTGCCCGGCGCACCCGCGCCGGGGCGGCTTACTCTTCGCCCAGCTTGTCCGCGCGCGCCTGCGCCTCGGTGAAGTTGAGGTCGCCCGAGTAGATGGCACGGCCGCAGATCACGCCTTCCACGCCTTCGCGCTCCACCGCGCACAGTTGCTCGATGTCGGTCAGGTTGGACAGCCCGCCGCTGGCGATCACCGGGATCGACATCGACTGGGCCAGCTTCACCGTGGCGTCGATATTGATGCCCTGCAGCATGCCGTCGCGGCCGATATCGGTGTAGATGATGGCTTCGACGCCGTAGTCCTCGTACTTGCGTGCCAGATCCGCCACTTCGTGGCCGGTCAGCTTGCTCCAGCCGTCGGTGGCGACCTTGCCGTCCTTGGCATCGAGGCCGACGATGATGTGGCCGCCGAAGGCCGAGCAGGCGTCCTTCAGGAAGCCGGGGTTCTTGACCGCCGCGGTGCCGATGATGACGTACGACAGCCCGTCATCGAGCCAGCGCTCGATGGTGTTGAGGTCGCGGATGCCGCCGCCCAACTGGACGGGGATCTCGTCGCCCACCTCGGCGATGATGGCCTTGATGGCGGCCTCGTTGCGGGGCTTGCCGACAAATGCGCCGTTGAGGTCGACCAGATGCAGGCGACGCGCGCCCTGGTTGACCCAGTGACGTGCCATGGCGGCGGGATCTTCGGAAAAGACGGTGGCCTGGTCCATGTCGCCTTGTTTGAGGCGTACACACTGACCGTCCTTCAGGTCGATGGCCGGAATGAGCAACATAAGCGTGACGAGCGTGGTGGTTGTGTAAAAGGAAAAAGGCAGCGATGCCGGCGCGAGCGCCGGTGGGCTCAGGTCATGTCAGTTTGGCAGTTGGATGCGCAGTCTGGTCGGTGGCTCTGAACGATCGCTGGTCAGTATCGGGGCGCTTCGGTTCTCGGGTGCTTCTCACGCGCTTCTCGGCGCGTTACGGATTCCAGTGCACGAAATTCCGGTAAAGCTGCAAACCCATCGCGGCGCTCTTCTCCGGGTGGAACTGCGTGGCGAAAATATTATCGCGTGCCACCGCGCTGGTAAACACGCCGCCGTAGTCGGTTTCGCCCGCGATGTGCGACGCATCCTGCGCGCGCACATAGTAACTGTGGACGAAATAGAACCAGCTATCGTCCGGAATGCCCTGCCAGAGCGGGTGCGCGCGCGACTGCCGCACGCGGTTCCAGCCCATTTGCGGCACCTTGAAGCGCGAGCCGTCGGGCTGCGTCAGCCCTTCCAGCTCGAAACGGACCACTTCGCCCGGCATCAGTGCCAGGCAAGGCGTGGCCGCGTTGCCAGTGCGACTTTCGGTGCTACGGTCGAACAGCATCTGTTCGCCAACGCACACGCCGAGCATCGGCTTGCTCGCGGCCGCCTCCAGCACGGCCTCCTGCAACCCGGATGCGCCCAGCGCGCCCATGCAGTCGGGCATGGCGCCCTGCCCCGGCAGCACCACGCGGTCCGCCGCGCGGATGGCCTCGGGCCGATCCACCACCTGGACATCCGCTTCCGGTGCCGCGGCGCGCAACGCCTGCGCCACCGAGCGCAGGTTGCCCATGCCGTAATCCACAATTGCTATGGTAGTCATGATTTCAAAACAGGCAACAATGTCTTCAGCCCGTCCACAATGAACTCGACGGCCAGCGCCGACAGGATCAAACCCATCAGACGCGTGCCAATATTGATTCCGGTGCGCCCCATCACCCGTGCGATGGGGTCCGCCGCGCGGAACGTCAGGTACACCACGGCCCCCAGCAACACGCCAATCCCCACCAGCACCAGCGACTGCCACCAGTGCGCGGACTTGCCGGCATAGACAATCACCGTGCTGATGGACCCTGGCCCGGTCAGCAGCGGAATCGCCAGCGGCACCACCGCGATGCTGGCCTTGGCGTCAGCCTCGTCCTCTTCCTCGGGCGTGGCCTTGGTGCGGCTGGTCTGCGCGTTCAGCATGTTCATGGCCATCATGATCATGATCAGCCCGCCACCCACCTGCAACGACGCCACCGAGATATTGAAGAACTCGATGATCTGCTGCCCCAGCAGCGCCGAAACCGCCACCACGATCGCCACCGACATCGACGCCGTCTTGATGGTACGCAGCTTTTCCGCTTCCGTCTGCTGACTGGTCAGGCTGATGAAGAACGGGATCGCCCCGATCGGATTGATCAGCGCCAGCAGCGAGATAAAGGACTTGAGCGTATCCATCGGTTGCGGGGTCGGGTGAGCGTCAGCGGGCGCCGCAACCGGCCGGCACGCCTGCAGGTTCGGGTCGGGCCCGGCAGCGGGCCCCTCGCCTTATGCCTTAAAGCGTCCCTTTTGTCGATGGAATCGTGTTGCCCGCGCGCGGGTCAAGCTCCACCGCCATGCGCAGGGCCCGCCCGAAGGCTTTGAACACCGTTTCGCATTGATGGTGGGCATTGATGCCGCGCAGGTTGTCGATATGGAGCGTCACGCCGGCGTGATTGACGAAACCTCGGAAAAATTCGATGGTCAGGTCCACGTCGAAGCTGCCCACGCGGGCACGGGTGAACGGCACGTGGAATTCCAGGCCCGGGCGGCCCGAGAAGTCGATCACCACGCGCGACAGGCACTCATCCAGCGGCACATAGCTGTGGCCGTAGCGGGTGATGCCCTTCTTGTCGCCGATCGCCTTGGCCACGGCCTGGCCGAGCGTGATGCCGACGTCTTCCACCGTATGGTGGTCGTCGATATGCAGGTCGCCACGGGCCTCGACCTCGAGGTCGACCATGCCATGGCGGGCGATCTGGTCCAGCATGTGGTCGAGGAACGGCACGCCGGTGGCCAGCTTCTGGCGACCGGTGCCATCAAGATTCAGCGAAACGCGGATCTGCGTTTCCGAGGTATCGCGGGTGACCTCTGCTACACGCATGGTGGGGTTAATCCTGCAATGAAGCAGCAAATGCTTCAAGAAACTGCGCGTTTTCTTCGGGTGTGCTGACCGTCACGCGCAGACAGTTGGCCAGCAATGCGTGCATTTTACTCACGTTCTTGATCAATACCTTCCGCGCGAGCAGTCGGTCGAACGTCTGTGCTGCATCCGTCACGCGGATCAACAGGAAGTTGGCGGCGCTCGGGAACACCGTCACGCCCGGCTGGGCGGCCATGGCCTCGGCCAGCCGGCCGCGCTCGGCACGCAGCTGGGCCGCCTGCTCGTCGAGCACATCCACATGTTCGAGCGCGAACAGCGCGGTGGCCTCGGTCAGCACGTTGACGTTGTACGGCGGGCGCACCTTGTCCAGCTGCGCCAGCCACTCGGGCGCGCCGGCCACGTAGCCGAGGCGGATCCCGGCCAGGCCCAGCTTCGACACCGTGCGCATGACCAGCAGGTTGCCGAATTCGGTCAGGCGCGGCATCCAGCTTTCCTGGGCGAACGGCTGGTAGGCCTCGTCCACCACCACCAGGCTGTGGCAGACCTCGCCCTGGGCGGCACGGACGATGGCCTCCATGTCGGCCGCATCGAACAGGTTGCCGGTGGGGTTGTTCGGGTAGGCGAGATAGATGATGGCCGGCTTGTGCTCGGCCATAGCGGCCAGCATCGCGGCGCGGTCCAGCGTGAAATCGGCGCGCAGCGGCACGCCGACGAACGCCAGCCCGGCGAACTGCGCCGACATCGCATACATGACGAAACCGGGCACCGGGGCCAGCACCTTGGCGCCGGGGCGCGCGGCGGCCAGCGACAGCATGCTGATGATCTCGTCCGAACCGTTGCCCAGCAGCACGTCCATGCCGGCCGGCACGTCCATGACGTCGCGCAGCCGGGCGCGCAGCGCCTCGCTGCTCGGCACCGGGTAGCGGTTCAGCGCCACCTCGCCTAGCCGCGCGGCCAGCTGGTCGCGCAGCACGGGCGGCAGGCGGTACGGATTCTCCATGGCGTCCAGCTTCACCAGACCGTGCGAGTCCGCCACGTGGTAGGCGCCCATGGCGCGTACGTCGTCACGGATGATGCGTTCGATCAGGGAAGGGTCTACGGCCGACATGAAAAGTCCTTTTGGTTCAAAGCGTTGCGCGCGCTGACATCAGCCGCGCTTGAAACGGTATTCCGCACTGCGGGCGTGGGCCTGGAGGCCCTCGCCATAGGCGAGTTCGGCGGCGATCTGGCCCAGCATCTGGGCGCCGGCTTCGCTGACCTCGATCAGGCTCGAGCGCTTCTGGAAGTCGTACACGCCCAGCGGCGACGAGAAGCGCGCCGTGCGCGAGGTCGGCAGCACGTGGTTCGGGCCCGCGCAGTAGTCGCCCAGCGACTCGCTGGTATAGCGGCCCAGGAAGATGGCGCCGGCGTGGCGGATCTTCTCGCTCCACTGGCGCGGATTCTCGGCGGAGATCTCCAGGTGTTCCGGGGCGATGGCGTTGGCGATCTCGCACGCCTCTTCCATATCGCGCACCTTGATCAGCGCGCCCCGGCCCGTCAGGGAGGCATGGATCACCTCGCGGCGCGGCATGGTCGGCAGCTGGCGGCGGATGCTCGCCTCCACGCGGTTCAGGTAGTCGGCGTCCGGGCACAGCAGGATCGACTGCGCCAGCTCGTCGTGCTCGGCCTGCGAGAACAGGTCCATCGCCACCCAGTCCGGGTCGGTGGTGCCGTCGCAGATCACCAGGATCTCGGACGGCCCGGCGATCATGTCGATGCCGACCGTGCCGAACACGCGACGCTTGGCCGCCGCCACGTAGGCATTGCCCGGGCCGACGATCTTGTCCACCTGCGGCAGCGTAGCCGTGCCGTAGGCCAGCGCGCCCACGGCCTGGGCGCCGCCGATCGTGAACACGCGGTCCACGCCGGCGATCTGCGCGGCGGCCAGCACCAGTTCGTTGCGCACGCCGCCGGGCGTGGGCACGACCATGACCACTTCCTTCACGCCGGCCACGCGGGCCGGAATGGCGTTCATCAGCACCGACGACGGATACGCGGCCTTGCCGCCCGGCACGTACAGGCCCACGCGGTCCAGCGGGGTCACCTTCTGGCCCAGCATCGTGCCGTCGGCCTCGGTGTATTCCCAGCTATGGCTGCCGCATTCGATCTTCTGCTTCTCGTGGTAGGCCCGCACGCGCGCGGCGGCGGCCTCCAGGGCGGCGCGGCGCTTCGGCTCCAGATCTTCCAGCGCCGCTTCCAGTTCGGATTGCGACAGTTCCAGCGCGCCCATCGAGGCCGCCTCCAGGCGGTCGAAGCGGCGCGTGTATTCGAGCACGGCCTCGTCGCCGCGCTGGCGCACATCGGCCAGGATCTCGGCCGCGGCACGGTCGATGGCCTCGTCCTCGGACGCCTCGAACGCCAGCACCTGGCGCAGCGCGTGCGCGAAGCCCGGCTCCGCCGCGTCCAGCCGGCGTATCGACAGGTTATCCATTTCGCTTTCGGTCATGACTTCCTTCCTCACGGGTCCCCGGGTGCGGCAATGCCTCAGGCGAGTGCCGCCGAGGCCCGTTCAAATGCTTCGAGAATCGGCGTGAGCCGTTCCCGCTTGAGCTTGAGCGCGGCC
Organism: Cupriavidus sp. 10L45; assembly: GCF_056395225.1. Lineage (NCBI taxonomy): Bacteria > Pseudomonadati > Pseudomonadota > Betaproteobacteria > Burkholderiales > Burkholderiaceae > Cupriavidus > Cupriavidus sp. 10L45. Next base: position 122,313 of record NZ_JBFTJC010000014.1, read on the forward strand.
TGGTTGACCACCAGCCGCGACGAAATCTGCACGATCTCTTCCACTTCGACGAGGTTGTTGGCGCGCAGCGTGCCGCCAGTGCTCACCAGGTCGACGATGGCATCGGACAGGCCCACCAGCGGGCCCAGCTCCATCGAGCCGTACAGCTTGATCAGGTCGACGTGCACGCCCTTCTTGGCGAAGTGCTCGCGCGCGGTCTGCACATACTTGGTGGCCACGGCCAGCCGCGCGCCCTGGCGCACCGCGTTGGCGTAGTCGAAGCCGGCCGGCACCGCCACCGACATGCGGCAGCGGGCGATATTCAGGTCAATCGGCGCGTACAGCCCGGTCATGCCGGTTTCCATCAGCACGTCCTTGCCCGCCACGCCGAAGTCCGCCGCGCCGTACTGCACGTAGGTCGGCACGTCCGAGGCGCGCACGATGATCACGCGCACCGCCGGGTCCGACGTCGGCAGGATCAGCTTGCGCGACGTCTCCGGGTCCTCGGTCACGTGGATGCCGGCGGCCGCCAGCAGCGGCAGCGTCTCGGAAAAGATGCGGCCCTTGGACAGCGCCAGCGTAAGCTGGTCGGGCGAGGCGTTGAAAGCTGGGCTCATCGTACGTTCTTCAATTCGTCGTGCAGTGTTTCAGGGGCCGTCTCAGGCAATGCGGCGGATCTTCGCGCCCACGGCCGACAGCTTGGCTTCCATGCGGTCGTAGCCGCGGTCCAGATGGTAGATGCGGTCGATGACGGTCTCGCCATCGGCCACCAGGCCACCAATCACCAGCCCGGCCGAGGCGCGCAGGTCGGTCGCCATCACGCTCGCGCCGGACAGGCGCGGCACGCCGGTCACCACGGCCGTGTTGCCTTCGGCGGTGATGTTGGCGCCCAGGCGATTCAGTTCCTGCACGTGCATGAAGCGGTTCTCGAAGATCGTCTCGGTGATCCGCGCGGTGCCTTCGGCCACGGCATTGAGCGCCATGAACTGGGCCTGCATGTCGGTCGGGAAGGCCGGGTATTCCGAGGTGCGGAAGCTCACGGCCTGCGCGCGGCGCGGCATGGCCAGGCGGATCCAGTCGTCGCCGGTCTCGATTGTGGCGCCGGCTTCGCGCAGCTTGATCAGCACGGCGTCCAGGATGGTCGGCGGGATGTCGCGCAACGTCACGTCGCCCAGCGTGGCCGCGGCCGCGCAGAGGAAGGTGCCGGCCTCGATGCGGTCGGCCACCACGGCGTGGCGCGCGCCGTGCAAGCGGTCCACGCCCTGCACCACCAGGCGGTCGGTGCCGATGCCGTCGATCTTGGCCCCCATCTTCACCAGCAGGTTGGCCAGATCGGTCACCTCGGGCTCGCGCGCGGCATTTTCGAGGACGGTCTCGCCCTCGGCCAGCGTGGCGGCCATCAGCAGGTTCTCGGTGCCGGTCACGGTGATCATGTCCGTCACCACGCGCGCGCCCTTCAGGCGGCTGGCGCGGGCGTGGATGAAGCCGTGCTCGATGGTGATGTCGGCGCCCATCGCCTGCAGGCCCTTGATGTGCTGGTCCACCGGCCGTGCACCGATGCCGCAGCCGCCCGGCAGGGAGACGCGGGCCTCGCCGAAGCGCGCCACCAGCGGCCCCAGCACGAGGATCGACGCGCGCATGGTCTTCACCAGCTCGTACGGTGCCTCGGGCGCGTTGATGTCGGCGGCGGCCAGCGTGGCCGTGGCGCCGTCAATGTCGGCCCGGGTGCCCATCTGGCGCAGCAGCTTGAGCATCGTGCGCGTGTCCTGCAGGTTCGGCACGTTGTCGATGGTGATGGCATCGGCGGTCAGCAGGCTGGCGCACAGGATCGGCAGCGCCGCATTCTTGGCGCCGGAAACCCGGATCTCGCCTTTGAGCGGGCCGTTGCCCTCGATCTGGAATTTGTCCATGTTGTGTCGGTATTCGTTATGCAGCGTTAGGCGGCGTGATGCGTCCCTGGACGGACATCAGGCGGCGCCCGACCCGGACTTCCATTCGGCCGGGGTCAGCGTCTTCATCGACAGCGCATGGATCTCGGCGCGCATACGGTCGCCCAGCGCCGCGTAGACGCGCTGGTGCCGCTGGATCAGGCGCTTGCCGTCGAACTCGGCGCTGACGATGGTGGCAAAGAAGTGCTGGCCGTCGCCTTCCACTTCCAGATGGTCGCAGGGCAACCCTTGGGCAATGTATTCCCTGACTTGTTCCGGTGTAGGCAGCATGTCTGTCTCTTGTGAATTTGTGTCGATCGCGTGAGGGGGTAGCGTCAGTGGCGCAGCTTGTAACCGGTGCTGAGCATCCGCAGCGCCAGCCCGGCCAGCACCGCGAACGACACGGCCACCACGGCCAGGCTCTGCAGCGGCGGCACGTCCGATACGCCGAAGAAGCCGTAGCGGAACCCGTCGATCATGTAGAAGAACGGGTTGGCGTGCGACACCGCCCGCCAGAACGGCGGCAGCGAGTGAATCGAATAGAACACGCCGGACAGGAATGTCGCCGGCATGATCAGGAAATTCTGAAACGTGGCCAGCTGGTCGAACTTTTCGGCCCAGATACCCGCCACCAGCCCCAGCGTGCCGAGAATGCCGGCCCCGGCCAGCGCGAAGACCAGGATCCAGCCGACGTTGTACACATGCAGGTTCGCGAACCACGCCGTCACCAGCAGCACGCCCAGACCCACGCTCAGGCCACGGATGACCGACGCCGCCACGTAGGCGCCGTACATCTCCCAGTGGGAAAGCGGCGGCAGCATGATGAATACAAGGTTTCCGGTGATCTTGGACTGGATCAGCGACGACGAACTGTTCGCAAACGCATTCTGGAGAATGCTCATCATCACCAGCCCCGGCACCAGGAAAGCGGTATAGCTGATCTGGTCGTACACCCGCACGCGGTCTTCCAGCACATGGCCGAAGATCAGCAGGTACAGCACGGCGGTCAGCACCGGCGCGGCCACGGTCTGGAACGCCACCTTCCAGAAACGCAGCACTTCCTTATAGAGCAGCGTGCGGAAGCCGACGAAGCCGCCCACGGCCATGGTGTCGAGCCGGGCCTTCTCGGTCAGGTCGGACGCCTCCGAGGCGCGATTGTCCAGATGCTCGATGGGTTGGTTCATGCCGCGGCCTCCAGCGACGCATCAGGCACCGCGCCCGGCATGTGACCTTCTCGGCGCATGATCTGGACGAACACGTCTTCGAGGTCGGCCTTGCTGATTTCCATGTCTTCCACTTCGCAGCCAGCCTCGCGCAGCGCGGCCAGGATCGGTTCGACGGCTTCATAGCCGGACAGCCGCAGCCGGTGGGCGCGCTCCCCGGGGTTGGACGGGGTGCGCAGCGCCTCCAGCGCCGGCGGCAGCGTGCCGCGCGACAGCGTGAGCACCAGTTGCAGCCCCGCGAACTGGGTCAGCAGGCTGCTGGTGCGGTCCAGCGCCACCACCTCGCCGAACTTCAACATGGCGATGCGATCGCACAGCGCCTCGGCTTCCTCGAGGTAGTGCGTCGTCAGGATGATCGTGTGGCCTTCCTTGTTCAGGCGCGAGATGAACTTCCAGAGCGTCTGGCGCAGCTCCACGTCCACGCCGGCGGTCGGTTCATCGAGCACGATCACGGGCGGCCGGTGTACCAGCGCCTGCGCCACCAGCACGCGCCGCTTCATGCCGCCGGACAACTGGCGCATGTTGGCGTCCGCCTTGCTGGTGAGGTCCAGGTTGGCCATGATTTCGTCGATCCAGTCGTCGTTGCGCGTCAGGCCGAAATAGCCCGATTGCAGCCGCAACGTCTCCCGAACCGTGAAAAACGGATCGAAAACCAGTTCCTGGGGCACCACGCCGAGCATGCGGCGCGCCATGCGGTAGTCGTCCACCACATCGTGCCCGAGCACGCTCACGCGGCCCGAATCGGCGCGGTTCAGGCCCGCGAGGATCGAGATCAGCGTGGTCTTGCCGGCACCGTTGGGACCGAGCAGGCCGAAGAACTCGCCGCGCTCGACGGTGAAACTGACACCCTTGAGCGCCTGCAGGTTGCGGTAGCGCTTGCGGACATCGGTAATTTCGATGGCTTTCATGGCCGATGGTCTTGTGAGTGGCGCCTGGGCGGGCCGCCTCACTGGAGTTTGGGGGGACGTCCTTGAGGTTAGCCGCGCAGCACCTGGTGGAGCCGTATCAGGACACTTGGGGGCGACTTGGGGACGAACAACCCGGAATTATAGGGGATGCGGGGGGTGTCTCGCTTTGGCCCGACTGGCCCGCCACCGTTCCGACGCGGCGCCGGCCGCAGCCTGACGCCGGGGCATCGCATCGGCCGCGCCAATCACGCGCAGCCATGGATGCCGGTTCAATGTCGGTGGTGGTGGTGTTCCGGGTGGGAGATCGGCGCGGGCGGCAGGCCCAGCAGGCTGTCCACCCCGTAGAGCGTGGCCAGCGAGGCCAGCTGTGGCGGCACGCCATGCAGCGCCAGCGTCTGACCCTGTGCGGCGGCGGCGCGTTGCCACGCCAGCAGCACGGCCACGGCAGCCGAATCGACCTGCGCCAGTGCGCTGCAATCGATGGCCACGTCGCCCTGGGACACGCGCGACAGCCCCTCACGCAGCACGGCGGCGGCGTTGCGGTTAGTCAGCGAAGTGCCGAGCGCAGGCATCAGATCGATCGAAGAAGGGAAAACAGAGGTTTGGAGACCCGGCGCCCACGCATATTTCTACGAGAAACAGGTCGGCGCCGAGCGGCCATTGTAGACCGGAATGGCTGCGGCGTGCTGCGCCGCAACCAGATTCCGCATCAGCTCTTGGCGTTGGCCAGCTGGCGATTGCGGTCCTGCAGGGTCTTGATGACACCGTCCACGCCCTGCTGCGTCACGATCGTGTTGAAGCTGCCCTTGTAGGCTTCGGTCAGCCACGCGCCGAGCACATTGATGTCGTAAACCTTCCAGCCCTGCGGCGTCTTCTCAAGGCGGTAATCCATCTGGATCGGCTCACCCTTGTTGATGACCTGCGTGCGGATCGTGGCGTCGGTGTCCTCGGCCGTGCCGCGGTACGGGCGGAACTGCACCTGCTGGTCGCGGATCTGGGCGATGGCGCCGGCATACGTACGGATCAGCAGCGTCTTGAACTCATCGGTAATGATCTTCTGCTGTTCCGGCGTGGCCTTCGACCAGTTGCGGCCCATGGCGATCTGCGTGGTTTTGCCGAAGTTGGCGTTCGGCAGGATCTTCTGCTCGACCAGCGCCGTGATCTTGCCGAGGTTGCCGGCCTGCATGTCCTTGTCTGACCGCACGGTGGCCATGACCTCGTTCACCACGGTCTTGACCAGCGCGTCCGGCGAGGACGTGTCCGTGGCCTGCTGGGCCTGTGCGGTGCCGGTGAAAGCTAGCACGGTGAAGACAGAAACAAAGGGGACCAACAGTCGCTTCAGCATCGTAAATATCCTTATCTATCAAGGGCTTCGCGTCGGCCAACGCACAACGTCAGGTGCCCAGGTAACCAGCGCGGCAGGCGTGGAGCTGCCAGACCGCGCATTCATTGAAACATAGGCGCTCTGGAAACGTTTAGCATCCGAGCGTCTATTGCGCCGCTTTAAAACACTTTGTTGCAGGGCTCACAGCGCTGGCACAGTCGCCGCGAACCCTTGCCAGCACTGGGCTGGCTAATCAATTACCGGCCGAAGCGCAATGCACCGCCCGGCCCGATCAGGTTCGGGGCCGGCAGCGGCATCGGCTGGGCCGGCTGGGTGCCCTGGTCGGCCGGGGCTTCGCTGGCGGGCTTGTCCTGGGCCGGCGCCGCGTCAGACGGGGCGGTCGGGCTCACCGGGCTGGCCGGTGAAGCGCCCTCCTGGTCCGGGTCATCCTGGGACGGCGGGTTGCCGTCGTAGATCAGGTACTGGCGGCGCTGCATATAGGAATCGCGCAGGAAGGCATAGCGGTCCAGCGCGGCCGCCTCGATCAGGTTCGAGGCGCCCATCAACTGCGAGCGGCCATCGACGATACGCACGCCGGCGGCCGTATTGCGCGCCCACACCGGATAGATATAGGCGGACGGGTCCATCAGGCGGTCCACCAGCATCCCGCCGGTGTCGCGCACGGTGCTCGGGCCGAACAGCGGCAGCACCAGGTACGGGCCAGACGGCACGCCCCACACGCCGAGCGTCTGGCCGAAGTCTTCCTTGTACTTGGGCAGCCCGGCCGGCGTGGCGATGTCGATCAACCCGCCAATGCCGAGCACGCTGTTGATGGCCACCCGCATGGTGTCTTCCGCCGCGCGCGATGGCTTGCCCTGCAGCAGGTTGTTCGCCGCCGAGTAGACATCGGACATATTCGAGAAGAAGTTGCCGACGGCGGTTCGGACCGGCGACGGCACGTAGTCCGCGTAGACCGTGGCAACCGGTTTCAGCGCGTATTTGTCGACTTGTTCGTTGACCGTCTGCACGCCCCGGTTCAGGGGTTCGAGCGGGTCCTTCGGATTGGCGTCGGGGCCGGTGGCGCAGCCCGCCAGCAGCAGGGCGGCAAGGGCGGCGGCACACAGTTGTCCCGGCGCCCGCGGGCGCCGATGCCTGGCACGGCGGCTCATTTCGCGCCCTCCGTGCCCGGTGCGGCCGGCAGCGCGGCGGCGCCGGAAGACGGCGCGGCAGGCGCGRCCGTGGAGCCCGAGCCCCCGCCGGAGCCGGCGTCGGCGGCCTTGTTGTACAGGAACTGACCGATCAGGTTTTCGAGCACAACAGCCGACTGGGTCATCGTGATCTTGCTGCCCTGGGCCAGCATGGCGGTGTCGCCGCCGGCCTCGAGGCCGATGTACTGCTCGCCCAGCAGGCCGGACGTCAGGATCTTGGCCGAGGTGTCCTTCGGAAACTGGTACGACTTGTCCAGGTTCAGCTCGACGGTGGCCAGGTAGGACTTGTCATCGAAGCGGATGGACGCCACGCGCCCCACCACCACGCCGGCGCTCTTGACCGGCGCGCGCGCCTTCAGCCCGCCGATGTTGTCGAACTGCGCCTGGACCGAGTAGGTCTCCTGGAACGAGAAGCTGCTCATGTTGCCGGCCTTGAGCGCCAGGAACAGCAGCGCGACAAACCCCACCACCACGAACAGCCCCACCCAGTAGTCGAGTGATTTTTTCTTCATGCGAGTCTCTTGTCGAATGCGTTTCGTTTGCCGCCGCGTCAGCTGAACATCAGCGCGGTCAGCAGGAAATCCAGGCCCAGCACGGCCAGCGAGGCCATCACCACGGTACGCGTGGTGGCGCGCGAGACGCCTTCCGGCGTCGGGCTGGCCTCGAAGCCCTGGTACAAGGCGATAAACGTCACCGCGATGCCAAAAATGAAGCTCTTGATCACGCCATTCAGCACGTCGGCGCGCACATCCACGCCGCCCTGCATCTGCGACCAGAACGCGCCGGCGTCCACCCCGATCAGCTGCACACCGACCAGATAGCCGCCCAGGATGCCCACGGCGCTGAAGATGGCCGCCAGGACTGGCATGGCAATCACGCCGGCCCAGAAGCGCGGCGCAATCACGCGCTGCAACGGGTTCACGGCCATCATTTCCATGGCGGTGAGCTGCTCGCCCGCCTTCATCAGGCCGATTTCGGCCGTCAGCGACGTCCCCGCACGCCCCGCGAACAGCAGCGCCGAGACCACCGGCCCCAGTTCACGCACCAGCGACAACGCCACCAGCAGCCCGAGCGCCTGCTCGGAGCCATAGCGGTTCAGCGTGTAATAGCCCTGCAGGCCCAGCACGAAGCCGACGAACAGCCCGGACACGGCGATGATCACCAGCGACAGGTTGCCGACGAAGAACACCTGGTCGCTGACCAGCCGGGGCCGGCGCAGCAGCGCCGGGGACAGCGACAGCAGCGCGAAGAATATGCGCGTGGCGTGGCCGACGCCGCCCACGAAATTGCGCACGGCGGCGCCGATGCTGATGAAGAAGGCGGTCAACGGCTACCTCCGGCGGCGAAGTCTTCGGCCAGCGAGGGGCCCGGGTAGTGGAACGGCACCGGGCCATCGGCCTCGGCATGGACGAACTGGCGCACGAACGGATCGGTCGAGGCACGCAGCGCGGCCGGCTCGCCCTCGGCCGCGATCCGGCCATTGGCGATGAAATAGACGTAGTCGGCGATCTGGAACGTCTCCTGCACATCATGGGAGACGATGATCGTGGTGGCGCCCAGCGCGTCGTTGAGGCTGCGGATCAGGTTGGCGGTGAGGCCGAGCGAGATCGGGTCGAGGCCGGCGAACGGCTCGTCATACATCAGCAGCGCCGGGTCCAGCGCAATGGCCCGCGCCAGCGCCACCCGCCGCGCCATGCCGCCGGAGATCTGCGCGGGCATCAGGTCCCGCGCGCCGCGCAGGCCCACCGCGTTGAGCTTCATCAGCACGAGGTCGCGGATCATCGAATCGGGCAGGTCCGTGTGCTCACGCAACGGAAACGCCACATTATCGAAGACCGACAGGTCGGTGAACAGCGCGCCAAACTGGAACAGCATGCCCATCTGGCGCCGCACGGCGTAGAGGCCGGACTGGTCCATGGCGTCGATGTCGGCGCCGTTGAAGGTCACCCGCCCGCTGGACGGGCGCACCATGCCACCGATCAGCCGCATGACCGTGGTCTTGCCGCAGCCCGAGCCGCCCATTACGGCCACAACCTTGCCGCGCGGGAAGCGCATCGACAGGCCGGCAAGCACCGGTTTGTCGCCCGCCGCATAGGCGAAATCGACATCGGTGAGTTCGACGATGTCCGGGCTGATCAGGGACTGGGCAGGGAGGTTCGGTACGGTAGCGGTCACGTTGGCACCGGATTGGGCAGGGCGCCATTATAAGGGCTACCACCTAGACGCGCGGGTTGCTGTGTGGCGACCACTACATTCCAGTCCGGACAACAGTGTTCCCGAAATGGAACAAATCGCCGGATAGTGGCCGGTCAGGGCTCCCCGCCCTGTGTCGACTGGCGCACCAGCATCTGCCACTGGAGGGTGTCGGCGCGGATGGCCGTGGCGAACGCCTCCGGCGAATCGCGCACCGCCGTGAGCCCGGACGCCATCAGCCGCGCGCGCACTTCGCGCTCGTTGGTGACGTTGTCCAGCTCCGTGGCCAGGCGGGCGACGATGGCGCGCGGCGTCTTGGCCGGTGCCATCACGCCATACCAGGCGGTGGCGCCATAGCCATCCACACCCGCTTCCTGCAGCGTGGGCACCTGTGGCGCCAGCGGCGAGCGCTGGCCGCCGGTCACGCCGAGCAGGCGCAGCGCGCCGCTGCGCACGTGGTTCTGCACGGCTGTATACGAACAGAAGCAGGCACTGATCCGGCCGGCGAGCATTTCGAGGACCACGGCAGCCTCGCCCTTGGCCGTCACCAGCGGCACGCCGCTCGGGATGCCGCGCACGGCGTATTCGGCATAGAACTGGGACGGGCTGCCGGGCTGGCCGTAGCCATAGCTATGGGAGCCCGGGCTCGACCGCACCGCCGTGACCCATTGCTGCGGCGTCTGCATCGGCAGGCGCCCATCGATCACGAGGAACAGCGGCATCGTGGCCACGCGCGCCACGGGCGTGAAGTCGCGCACTACGTCGTAGGGCACCGGCTCCAGGCCGGGCTGGATCAGCATGTTGGCCTGATGGAACAGCAACGTATGGCCATCGGAACTGGACTTGGCGACGACATCGCCGGCCATCGTGCCCGCCGCGCCGGGGCGATTGTCCACCTCGACCGGCACGCCCAGGCGCACCGCGAGACGCTCGGCCAGCAATCGCGCCGTGGCATCGGCCACGCCGCCGGCCGGGAACGGCACGATCATGCGGATGGGCCGCGCCGGGAACGACACGGAACGGTTCAGCAACTCGGGGCGGCTGCCATTGGGAATGCTGGCGAATTGTGCGGTGGCCAGTCCGACGGGAGGCTGCGCGAATGCCACTGCCGCACCGAGGAAGGCGGGCAGCATCAGGACGGCCCGCCAGGAACGGCGCGGAGCCGCCGGGGAGGCAGCGAGTGTTGGCAACTTCGTTTTACCTCGCCAAAGCCGCGACCTTTTGCGCACTTCGGGCATCAATTTCCTCCGGACCACGACACAAAGGCCATGGCACCAAATCGGCTGAAAGGGATTTCGAGGCAGTCTCTAGTTATCGTTTTTTGGGCATTGTACGAACAATGCCCAGGACGGCACAGACCACGTAAACCATAGCCGGGTGGACCCCAATGGGTGATCGCAGGGCGCAATGGATGGGTCTTTTATAATCGCCCGATGTCTGAAATTGTCCTGCGGCGGATGCTGGCCGCCGACCTGCCCGCCGTGCTCGCCGTCCAGGCGCAGTGCTATGCCGCCACGCTGATCGAATCCACCGACGCCCTCGCCAGCCGCCTCGCGCTGTCGCCCGAAACCTGCTGGGTGGCCGCCCTGCCCGAAGGCCGGCTGGCCGCCTACCTGTTCACCCACGCCTGGCCGGAGGCCTCACTGCCCCCGCTCGACGGCGTGCTGGCGCGCGACTGGCCACCCGCCGCGCCCCTCACCTGGTTCATCCACGACATGGCCGTGGCCCCCGCCGGCCAAGGCTCCGGCCTGGCCGCCCGCCTCTACGCCGCCGCCGAACAACCGGCCCGCGCGCTGGGCCTGACGTCGTCACGCCTCATCGCTGTACAGTCCGCCGCCGCCTGGTGGCGCAGGATCGGGTACGCCCCGCTGACCGCACACGACGCCGCCCCGCATGCCCAAAAACTGGCCGCCTACGGCGCAGATGCAATCCTCATGGAGCGTAGGTTTGGCGGCTGACGGGAGGCTGACAGGGTGGGCGGTGGCAAGCGCGTCGCGCGTGTTTGACGTGCAGCAAGCCCGACCGGGAACTCGATGAAGTCCGATTTCTTCACCGGCGGTGTGGCGATACGGTTTCCAGCTCAACAGAGTTGGAGATCTACGTATGGGCAACACTTATCGCGATGGCATCCACGAAAACCTTTCGCCCGGAGAATTGTTCCTGCTGGTCACCATCGACGAAACCTGCAAGCAGCTTGGGATTGAAGATTTCGCTACTGTTGGAGCGATTCTGGCGGGCCAGAACTGGGTGCCCACGCGAGGTAAATTTCACGGGGCCACGCCGCGAACCTCCGTGGCTTCAAAACTCGCGCGAACCTACCTGAATTACGATCTGAAGCGAAGGATCTTGCCGACTGTCACGAATGCGAGCGTCAGACAACTCAAAGTGTTCATGACGCGAAACCTTGGCACTTTCGTCCGCCGCTCCGTTCCGGTTCTCGGCTGGGCACTCTTCGCTCGAGACGTAGCCATCATCACTGCTAACTCAGTGGGCCAGTACAACCGTTTGGTCAAAAGCGAAGACAGGGCCTTCTAATGACAGACGCCACGCTTGCGGCAGTTACTGCCTTTATCCGGCAAAGCACCGGCCTTCCGGAAGGCCAGCGCATTTCCCGCACCGACAGCCTTGAGCGCGATCTGGACCTGACCGGCGACGAAGCCTTTGATTTCATGGAGGAATTTCTCACGCACTTCGGCATCGAGCGTGGCGACTATGCGTTCCAGCGTTACTTCTGCGAAGAGGGCTTCAGCCTGCTCGAGATCCTCGCCATGCCGTTCTCACGGAAGCTTCGTCTGAAGTACGAAAAGATGCCGCTGACCGTCGGCATGCTGGAACGGGCGATCGAGTCGGGCGCCTGGGAAACGCCATGAGATCCGCGATCCGCTGGCTTGCCCAAGCTTCTTGCATCTGGGGAGTGCTTCTCCTGGCGGCTCTAGCGGGCAACTCGTATAGCTGGATGTACGAGATGGCCCCCTCGATTCCGCGTGGCGCAATCGAGGACGCCTCAGGCAACGAGGCGGTCCTGGCAACCATGGTCTTCCTGGCGATAGCGGCATGGCATGCCGGGCGAGACGCGCATCGGCGAGATGGATGGCGGTGCTGACGATCGCCGCCGCCGCTGTACCGTGGACCATGACGCTCTAGTCCACCCCGTCCACAAAACAAAAAGCCCGCCCGAGAAACCCCGGGCGGGCTCTTTACCTGGAACGCCTGCAATCAGCGCGGCAGTACCGTGTGGCCCATCAGGAAGGCGTCGACGGAGCGGGCGGCCTGGCGGCCTTCGCGGATGGCCCAGACCACGAGGGACTGGCCGCGGCGCACGTCGCCGGCGGCGAAGACCTTCGGCACGTTGGTGTAGTACGCGCGGTCGCCTTCGGTGGAGGCCTTGGCGTTCTTGCGAGCGTCCGTGTCCACGCCGAAGGCTTCCAGCATCGAGCCCACCGGATTGGTGAAGCCCATGGCCAGCAGCACTAGGTCTGCCGGCAGCACGAACTCGCTGTCCGGCACTTCCTGCATGCGGCCGTCCTTCCACTCCACGCGGCAGGCCTTCAGGGCCTTGATCTTGCCGTTCTCGCCGATGAATTCCTTGGTGGCCACGGACCAGTCGCGCGAGCAGCCTTCGTCGTGGGAGGACGACGTGCGCAGCTTGATCGGCCAATACGGCCACACCAGCGGCTTGTTTTCCTCGTCCGGCGGCTGCGGCAGCAGTTCGAACTGGGTCACCGACACCGCGCCATGACGATTCGACGTGCCGACGCAGTCGGAACCCGTATCGCCACCGCCGATCACGATCACGTGCTTGCCGTCCGCGCGGATGTCGTTCAGGGCGTCGCCGGCCACTTCCTTGTTCTGCGGGATCAGGAATTCCAGCGCGTAGTGCACGCCGGCCAGCTCACGGCCCGGCACCGGCAGGTCGCGCGGCACTTCCGAGCCACCGGCCAGCACCACGGCGTCGAACTGCTCCATCAGCGACTGTGCCGAGATGGTCTCGCGGGCGTAGTTCACGATGCCGGCGGGCAGTTCGCCTTCGGTCACCATCACGCCAGCCCGGAACGTGACGCCTTCGGCCTGCATCTGCTCGATGCGGCGGTCGATCAGCGTCTTCTCCATCTTGAAGTCGGGGATGCCGTAGCGCAGCAGACCGCCGATGCGGTCGTTCTTCTCGAACACCGTCACGTCATGGCCGGCGCGCGCCAGTTGCTGCGCGGCAGCCATGCCAGCCGGGCCCGAGCCAACCACGGCCACGGTCTTGCCGGTCTTGTGCGCGGGCACCTGCGGCGCCACCCAGCCCTCTTCCCAGGCCTTGTCGATGATGGCGTGCTCGATCGACTTGATACCCACTGGCAGCTCGTTGATGCCGAGCGTGCAGGCCGCCTCGCACGGTGCCGGGCAGATCCGGCCCGTGAACTCGGGGAAGTTGTTGGTCTGGTGCAGGACCTCGATGGCCGTCTTCCAGTCCTGGCGGTACACCAGGTCGTTGAAGTCCGGAATGATGTTGTTGACCGGGCAGCCGTTGTTGCAGAACGGGATGCCGCAGTCCATGCAGCGTGCACCCTGGATCTTCGCCTCGCTGTCGGACAGCGCGAAGACGAACTCCTTGTAGTGCTTCACACGCTTGACTACCGGCTCATAGCCTTCGTTCTGGCGGGGAAATTCGAGAAAGCCAGTCGCCTTACCCATGTTGCGTCCTTGGTCTAGCTGGCGCGAGGCGGCGGGGCCGGCCTCGCGTGGGGTCAGTATCTTGTTGGCGCCGCGGGCATGCCGCGCGGCGTCGTCTCGTGGGGATGGCCGATGCGCGCCGTCAGGCGGCAATCGCCTCGCGGTCGTTGTCGCGGGCGGCCTGCTCCTTGGCGTACATCTCGCCCAGGGCGCGCTTGTACTCGGTCGGGAAGACCTTGACGAACTTGCGGCGCGCCGTGGTCCAGTCCGCCAGCAGCGCCTTGGCGCGCTCCGAACCGGTGTAGCGGAAATGCTGCTCGATCAGGTTGCGCAGGATCACCTCGTCCAGCTCGCGCTTGCCGCCCTGCTTGTGCCACTGCGACTTGGGCTGGCCCTTCTCCTGGTCGGCCGAGGCGAGCACCGCCTCCAGCGCCACCATCGACGTGTTGCAGCGCTTGTCGAACAGGCCATCCTCGTCATAGACGTAGGCCACGCCGCCGGACATGCCCGCCGCGAAGTTGCGGCCCGTGCCGCCCAGCACGACCACCGTGCCGCCGGTCATGTACTCGCAACCGTGGTCGCCCGTGCCCTCGACCACCGCCACGGCGCCCGAGTTACGCACCGCGAAGCGTTCGCCGGCCACGCCGTTGAAGAACGCCTCGCCGGCGATGGCGCCGTACAGCACCGTGTTGCCGACGATGATGTTGCGCGTCGGGTCGCCGCGGAACTCGTGCGGCGTGCGCACGATCACGCGGCCGCCGGAGAGGCCCTTGCCGACGTAGTCGTTGCCGTCGCCCACCAGATCCAGCGTGATGCCGTGCGCCAGGAACGCGCCGAACGACTGGCCGGCCGTGCCCTGCAGCTGGATGTGGATGGTGTCGTCGGGCAGGCCCTCGTGGCCATACTGCTTGGCGATCACGCCGGACAGCATCGCGCCCACCGTGCGGTTCACGTTCTTCACCGGCTGGATGAACGACACGCGCTCACCCTTGTCGATGGCCTGACGCGCCTTGGCGATCAGCACATGGTCCAGCGCCTTGCCGGCTTCCACCGACAGACCGTGGTCCTGCACGTCCGTATGGAAGCGCGGCACGTCGGCGGCGAACGCCGGCTGATAGAAGATGCGGCCGAAGTCCAGGCCACGCGCCTTCCAGTGCTCGATGCCGTTGCGCATGTCGAGCAGGTCGGCGCGGCCGATCAGCTCATCGAACGTGCGGATGCCCAGCTGGGCCATGATCTCGCGCGCTTCCTCGGCAACGAAGAAGAAGAAGTTCACCACGTGCTCGGGCTTGCCCTGGAACTTCTTGCGCAGCGCCGGATCCTGCGTGGCCACGCCCACCGGGCAGGTGTTCAGGTGGCACTTGCGCATCATGATGCAGCCCTCGGCCACCAGCGGTGCCGTGGCGAAGCCGAACTCGTCAGCGCCCAGCAGCGCGCCGATCACCACGTCGCGGCCGGTCTTCATCTGGCCGTCAGCCTGCACGCGGATGCGGTTGCGCAGGCCGTTGAGCATCAGCGTCTGCTGCGTCTCGGCCAGGCCCAGCTCCCACGGCGTGCCGGCGTGCTTGATCGACGACCACGGCGAAGCGCCGGTGCCGCCGTCATGGCCGGCGATCACCACGTGGTCGGCCTTGGCCTTCGCCACGCCGGCCGCCACGGTGCCCACGCCCACTTCGGACACCAGCTTGACCGAGATGTCCGACACCGGGTTCACGTTCTTCAGGTCGTGGATCAGCTGTGCCAGATCCTCGATCGAGTAGATGTCATGGTGCGGCGGCGGCGAGATCAGGCCCACGCCCGGCACCGAGTAACGCAGCTTGCCGATGTAGTCCGACACCTTGTGGCCGGGCAGCTGGCCGCCCTCGCCAGGCTTGGCGCCCTGGGCCATCTTGATCTGGATCTGGTCGGCCGACGCCAGGTACTCGGCGGTCACGCCAAAGCGGCCCGATGCCACCTGCTTGATCTTGCTGCGCAGCGAGTCGCCTGCCTGCAGCGGCAGGTCACGCTCGATCACGTGGTCGCCCAGCAGGCCCTTGAGGGTATCGCCCTGCTTGATGGGGATGCCGCGCAGTTCGTTCCGGTAGCGCTTCTCGTCCTCGCCGCCTTCGCCGGTGTTCGACTTGCCGCCGATGCGGTTCATCGCCACGGCCAGCGTGGTGTGGGCTTCGGTCGAGATCGAGCCGAGCGACATGGCACCCGTGGCGAAACGCTTCACGATGTCCTTGGCCGACTCCACTTCCTCGAGCGGAATGGCGCGCGACGGATCGACCTTGAACTCGAACAGGCCACGCAGCGTCATGTGACGGCGGCTCTGGTCGTTGATGATGTTCGCGTATTCCTTGTACGTCTGGTAGGCACCCTTGCCGTCATCGGCGCGCACCGAGTGCTGGAGCTTGGCCACCGAATCCGGCGTCCACATATGCTCCTCGCCCCGCACGCGGTAGGCGTACTCACCGCCGGCTTCGAGCATGGACTCGAGCACGGGGTTGTTGCCAAACGCGTCGCGGTGCAGGCGGATGGCTTCCTCGGCAACCTCGAAGATGCCGATGCCTTCCACGTTGGACGGCGTGCCGTGGAAATACTTCTGCACCAGTTCGCGCGACAGGCCGATGGCCTCGAAGATCTGCGCGCCGGTGTAGGACATGTACGTGGAGATGCCCATCTTGGACATCACCTTGAACAGGCCCTTGCCGATGGCCTTGACGAAGTTCTTGACCGCCTTCTCCGGCGACAGGTCGCCCGACAGGCCGGTGGCCATGTCAGCCAGCGTTTCCATCGCCAGGTACGGGTGGACCGCCTCGGCGCCGTAGCCAGCCAGCAGCGCGAAGTGGTGCACTTCACGCGCGGAGCCGGTTTCCACCACCAGGCCGGCGGACGTGCGCAGGCCCTTCTCCACCAGGTGATGGTGGATGGCCGACGTCGCCAGCAGTGCCGGAATCGCCACATGATCGGCATCGACGCGGCGGTCGGACACGATCAGGATGTTGTAGCCCGAGCGCACGGCATCCACTGCCTCGGCGCACAGCGACGCCAGGCGCGCCTCGATGCCTTCCTTGCCCCATGCCGTCGGATAGCAGATGTTCAGCTCATAAGCGCGGAACTTGCCACCGGTGTAGTGCTCGATGTTGCGGATTTTGGCGATGTCCTTGAAGTCCAGCACGGGCTGGGACACTTCGAGGCGCATCGGCGGGTTGATGTTGTTCAGTTCGAGCAGGTTCGGCTTCGGGCCGATGAACGACACCAGCGACATGACCATGTTCTCGCGGATCGGGTCGATCGGCGGGTTGGTCACCTGGGCGAACAGCTGCTTGAAGTAGTGGTACAGCGTCTTGTTCTTGGACGACAGCACGGCCAGCGGCGAGTCATTGCCCATCGAGCCGGTGGCTTCCTCGCCGGCCAGCGCCATCGGCGCCATCAGGAACTTGACGTCCTCCTGCGTGTAGCCGAAGGCCTGCTGGCGGTCCAGCAGCGGCGCCACGGGCTTCTTCTCGGCGGCCACGTCCTCGGGCTTGGCTTCGAGTTCGTCCATCTTGATGCGCACGGCATCGATCCAGCTCTTGTACGGCTTGGCATTGGCCAGGTTGTCCTTGAGCTCCTTGTCGTCGATGATGCGGCCCTGTTCCATGTCGATCAGGAACATCTTGCCGGGCTGCAGGCGCCACTTCTGCACCACGCGCGACTCGGGGAACGGCAGCACGCCGGCTTCCGAGGCCAGCACGACCACGTCGTCTTCCGTCACATAGAAACGGGCCGGACGCAGGCCGTTACGGTCCAGCGTGGCGCCGATCTGGCGGCCATCGGTGAAGCAGATGGCGGCGGGGCCGTCC
This sequence comes from Cupriavidus sp. 10L45, assembly GCF_056395225.1. Taxonomy (NCBI): domain Bacteria; kingdom Pseudomonadati; phylum Pseudomonadota; class Betaproteobacteria; order Burkholderiales; family Burkholderiaceae; genus Cupriavidus; species Cupriavidus sp. 10L45. Next base: position 139,562 of record NZ_JBFTJC010000014.1, read on the forward strand.
CACGGCTCCATCATGGCGGCGTGGTACTCGTAGAACGCGCGGCGGTTGTCGTCCATCAGCGTGTGCTGTTCCCAGGCTTCCGGGATCATCATCATCATCGCGTGGACGAGCGGGTAGCCGGCCATCGTCAGCAGTTCGAGGCAGTTGTCGAACGATGCGGTATCCGACTGGCCCGGGTAGATCAGCGGCCACAGCTTGGGCAGGTCGTCGCCGAGCACCGGCGACGAGATGGCGCCCGTGCGCGCGTTGACCCAGTTGACGTTGCCCTTGACCGTGTTGATTTCGCCGTTGTGGGCGACCATGCGGTACGGGTGGGCAAGCTCCCAGGCCGGGAAGGTGTTGGTGGAGAAGCGCTGGTGCACCAGGGCCAGGGCCGAGACGGCGCGCGGGTCCTGCAGGTCGAGGTAGTACTCGCCCACCTGGGTGGCCAGCAGCAGGCCCTTGTACACCACGGTACGGGCCGACATCGACGGCACGAAGTATTCCTTGCCGTGCTTGAGCTTGAGCGCCTGGATGGCGTGGCTGGCGGTCTTGCGGATGACGTAGAGCTTACGTTCCAGCGCGTCCGTGGTCATGATGTCGCGGCCACGGCCAATGAAGATCTGGCGGATTACCGGCTCGGTGGTGCGCACCGTGGGGGACATCGGCATGTTGCAGTCCACCGGCACGTCACGCCAGCCCAGCACGACCTGGCCTTCCAGGCGCACCGTGCGCTCGAGCTCCTGCTCGCAGGCCAGGCGCGAGGCGTGTTCCTTCGGCAGGAAGATCATGCCCACGCCGTACTCGCCGTTCGGCGGCAGGGTCACGCCCTGCTTGGCCATTTCCTCGCGGTAGAACTGGTCCGGGATCTGGATCAGGATGCCGGCGCCGTCGCCCATCAGCTTGTCGGCACCCACGGCGCCGCGATGGTCGAGGTTCTCGAGGATCTTCAGGCCCTGCGAGATGATCTCGTGCGACTTGCGGCCCTTGATGTGCGCAACCATGCCGACGCCGCAGGCGTCATGCTCGTTGGCCGGGTCATAGAGGCCCTGCGCTTGCGGGCGGGCGGCGGTATCGATGGGATCGGCGGGGTGTTGCGAGTGGTCCACGGGCTGAATTCCGGTGAAGGCAGCGCGCGCGGCAAGGCAGACCGAACGGGGGTGGCTGGATGCAGGCGCCTCTTTGACGGGCGGATGGCAGGCAGCGGGACCGCAGCGGCGTACACGAGCGTGACGCGCCGCACAATGACTGTGGGTGGAGCAACTATATGAGAATCGGGAATGTATCGCAAAAATTTTAAATGGGGTCAGAACACATTAAAAATCGCCCCGGTTCAGGGCGCATTTTTAATGGGGACACATTAACTTTTGCGCACTTGTTCTTCAGGCTGGTGCATCGGTGGCCGGAGCCTCGTCGAGATCTTCCTCGCTGGCGCGGCGCGGCCGGCCCTTCGGCAACGGCTGCACGCGCCGCGTGGCGTGACGCTCCAGCTGCGCCAGGAAGGCTTCGTTGCCGAGCGGCCACCCGCTATGGGCATGTTTGCGCAGTGTGGCGAGCGTCTTGCCGGACAGCCCTTCGGCAGTGAGCGCGCGATAGTTCGACTGGCGCTCGAAAGGCGTGTTGCCAAGCTCCCAGTAGGCAGAGTGATCGCTCACAAGCGGGCTGGACTCGATGCCCGCGTGATGGCGGTAGCTGCTCCAGCGATCGGCTTCGGCCGTCATCACCTCGCCGGCACGCAGCGCGTTGCCTTCGGCATAGAGCATGGCCGGCAGCAGCCAGGCATTGGGTTCGATCACGGCCGAGCGGAAGCGCCCTTCCCAGAGCGTGCCGGTGCGATTGGCCACCCGGTTGAAGTGCCGCGCGTAGCGGCGGCCGACGGCCTGCATCGCCAGGCTCAGGGAATCGGGCCCCTTGGGCGTGGCCACCAGATGGATATGGTTTGGGCGCAGCGCGTAGGCATGGACGGCCAGTTCATGCTCGCGCGCGGCCATGCGCAGGCAATCGAGGTAATGGAGGTAGTCGTCCGGGCCCAGGAACACGGGCTGACGATTGTTGCCGCGTTGCAACACGAGCGCCGGCAAGCCGGCTGGGGAGAATCGGGGAAGGCGCGCCATCGGGGGATTCGAGGAACGTGAATCAGCAATCCCCGCATGATAGCCTGATCCGTCCCCATTTAATTCGGGACGTGGCGGGATCAGTCGCTCTCGCTGACGGCGAAGATCCGGCGGTGCTCGCGAATCGCGTAGCGGTCCGTCATCCCGGCGATGTAATGGGCAATCAGGCGCGGCTGGTCGCCGCCATGGCTGGCCTGGTACTGCGGCGGCAACAGGCGGGAGTCCTGCATGAAGGCCCCGAAGAGGTCCGAAATGATCCGCTGGGCCTTGGCGGACATCCGCATCACCAGATAGTGCCTATATAGATGACGGAACAGGAAGCGCTTGAGCGCCGCGGCCTCCTCGTGGACCTTGGGGCTGAAGGCGACCAGCGGCCCGGCGGCGCGCACCGCATCGATATTCTTGGGGTTGGCTGCGGCGATATTGCGCCCGGTGGTCTCGATCAGGTCGACGATCAGCGTGTTGATCATGCGGCGAACCGTCTCATTGATGGCGCGCCGGCCATTGATGCCCGGGAATGCGGCCGTGACCTCGGCCCGGTGGCGGCCCCACATCGGCACTTCGTCGAGCTGTTCCAGCGTCAGCAGCCCCGAGCGCAGGCCATCGTCGATATCGTGGTTGTTGTACGCGATCTCATCGGCCAGATTGGCCAGCTGGGCCTCCAGCGACGGCTGCGCGCCCTCCAAGAAGCGCCGCCCCAGCTCCCCGAGCGCCGCCGCGTTGACCCGCGAGCAATGCTTGAGAATGCCCTCACGCGTTTCGAACGTCAGGTTCAGGCCGTTGAAGCCGCCGTAGCGCTCCTCCAGCTCGTCCACCACCAGCAGGCTCTGCAGGTTGTGCTCGAAACCGCCGTGGTTCTTCATGCAGAGGTTCAGCGCGTCCTGCCCGGCATGGCCGAACGGCGTGTGTCCAAGGTCGTGCGCCAGTGAGATCGCCTCGACCAGATCCTCGTTGACGCGCAGGTTGCGGGCGATGGACCGGGCGATCTGCGCCACCTCCAGGCTGTGCGTGAGCCGGGTGCGGAACAGGTCGCCCTCATGGTTCACAAACACCTGGGTCTTGTACTCCAGGCGCCGGAACGCGGTGCTGTGGATCACGCGGTCGCGGTCACGCTGGAATTCGCTGCGCGACGACGACGCCGGTTCGGCATGCACCCGCCCCCGCGACTGCGACGAGTGGGCGGCGTACGGGGCGAGGTGGGATTCGAGGTCGGTCATGCGGCAATCCGGTGGCGGGGCTTGGGGTTGCAAGGCATGGCCGATCGCGGGTTCAGGCGACCGGTGCCTCGGTTGGGGGTTTCAACGTCGCGTGGCGCAGCGTCTCGCGCAGGTCCGCGTCGGGCACGGTGGTGATGAAAGCATCGCCAAGCTTCTTCAGCAGGATGAACTTGATGCTGCCCGCCTCGGCCTTCTTGTCCACTTTCATCAGTTCGATATAGCGGTCGATGCCGAGTTCCGGCGCCACCACGGGCAGCATGGCCGCCCGGGTCAGCTCGCGGATGCGCGCGCGCGTCTCGGTATCGATGAAGCCCAGCCGGTGCGACAGGTCGGCAGCCATGACCATGCCGCAGCCCACCGCCTCGCCGTGCAGCCACTCGCCGTAGCCCATGCCCGCCTCGATGGCATGGCCGAAGGTATGGCCGAAGTTCAGGATCGCCCGCAGGCCGCCCTCGCGCTCGTCCTGGGCCACCACGGCGGCCTTGATCTCGCAGGAGCGGCGCACGGCGTCGGCCATCAGGCTGGTATCGCAGGCGTTCAGGCCGGCGATATGGGTCTCGATCCAGTCGAAGTAGGCCGTATCGGCAATCGCGCCATGCTTGATGACCTCGGCCAGACCGGCCGCCAGCTCGCGGGCCGGGAGGGTGCGCAGGGTGTCGATGTCGGCGATCACCGCGTTCGGCTGGTGGAACGCGCCGATCATGTTCTTGCCGAGCGGGTGGTTGATGCCGGTCTTGCCACCCACCGAGGAATCCACCTGCGCCAGCAGCGTGGTCGGCATCTGCACGAACGGCACGCCGCGCATGTAGCAGGCGGCGGCAAACCCGGTCATGTCGCCCACCACGCCGCCGCCGAGTGCGATCAGCGTGGTCTTGCGGTCGGCGCCGGCGCTCAGCAGCGCATCGAAGATCAGGTTCAGGGTTTCCCAATGCTTGAAACGCTCGCCGTCCGGCAGCGTGACCACGCGCACGGTCTTGCCGAGCGCGGCCAGCGTGGCTTCCACCCGGGCGGCGTACAGCGGGCCGACCGTCTCGTTGGTGACGATGACGGCGTGCTGGCCGCGCACGTGCGGCGCCAGCAATTCGGCGCGGTCGAGCAGACCGCCACCGATATGGATCGGGTAGCTGCGCGTCCCGAGGTCGACTTCAAGCGTAATCATGAATGGGTGTCCTGCGCCGGCTGGTCCGGCGCCGCGGGCGTGGCCGCATCGCCGTCCGGGATGGCTTCCGCGGGCGGAAACACAAAGCCGGCCATCTCAAGTTGCATCAGAACCATATTAGCAAGCTGTGCCACGGACGGCTTGCCGGTTTCGATGATGAAATCCGCCACTTCGCGGTAGAGCGGGTCGCGCTCGGCGTACAGCGCCTCGAGCCGGCCCTTGGGGTCCTGGGTCTGGAGCAGCGGGCGATTGCGGTCGTGGCGGGTGCGCAGCCACAGGTCGTGCGGGCTCGCGCGCAGGTAGACCACGGTGCCATTGGCGCGCAGCACCTCGCGGTTCTCCGGGCGCAGCACGGCGCCGCCGCCCGTGGCCAGCACGATGCCCTGGCGCGAAGCCAGCTCGGCAATGATGTGCGCCTCGCGGTCGCGGAAGCCCGCCTCGCCCTCGTGCTCGAAAATAATCGGAATCCGCACGCCGCAACGCGCCTCGAGCTCATGGTCGGAGTCGAAGAACGGGTAGTTGAGACGCCGGGCCACGGTGCGGCCGACGGTAGTCTTGCCGGCGCCCATAAGGCCAACGAAGAAGAGATTCGGGCGAGTGGCTTGCGCGGTCACTGGGGTATCGAGGTCAAGCAGGCGTGGTGCCTGGCGGCTTCGCATTATCGCCCCGGCCGGGACTTTCGCAAAACAGGTGATGACAATACATCACGCGGCATCGCGCGCTTCCGGCCTGGCTGCCTGACGACGCCGCCAATGAAAAAAGGCCGCGTCGGCAAGCGACGCGGCCTCTCAGTCTACTGCATCCGGGCCCGGTACTGCACCCGGCGCGGTTATTTCAGCGACACGTTGTCGTTCAGGATACGCGGCGTCAGGAACACCAGCAGCTCGGTGCGGTTGTTGACCTTGGCGTTGTTCTTGAACAGGTAGCCGATCACCGGGATATCGCCCAGGAACGGCACCTTGTTGTAGTTGTTGCTCTCTTCCTGGCTGTAGATACCGCCAATCACCACGGTGCCGCCGTTCTCCACCAGCACCTGCGTCTGCACGTGCTTGGTGTCGATGGCGAAGCCGTTGGTGGTCTGGATACCCACGCTGTCCTTGTTCACGTCCACATCCAGCAGCACGTTGCCTTCCGGCGTGATCTGCGGCGTGACCTCGAGCTTCAGGTTGGCCTTGCGGAACTGCACCGAGGTGGCACCGCTCGACGTGGCGGATTGGTACGGCAACTCCGTGCCCTGCTCGATCAGCGCCTTGATGTTGTTGGCAGTGACCACGCGCGGACTGGAGATGATCTTGCCCTTGCCGTCGGCTTCCAGCGCCGACAGTTCGAGCGCCAGGAAGCGGCCCGCACCGGCGTTGAAGATGCTGAACGCCACCGATGCCGGGTTCGTGCCGTTGATCGCGGCGGCCGGCAGGCTCAGGGCCGGGCCGTTATCCCACGTGGCGTCCTGCGTGATCGGGCTCACCACGTTGGTGTACGAGTTGCCGTAGCCAGCGCCCGACCGCTGCGAGGCAAAGCCCAGCTTCACGCCGAGGTTCCGGCTGAAGGTGTCGCTGGCCTCGACGATACGTGCCTCAATGATCACCTGGCGCACCGGGATGTCGATCTTCGTCAGGAAGTTCTGCACTTCCTCGAGCTTGCTCGCCACGTCCGACACGAACAGCTGGTTGGTACGCGGGTCAGCCGTCAGCGAGCCGCGCTTGGACAGCATGCGCGTCGCGCCCATCGTGCCGGCCGCGCCGCCCGCGGCCACGCCGCCCGAGCTGGCACCCGAACCGCCGGTGCTCTGGCCCAGCAGCATGCGGCGCACATCGTCCGCCCGCTGGTAGTTGAGCTGGTAGACCTGGCTGCGGATCGGCTCGAGCTCGGTGATCTGCTGCGCCGCCTCGAGTTCCAGCTTCTCCTTGGTCGCCAGTTCCGCCTTGGGTGCCACCCACAGCACGTTGCCGTTGCGGCGGGAGGCCAGACCCTTCGAATCCATCACGATCTGGAGCGCCTGGTCCCACGGCACATCCTTGAGACGCAGCGTCAGGTTGCCCTGCACCGTGTCGCTCGTGATGATGTTCAGGTTCGTGAAGTCGGCGAACACCTGGAGCAGCGAGCGGATGTCGATGTTCTGGAAGTTCAGCGACAGGCGCTCGCCCCGGTAACCCTGGCCGGCGATCAGCTTGTTCGGATCATCCTTGACCGGACGCACTTCCACCACGAACTGGTTGTCGGTCTGGTACGAGCTGTACTCCCAGTTACCGCGCGGCTCGATGGTCAGGCGGGCGTTGCCGTTGGCGTCGCTGGCGCGCATGCCCTGTACCGGCGTGCCGAAGTCCGTCACGTCGAAGCGGCGGCGCAGGTCCTGCGGCAGCGCGGTGCCCATGAAGTCCACCACCAGGTTCTGGCCCTGTTGCTGGATATTGATGCCCGAGTCGCGCGAGGACAGGTCCACGACCACCCGCCCTGCACCGTCGGTGCCGCGCCGGAAGTCGATATTGCGCAGCGCCGGGCGGTTGGCCGCCTGGGCCGGCGCCGGGCTGGCCGCGAACGTCGGTGCCGACGTCGTGCTGGTCTGCGCCACGTTGTCCAGCAACACCACGAACTGGTTGCCGCGCACTTCCGTGCGATACGTGGCCGAGCGGCTCAGGTTCAGCACCACGCGGGTGCGGTCGCCGATCTGCATCACATTGGCGCTCTTGAGCACCTTGCCGGCGTACTCGTACTGCGCACGGCCGGCAGGGAAGCCCGTGTCGAAGAAGTCGATCGCGATCTTCGCCGGATTCTGCGTGGTGAAGTCCGCAGGCTTCTGCGTGAGCGGCCCTTGCAGGTCGACCGTGAACACGGTCTGCTCGCCAACGACGTTGGCTTCCACCTGCTTGAGCTGGTTAGTCTGAGCGTGTGCGGCCGGAGAGGCCAGCACCAATGCCATCGCTGCTGCGCCCGCAAGCGCCCGGTACCATCGTGCCGTGATCATGCGGATGCCTCCAGCTTCAGGCTGGTCATTTTCTCTTTCCAATCTGAGACCCCTTCCCGAACCAATTCGCGCAACACGATCTCTTGATCGTTGATGCGGACCACCCGGCCATAACTCTGGCCGAGATACTGACCCACTTTGACGTGGTGGATCTTGTTATCTACGCGTACGACACCGTAGGTCTCGCCGTTTTTTTTCAGCATGCCGAGCATCTTGAAGTTTTCCAGCGGGAATTCCTCAAGCGGCTCGCGTCGCCGTCCGGCCTCCGGCGACTCAGACATCGTCTTGTTCAGCTCACCAATCTTGGTCTGCGCGAACGGTTCCGGCGACGTGCGGCCGCCGTATTCGCGCGGCACGTACGGCTTGACCTCGGGCAGCGGCTCCGGCGGCGGCGCCTTGGCGGCGCGCGTCTGGCTCATCCACTGCTGCAGCCCTTCGTCCTCGCTGGCGCCGCAGGCGGTCAGCGTGGTGGCGGCCAGCATCGCAACAGCGGCGGCTGCCAGCCGGCGCGGCGTGCGGGACGTGCGTGACATCATGGCAATGCGATGCGGGGGGCGATGTGTCAACCGGCTCACTTGGCACCTCCCTTGGCCTTCTTGGCGGCAGCGTCCGCGGCGGCGCGGCGTTGGGCCGCCTGCTCGTCCGGATCCAGGGCGCGGTAGGCCATGGCCTGCGCTTCCATCGACAACGTGCCGTCCTTGGCCACCGCCATGTTCAGGTTGCGCATCGAAACGATCCGGGAGAGCGCCGCCACGTCCGCGTTGAACAGCGCGACGTCGTGGTAGCGGCCGGTGACCTTCAGGTTCACCGGAATTTCGGCGAAATACGACTTGACCACGGCGGCCTGCGGCTTGAACAGCTCGAACTGGAGGCCGCGCGCCACGCCGGCGTGGTTCACGTCGGCCAGCAGCGCATCCATCTCGGTGCTGTTCGGCAACTGGCGCTCGGCCAGCGCCACGCGCTTTTCCACCTCCGTCTTCTGGGCGCGCAGCGCGTCCAGATTGGCCACCTGCGCCACCTTGGTCTTGAACGACTGCTTCAGCGTCTCGTGCTCCGCATGCTTGCGTTCGAGTTCGGTGTTCTTGTCGCTCCAGTAGAACTGCCAGCCGACCACCAGCACGATCACGGCGGCCAGCGCCGAGAACAGCAGGCGCGGCGCGGCCGGCCAGGTCTCGGGCTCGTTCAGGTTCAGGCCGCGGAACTGCGCGGTCAGGTCATTGAGGGAAATATCCGAATTGAGTGCCATGATCAGACCTTCCCCGCTGCAGGTTTGGCCGCGGCATCGGAGGCGGCGCCCTTCTTCTTGTCGCCAGGCACTTCCGGCGCGCGATAGGAGAACCGCATCGAGAAATCAAACAGCCGGCGCTGCTCGCGCAGGTTGTTGGTCATCGTCACGGCCTTCGATTCCACCAGTTCGGCGCGGTCGAGCCACGTCACCTGGTCGATATTGCGCAGCAGTTCGGACACGCGTTCGTTGGACTGCGCCACGCCAGCCATGACAAAGCTGTCGCCGGTCTGCTTCAGGCTGGTCAGGTAGACGCCTTCCGGCACCTGGCGCACCAGCTCTTCGAGCAGCTGCACAGGCAGGTTGCGCTCCGCCTGCAGGCTCTCGATGGCGCGCTGGCGGTCCAGCAGGGCCTCGATATCCTTCTTGAGCGTGTTGACCTCGCGGATCTGGCCATCCATCTGCGTGTTGGCCTGCTGCAGCACGGCGTTGCGCGCCGTCACGGCCTCGATCTGCGAGTCGATATAGAACCCGCCGATCAGCACGATGACCGCCCCGGCGGCTGCCGCGCCGCCCAGGAGCGAATAGACCTTCTTGCGCCGCGCGGCCTTGCGGGCCTCGTGATACGGCAGCAGGTTGACCGACGGGATGGTGTTCGTCGTCGTGGACATGCTTCTCCCCCCGTGGGTTATTGCAGCCCGCGCAATGCCAGTCCCGCACTGACGATGTAGGCCGGCAAGTCGCGCTGGAGATAGCGCTCGTTGACGTTGCCTGCGGTCATCATGTTGGCGAAAGGATTGGCCAGCGTGGTAGTGATCTGCGTCTGCTGCTGGATGGCGGCCTGCACCCCCAGCAGCGAGGCATGTCCGCCCGAGAGCAGGATCTCGTCGACCCGGCCCAGGCTGGAACTGGCTACGAAATTGCCGATGGCGCCCTGCACTTCCATCGCCAGGGCTTCCAGCGACGGCTTGAGCAATTGCGCGCGCCACGCTTCAGGCAGCGTGTTCTTGCGCTTCTTGATCTCGGCCTTGAGGGCATCCAGCGTGAACATGCGCGCGGCGCTCTGCGTGAGCTGGTCGCCGTAGCTGTTCAGTGGCTGTTCGTAGAGTTCCTTCCAGCCCTGGTAGAAGATCGCCTTGGAGCGACTGCCACCGAGGTGGATGACGGCGACCACGGGGAGATCCTTGGCATCGGTCTCGGTCAGGGAGGACGGCACGCCGAGCATCTGTACGACCGAGCGCTGCACGGCGTACTCCTCGACATCCATCACCTGCGGCTTCAGGCCAGCCATTTCGGCCGCCGTCACCCGCTCCTGCACGCGATCGCTGTTGGCGGCCGTCACGCGCACGCCAATCCCGCCTTCGGTCTCGTTGGGGCCAATCACCGCGAAGTCGAAATTCACCGCCTGGGAAGGCGGATAGAGGCGGTGCGCCTCCGATTCGACCTGCGAATAGAGTTCGTCCTCGGACAGGTTGTCCGGAAGACTGACAGTCTGAGATTCCGTCAGCATGGACGGCACGCCAAGGACAACGTCCTTGGTACGAATACCGGCCTTGCCAAGGGCTCGCTTCAGCGCGATGCCCACGGCCTCGATGTTGACGACGTTGCCATCGGCAACGGCGTTGCGGTCCAGCAGTTCGCTGGCGCATTTTTCCAGCCTGAAGTCGTGTTTGCCCGCCCCAACGGACAGCTCCACGACCTTGACGCTGGACGACCCGATATCTACGCCGACCGTAGTCCGGCGCAGAAGACCCGACAAGATGCCCCGTCGCAAGGTGACCCCCTGACATTTGAACTCGCCCACGGCATGACTGCTCTAATGGGGCGAGCCAGATTAGTTTCTTGGATGAAACGTTTGCTCTTTTATGTTCGTGGATTCTCACAAAAAGCAGAGGCGCGCGCAATGTGCCGATCTGACCACGCTTTCTTTTTCAGACGGGCCGCGCGAAAGCGTTGCCAAAATCCCACGGTCCACCTCAAGCCCGTTACAGAGCGTCGCGCCACCGCATCGGTCACCCTCGATCCGGTCTCACGGCCAACACGCCTTCGCGACACCCGCCAACCCGCCCTGCGCCGGAGACCTGCGCGCCGTGACAACCTGATCTCAACAGGATTACATCTTGTAACAGGGCGATAGCGCCTTTTGCGGCACGGCGCACCTGGGACGCCCCATCCCCGACGATATAATCCGGGCACTCTGATTAGGTAAACCCTTATGGCCACAGCACAACAGAAGCCGTCCCTTCCCGTCCGCCGTCCGCTCTGGGCGCGGATCATGTTCGGGCTGATTGGACTGCTTGTCGCCGGGCTGGTCGCCGTGGCGCTGCTGGTGGGCTACGCGCTGGTCGTGGCCGCGCCCAACCTGCCATCGCTGGACACCATCACCGACTACCGGCCGAAGATCCCGCTGCGGATCTACACGGCGGACAACGTGCTGATCGGCGAGTTCGGCGAGGAGCGCCGCAACTTCGTGCCGATCACCGAGATCCCGGACGTCATGAAGAAGGCCGTGCTCGCGATCGAGGACGACCGTTTCTACGAGCACGGCGGCGTCGACTTCGTGGGCGTGCTGCGCGCCGGGCTGGCCAACCTGCGTGGCGGGCTGTCGCAGGGCGCCTCCACCATCACCATGCAGGTGGCGCGCAACTTCTTCCTCTCGAGCGAGAAGACCTACACGCGCAAGATCTACGAGATGCTGCTGGCGTACAAGATCGAGGCGAACCTGACCAAGGACCAGATCCTCGAGCTGTACATGAACCAGATCTACCTGGGGCAGCGCGCCTACGGCTTCGCCAGCGCCGCGCGGGTCTACTTCGGCAAGTCGATCAAGGACGTGACGCCGGCCGAGGCCGCCATGCTGGCTGGCCTGCCGAAGGCGCCGTCGGCCTACAACCCCGTGGTGAACCCGCGCCGCGCCAAGGTGCGCCAGGAATACATCCTCCAGCGCATGCGCGACCTCGGCTACATCACGCCGGCGCAGTACGACCAGGCCGTGCGCGAGGAGCTGAAGGTGCGCGGCGAGGGTAACGAGTTCTCCACCCATGCCGAATACGTCGCGGAAATCGTGCGCCAGCTCATGTACGCACAATATCGCGAGGAAACCTATACGCGCGGCCTCAACGTCTACACGACGCTGAACAAGGCCGACCAGGACGCCGCGTACGACGCGGTGCGCGGCGGCATCATGACCTACGAGCGCAAGCACGGCTATCGCGGCCCGGAGGCGTTCGTCGACCTGCCGTCGAATCCGTCCGAACGCGAGCAGGCCATCGACGACGCCCTGGTGGAGCACCCGGGCAGCGACGACCTGCGCTCGGCCGTGGTCACCAGCGTGACGCCGAAGCAGGTACGCGCCACGCTGCTCTCGGGCGAGGTGGCGACGATCGAAGGCACGGCGCTGCGGTTCATCGCACCGTCGCTGTCGGCCAATGCCCAGCCCAAGGTCAAGATCCGCCCCGGCGCGATCATCCGCGTCACGCAGGATGCCAAGGACAACACGTGGTCCGTCACCCAGCTGCCTGAGGTGGCGGCCGCCTTCGTCTCGTTGAATCCTGAAGATGGCGAGATCCGGGCGATGGTCGGCGGCTTCGACTTCAACCGCAACAAGTTCAACCACGTGACGCAGGCGTGGCGCCAGCCGGGCTCGAGCTTCAAGCCGTTCATCTACACGGCCGCGCTGGAGAAGGGCTTCTCGCCCGCCACGGTGATCAACGATGCCCCGCTGACGATCGGCCCCGACACCGGCGGCCAGGTCTGGGAGCCGAAGAACTACGACGGCAAGTTCGAAGGCCCGATGACGATGCGCCGCGCGCTGGCCAAGTCGAAGAACCTCGTATCCGTACGAATTCTTCGCGCGATCGGCACGCAGTACGCGCAGGACTACATCACGCGGTTCGGCTTCGAGGCCGACAAGCACCCGGCCTACCTGCCGATGGCGCTGGGCTCCGGCGCGGTGACGCCGCTCCAGATGGCCGGCGCCTACTCGGTGTTCGCCAACGGCGGCTATCGCGTCAATCCGTACCTGATCCAGCGCGTGGTGGATTCGCGCGGCAACGTGATCTCCGAGACCCGTCCGCAGAAGGCTGGCCAGGACGCCGTGCGCGTGCTGGATGCGCGTACCGCGTTCATCGCCGACAGCATGCTGCGCGAGGTGGTACGTAGCGGCACGGCCAACCCGGCCAAGCAGCGCCTGGGCCGCAACGACCTGGCCGGCAAGACCGGTACCACGAACGATGCCGTGGATGCCTGGTTCGCCGGCTACACGCCGAAGCTCGTGGCGATTGCGTGGATGGGCTACGACCAGCCCAAGAGCCTGGGCGTGCGCGAAACCGGTGGCGGCCTGGCGCTGCCGATCTGGGTCAGCTATATGAGCAAGGCGCTCAAGGGCGTGCCCGAGAGCCCCGACCGGCAGGCGCCGGAAGGCGTGGTGATGGTGGCCGGCGACTGGACGCTCGAGGAGAACGCGGCGGGTGCCGGCGTGGCATCGGTGGGACTAGGCGATCCGTGGCCCGGCAAACCCGACGAGAGCGCGCGTCCGGCGCAGGATACGGAAGCCGAGAAGCGCAAGATCCTGGAGATGTTCGGCGGCGCCTGATCGGCATCCGGACGGCAATTTTCGCCCCAACAAAAAACCGGCCCACTCGGCCGGTTTTTTGTTGGCTGGGGCCGGCGCTGCCTTAGCCGAGCGTCAGCGTGACGCCCGCTTGCTGGCTCATATAGGTGGAGAGCGCCGCGTACAGTTCGGCGCCGCTGCGCGTATCCATCCACTTGGCGCCGTCGTGGCGGAAGTGGAAACCGCCGGCCTTCGCTGCCACCCACAGCTCCTGCATCGGCGCCTGGCTATTGACGATGATCTTCGAGCCATCCTCGAATTCCAGCTCCATGACATTGCCGGTGCGGTTGATCTCGACATCGGCGTCGGCCGCGTCGGCGGCGGTTTCGATGTCGGCTTCCAGCCGGTCCAGGGCCTTGCCGGCCAGTACCAGGAACTCGCTTTCGGTGAGGGGGGGCATGCTACACTCCAAGGCCGCCGGCAGCGCGCCCGGACAGACGTCCCGGGTCGCGATCCGGCTGGCGGAAAAATGGAAAATTGTCGGGACTTGCCGCGGATTCCTGCGGATTCCGGGCCGTTTCGCCAGCCATCCAGAAAGTCACCCCAAGCCATCCAAGGCATTCAGACAATGAAGGACTCCCCGAAGCTGCGTCGTGGTGCGATTGTATCGGCGTTTGCCGCCGTACTCGCGATGACCCTGACCGGATGCGGCGTTCGCGGCCCGCTGACCATGCCCCGGGTACCGCCCGCCCCGACCCCGCCCACGGTGCCCGATCCGGGCCTGGGCCAGGCGGGCGCGGTGGCACCGGCACGGCCGATGGGCGAACCCGCCACCAGCGCGCCGGTTCCTGCCGAGCCGGCCACGAACACGAATTCGACGAAGTAACCTGGGCGCCTCGCCCCTCCGCACGCAGAACATGACTGATTTCTTTACCCGCCGCGACGGCGCCCTGGCCGTCGAACAAGTGCCGCTGGCCCGTATCGCGGCCGAGTTCGGCACGCCGACCTACGTCTACTCGCGCGCCGCGCTGACCACGGCCTACCAGGCCTACGCCGCCGCCTGCAAGGGCCGCAACGCGCATGTGCAGTTCGCCGTGAAGGCGAATTCGAACCTGGCCGTGCTGCAGGTGTTCGCCCAGCTGGGCGCCGGTTTCGACATTGTGTCCGGTGGCGAACTGCTCCGCGTGCTGGCCGCCGGCGGCGATCCGCGCAAGGTGGTGTTCTCGGGCGTGGCCAAGAGCGAGGCCGACATGGCGCTGGCGCTGGAGCACGACGTACGCGGCTTCAACGTCGAATCGATCCCCGAACTGGACCGGCTGAACGCCGTGGCCGGCCGGCTGGGCAAGCGCGCGCGCGTGTCGCTGCGGATCAATCCGGACGTGGATGCCAAGACGCATCCCTATATCTCAACCGGTCTCAAGGGCAACAAGTTCGGCGTGGCGTTCGAGGACGTACTGCCGACCTACCGTGCCGCCGCCGCGCTGCCGCACCTCGAAGTGGTCGGCATCGACTGCCATATCGGCTCGCAGATCACGGAAGTGGCGCCCTATCTGGAGGCGCTCGACAAGGTGCTCGACGTGGTGGAAGCGCTTGAGCGCGAAGGTATCCGTCTGGACCACATCGACGTGGGCGGCGGCCTGGGCATCACCTATGCCGATGAAACCCCGCCCGATATCACCGGCTTCGCCACCACCCTGCTGGACCGCGTAGCAGCACGTGGCCATGGCCACCGCGAGGTGCTGTTCGAGCCGGGCCGCTCGCTGGTAGGCAACGCCGGCGCGCTGCTGACGCAGGTGGAATTCCTGAAGCCCGGTGCGGCCAAGAACTTCTGCATCGTCGATGCGGCGATGAACGATCTGGCGCGCCCGGCGATGTACGAGGCCTACCACCGGATCGAGCCCGTGGCGCCGCGCGCCGACGCGCCCGTGACCTATGACGTAGTGGGCCCGGTGTGCGAATCGGGCGACTGGCTCGGCCGCGACCGCGCGCTGGCCGTGCAGCCGGGCGACCTGCTGGCGGTGATGTCCGCCGGCGCTTATGGTTTCGTGATGAGTTCCAACTACAACACCCGCGGCCGCGCCGCCGAGGTGATGGTCGATGGCGACACCGTGCACCTGGTGCGCGAGCGCGAACTGCCGGCCGACCTGTTCAAGGGCGAGCACCTGCTCAAGGGCTGACCCAGCGGCGCCCCTCTCCGCACGGCGGGGGGCGCGCCATCCTCGCTACGCGGCGCGCTTGCGCGCCCACCACCACATCCGCAGGCCCAGCAGCACGAACACCACGGCGGCGTAGATCGACACTTCGCTGAAGTCGTTCTTGCCCGCCTTGTGCCACCAGAAATGCAGGATGCCGAGCACGGCGATCGCATAGATCGCTTTGTGCAGCGCCTGCCACCGCTTGCCGCCCAGCCGCTTGACCATGCCATTGGTCGACGTAGCCGCCAACGGCACCAACAGCACGAACGCAGCAAACCCCACCGTGATAAATGGACGTTTTGCGATGTCCTTGATCATGTACGCGACGTCGAACCCGCGGTCCACGCCCAGCCACAACAGGAAGTGCTGCACGGCGTAGAAGAACGCAAACAACCCGAGCATGCGCCGCAGCTTGATCAGCCAGTTCCACCCCGTGAAGCGGCGCAGCGGCGTGATGGCCAGCGTGACGCAGAGCATGACCAGCGTCCAGGTTCCGGTGGATCGCGTGACGAATTCAAGCGGATTGGCGCCGAACTGCGCCGTGGCGCCGAGATAGAGCAATCGGGCGAACGGCAGCAGCGCCAGGATCCACACCAGTACCTTGACGGCGCGCACGCCCGACGGCGACAGCGTCGCCAGCCCGCCGGCGCGCGGGGCGGGCGCAGCGGCGGCCGACGCACGCGGCGCCGTGGCTTGATTCGCGATCATGTCCGGCTCCGCCATCAGAAGTTCTTCTTCAGATCCATGCCCTGATACAGCGACGCCACCTGCGCGCCGTAGCCGTTGAACGGCAGCGTCTTGCGCTTGGGCGCGAACAGCGCGGAGAAACCGCCGCCGCCCTTCTCTTCGCCGATGCGCCGCTCGGTAGCCTGGCTCCAGCGCGGGTGATCGACGTCTGGATTCACATTCGAATAAAAGCCATATTCATTCGAAGCGGCCAGGTTCCAGCTGGTCGGCGGCTGCTTGTCCAGGAAGCGGATCTTAACGATCGACTTGGCGCTCTTGAAGCCGTATTTCCACGGCAGCACCATGCGCACCGGGGCGCCGTTCTGGTTCGGTAGCACCTCGCCGTACAGGCCGAAGGTGAGTAGCGCCAGCGGGTGCATCGCCTCGTCCATGCGCAGCCCTTCGCTATACGGCCAGTCGAGCACGGAACTGCTGATGCCAGGCATCTGCTTCTTGTCGGCCAGCGTGATGAACTGGACGAACTTCGCGCCGGGGAGCGGTTCCACGCGGCGGATCAGCTCGGCGAGCGGGTAGCCGATCCACGGAATCACCATCGACCAGCCCTCCACGCAGCGCAACCTGTAGACGCGCTCCTCCTGCGGGGCGAGCTTCACGAGTTCGTCGATGTCGTAGACCTTCGGCTGCTTGACCAGTCCTTCCACCGACACCTGCCACGGCCGGGGCCGCAGCGTGCCGGCGTTGCGGGCCGGGTCCGACTTGTCCGTGCCGAACTCGTAGAAATTGTTATACGTGGTCACGTCCTCGTAAGGCGTGCGCTTCTCGGTGATCACGTAGGTGTTGTTCGGCGTGGCCGCCAGGCGCTGGCCCTTGCCCGGGTTGCCCTGTGCAAACGCCTCACGGGCGAACCACGGCGTCAGCACACTGCCCGCGGCGCCGGCGGCGGCCATCGCGAGCAGGCGGCGGCGCGACTCGAAAATATGGCGCGGGGTGATTTCGGACGTGGCGATATCGTCACCACGAAGCCATTTGGGGGAAGGGATCAACATGATGGGAGCGTTCCTGATGGCCGCATGTTCTGTTGGACATGGGGCTTGGTCGGATGGTGCGGGGAAACCTGACAACTATTTCCCCGCCGTTTGCCGTCCGACATCTCCCCGGACGTGGCCCGGGGAGCAATGTGTAGACGGTCAGGGCTTGGCGACGTGCCAGACGTTATTGAGGTTATCGCCGGCGCGGTCGCCAGCCTTGGCATCCTTGGCGAAGCGATACAGCGGCATACCCTTGTAGGCCCACTGGCGGGTGCCGTCGTCACGCGTGATGATGGTGTAGCTGCCCGTGCCGCTGGTGCCCGGTTCCGCCAGCAGTGGCGGCCAGTTGGTCGCGCAAGTGGCGTTACAGACACTCTTGCCGCCATTCGCCGGGTCGCGGTCGAACGTGTACAGCGTCAGGCCCTGCGGATCGGTCAGCGCGCCGTTCGTCACCTTGACGGTCGGAGGCATGTTGCCGCCGCCCATGCCCATGCTGGAACACGCGCCCAGCAGCACGACGGACGCGGAAGCCACGGCCAGCAGGGCGGGACGCAGCAGCGATGCAGCGGTGTGACGATGAGTGGTCATCATTGGGTCTCCTTTTCTCCAGGGCGGCGCCGCCAGTCGACGCCGTACTTCCTCAGTAAACACCTGATGTGATCCGTTTATTCCCGAAAAGTTAAAAAAATGTGGTGCAGGCGTCAATAAAAGCCCAATGCAGCACTTTCTACCGGGTAGCCACAAAGAAAAAGGCCCGCTTGAGCAAAGCGGGCCTTCGTCGATCAAGCGGGAGACCTCAGCGTCAGAGTTCGCCGTAGCTATGCAGCCCCGACAGGAACATGTTGACACCCAGGAACGCGAACGTCGTGACCAGCAGGCCGACCAGCGCCCACCACGCCGCCATCGTGCCGCGCAGGCCCTTCATCAGACGCATGTGCAGCCACGCTGCGTAGTTGAGCCAGACGATCAGCGCCCAGGTTTCCTTCGGATCCCAGCTCCAATACCCGCCCCAGGCCTCTGCGGCCCAGAGCGCGCCCAGGATGGTGGCGATGGTGAAGAACGCGAAGCCGACCGCGATGGCCTTGTACATGACGTCGTCGAGCAGTTCCAGCGACGGCAGCCGTTCAGCCAGGATCCCGCGCTCCTTGAGCAGGTACGCCACCGACACCATCGCCGCCAGCGCGAACGTGCCGTAGCCGATGAAGTTCGCCGGTACGTGGATCTTCATCCACCAGCTTTGCAGCGCCGGCACCAGCGGCTGGATCTCCTGCGCGTTGCGGGTGACCGTGTACCAGAGCAGGAAACCCACCGCCGCCGACACCACCAGCAGCACGAACGGCCCCATCGCGCGCGTGGCGTAGCGGCGTTCGTAATAGAGGTAGAACAGCGAGGTGATCAGCGTGAACAGGACGAAGACTTCGTACAGGTTCGAGATGGGAATATGGCCGATGTCCGCGCCGATCAGGTACGACTCGTACCAGCGCACCAGCAGGCCCGTGAAGCCGAGCACCACGGCCGCCCACAGCAGCTTGCTGCCAATACTCGAGCCGGTATCGGACCGCGCGAGGAAACCAACCCAGTAGAACAGCGTGGACAGGTAGACCAGCGCGCTCATCCACAGGATGGCCGACTGGCTCGACAGGAAGTACTTGAGGAAGAAGGCCTGCTCAGCGCGAGCGAGGTCGCCCTGGTAGAGCTGGATCGCGAA
This sequence comes from Cupriavidus sp. 10L45, assembly GCF_056395225.1. NCBI lineage: Bacteria > Pseudomonadati > Pseudomonadota > Betaproteobacteria > Burkholderiales > Burkholderiaceae > Cupriavidus > Cupriavidus sp. 10L45. The sequence continues at coordinate 158,388 of NZ_JBFTJC010000014.1, forward strand.
CAGCGCCAGCACGGCCATGCCGACCATCAGCGGCCGCACCGCCTTCCAGTGCCAGCCCAGCAGCGCGAAGGTGGGCACGGCGGCCACCAGCACGGCCTTGTCGTAGACATTCATCCAGGCGCCGTAGCGCGTGAGCGCAAACCCGGCGCCCACCACCAGCAACAGCGCGAAGGCCCAGTCGAGCCAGCCCAGCCGGCGCAGGAACGAGGGTTCGAGGTAGGCCTCCGATGCATCCGCCATCGAGGCGTTGGCGGCATTGGAAGCGTTGGCGCGCGACGGGTTCAGGCCCGGGTTGGCGTGGTTGACATTGGACGACATGACATTCCTGCTCTATTTCCTGCGCTTTTGGGAGTTATGCATATGTACTATATCGATCGCACCCGCATATCACCGGGCATTGATGCCGTGAATCCCGGTGATCGGTGCGCATCAATGTGCCGACGAATCGGCTGAGGGGTGCGACGGGTGCGTCCCCGGCGATGGCCCCGCGCCGGCTGCGCGTCCGATATCGTCGCGCAGTGCCGTGAACTCCTTCTCGAAATCCATCGTCCGGCGCTGCGTCGACATGGCCATCAGCACATGGCTGCCGGCCTGCTGCGCCGCATTGTCCGGCCCCTGCGCGGCACTGTCCTTGATCCAGATCCACACGCGCCGCTCGCGGATGTAGAACATCGAAAAAACGCCAAGAACGAGCAGCAAACAGCCAAGATACACGATGTTTTTGCCCGGCGCACGCGTCATCTGGAACACGCTGGCCTTGATCTGCTGGAAGTCATCGAGCTGCAGGAAAACCGGCGCGCCGTAGAAGAAACTGTCCGACAGCGTGTTGATGGCCTGCTGCAGGAAAGCGCCGCTTTTCGCGTCGTTCGCGATGGCCGGCAGGTCGTCGCGCTCACGCGACAGTTGCCACAATTCCCACATCGAGCCATTGAGAATCCTCAGCAGCACATCGGCCGCCTTCTGTTGCTCGGCGGGCGGCACGGACTTTTCGAGGAACGCGGCGATGGCGGTGAAGCCGCCCGGCGGCGCATCGGGCGCGCTGCGCGTGGCGCCGGCGAACAGGTCCATCGCGCGCTGGGCGCTCTCGGCGAGTTGCTTGCGCAGCGTGTCCTTATCGGCGCCAGGCATCGAGATGGCCGCAAAGCGGCGCGCGGCTTCGCCACGCATCGCGCTGTCCTGCAGCGCCGCGCGCAGGCGCATCCAGTCGCCCACGCCGTTCTGGTCGTCGGCCGGAATGCGCAGGTAGCGGAACGCCTCGCTCGGCGACTCCCGCATGCCGGCCAGGAACACCGACTGGCCCTCCAGCTGCACCGGCACCATGTAGTTGTTGTATTCGCGCGCCTGGCCGGTGCGGTCGCGCAGCTTGTATTGCACCGACGGGCCGACGTTGCGCAGCGTCTTCTCCTTGTCCGTGCTGGCCGCCGCGCCCAGGTGCTGCTCGAGCGTCTGGTTCAGCGACTTGCGCGCCACGCCCCGAGCGTCGGGCTTGCCCGAGGCATCGGTGACGTTCTCGATATTCATCAGTCGAAAATCACTGAATTCGACGGTCAGATCCTCCTGATCCGCCCCGGTACCGGTGCCAGCCAGCTTGGCGTTGCCGCCGACCGTGCCAGCCAGCGCGAAGGTGCGGTGCGCCGCGCCCGACATCGGATAGCCCACGAACTTGAGCTTGGAGCCGCCATCCTCGAAGCTCGACTGGTAAATTGCCACGCCATCGACGATCAGCGGCTCATTGACCTTGATCGTTGCCTCGGTCTGCTTGCCCGTGGCGCGGTCCGTCACCACCACATCCGAGGCGAACAGCTTCGGCATGCCCGTAGTGTAGTAATCCACCGAAAATTTCTTGAGCGTGATCGTGAACGGCAAGTCCTGGACCAGCGCGCCATCGGCAATGTTCAGGATGGCCGTGGACACCGTGGCGCCCTCGGGCACGAAGGCATTACCCCGGAACCCGGGGTTGCTGGCCGACAGGCGGTGCTTGGCCGGAATCTCGCTGATGATGGCGTTGCCGTCGATTGGGCTCTTGCCGCCGAACCACATCTGGGCGCGGATCAGCATGTCGCCATCGAGCAGGCCGCCGATGCAGATCACCACGATGGACGTGTGCGCCAGGATATAGCCGAGCTTGTTCGCTGCCCCGGCCTTGGCCGCCAGCAGCGTGGCCCCCTCGTGTGCCACCGGCTTCACGCGGTAGCCACGGTTGCGCAGCAGCGCGGTCAGCCTGCCCACCGCCTCCTCGCGGCCGCGCGGGGCCTCGTACTCGGCACGATGGTGGAACGCGCGCAGGCTGCGTTCGCGCACATGGTCTTTCCACGAGCGCATGTCGGCAATCATCCGCGGACCGTTGCGGGTGATGCACAGGGACGTGGAAATCACGAGGAACGCCAGGATCAGCAGGAACCACCAGGAACTGTAGACCTTCTGGAGCGACAGCGCGTGGAACAGGTCCGCCCAGAACGGCCCGAACTGGTTGACGTAGTTTGGATACGGCTCGTTCTGCTTGAGCACCGTACCGATGATGCTGGCGATGGCGATCACCGTCAGCAGCGTGATGGCGAAGCGCATCGAGGACAGCAGTTCCACGCCGTCGCGCAGCACACGGTGGGGGGTCTTCAGGTGCAGCCCTGAAGTGGATGGGGTGGACATGGGCTGTGACAGGTTTCTGGGTAATGCCGGTGCAGCATGCGGCTGACGTCGCAAAAACATGAAAAAAGGGTGGTCCCGCTTGCAGGCAGGGCCACCCTCTTCGATTGTTGCCCGCGCGTCCGGTTCACCGCTGGAGGCGCCGTGGCGCGTGGGCCGGTACGACTTTAACGGATGCCAGCGACGTAATCCGCCACGGCCTTGATCTCGGCATCCGACATCCTGGCTGTGATCGTGCTCATGACCGAATTATTCTTACGGGTGCCCTGGCGGAACGCCACCAGTTGCGCTTCGGTGTATTCAGAATACTGGCCGCCGATGCGCGGGTACTGGGCCGGGATGCCGGCGCCGGTCGGGCCATGGCAGGCCGCGCACGCGGGCACGCCCTTGGCCGCGATACCGCCGCGGTAGATCTTCTGCCCGGCCTCGATCGTATCCTTGTTCTTCGCCGTGGCCGGCTTCAGCTGCTGCTTGGCCAGGTACGCACCGACGTCCTTCATTTCCTGATCGCTCAGGGCGGAGGCATACGGCGTCATGATGGCGTTAGTACGCGTCTTGGCCTTGAAATCGGAGAGTTGCTTGTGGGTGTACTCAGCCTGCTGGCCTGCCAGCTTGGGATTGGCGGCCGCGCCGCTATTGCCGGCGGCGCCGTGGCAGGAGAGACATGCGGGAACATTGCGATCGGGCGCGCCCTGGGTGTACAGCGTTTCGCCCTTGGCGGGATCAGCCTTGGCGGCGGCCTGCTCTGCGGCAGATGCCAGCCCTGTCATCGCGGCGGCCGGTACAGCCAGCGCCATGACTCCCAGAAGTTTCGCAATGCGGTTCATTCGCACACACCTTGTCAGAATTGTTATGAACACCGTAATGCATGCCGATCTGCCCCTGCTGGCGGTGAGGACGCGCCTTATTGCAAGGGCCTGAGCATCGTGCATCCGATCATGATGGAACGGGATACACGAAGGTGCCCCGGACCGGACAGGACACCCTGCACTACAACCCGCAAGGATGCCACACGTCACCCGCTCAGGAGACCGTAAACCGGGTTATTGTACAATAAATCGCTTTCCGGATTGACTTGGCTCAGGTCTTGGCCCTGCCCGTGTGGCACCGGCGCACCAGCCGTCCCGGCTCCCCTTCCCGCGGCGCGAGCATTCCGCCCGCGCGCCCACGGCGCGCGCGCTCGTCCGCCTCAACGCCTCACCGTGCTTCAACGCACCACCCGCATGTCGCTCCTACACCAGGCTCGCTTCTTTATTACCGTCAACCACCTCCGCGACCTGCCCGCCACGGCCGTCCCCGAGGTGGCCTTCGCCGGCCGCTCCAACGCCGGCAAGTCGACGGCCATCAACATCCTGTGCAACCAGAAGCGGCTCGCGTTCTCCTCGCGCACGCCCGGGCGCACGCAGCACATCAACTATTTCTCGGTGGCGCCGGTGAAGGTACCGGACCCGCAGGCCTTCCTCGTCGACCTGCCCGGCTACGGCTACGCCGAGGTGTCCGGTTCGGCCAAGTTCCACTGGCAGGGCCTGCTGTCCGACTACGTCCAGACGCGCCAGCAACTGGCCGGCCTGGTGCTGATGATGGACGCGCGGCGCCCCTTCACGGATCTCGACTGCCAGATGGTGGAGTGGTTCCTGCCCACGCGGCGGCCGATCCATGTGCTGCTGACCAAGGCCGACAAGCTCACGAACAATGAAAACGCCAACGCCCTGCGCGAGACGCGTCGTATCCTGGCCGAGTACTCGACCCAGATGGACAATCCCCCGCCGATGAGCGCCCAGCTGTTCTCGAGCCTCAAGCGTCGCGGCATCGAGGAAGCCCAGCGCGTAGTGGCCGGATGGTTGTCCTTGCCCGAGGCCCAGCCGCCCGTGGCCCCGGAGGCGCCCGCCGCCTGAGCCGGCGGGCCGCCATCGAACCGGCAAAAAAAAGCCCCGTTGCAAGCAACGGGGACGAACTTTCCCACCGGTTCAGGGCGGGTACCCGCTCAGGGAGGAGTAGCGGGGGACACCCGCGCTGCGCGAAGCAACACAAGGTGTCCGCGAGTATGATAGCGGGCAGGCACAAAAGTTTAGTTTTTCTTTCGGCGCGCGATCGAGATGGCTGGCCGCGGGGTTTCGCGGTGACGCGCGCCCCGCATTCGTCCCGCTTCCGTTCAGAAATCTGCCTCGATCCCGACATGTCCACTTTCCCCGAGTACCGCCCCCGCCGCATGCGTCGCGACGACTTTTCGCGCCGTCTGATGCGTGAAAATCGTCTCTCGCCCGACAACCTGATCTACCCGGTTTTCATCCTGGAAGGCCAGAACCAGCGCCAGCAAGTGGCGTCGATGCCCGGCGTGGAGCGCGTGTCGGTGGACTTGCTGCTGCCTATCGCCGAAGACTGCGTGAAGCTCGGCATTCCGGTGATCGCGCTGTTCCCTGTGATCGATCCGTCGATCAAGACGCCTGATGGCATCGAGGCCACGCGCCTCGAAGGCCTGGTGCCGCGTGCGGTGCGCGCGCTGAAGGACCGCTTCCCCGAACTGGGCGTGCTGACCGACGTGGCGCTGGACCCGTACACCAGCCACGGCCAGGACGGCGTGCTCGATGACAACGGGTATGTGATCAACGACATTACGGTCGAGATCCTGGTCAAGCAGGCACTCGTGCAGGCTGAGGCCGGCGTGGATATCGTCGCGCCGTCCGACATGATGGATGGTCGCATCGGCGCCGTGCGTGCGGCGCTGGAAGACGCCGGGCACATCCACACGCGCATCATGGCGTACTCGGCCAAGTATGCGTCGGCGTTCTACGGCCCGTTCCGCGACGCGGTGGGCTCGGCGGCCAATCTGGGCAAGGGCAACAAGATGACCTACCAGATGGACCCCGCCAACACGGACGAGGCGCTGCGCGAAGTGGCCCAGGACATCCTGGAGGGCGCCGACATGGTCATGGTGAAGCCCGGCATGCCCTACCTGGACATCGTGCGGCGCGTGAAGGACGAGTTCCGCTTCCCGACTTACGTCTATCAGGTGAGCGGCGAGTACGCCATGCTCAAGGCGGCGGCGCAGAACGGCTGGCTGGACCACGACAAGGTCATGATGGAGTCGCTGCTGGCGTTCCGTCGCGCCGGCGCCGATGGCATCCTGACCTATTTCGCGCGCGACGCCGCGCGGCTGCTGGCCGGCTGATCCCCTCGCATGCAACTGCTTGGCTTCTCGGCCAGCCAGGTCCATCCACTGGCCACGCTGGACGAGGCCCACGACTTCCTGGCCGGCAACGCCGCCGCGCGCTTTGTCTGGGCCGACTTTCTCTTCGACGAAGTCAGCCCGGCGCCGGCCGCGTGGCGCGATCGTCTGGCGGGCCTGACCGGCTCGCCGATCCACGACCTGCACCTGGTCGATGCCATCAATCCCACGCATCCGTCGTTCTTCGACACGACCAATGCGTACGACATGATGATCTTCCGCAAGCTCACGTTTGAAACGAGCAGGCTCTTCGCGGAAGCCGACGCTGCGCACGCTGGCGCCGGCGGGGTTGCATTGGGCGCAGCAGTGAGTACGCCCGGAGCCTCGGTTATGCCGGCGGCGGGGATGGCTGCCGTGGCGGGCTCGCCTGCGGCAACCGTGCCAGTGGCGCCTGCTGCGCCACCCGCCGCCGCGCCGCAGAAGCCCGCGCGCAAGTATCCAGCCGGCTTCCTGCCGGCGCTGGCCCGCATCGACACCCAGCCCGTGACCTTCTTCGTCTTCGACAGCGTGCTGGTGACGGTGCGCCCCGGGCCCTCCCGGACCGTCGACCAGGTCCGGCAGCGGCTGCTCGAACTATGCGGCGCCCCTCGCCCCGTCTCCGCGCGCGCCAATGGCCAGACGCCGCTCGTGCATGGCGTGCGGCCGCCCACGCGACCCGAGGACCTGATGCTGCGGCTGCTCAATGCGATGGTGGACCGCTACCTCGACCTGCGCGCGCCACTCACTCGCCAGCTGGACCGCTGGCAACGCGCCCTGCTCAGCACCCAGAAGAACTTCTCGAGCTGGGAAGGTCTGCTCGACGCCCGGATCCAATTGCGCCGGCTCGAGCACCTGAGCGAGGAGCAGCGCGACGCGCTCCAGGAATTCCGCGACAGCCTGCTCGACAATCGCTACAGCAGTAACGATCCTGCCGTCGGCGACGGCGGCGAAGGCACGGTGGTGGCGGGCCGCGATGAGGTCCTGCTGGTCCGCATCGCGGACCTGATGGAGCACATCCTGCGCGTACTGGCCCACGCCCGGCGACTGGAGGACTCGATCGAGTCGGCAGTGCAGATCCACTTCTCGGCAGTGGCCCATCGGACCAATCGCACCATGCGCACGCTGACCGTCATCACCGCGCTGTTCATGCCGCTGACCCTGATTACCGGCGTCTTCGGCATGAATTTCGATCGAATGCCGTGGCTGCGGGAGGCGAACGGGTTCTGGTGGTCGATCGGCCTGATGGGCGGCGTGGTGGCCACCATCGGCACGATCTGGGCGATTGGCCGCTGGCTGGACCGCTGACGCTGGTTCAGGTACGCGTCTTGGGGCCGAGCGCGCGCTCGAGGCTGTCCAGGAAGCGCGTGGCCGTCTGATAGCCGATCACGCGGACCGGGCGCTCGCGCCCATCAGGGCCGAACAGGATGATGCCAGGGGGCCCGAACAGCCCGAAACGCTTCAGCAGCGCGCGGTCGTCGGCATTGTTGGCGGTGACGTCCGCCTGCAACAGAACGACGTCGGTAAGCCTGGCGCGCACCTTCGCATCCGGAAAAGTCAGTTTCTCCATTTCCTTGCAACTCACGCACCAGTCGGCATAGAAGTCGAGCAACACCGGCCGACCACTGGCGGCTGCCTGCGCCACGTGGGCGTCGAGTTCTGCCACCGAACGGACGCGCTCGAATCGAATGTGATCCGCACGCGCCTGCGGTGCGGTACCCGAAGTCACCACCCCGAGGTGGGACAGCGGCTGCAACGGATCCCGTCCGCCCGAGGCGAGCCCCACCAGCTGGATCGCACCCGCCAGCGCGGCCAGCAGGCCCAGGCCCTTGCCCAGCCGCATCAGTCCGCGCGGGTCGGGGCCAAGCGCATCGAAAGCTCCCAGATAGACCGCCGCCACGATTAGCAGCGCGGCCCAGGCAACCATCACGGCCCACACCGGCGCCACGGGCGTCACCATCCAGAGCGCGACGCCAAGTAGCAGAAATCCGAAAAAGCGCTTGGTAGCCTCCATCCACTTGCCCGCACGGGGCAGCAGGTTGCCAGCACCCACGCCCACCAGCACGAGGGGCACCCCCATGCCAATGGCCATTGCGAAGAGCGCCGCACCGCCGGTGAACGCATCGCCAGTCTGGGCGATATAGGCCAGCGCACCGGCCAGTGGCGCGGTCACGCACGGGCCGACGATCAGTGCCGAAATCGCCCCCATGGCCGCAGCGCCGAAAATCTGGCCGCTCTGGCGCTGGTTTGAGGATGCCGTGAGCCGTGTCTGCCAGCGCTGGGGCAGTTGCAGTTCATAGAGGCCGAACATCGACAGCGCGAGCGCCACCATCAGCGCGGCGAATGCGCCTAGCACCCACGGGTTCTGCAGCGCGGCGGAAAGCCCTTCGCCGGCGAGGCCGGCCGCCACGCCCACAGCGGTGTAGACCACCGCCATCCCCAGCACGTAGGCCAGAGAGACTAGCAGCGCCCGACCGCGCGTCACATGCTCGCCCACAACGATCGACGACAGGATAGGCACCATCGGCAACACGCACGGCGTGAAGGTCAGCAGGAGCCCCAGTCCGAAGAACAGCGCGGCGATGAGACCCAGATTGCGGCTTGCCAGCGCCCCGGCAATGCGATCGTTGTCATCCCGCAGTGCGATGGCCCCGGATGTGACCGGCGGCGCCTTAGCGGATGCAGCAGGCTGGTCAGGCGTTGCCGGCGCCTGCGTGGAAGGTGCGGGTGTCGTACGGTCGCCGAACAGGTTGCCGAGCACCGACCCGCCCACCTTGTAAATGCTCTCCATCGGCGGATAGCAGAGCCCCTTGTCCGCGCAGCCCTGCGAGGTCACGACCAGCGACCAGCTGCCATCGGCGGGGGCCTGGACCACAGGCACGCGCACCACCACGCTGCCGCGATAGGTCTCCATGTCCTTGCCGAAGGTCTCGTCGAAATGAACCTGGCCCTGCGGCAACACTGGCGGCCCGAGCTTGATCGTGGCCGGCTGGGTGGCGAACGCAAACCGCTCGCGGTACATGTAGTAGCCATCGGCCACATCGAAGCGGACTTCGATGGTCTGCGGGTCCACCTGCTTCGCCGCGAACCGGAATGCCTTCTCGGGCGGCAGGAAATCCTCCTCGGTCGCGGCATGGGCCACGCGCCCGAGCATCAGGCAGGCGCACAGCATCAGCAGCATTGCGACGATTTGCCGCACCCGCCGACCCTGCATTTGCCATTCCGCAACGGCGTTCCACCCCATGCCGATGCCCGTTCCCGTCGATCCCATGTCGCTTTTCCGATTCTTCAAAGTGTTAGCGCGGCGCGTTGGCGTCGCCAGTGGGCATGCCGCTGGCTTCCTCCCGCACCCAGGCCAGATATGGCGCAAATCCTGCTCCAACCGGCCACGCGACGAGCTCCGGCACATCATAAGGATGCTCGGCGCGGATCACCGCCTCAAGGGCCGCATACTGGACGCGCGTGGTTTTGATCAGCAACGGCCATTCCTGCGCCTGCTCCAGCTTGCCCTGCCACCAGTACTCGGACTGGCACGGCGCGAGCCGGTTCACGCAGGCCGCCACGCGGGCCGCCAGCACTGCCCGTGCCAGGCGCGCCGCCGAGGCCTCGTCTGGCAGGTTCGTCATCGCCACGAGCACCGATTCTGCCGCCTCGCCGGCCGGCTGGATATGAGCGGATTCTGAAACGGTCATGTCATTCTCGGAAAACGTCGCCAAAAACAAAAGAGCCAGGCAAAAGCCTGGCTCAATTGTAAAGCGGTGCTCGATTGCCCGTCAGCGAGGACGGGCACGGCTATCACTTATTCCGCAGCTTCTTCAGCCGGGGCTTCGGTGATTTCCGGACGATCCACCAGTTCGACCAGCGCCATCGGCGCGTTGTCGCCCTGACGGAAGCCGAACTTCAGGATACGGGTGTAGCCGCCCGGACGAGCGTTGTAGCGCGGGCCCAGTTCGGTGAACAGCTTGGTGACCATGTCGCGGTCGCGCAGACGGGCGAAAGCCAGACGGCGGTTGGCAACGGTGTCCTTCTTGGCCAGCGTGATGAGCGGCTCGACAACCTTGCGCAGTTCCTTGGCCTTGGGCAGGGTGGTCTTGATCAGCTCGTGCTGGAACAGCGAGTTGGACATGTTGCGCAGCATCGCGAGACGGTGCGACGAGGTGCGGTTCAGTTTCCGCAAACCATGACGGTGACGCATGATGATTCCTTTCGATTTCAGTGTTTGACCAGCTCTTCTATCGCCAATGCAAAGGCACGGGCGCGGGCCGGTAGTGCTTCAATGCCGCAGGCAACATGCCCTTGGCGCGATGACAGGCGGGACCCCGTTGCCGGAATCCCGCGCCGCCAATTACTTCTCCAGACCTGCGGGCGGCCAGTTCTCGAGCTTCATGCCGAGCGTCAGGCCACGGGAGGCGAGGACTTCCTTGATCTCGTTCAGCGACTTGCGACCCAGGTTCGGGGTCTTGAGCAGTTCGTTCTCGGTACGCTGGATCAGATCGCCGATGTAGTAGATGTTTTCGGCCTTCAGGCAGTTGGCCGAACGCACCGTCAGCTCGAGGTCGTCCACCGGACGCAGCAGGATCGGATCGATCTGCGGCGTGCGGCTCGAGGCGGCCTCGGCGGCCGACTCGGTACCTTCCAGCGCGGCGAACACCGACAGCTGGTCAACCAGGATGCGGGCCGACTGACGAATCGCTTCCTCGGGCGAGATCACGCCGTCGGTTTCGATGTTCATCACCAGCTTGTCCAGGTCGGTACGCTGTTCCACACGAGCGGATTCCACGGCGTACGACACGCGGCGGACCGGCGAGAACGACGCGTCCAGCACGATGCGGCCGATGACCTTGCCCGACTCGTCGCCGAACTTGCGCACGTTGCCCGGCACGTAGCCGCGACCTTGCTCGACCTTGATCTGCATGTCCAGCTTGCCGCCGGCAGACAGATGGGCGATCACGTGACCCGGGTTGATGATCTCGACGTCGTGCGGCAGCTCGATATCGGCAGCCGTGACAACGCCTTCGCCATCCTTGCGCAGCGACACCGTGACTTCGTCGCGGTTGTGCAGCTTGAACACCACGCCCTTCAGGTTGAGGAGCAGGTTGACGACGTCTTCTTGCACGCCATCGATGGTGGAATACTCGTGGACCACCCCAGCGATCGTGACTTCGGTCGGGGCATAGCCGACCATCGACGACAGCAGCACGCGACGCAGGGCGTTACCGAGCGTATGGCCGTAGCCGCGCTCGAACGGCTCCATCACGACTTTGGCGTGATGGTCGCCAAGCGGTTCGACGGCGATGATTTTTGGCTTGAGGAGTGCTGTTTGCATTAGGTTGTCCTTTTCAATACCCTCGGCTCGTTACACCGATAAGGCTGACGTTTGGAACCCGAAAATCCCATCGCACGATGGGCAATAAGCCCGGCGCGCCAAACGGCGCGTCGGGCTGAAAGCGAAGCCTTGCGGTAGGGGCAAGCGCTGAATCGTCCGATGATCGGTTCGGCGATTAACGCGAATACAATTCGACGATCAGGCTTTCGTTGATGTCGCCCGAAATATCGGTGCGATCCGGAGCTTGCTTGAAGGTGCCTTCGAACTTCTTCGAATCCACGGCCACCCAGGTCGGGAAACCCGACTGCTCGGCCAGCGACAGTGCTTCAGCGATACGCACTTGCTTCTTCGACTGTTCGCGCACGGTGATGATGTCGCCCGACTTGATCTGGGCCGACGGCACGTTCATGGCAATGCCGTTCACCAGGATCGCCTTGTGCGACACGAGCTGACGCGCTTCAGCGCGGGTCGAGCCGAAGCCCATGCGGTACACGACGTTGTCCAGGCGCGATTCCAGCAGTTGCAGCAGGTTTTCACCCGTGTTGCCCTTGCGGCGGTCGGCTTCGGCGAAGTAGCGGCGGAACTGACGTTCGAGCACGCCGTAGATACGCTTGACCTTCTGCTTTTCACGCAGCTGGTTGCCGTAGTCGGACGTACGGGCACCCGAGGTGCGGCCGTGTTGGCCAGGCTTGCTGTCCAGCTTGCACTTGTCGGCCAGCGAGCGACGGGCGCTCTTCAGGAACAGATCTGTGCCTTCGCGGCGGGAAAGTTTGGCCTTCGGGCCGGTATAACGTGCCACTTTATCTTCCTTTGAACGATCGCGACGCCATTCGGACGCGCCGCGAGTCCGTCATCTGCATGTGACGGACGGTGGGCTTATGGTTCTTCATCCACAGCGGCCTGGGCCACGCGGAGGCAACGCAAAAGCATGACGATCGCCCACACCGAGTGCGCCGGTTACCTGGCACCCTACAAAGCGTGAACGCAAAACGAAAACCTGCCGCAATGAATTGCAGCAGGTCAACGCGCGATATTACCACATCTCGGGGGACGAGCGAGAAACCCTGCTCGCCTCCGGACCAACCGGGCGCTTAGATACGGCGGCGCTTCGGCGGACGGCAGCCGTTGTGCGGCACCGGCGTCACATCTTCAATCACGGCGATCTTGATGCCCAGCGCGTTCAGTGCGCGGACAGCCGATTCGCGGCCAGGACCAGGGCCCTTGATGCGCACTTCCAGGTTCTTGATACCCTGGTCTTGCGCCACGCGGCCGGCGTTCTCGGCAGCAACCTGGGCAGCGAAGGGGGTCGACTTGCGCGAACCCTTGAAGCCCTGGCCACCGGCGGTCGCCCACGACAGGGCGTTGCCCTGACGGTCGGTGATCGTGATGATGGTGTTGTTGAACGAAGCGTGGACGTGCGCAATGCCGTCGGCAACGTTCTTCTTGACCTTCTTACGCGCGCGCTGGGCGGCGTTGTTCGGACCTTTTGCCATTAGTTTCTTCCTATGCCTTCGGCTTTACTTCTTCAGAGCCACGCCGGCCTTACGCGGACCCTTGCGGGTGCGGGCGTTCGTGCGGGTACGCTGGCCGCGCATCGGCAGGCCCCTGCGGTGACGGACGCCACGATAGCAACCAAGGTCCATCAGACGCTTGATGTTCATCGTGGTTTCACGACGCAGGTCACCCTCGACCGTGACCTTGCCCACTTCGTCACGAAGCTTTTCCAGGTCGGCGTCGGTCAGGTCCTTGACCTTCTTGTCAAACGGAACACCGGTGGCCTCGCAAATCTTGCGAGCGCGCGAGCGGCCAACACCGTAAATAGCCGTCAGGCCGATTTCGGTATGCTTATGGTTCGGGATGTTAACCCCTGCGATACGTGCCATTCGTCAATCCTCTTTCCGATTAGCCTTGGCGTTGCTTGTGGCGGGGATCCGACGAGCAGATCACGCGCACGACACCGTTGCGCTTGATAATTTTGCAGTTACGGCAAATGCGCTTCACAGAAGCCAGCACTTTCATGATTTTCCTCTTTCCTTCAATTCCTGTTCGCTTCACTTCGTCCGGAAGACGATGCGTGCGCGTGACAGATCATATGGGGTCAGCTCGACAGTCACCTTGTCACCCGGAAGTATCCGGATGTAGTTCATTCGCATCTTGCCCGAGATATGCCCGAGTACTACGTGGCCGTTCTCCAACTTGACGCGGAACGTCGCGTTGGGGAGATTTTCCAGGACCTCCCCTTGCATCTGGATGACGTCGTCTTTTGCCATACCTAGAGCCTGTTCCGACCCGGCATCAACGCAAGGTCAGATTACCCTTGAAATTCGCCTTCTTCAGCAGCGACTCATACTGTTGCGACATGACATAGGACTGTACCTGGGCCATGAAGTCCATCGTGACGACCACGATGATCAGCAGCGAGGTTCCGCCGAAATAGAACGGAACGTTCCAGCGCAGCACCAGGAATTCCGGCAACAGGCAGACCAGTGTGATGTAAATCGCACCAGCCAGCGTCAGGCGCACCAGGATCTTGTCGATATAGCGCGTCGTTTGCTCGCCCGGACGGATGCCCGGAATGAAGGCACCGCTTTTCTTCAGGTTATCCGCAACTTCCCGGCTGTTGTACACCAGAGCCGTATAGAAGAAGCAGAAGAAAACAATTGCAGCAGCGTACAGCAGGATGTAGACCGGCTGGCCCGGGGACAGCGTAGCGGCCAGGTCCTTGATGAACCGTCCCACCGCGCCCGTCGACTCGGACGTAAACCAGCCCGCGATCGTCGCCGGGAACAGGATGATCGACGATGCGAAGATCGGCGGAATCACCCCTGCCATGTTCAGCTTCAGCGGCAGGTGCGACGACTGACCGCCGTACACCTTGTTGCCGACCTGACGCTTGGCATAGTTCACCAGGATCTTGCGCTGACCCCGCTCGACAAACACCACGGCGAAGGTCACACCGACCACGATCGCTACGATGACAATCGCTGCGAACGCGCTCATGGACCCCGTGCGGACCAGTTCGAACAGTCCGCCGATCGCGTTGGGCAGGCCCGCCGCGATACCGCCGAAGATGATGATCGAGATGCCGTTGCCCAGACCACGCTCGGTGATCTGCTCACCCAGCCACATCAGGAACATCGTACCGGTCACCAGCGTGATCACCGCCGTCGCCCGGAACATCAGGCCCGGATCGATGACCAGACCCGGCTGCGACTCCAACGCGACCGCAATCGACAGCGCCTGGAACGTGGCCAGAACCACCGTGCTGTAACGCGTGTACTGCGTGATCTTGCGTTGCCCTGCCTGCCCTTCCTTCTTCAGCGTCTCCAGCTGCGGCAGCACGATCGTCAGCAATTGCATGATGATCGACGCCGAGATGTACGGCATGATGCCGAGCGCGAAGACGGTAAAGCGCGACAGCGCACCGCCCGAGAACAGGTTGAACATCCCGAGGATGCCACCCGACTGACTCTGGAAAAGCTTCGCGAGCTGTTCCGGATCGATTCCCGGCACCGGAATATGTGCACCGATGCGGTAGACGATCAGGGCCAGCACCAGGAACATCAGCCGACGCTTCAAATCGCCGTACTTCGCCGTGTTCCTAGCCTGCGCGCTTGCATTGGGTTTCGCCGTGGCCAAACGATGCTCCGACTGTGACTTCGCCTATGCTGCGAATACTGCTGCAGAATTACTCAGCGATCTGGCCGCCAGCGGCTTCGATCGCGGCCTTGGCACCAGCGGTGGCGCCCAGACCCTTGATCGTTACCTTGCGGGTCAGTTCGCCAGCCTTGATGACCTTGGCGTTCTTGACCAGGTCGCCCACCAGGCCAGCTTGCTTCAGGACCAGCAGGTCCACTTCAGCAGCTTCCAGGCGTTCGATGTCACGCAGGGTCACCTCGGCGTTGAACGCCTTGGTCAGCGAGGTAAAACCACGCTTCGGCAGGCGACGATACAGCGGCATCTGGCCGCCTTCGAAACCCACCTTGTGGAAGCCGCCCGAACGCGACTTCTGACCCTTGTGACCACGACCGGCGGTCTTGCCCAGGCCGGAACCGATACCACGGCCGACGCGACGCTTGGCGTGCTTCGAACCGTCGGCCGGCTTCAGGTTATTCAATTGCATGTTGCTCTCCAAGTCCCCGGGATCAGGCCAGAACCTTCACCAGGTACGAGACCTTGTTGATCATGCCGCGCACGGCGGGCGTGTCCTGCAGCTCCGACACCGAGTTGATGCGGCGCAGGCCCAGGCCACGAACGGTGGCGCGGTGATCCTCGCGCGTGCCGATCAGGCTGCGCACGAGTTGCACTTTTACGGTTTGTTGCGACATTTCGTTCACCTTAGCCGAGGATGTCTTCAACCGACTTGCCGCGCTTGGCAGCGATTTCCGCCGGCGTGCTCATCTTTTGCAGACCATCGATGGTGGCGCGAACCATGTTGTACGGGTTCGTCGAACCGTGCGACTTGGTCACCACGTTCGTCACGCCCATCACTTCGAAGATTGCGCGCATCGGGCCGCCGGCGATCACGCCGGTACCTTCCTTGGCGGGCATCATCAGCACCTTGGCAGCGCCGTGCTTGCCGATGACTTCGTGTTGCAGCGTGCCGTTCTTGAGCGAAACCTTCACCATCTTGCGACGGGCTTCGTCCATTGCCTTCTGCACGGCCACCGGAACTTCCTTGGCCTTGCCCTTGCCCATGCCGATGCGGCCATCGCCGTCACCGACCACGGTCAGCGCAGCGAAACCGAGAATCCGGCCACCCTTCACCACCTTGGTGACACGGTTGACCGAGATCATCTTCTCGCGGAGGCCGTCGTCGCGTTCGTCCTGCTGGACTTTTGCTTGCATCTTTGCCATGACGTATCTCTCTTTGTGCGCTTAGAACTTGAGGCCGGCTTCGCGCGCAGCGTCAGCCAGGGCCTTCACGCGGCCGTGGAAGCGGAAGCCACCACGATCGAACGCGACGGTTTCCACGCCGGCTGCACGGGCCTTCTCGGCCACGCGCTTGCCAACCACGGTGGCGGCGGCAACAGTCGCGCCACTGCCGGTCAGTTCCTTGCGCACTTCTGCTTCGGCGGTCGAGGCCGATGCCAGCACTTGCGTGCCGCACGGCGAGTACACCTGAGCGTAAATGTGCGAATTCGTACGGAACACGGTCAGACGATTGACTTTCAGTTCCGCGATTTTGGCGCGGGTCTGACGTGCACGGCGCAAACGAGCGTCTTTCTTGTTCATCATTGCACCCCTTACTTCTTCTTGGTTTCTTTCAGGATGACGCGCTCGTCAGCGTAGCGAACACCCTTGCCCTTGTAGGGCTCAGGCGGACGGTACGCGCGAACTTCAGCGGCAACCTGACCGACTTTCTGCTTGTCCGCACCCTTGATGATGATCTCGGTCTGCGTCGGCGTTTCCGCCTTCACGCCTTCCGGCATCTCATGGATCACGTCATGCGAGAAACCAAGCTGGAGCTTCAGCGCAGCGCCTTGCAGCTGGGCACGATAGCCCACGCCAACGAGGTTCAGCTTACGCTCGAAACCAGTGGTCACGCCCTTGACCATGTTTGCCGCCAAGGCGCGCATGGTGCCTTGCAGGGCATTTGCTTCACGCGATTCGTCAACCGGCGCGAAAGTCAGCGTGTCGTTCTCGACACTGACCTTGACCAGGTTGTGAATCGGCTGGGACAGCGTGCCGAGCGGGCCCTTCACGGAGAGCACGCCAGCCGCCACATTCACTTCCGCGCCTTTCGGCAGCGAGATGGGAGCCTTACCTACACGGGACATGTTTGCTCCTTAAGCGACGTAGCAGAGAACTTCGCCGCCCACGCCGGTGGCACGTGCCTTGCGGTCGGTCATCAGACCCTGGGGGGTCGAGATGATCGCAACACCGAGGCCGTTCATCACCTGGGGGATCTCGCTACGGCCCTTGTACACGCGCAGGCCGGGCTTCGAGACGCGCTCAATGCGCTCGATGACCGGACGGCCGGCATAGTACTTCAGACCGATGCTCAGTTGTGCCTTGCCGCCTTCTTCCTGCACTGCGAAGTCGTCGATGTAGCCTTCGTCCTTCAGGACCTTGGCGATCGCCGCTTTCAGCTTCGACGAGGGCATGACCACCGACGCCTTCTGCACGCCTTGGGCGTTGCGGATGCGCGTCAGCATATCGGCGATAGGATCGCTCATGCTCATACTGTTTCTCCTGTAGCCTGTGCGTAATTACCAGCTGGCTTTCGTCAGACCCGGAATTTCGCCCTTGAAGGCGATTTCGCGGATCTTGTTACGCGCCAGGCCAAACTTGCGGAAGGTACCGCGGGGACGACCGGTGATCGCGCAGCGATTACGCTGGCGGGTCGGATTCGCGTTGCGCGGGAGCTGTTGCAGCTCCAGACGCGCCAGATAACGCTCTTCTTCCGACTTTTCTTGGTCGTCAATAATGGCCTTGAGGTTTGCGCGCTTGGCGGCGTACTTCGCCACCAGCTTGGCGCGCTTCTTCTCACGTTCAATCAGAGCCAGTTTAGCCACGGTAACCCCTTAATTGCGGAACGGGAACTTGAACGCGTTCAGGAGAGCCTTGGCTTCCTCGTCGTTCTTTGCCGTCGTCGTGATGCTGATGTTCAGACCACGCAGTGCGTCGATCTTGTCGTACTCGATTTCGGGGAAAATGATCTGCTCTTTCACACCGATGTTGTAGTTGCCACGGCCGTCAAACGAACGACCCGACACACCACGGAAGTCACGCACGCGCGGCAGGGCCACGGTCACGAAACGATCGAGAAATTCGAACATGCGCTCGCCACGCAGGGTCACCATCGCACCGATGGGGTAGCCCTGGCGGATCTTGAAACCGGCGATGGCCTTCTTGGCCTTCGTCACAACCGGCTTCTGACCAGCGATCTTGGTCAGGTCGCCCACGGCCAGTTCAATGACCTTCTTGTCATTGATGGCTTCGCCAAGACCCATGTTCAGGGTGATCTTGGTGATACGCGGCACTTCCATGACCGACTTGTAACCGAACTGCTCCATGAGCGCCGGCACAACCTTCTCTTTGTAAAACTCTTGCAGACGTGCTGCCATGCTCAACTCCTATCTGTGCCCAGAATCAAGCGGCCACGACGGCGCCGGTCGACTTCAGGAAGCGCACGCGCTTACCCTCTTCAACCTTGATGCCGACGCGCGACGGCTTGCCATTGGCATCCACGAGCGCAACGTTGGAAATATGCAGCGGCATGACCTTGTCGACCACACCACCGGTGGTGCCCAGCATCGGGTTCGGGCGAGCGTGCTTCTTGGCAACGTTCACACCTTCCACAACGACCTTGTCGCCGAGCATGGCTTGCACGGTACCGCGCTTGCCCTTGTCTTTGCCGGTCAGGACGATGACTTCGTCGCCTTTACGAATCTTGTTCATGGCGGCTCCTTACAGCACTTCCGGTGCGAGCGACACGATCTTCATGAAGCGCTCGGTACGGAGTTCACGAGTCACCGGCCCGAAAATACGGGTGCCGATCGGCTCGAGCTTGGTGTTCAGCAGGACAGCGGCATTGCTGTCGAACTTGACGAGCGAACCGTCTGCACGGCGCACGCCCTTGGCGGTACGTACAACGACGGCGTTGTAGATATCGCCCTTCTTTACGCGACCGCGCGGCGCTGCGTCCTTGACGGTCACCTTGATGATGTCGCCCACGCTCGCATAGCGGCGCTTGGACCCACCCAGCACTTTGATGCACAGCACTTCGCGCGCACCAGTGTTATCGGCCACTTCGAGCCGGCTTTCTGTCTGAATCATGGTGTTATCTTCCCAACTTAATCCGCCGGATTTCTCAAGATGGAAGTCCGCCGGTCAGTCTTGGTCCCGTCGGCCCCGGCTTTACGCCAGTACCGCTTGGGTTGATCAACTTGGAAGTCGGTAGTCACCAGGCAGCCCGGACAACTCCAGGACCACCAGGCCTTGGCTCGCTTCAGAGGTACGCCGTGTTGGTGAAGCTTCGACGAACGCTACAAAGCGGAAGTCCAGGATTATAGCAACATAACCCTGGACTTGCAAGTCAGCGAAGAACTGTTGTTCTTAGATGACGCGCGCAGCTTCTACCAGCCGGGAAACCACCCAGGACTTGGTCCGCGACAGCGGACGCGATTCCTGGATCTCGACCTTGTCGCCTTCCTTGTACTGGTTGGCTTCGTCGTGTGCGTGGTACTTCTTCGAACGCAGCACGTACTTGCCGTACAGAGGATGCTTGACGCGGTTTTCGATCAGGACCGTAACGGTCTTGTCCATCTTGTCGCTAACGACACGGCCTACGAGAGTCCGGCGAAGCGACGTTTCAGTCTTTGCAGCTTCAGTCATTTCGCGTCTGCCTTTTCGCTCAGCACGGTTTGCACACGCGCGATGTCCTTGCGCACCTTCTTCAGCTGGCTGGTGTTCTGCAGCTGTTGGGTGGCCTTTTGCATGCGCAGGCTAAATTGGGCCTTCAGAAGCTCGGAGAGCTCCTGGTTCAGCCCTGCGGCGTCCTTGCCGCGAAGTTCGGATGCTTTCATCCCTGCTCTCCTTACGTCCCGACCTGACGCACCACGAAATTCGTGGCGATCGGCAGCTTGGCGGCCGCGAGGCGGAACGCCTCACGTGCCAGCTCTTCGCTCACGCCATCCATTTCGTACAGCATCTTGCCCGGCTGAATTTCAGCCACGTAGTATTCCGGATTGCCCTTGCCGTTACCCATACGGACTTCGGCGGGCTTCTTCGAGATCGGCTTATCCGGGAAAATCCGGATCCAGATGCGGCCGCCACGCTTGATGTGACGGGTCATCGCACGACGGGCCGACTCGATCTGGCGCGCGGTCAGACGACCACGGCCCATTGCCTTCAGGCCGAATTCGCCGAAAGACACGGCGTTGCCACGGGTAGCCTTACCCGTGTTGCGGCCTTTCTGCTCCTTGCGATACTTCCTACGCTTCGGTTGCAGCATTCTTATTCTCCACTCTTCGCATCGCCAGGCGCAGCGCGGCGACCAGCGCCAGCGCCAGCACCTGCACCACCGCGGCGGTTGCCACCCGGACGGCCACCTTCGCCTTCACGGCGACGGCCTTCCGGACGACCCGGGCGACGACGACGGTCTTCTTGAGGCTCTTCCACCACAGGCGCGTCATTGCGGCCCAGGTAGTCGCCCTTGTAGACCCACACCTTGACACCGATGATGCCGTAGGTGGTTTCGGCTTCGGAGAAGCCGTAGTCGATGTCGGCGCGCAGGGTGTGCAGGGGCACACGACCTTCACGGTACCATTCGGTACGTGCGATTTCGATACCGTTCAGACGACCCGAGCTCATGATCTTGATACCCTGGGCACCGAGGCGCATCGCGTTCTGCATCGCGCGCTTCATGGCGCGGCGGAACATGATACGGCGCTCGAGCTGCTGGGTGATCGAGTCGGCGATCAGCTGCGCATCGGTTTCCGGCTTGCGGATTTCCTCGATGTTCACGTGCACGGGCACACCCATGCGGCGTTGCAGCTCGGCCTTGAGCAGTTCGATGTCCTCACCCTTCTTGCCAATCACCACGCCCGGACGCGAGCTATAAATGGTGAGACGGGCATTGCGGGCAGGACGCTCGATCACGACGCGGCCAACCGATGCGTTCTTGAGCTTCTTCTTCAGGAACTCGCGAACTTCGATGTCTTCTTTCAGCATGCCGGCGAACTTCGTGTTGTTGGCGTACCAACGCGAAGCCCAGTTACGGCTGACGGCCAGACGGAAGCCAGTCGGATGAATCTTCTGTCCCATCGTGACTCCTTAGTTGCCGAGCGTCACAGTGATGTGACAGGTTTGTTTCTCGATGCGGTTGCCGCGGCCCTTTGCCCGTGCCGTGAAGCGCTTGAGCGAGGTTGCCTTGTCGACGAAGATCGATTTGACCTTCAGCTCGTCGATGTCGGCGCCTTCGTTATGCTCGGCGTTGGCGATGGCCGATTCGACCACCTTCTTCACGATCCCGGCAGCCTTTTTCGGGCTGAACGTCAGGACGTTGAGCGCACGCTCGATCGGCAGACCGCGGATCTGGTCAGCAACCAGACGCGTCTTCTGGGCGGAGATACGGGCACCGCGATGAATCGCTTTCACTTCCATGATGGCACCTTACCTCTTGGCTTTCTTGTCAGCCGCGTGGCCCTTGAACGTGCGCGTGAGCGCAAATTCGCCGAGCTTGTGGCCAACCATGTTTTCCGTAACGTACACCGGCACGTGTTGACGGCCGTTGTGAACGGCGATCGTCAGGCCAATGAACTCCGGCAGAATGGTCGAGCGACGCGACCAAGTCTTGATGGGTTTCTTATCCTTGCCGCCTGCAGCCGTTTCCACCTTCTTCAGCAGGTGGGCGTCACAGAACGGACCCTTTTTTGCGGAACGTGTCATGTTCTAGGCTCCTACCTACCGATTAACGCTTGTGGCGCTTCTGCACGATCATGCTGGCAGTGCGCTTGTTGCTGCGGGTACGGTAACCCTTGGCCGGGGTACCCCACGGCGAAACCGGATCGCGACCAGCGGCGGTCTTGCCTTCACCACCACCGTGCGGGTGATCCACCGGGTTCATCACCACGCCGCGGACGGTCGGGCGAATACCGCGCCAACGCGTCGCACCGGCCTTGCCGATGACGCGCAGGCTGTGCTCTTCGTTACCCACTTCACCAACGGTGGCGCGGCACTCGATGTGCACGCGACGCACTTCGCCGGAGCGCAGACGCACCTGGGCGTACACGCCTTCGCGGGCCAGCAGCACAGCGGAACCACCAGCAGCGCGGGCGATTTGCGCACCCTTGCCAGGCAGCATTTCCACGTTGTTGATCGTGGTACCGACCGGGATGTTGCGGATCGGCAGGTTGTTACCGGCCTTGATCGGCGCTTCCGAGCCGTTCATCAGCGGCTGGCCAGCCACCATGCCCTTCGTGGCAATGATGTACCGGCGCTCGCCGTCGGCGAACAGCACGAGCGCGATGTTGGCGCTACGGTTCGGATCGTATTCCAGGCGCTCGACCTTGGCGGGGATGCCGTCCTTGTCGTTGCGCTTGAAGTCGACCACGCGATAGTGGTGCTTATGACCACCGCCCTTGTGGCGGGTGGTGATATGACCATTGTTGTTACGGCCCGACTTCTGGAATTGCTTTTCCAGCAGCGGAGCATGCGGGGCGCCCTTGTGCAGGTCGTTGTTCACGACCTTCACCATCGAGCGGCGGCCCGGGGAAGTCGGCTTGGTCTTGACGAGTGCCATGATTACTTGGCCTCCGCTTCAAAATTGATTTCCTGACCCGGCTTCAGCGACACGTAAGCTTTCTTTACGTGGTTGCGACGGCCCATGAAGCGGCCAAAACGCTTTTGCTTGCCCTTCTGGTTCAGGATCTGAACGGACTGCACCTCGACCTTGAACAGCAGTTCGACGGCTGCGCGCACTTCTGCCTTGTTGGCATCGCGAGCCACTTCGAACACGACCTGTTCATTCTTGTCGGCGACCAGGGTTGCCTTTTCGGAAACCACCGGCGCGAGCAGCACCTGCATCAAACGATGATCGTTCTTGGCTACTTGCGTCATTTCAGCAACTCCTCGATCTGCGCGACGGCGGCCTTGGTCACGAGCACCTTCTTGTAGTGCACGAGCGACAGCGGGTCAGCCTGGCGCGGCTCCACGACTGCCACGTGGGGCAGATTGCGCGAAGCCAGGTAGAGGTTCTCGTCGAGGCTGTCGGTGATGATCAGCACCGAGTCCAGGCCCATGGCCTTGAACTTGTCGGCCAAGAGCTTGGTCTTGGGCGCGTCGACAGTGAAACCGTCCACCACGTTGATACGACCTTCACGTGCGAGCTGCGAGTAAATCGAGCGCATACCGGCACGGAACATCTTCTTGTTGACCTTCTGGGTGAAGTTCTCTTCCGGCGAATTCGGGAAGATACGACCACCCCCGCGCCACAGCGGCGAGGAAGACATACCGGCACGAGCACGGCCCGTACCCTTCTGGCGCCACGGCTTCTTGGTCGTGTGCTTGACCTCTTCACGATCCTTCTGCTTACGGTTACCGCTACGCGCGTTGGCCTGGTAAGCGACGACGATCTGGTGAACGAGGGCTTCGTTGTAGTCACGGCCGAACACTTCAGGCGACGCGGCAACGCCGGCGCCGATCTGGCCGTTGTCCTGGAGGAGCTTGAGTTCCATTACATGCGCTCCTTAAGCTTTGGCTTTGGCCTTGACGGCCGGGGTAACGACGACCTTGCCGCCCTTGGAGCCAGGAATGGCGCCCTTGACCAGCAGCAGCTTGCGCTCTGCGTCGATCTTGGCGATTTCCAGGTTCTGGACGGTGCGGGTGACATCACCCAGGTGACCGGTCATGCGCTTGCCGGGGAACACACGGCCCGGATCCTGCGCCATACCGATGGAACCCGGCACGTTGTGCGAACGCGAGTTACCGTGGGAGGCACGACCCGATGCGAAGTGATAGCGCTTGATGGTACCGGCGTAGCCCTTACCGATGCTCACGCCCTGCACGTCGATCTTCTGGCCAACCTGGAACAGGTCGACGGAGAGCGAGCTGCCAGCTTGCAGCTCGGCAGCCTTGGCTGCATCGATGCGGAATTCTTTGATGACTTCACCGGCTTCCACGCCGGCTTTGGCGAGGTGACCCGCCAGCGGCTTGGTAACGCGGCTTGCGCGGCGGCTGCCGAAGGTGACTTGAACGGCGGTATAACCGTCGGTCTCGTCCGTCTTGATTTGCGTCACGCGGTTGTCGCCGACCTCGACCACGGTAACGGGAATCGAATCACCGTCGTCCGTGAAAATACGGGTCATGCCAACCTTGCGACCTACAAGGCCAAGGCTCATGGTTTGCTCCATTCCCAGCTGCGATTGGCCGGGGCTGATTGATACACGAAAACTGTGCGATGTGCGGGTTGCGCGAAAAGGATTGCGCACGACCAAAACGGTCCCCACTACCCGGATAAACGGGTAGCCTTACACTATATCGCAGTAGTTTGGAAAGGGCAACATGCACGGCGCCTTTTCTTGAGGGTGCTGGCTCTTTTTTGCCGGGAAGGGGGACGATTTCCGCACTTCCCGGTAAATTTCGGCACGTTGCGGGCCGATGCAGGCGCCATCCGGGCAGAACACGTGTTGCCCGGAAGCAAAAACGGCGAACTTGCGTCCGCCGTTCTGTGCTGCAGCGGGCCGGAGGACCGGCCCGGGTCAGGCAAGCTTACACCTTGATCTCGACGTCCACGCCGGCCGGCAGGTCCAGCTTCATCAGCGCGTCGACGGTCTTGTCCGTCGGGTCGACGATGTCCATCAGGCGCTGGTGGGTGCGGATCTCGAACTGATCGCGGCTGGTCTTGTTGACGTGCGGCGAACGCAGGATGTCAAAACGCTGGATGCGGGTCGGCAGGGGCACCGGGCCCTTGACGATCGCGCCCGTGCGCTTGGCGGTATCCACGATTTCGGCTGCCGACTGGTCGATCAGGCGATAGTCGAAAGCCTTCAGGCGGATACGGATCTTCTGGTTCTGCATGATATTTCCTTGAAAGAGCGATGAGCGCGTGCGCCCAGATAAAAGGGGACATGCCCGAGGACATGTCCCAGGAACAATTGCTTAGTCGAGGATCTTTGCCACGACGCCGGCGCCGACGGTACGGCCGCCTTCACGGATAGCGAAGCGCAGACCTTCTTCCATGGCGATCGGGGCGATCAGCTTGACCGTGATCGACACGTTGTCGCCCGGCATGACCATTTCC
>NZ_JBFTJC010000015.1:0-175078 GCF_056395225.1 Cupriavidus sp. 10L45
AAGGGCTACCAGGACGTACAGCACCGTGTGCCGAAGATCGACAACACGATGGAAGAACTGGGCTGGCAGCCGAAGCTGAACATGGAACAGGCGCTGCGCCGCATCTTCGAAGCCTACCGCGACAAGGTGGTGGAGGCGCGTACGCTGGTCGACGCCTCGCACTGAGCACGGCATGGCACGCATTGCCCTGAAAGTCGACGTGGACACGCTGCGCGGCACCCGCGAAGGCGTGCCCAAGCTGCTGTCGATGCTCGCCGCCGTGCAGGCGGAGGCCACGTTCCTGTTCAGCCTCGGTCCGGATCACACGGGCTGGGCGCTGCGGCGCGTGTTCCGGCCCGGCTTCCTGAAGAAGGTGTCGCGCACGTCGGTGGTGTCCAACTACGGGCTGCGCACGCTGATGTACGGCGTGCTGCTGCCGGGGCCCGACATCGGCCGCAAGGGCGCCGCCGCGATGCGCGCCGCCGCTGCGGCCGGACACGAGTGCGGCATCCACACCTGGGACCACGTCTACTGGCAGGACAACGTACGCACGCGCGACGCCGCCTGGACGCGCCGCCAGATGCAGCACGCACACCGCCGCTTCGTCGAGGTCTTCGGCACGCCGCCCACCACGCACGGCGCGGCGGGCTGGCAAATGAACGACGACGCCTTCCTGCAGATCGACGACTGGGGCATGGCCTACGCCTCTGACGGACGCGGCACCGCGCCGTACATCCCCACCGTAGCGGGCAAGCCCTGCCGCCACGTGCAGATGCCGACCACGCTACCCACGCTCGACGAGCTGATCGGCGTGGACGACCTCACCGAGGACAACGTCCACCACGCGCTGCTGCGCCTGACCGAGGGCCCCGGCGATCACATTTTCACGCTCCACACGGAGCTGGAAGGCGGCAAGCTGGCACCCGTGTTCGAGCGCCTGCTGGCCGGCTGGCGCGCGCAGGGCCACGACCTCGTGTCGATGGCCACCTATTACCGCCACCTCGACCGGTCCGACCTGCCGCAACTGCCCGTCACCTGGGGCGAAATTGCCGGCCGCAGCGGGGAACTGATCATCCAGCCGTAGGTTTGCGGAGATTAGCCCCCTAATCTCCGCATATCCTGCGGCGAATAAGTTGCGGATGCGGAGGTCGTCTCGGGCCCCATTGGCCGCCAGCGCGTGCATTTCGAGGCGCCGCCGGCCGATCAACTCGAAGACGAGTCCCACCTGTTCCTCAAATGGACCGTGCAGTCGACCACGCCCACCTGAACCTTGACGCGGTACTGGCCAAGGCGCGCTTCTGGCGTCACTGGGCGATGCTGCCGTTGAACGAGCGGCAAGTGAAGCTTCTCAACCGACCGGCGGGCGCAGTACCGGTTACGAACTGGAGGACAGGTTCACGAACGCACGCCCCGCGCCAGCCGAAGCCCGTTGAACACCACCAGCAGGCTGGCGCCCATGTCGGCGAACACGGCCATCCACATCGTGCCCAGGCCCATCACGGTCAGTACGAGGAAGACCGCCTTGATGCCCAGCGCCAGCGCGATGTTCTGCTTGAGGATGGCCGCCGTGCGCCGGGAAAGCTGCACGAAGGTGGGGATCTTGCGCAGGTCGTCGTCCATCAGCGCCACGTCGGCCGTCTCGATGGCGGTATCGGTGCCCGCCGCGCCCATGGCGAAGCCGATGTCGGCGCGCGCCAGCGCCGGGGCGTCGTTGATGCCGTCGCCCACCATGCCTACGCCGCCGCCGTGCGTGTGCGCCTGCCCAGCCAGCGCCGCGATGGCGTCTGCCTTGTCCTGCGGCAGCTGATTGCCGCGCACCTCGTCGATCCCCACCGCCGCGCCAATCGCCTGCACCGTGTGCGGGTTGTCGCCGGACAGCATCAGCGTCTTCACGCCTAGCGCGTGGAGTGCCTCGATAGCCTGCCGGCTGGTGTCGCGCACCGTATCCGCCACGCCGAACAGCGCCAGCGCGCGCGGGTTCGCCCCATCCGCGCCGGCGGACGCCAGCAGGACGAGCGTCTTGCCCTGCCGCTCGATCGCCTCCAGCCGGGCCTCCAGCGCCGGCGAGCACGCGCCGAGGTCGTGGATCAGGCGATGGTTGCCGAGGAAGTACGTCACACCCGCCACGCCGCCGCGCACGCCCTGCCCCGGCAACGCGGCAAAATCGTCCACGGCGAGCGGGGCGATGCCTTCCGCTTCGGCCGCCACAGCCACGGCCCGCGAGACCGGGTGGTCGGAGCGCGCGGCCAGGCTCGCCGCAATCGCGCGTGCCTGCGGCAGGTCATCCGCCAGCAGGCCGACATCGGTCTGCACCGGCTTGCCGTGCGTGAGCGTGCCGGTCTTGTCGAGTGCCAGCCACTTCAGGTGCCGGCCCTGTTCCAGATAGACGCCACCCTTGATCAGGATGCCGCGCCGCGCGGCGGCGGCCAGCCCGCTGACGATGGTCACCGGCGTGGAGATCACCAGCGCGCACGGGCAGGCAATCACCAGCAGCACCAGCGCCTTGTAGATCCAGTCGAGCCAGGCGCCACCCAGCAGCAGCGGCGGCAGCACCGCCACGGCCACGGCCAGCGCGAAGACCACCGGGGTGTAGACGCGCGCGAACTGGTCCACGAAGCGCTGCGTGGGCGCGCGGCTGCCCTGCGCGGCCTCCACGGCGTGGATGATTCGGGCCAGCGTGGAATCGCTGGCCGGGGCCGTCACGGTGTATTCGAGTTCGCCGGACTGGTTGATCGAGCCGGCGTACAGCGGATCCCCCACGGCCTTGTCGACCGGCACGCTCTCGCCCGTGATCGGCGCCTGATCCAGCGCGGACTGGCCGCGCAGCACGCGGCCATCGATCGCCACGCGCTCGCCGGGGCGCAGGCGCACCACGGCGCCCACGGGCACGTCGCGCGCCATCACGGCCAGCCAGGTGCCGTCCGGCTGCTGCACGGTGGCCTGCTCGGGCGCCATCGCCATCAGCCCCCGCACGGCGTTGCGCGCGCGGTCCAGCGAGGCGGCCTCGATGCGCTCCGCCAGCGCGAAGAGGACCATCACCATCGCCGCCTCGGGCCACTGGCCGATCAGCATGGCGCCGGTGACGGCGATGCTCATCAGCGCATTGATATTGAGGTTGCCGTGGCGGATGGCGATCCAGCCCTTGCGGTAGACGCCCAGACCCGACACCAGCACGGCGGCCAGCGCCAGCACGGCGGGCGCATACGGCAGGCCCCATTCGAACCAATGCGCCACCTCGGCGCCCAGCGCCGCCACGCCGGCCAGCGCCAGCGGCCACCAGGGCTTGGGCGCTTCGGGGGCGGCGACCGGCGCATCAGCCTGGGTGTCGGCATTCAGCGGCTGGGCATGCATGCCGAGCGTGGCAATCGCCTTGACCACGCCCTCAGTCGAATCCAGCGTGTGGTGGACGGTCAGCACGCGCTGCATCAGATTGAAGTCGAGCGCAGCCACGCCGGCCATGCCGCCAAGCTTGTTGCGGATCAGCGTTTCCTCGGTCGGGCAATCCATGGCCTCGATGCGGTAGGCGGCCGAGCGCGTACCGGCCGGGGCCGCCTTCGGCTTACGGATGGGCGTCGGCATCGACACCGTTGCCGTACCGCAACCGCCGCCACAGCAGGCGTGCTCGGCGGCAGGGGCATGGGCATGATCGTGGGCATGATCGTGGTCGTGCGCATGTGCATGAGGCATCACGTGATCGTCGGTATGGCGAGCCATGGCGGTGAGCGTTGGTCTGATATGGATGTCATTGAAGACCCTGTAGTCGCTACAAGGTCAACCCTTCGGGGCGAAGCCCCACAGATGACACGGTTGTCACGTGCGCCCGCGCGGCAGCCCCGTATAATCGGCCGCCATGCGTCGCCTGCTCCTCATCTTTCTCGCCATCCTGCTGCCGATCCAGTTCGCCTGGGCCGGTGCTGCGGCGTATTGCGCCCATGAGGAGCGCACGCCGGCGAACGGCGCCAGTTGGCACATCGGGCATCACAGCCATGTGCATCCTGGCGCCGATGCCCATCAGGACGCCGCCAAGCCGGCCCCGAAACTGCCCGACGCCGACTGCGCCGCCTGCCACTTCCCCGGCTCGCACGGGGTGATTGCGCAGGCCATCCTGCCCGGCAGCTACCATTTCGTCACCGTGCGCTACCTGCCGCGTGTTGCGGGCTTCGGCTCGATCCCCGCGCGCGCCCCAGACCGGCCCCAGTGGTCCCGTCCCGCCTGAGCGGCGAGACGCGGACAATCCCCCTTCCCTGACTGCCTGACGTCTCGCCGGTTTTCCCTGTTTGCAACGGTGAAATTCGATGAGAAACCTTGTATTGCCCTGGGCAATGGCCGCCGCTTTGGCGTGGTGCGGCCTCCTGCCCCATGCCGCCGCGCAGCTTGCCTTGCCACCTGTGTCACCGCCTGCCGGCCAGGAGCCACCCGGCCCGCTGACGCTGGAAACCGCGCTGGCGCTGGCCATCGCGCAGAACCCCACGCTCTCCGCCTCGCGCCACGAGCTTGACGCCACCGAAGGCGGCATCACCCAGGCGCGCGTGATACCGAACCCCGAAGTGGCCGTGCTGATGGAAGACACGCGCCAGTCCACCCGCACCACCACGGCGCAGATGAACCTGCCGGTGGAGCTGGGCGGCAAGCGCGCCGCGCGCATCGGCGTGGCCCAGCGCACCCGTGAACTGGCGCAAGCACAGCTGGAAGCTACGCAAGCCGACCTCCGCGCCAGCGTCATCGGCGCCTTTTTCAACGTACTGGTGGCCCAGGAGCGCGTGCGGCTGGCAGCGGGTGCCGTCGACATCGCCAGGCGCGGCGCCAACGTGGCCGCGCGCCGCGTGGCGGCCGGCAAGGTCTCGCCGGTGGAAGAAACCAAGGCCGGCGTGGAGTTGGCCAATGCCGAACTCGAGCGCGCCGAGGCCGATGCGGCGCTTGTCGCCGCGCGGCAGGCGCTGGCCACGCTGTGGGGCAACCCGTCGCCCCAGTTCGCCGAAGCGGACGGCAGCCTCGATACGCTGCCCGCGCGCCCGGACGCCCTCGTCCTGCGCGAAGCGCTCGACGCCGCCCCCGCCACCGTGGCCAGCCAGCGCGAACTGGCGCGCCGGCAGGCCGAGATCAACGTGGAGCGCAGCCGCCAGTATCCCGATGTGACGCTGAGCCTTGGCGCCAAGCGCGAAAACGCGTCCGACCGTGGCTACTACCCGGTGCTCGGCGTGGCGATTCCGCTGCCGCTGTTCGATCGCAACCAGGGCAACCTCTACACCGCGATCCGGCAGGCCGACAAGGCGGCGGACACCTATCGCGCCACGCGGCTCCGGCTGGACCACGACCTCCAACAGGCCACCAGCCAACTCGCCGTCTCGCGCGGCTCAGCGCAGACGCTACGCGACACCGTGCTCCCTGCCGCCCAGCGCGCCTATCAGGCCGCCACGCAGGGCTTCGAGGCCGGCAAGTTCAGCTATCTCGAAGTACTGGACGCCCAGCGCACGCTGTTCCAGGCGCGCATCCGCTATCTCGGCGTGGTGGCCAATGCCTGGCAGGCCGCCACCACGATCGACCGCATTCTCGGCCGCTGACGCGCCGCAAGGATTTCCCATGACCCTCACACGAAAACAAGGCATGGCCATCGCGGCCATCGTCATCGGCGGCCTGATCGCCGCGCTGGCGCTGCTGCTGGTGGGCCGCGAGAGCGGTTCGCATGACGACCACGGCCACGGCAGCCACAGCGATCACGGCGATCACGGCAATCAGGCACCCGCCGCCTCGGCGCCTCAGGCCCCAGCCGCCGCCCCCGGCCTGATCGCCATGACGCCTGAGCAGATCGCCAACGCCAACCTCGTGCTACGTACCGCCGGCCCGGGCCGCATCCGCAGCACGGTGCAGTTCCCGGGCGAAATCCGCTTCAATGAGGATCGCACCGCCCACGTGGTGCCGCGCGTGGCGGGCGTGGCGGAGGCGGTCGCGGCCAACCTCGGCCAGCGGGTGAAGAAGGGCGACTTGCTGGCGGTTTTCGCCAGTTCGCAGTTGTCCGAACTGCGTAGCGAATGGCTGGCCGGCCAGCGCCGGCTGGAGCTGGCGCGCAGCACCTTCGCGCGCGAGAAGCGGCTCTGGGAAGACAAGGTGTCCGCCGAGCAGGACTACCTGGCCGCCCGCACGGCCTTGCAGGAAGCCGAAATCGCCGTGCGCAACGCCACGCAGAAGCTGACCGCCATCGGCGCGAAGCCTTCGTCGGACGGCATCAACCGCTTCGAGCTGCGCGCGCCGTTCGACGGCATCGTGGTCGAGAAACACCTGTCGCTGGGCGAAGCCGTGGGCGCCGACACCGCCGTCTTCACGCTCTCCGACCTGACCACGGTCTGGGCCGAATTTGTGATCGCGCCGAAGGATCTCGGCCACGTGCGGCTCGGGGAGGCGGTGCGCGTCACTTCCACCGCGTTCGACGGCACCGCCGACGGCAAGGTCTCCTACGTGGGCGCCCTGCTCGGCCAGCAGACCCGCACGGCCACCGCCCGTGTGACGCTGGCCAATCCCGAGATGGCCTGGCGCCCCGGGCTGTTCGTCACGGTCAGCGTCAATACGGGCGAAGTGGACGCCCCCGTGGTGATCGAAGCCGAAGCCCTGCAGACCGACGATGGCCACACCCAGGTCTTCGTGGCGGTGCCCGGCGGCTTCGCGGCGCGCACGGTCAAGACCGGCCGCACGGACGGCCAGCGCATCGAGGTCACGGACGGCCTGCCCGCCGGCACGCGCTACGTGGCGGCCAACAGCTTCGTGCTGAAGGCCGAACAGGGCAAGGCTGGCGCCGAGCACGCCCACTGAGCGGAGCGACCACACATGTTCGAACGCATTCTCCGCTTCGCCATCGCCCAGCGCTGGCTGGTCATGCTGGCCGTGCTGGTCATGGCCGCGCTGGGCTTCTACAACTACGGCCGGCTGCCGATCGACGCCGTGCCGGACATCACCAACGTCCAGGTCCAGATCAACACGGCGGCGCCGGGCTACTCGCCGCTCGAATCCGAGCAGCGCATCACTTATCCGATCGAAACGGTCATGGCCGGCCTGCCGGGGCTGGTGCAGACGCGCTCGCTGTCACGCTACGGGCTGTCGCAGGTCACGGTGATCTTCCGGGACGGCACCGATATCCACTTCGCGCGGCAACTGGTCAGCCAGCGCATCCAGGACGCCCGCGCGCAGCTGCCAGCCGGCGTGGCGCCGCAGATGGGGCCAATCTCGACCGGCCTCGGCGAGATCTACCTGTGGACCGTGGAGGCCGAGCCCGACGCGCGCAAGCCGGACGGCACGCCCTACAGCGCCACGGACCTGCGCGAGATCCAGGACTGGCTCATCAAGCCGCAGCTGCGCACCGTGCCGGGCGTGACCGAGATCAACACGATCGGCGGCTTCGCCAAGGAATACCTCGTGGCGCCGAACCCCGAGAAGCTGGCGGCCTACGGCATGTCCCTCCAGCACGTGGTGCAGGCGCTGGAGCGCAACAACGGCAACGTCGGCGCCGGCTATATCGAGCGGCGCGGCGAGCAGTACCTGGTGCGGGCGCCGGGGCAGGTGAAGTCGATCGACGACATCCGCGATGTGATCGTCGGCACCGCCCAGGGCCAGCCGATCCGCATCCGGGATCTGGCCGATGTGGGCCTGGGCCGGGAGTTGCGCACCGGCGCGGCCACCGACAACGGGCGGGAGGTAGTGCTCGGCACGGTCTTCATGCTGATTGGCGAGAACAGCCGCGCCGTGTCGCGCGCGGTGGATGCGCGCATGGTGGCGATCAACAAGTCGCTGCCGGCCGGCGTGCGGGCGGTGACGGTCTACGACCGCACCGTGCTGGTCGACAAGGCCATCGCCACGGTCAAGAAGAACCTGCTGGAAGGCGCCGCGCTGGTGGTGGCGGTGCTGTTCCTGTTCCTCGGCAACCTGCGCGCGGCGCTGATCACGGCGATGGTGATCCCGCTGTCGATGCTGTTCACGTTCACCGGCATGGTGGCGGCCGGCATCAGCGCCAACCTGATGAGCCTGGGCGCGCTGGACTTCGGCATCATCGTCGATGGCGCGGTGGTCATCGTCGAGAACTGCGTGCGGCGGCTGGCCCATGCGCGGCAGGCCGCCGGACGGCCGCTGACGCGTGCCGAGCGCTTCGAGGAGGTGTTCGCGGCGGCGCGGGAGGCGCGGCGGCCGCTGGTCTTCGGCCAGCTCATCATCATGATCGTCTACGTGCCGATCCTGGCGCTGACGGGCGTCGAGGGGAAGATGTTCCACCCGATGGCGAACACCGTGGTGCTGGCGCTGCTGGGCGCGCTGATCCTGTCGGTGACCTTCGTGCCGGCCGCCGTGGCGCTGTGCATTGGCGACCGCGTGGCGGAGAAGGAGAACCGCGTGATGGGCTGGGCGCGCCGCTGGTACGCGCCGGCGCTGTCGCGCGCGCTGGCCAATACGCCGGTGGTGCTGACCGGCGCCGTGGTGGCCGTGCTGCTGAGCGGGCTGGTGGCCACGCGGCTCGGCAGCGAGTTCATCCCCAACCTGAATGAGGGCGACTTCGCCGTGCAGGCGCTGCGCATTCCAGGCACCAGCCTGACCCAGTCGGTGGCGATGCAGCAGCAGATCGAAACCCGGCTCAAGGCGAAGTTTCCCGAGGTGGAGCGCGTGTTCGCGCGCACGGGCACGGCAGAGATCGCGGCGGACCCGATGCCGCCCAACATCTCGGACGGCTACATCATGCTCAAGCCGCGCGACCAGTGGCCCGATCCATCCCGCTCGTACGACGCGCTGCGCACGGCCATGTCAGCCGAACTGGAGCAGCTGCCCGGCAACCGCTACGAGTTCTCGCAGCCGATCCAGCTCCGCTTCAACGAGTTGATCTCTGGCGTGCGCAGCGACGTGGCGGTGAAGCTCTATGGCGACGACAACGCCGTGCTGGCCGCCACTGCCCAGCGCATCGCCGAGGTGCTGCAACGCGTGCCCGGCGCCGCCGAGGTCAAGGTGGAGCAGACCTCCGGGCTGCCGGTGCTCACGGTAGACATCGACCGCGCGCGCGCCGCGCGCTACGGCCTGAACATGGCCGATGTGCAGGAAACCGTGGCAATTGCCGTGGGCGGGCGGGAGGCCGGCCTGTTCTACCAGGGCGACCGCCGCTTCAATATCGGCGTGCGGCTGCCGGAAGGGATTCGTGCCGACGTGGAGGCGCTGCGGCGCCTGCCGATTCCGCTGCCGGCCGCGGAAACCAAGGGCGCCGAGGCGCGCACGAGCTACATCCCGCTGGGCGAGATCGCCACGCTGGAGATTGCGCCGGGGCCGAACCAGGTATCGCGCGAGAACGGCAAGCGGCGCATCGTGGTCAGCGCCAACGTGCGCGGGCGCGATGTCGGCAGCTTCGTGCCGGAGGCGATGAGCGCCGTCGAGCGTGGGGTGACGGTGCCGGCCGGCTACTGGATTGCCTGGGGCGGCACGTTCGAGCAGCTGCAATCGGCCACGCAACGGCTCGCCATCGTGGTACCGCTGGCGTTGCTGCTGGTCTTCGGGTTGCTGTTCGCCATGTTCGGCAATCTGCGCGACGGCCTGCTGGTCTTCACCGGCATTCCGTTCGCGCTGACGGGCGGCGTGCTGGCGCTCTGGCTGCGTGGCATGCCGCTGTCGATCTCGGCGGCGGTGGGGTTTATCGCGCTGTCTGGCGTGGCGGTGCTGAACGGGCTGGTGATGCTGTCGTTCATCCGCACCCTGCGGGACGGCGGCCAGCCACTGGACGCGGCGGTCACCACCGGCGCCCTGACCCGCCTGCGGCCGGTGCTGATGACGGCGCTGGTGGCGTCGCTGGGTTTCGTGCCGATGGCCATCGCCACCGGCACGGGCGCCGAGGTACAGCGCCCGGTGGCCACGGTGGTGATCGGCGGCATCCTGTCATCGACGGCGCTGACGCTGCTTGTCCTCCCGGTGCTTTACCGGTGGGCGCATCGGCGCGGGGGATTGGGCGCCGCCGGGCCTGCTCTTAGTGCTCGCAGTTGACCATCCAGCTCATGCCGAACTTGTCGACGAGCATGCCGAATCCTTCGGCCCAGAACGTCTTCTGGTACGGCATGAGCACCTTTCCGCCTTCGGCCAGCGCCTCGAAGATGCGCTTGCCCTCCGCGTTGGGCACGTAGCCGACGGACAGCATGAAGCCCGAAAAGGGATACGGCTCCCCTTCCCTGCCGTCCGAGGCCATGATCTGGCTGTCGCCGATCTGGATGTTGGCGTGCATCACCTTGTCCCCCCAGGCCGGCGAGGCAGGCGCCTCTCCGGGCGGCGCTTCCTTGTAGCGCATCAGGAACGTCACCTTGGCGTCGAGCACCTTGCCGTAGAACGCCATCGCCTCGTCGAAACGGCCACCAAAATCGAGATACGGTTGTACCTGCATATCGGTCTCCTTTACGTCACGTGGGTTGCCCAGATCCGGGCGCCGTCAATTATGCGCCGGCCTTGCTGCCGGTCAACGCGTCCGGAAAGTCGATCTCGAACTCGGTCTGTACCGCATCGCTGCGCACGGTGACGCTGCCGCCATGCAGTCGCATGATGGTATCGACGATGGCCAGCCCCAGCCCCGTGGAGGTGGCCGAATTGCGGCGCGACGGGTCGGCGCGGTAGAAGCGCCCGAACAGGTGCGGCAACGACTCCGGCGCGATGGCCGGGCCGTCGTTGGCCACGCGGATGTCGGTAAAGCCCGGCCGACCGCGCCCCACCGCCACGCGCACGGTGCTGCCGGCCGGCGCGTGGCGCAGGGCGTTGTCGAGCAGGTTGATGATGGCGCGCCGCAGCAGCGTGCGGTCGGCCGTGACCGTGGCGACGCCCGACACGGCCAGCGTGACGTCGCGGTCGGCGGCCACGGCCTCGAAGTACTCGGCGACCTTGTCCAGTTCTGCGCGGGCGTCGAGTTCGCATGCCCCCAACGCCACCTGCGCGTTGTCCGCGCGGGCCAGGAACAGCATGTTCTCGATCATCCGCGCCAGCCGCTCGTATTCCTCGAGGTTCGATTCGAGCAGCGATTCGTACT
Source organism: Cupriavidus sp. 10L45 (assembly GCF_056395225.1). Classification (NCBI taxonomy): domain Bacteria; kingdom Pseudomonadati; phylum Pseudomonadota; class Betaproteobacteria; order Burkholderiales; family Burkholderiaceae; genus Cupriavidus; species Cupriavidus sp. 10L45. Next base: position 10,997 of record NZ_JBFTJC010000015.1, read on the forward strand.
CGGCGGCGCTGCGGCGTTGGGCCAGCGTGACCTGCGTCTGTCCCACGAGGTTGCTGATCGGCGTGCGGAAGTCGTGGGCCAGATCGGCCGAGAATGCCGAGAGCCGCGTGAAGCTGTCCTGCAGCCGCGCCAGCATGCCGTTGAGGGCGCCGGCCAGTTCGCGCAGCTCCTCGGGCGCGCCGCCCACGTCCAGCCGCGTAGCCAGCCGGCTGGTGGTCACCGCCGCCGCGTCGCCGGCCATGCGGCGCAGCGGCCTTAGGCCCCGGCGCGCCAGCAGGTAGCCCAGCGCCGCCGCCACCAGCGCGCCGCACAGCACCGCGCCCAGTAGCTGGCTGCGGTATTCGCTCATCAGCGCCACGCGGTAACCGGCATCGCTGAGCACGATGATCTCCACGGCGCGGTCGGTATTGCCCAGCACGCCCAGCGCCGCCATGCCGCGCGACGGCACGCCGTTGCGCGGATACCAGGTCTGGAGCATGCCCTTGTCCGGCGCGGCGTTAGCCGGCAGCACGCGCAGCGGCGGCACCGACTCGTTGCGCGGATTCAGCGTGATCAGCGGCTCGCCCTGCCGCGTGCGCACCACGAGGATCAGGCCCTCATGGCCCATGGCGATATCGGCAAAGCGGTGGGTGTCGGCACGGATATCGGCTTCGTCGCCCACCTCGCGCAGCAAGTGGCGCACGAGCAGGATCTCGCCAACCAGTTCGCTCTCGTCGCGCGCCTGCAGCTGGCTGTCGAGCGCGCTGGAGAGGTAGGCGGCCACGCCGACCAGGATCAGCGCCGTGGTCAGGCCATAGGCCAGCGCCAGCCGCGTGGTCAGGGACGCCGTGAGGGAAACCGGGAGCGCGCCGGAGAGGCGGCCCAGCATTCGTCGCCAGCGACGCGCCATCGCCGCTCAGCCCTCGTCCGATTCGTCGAGCACGTAGCCCATGCCGCGACGCGTGTGGATCAGCTTGCGCGGGAACGGATCGTCCACCTTGGCGCGCAGCCGGCGGATGGACACATCCACCACATTGGTATTGCTGTCGAAGTTCATGTCCCAGACCTGGGAGGCGATCAGCGAGCGCGAGAGCACCTCGCCCCGGCGCCGCGCCAGCAGTTGCAGCAGCGCGAATTCCTTCGATGTGAGATCGATCTTCTGCCCGGCACGCGAGACGCGGCGCCGGATCGCATCGATCTGGAGATCGGCCACTTCCATGAACTCGCTCTCGCGCAGCGGCCCGCGCCGCAGGATGGTGCGGATGCGCGCCACCAGTTCCGCGAAGGCGAACGGCTTGACCATGTAGTCGTCGGCGCCCAGTTCCAGGCCCTTGAGGCGGTCGGACAATTCGTCGCGAGCGGTCAGGCAGAGCACTGGGGTGTCCTTGTCGCGGCGCAGTTCGCGCAGCACCTGCCAGCCGTCCATGCCGGGCAGCATCACGTCGAGGACGATCAGGTCGTAGTGCTGCTCGCGTGCGTGGCCCAGGCCGTCCACGCCGTCGCGGGCGAGATCGGCCACGAAACCTGATTCCGTGAGGCCCTTGAGCAGGTAGTCGCCGGCCTTGGGTTCGTCTTCAACAATCAGGATGCGCATGGGAATTCACTGACACCAGCCATGGGTTGCGGGGGGAATCCACGACACTAGCCGAGGTTGGTACGCAATGGGCGAAGATTGCAGGAATGTCATCTTGGCGCCAGCGTTCTGACGGGTGGAATCCCAGTACAATGCGTGCTGCCATGATGAAAGGACGCCACCTGTGCGTCCCGTCTGGCGCGCCGCCCCCAAGATCCCGCAATGAAACGCCTGCCTGCCCTCTCCCTGCTGTGCCTTGCCCTGTCCACCCTGCCCGTTTCCGGCGCCAGCGCGGCGGTCGTGGACTCCAGCGTAGCGGAAGTGGCCGGTTTGTCGATGTCGGAACGGCATGTGGCCATCAAGGCCGAGGCCGAAGCCGCCATCGCCAACACGGAAGCGGCCCAGTGCACCGAGGCGACCAGCGCGGCCAACCTGCCGGCGCCCCTGCCCGTGCTCGCGGAACTGCCGCGTGTGGCGCTTGAGCATCATCGACACTCCATGCCGATGGCCTCGCCGGCGGCGTTCGCGACTTCAGCGGCCTACGTCCCGCTGCCGGTCGAGCGCCCGGCCCCTCACTGCTGAACCCTGCCCGCGTGGCGCTCAGTCCACGCGATAAAAATCGATCGACTGCCCCGCGTTGACTGCGCGCTGGAGCCAGTCGGGATATTCGCCGGTACCGTCCCACGTCTGCCCCATCGCATTGCGGTAGAGCACCCGTACGCGCGCAACTTCGGGTTGGGCGGCGATGGTGGGGGGTACGTCGGTTTCCACGGTGACGGCGTCGCCGTCTTCGCTATCGGCAAAGCAACCTGCTTCGACCAGATCGTCGAACGTCAGGCCATGGCGATCCATTTGCTCGCGGATCCACGCTACCGCGGCTAGTTTGGCTGCATCAGACTCGGACATGACTATCGTGCGGCGCCCGCCGCAAGATGGGCGGGCTGGTGAAAGACCTTTTTGGGGGAATGGCCCTGAACGGCTGGGCCAGTACGGATTCTACAGGGTGTTTGCTCCGCCCCCGCCGCATTTCGTGCGGCGGCACATCGTCACACCGCTGGAATTGCTGCATGACAGCATTGTCATGGATGGGTCATCTTGGCGTCGGGGGCCCGCTTCTAGACTGCCTGCCATGGTCGCCATCAGCCCGGTGCGCGTCGTCAAGAACGGCGCCACGCAGCGCGGCCCAACGCAGTTTCCCGCCTCCCTGGGACACGCAACGGAGTCTCACTATGCCTTCTATCCGACAAACCATCCGACAAACCATCGCCTACGCCGCGCTGGCCGCCACACTGGCCGGCACCGCCGGTCTCGCCAACGCCGCGCCGCGCTCGACCGACCCGTTCACCGACGGGGCCCGTGTGGGTGCGCGCGATGTCTATTCCGACGGCGCCCGCGCCGTGCACGACACCCGCAGCCCGTTCGTGGACGGTGCGTTCAGCGCTACCGGCCCGCGTGACGCGTTCGACAGCGGCGCCTGATCGACACCCCTCCCTCGCGCGCAGGCGGCTTCAGCCCGCCTGCTCCACGCCGGGAAATTGCGACGCGGGCATCGGGCGGCCCAACAGGTAGCCTTGCAGCGCGTCGCAGCCCAGATCGGCAAGGAAGGTCCGCTGCGCGGCCGTTTCCACACCTTCCGCCACCACCTGCAGTTTCAGCGTGCGGCCCAGCGCCACGATGGCGGACACGATGGCCGCATCCTCCGTATCCTCCGCAAGATCCCGCACGAAGCCACGATCGATCTTCAGCTCGCTGGCCGGAATCCGCTTCAGGTGCAGCAGGCTCGAATACCCCGTACCGAAATCATCGATGGCGATGCGCACGCCCATGTCGTCCAGTTGCGTGAGGATGGCCAGGCTGGCCTCCACGTCGCGCATGGCCGTGGACTCCGTGATCTCCAGCGTCAGGCTGGCCGGCGGCACGCCGTGGCACGCCAGCGCCTCCCCTACCGACTCGACCATGCCGGCATGGCAGAACTGCAGCGCCGACAGGTTGACCGCCATCGACCAGCTCGTATGGCCCAGCGCGTGCCACTCGGCCAGTTGGCGGCACGCCTCGTCGAGCACCCAGGCGCCAATCGGCACGATGGCGCCGGTCTTCTCCGCCAGCGTGATGAACTGGTCCGGCATCAGCATGCCGTGCGCGGGATGGTTCCAGCGCAGCAGCGCCTCCGCGCCGACCAGCTCGCCGCCCGCCGCCGCGAACTTGGGCTGGTAGTGCAGCTGTAGCTGCCCGTGCTTGAGCGCGCCGCGCAGATCCTGGATCAGCGCCTGCTGGGTGCGCGCCTGGTGATTCATCGAGCGTTCGAAGAAGCAGTACGCGTTGCGGCCGGCGGCCTTGGCGTGATACATCGCCGCGTCCGCGTTGGACATCAGCGCGTCCTGGTCCTGCCCATCCGCCGGATGCAGGGCGATGCCGATGCTGCCCGAGACATGCAGCGCATGGCCGGCCACCTGCACGGTCTCGCGCAGCGCTTCCAGCAGCCCTTCGGCGATCACGCCGGCGTCCTCGGGTTCGTCGATGCGCACCAGCAACACGAATTCGTCGCCGCCCACACGCGAGATGGTGTCATCGGCGCGCACCGCCGAGCGCAGCCGCCGGGCGATTTCCACCAGCAGGCCGTCCCCCACGTGATGGCCGTAGGTATCGTTGACGCCCTTGAATCCGTCGAGATCGACGAACAGCACGGCAAAGCGCGCATGCTGGCTGGCGCCGGCCTGGATGGCCTGCGCGAAGCGGTCGTCCAGCAGCGCGCGGTTCGGCAGATGGGTGAGCTTGTCGTGCAGGGCGAGGAATTCGAGTTCCTTATTCGCCACGCCGAGCGCCTGTGCCAGCATGGCGGTGCGCATTTCCAGCCGCATGTCGAGGACCGACGTAATCAGCGCCACCGCCAGCACGCAGACCGTGACGACGAGGATGGGCAGCGCCAGCGAGCCGCTGTCCACGCCGTCCCGGGCCGCGCCGCACACGCTGCCGAGCGGAAACTGGGCCGCTGCCATGCCCGTGTAGTGCATGGCGGCGATGGCCCCGCCCATCACCACGGCGGCGCCGAGGCGCAACTGGTGGATGCGCGGCATGTTCCGGCGCAGCCGGAAGGCAATCCACAACGCCACGCCCGACGCCACCACCGCGATCCCAATCGACAGCACGAACAGCCACGGCACGTACTGGATGCCCGGCTGCATGCGCAGCGCGGCCATGCCGGTGTAGTGCATGCTGGCCACGGCGGCGCCGAGCACCAGCGCGCCCATCACCAGCCGGCGGCGAGGCAGGTGTTCCTGGCAGACCAGTTTCAGCGCGAAGGCCGAGGCGACGATGGCAATCAACAGCGAGCCCACCGTGATGGCGGGGTCGTAGCCCAGTGGAATCGGCAGCCGGAAGGCCAGCATGCCGACGAAATGCATCGACCAGATGCCCAGCCCCATGGCAACCGCGCCGCCGGCCAGCCACATATGGGCATAGCGTCCGCGCGCAGTGGCGATACGGCCGGCCAGGTCCAGCGCGGTATAGGACGCGAGGATGGCCACCAACAGGGAAAACAAGACGAGAAGCGCGTCGTAGCTCGGGGAAATCATGGTGGCGCGTGACGAAGCAGTGGCTTGGAGAGCCGGAATTCTGAGGGGTGGCGCCGCGCGAGCGTGCAATTCCCGTTATCAGTAAGGTTATCGGCGGATGGAGGCCAGACTTTAGCGGGATTGCGCTAGGCCCGCCTCCCCCGTTTTCCCTGCTTGCGCGCTGATATCCGACCTGTACCCGGCTTGCGCCCAGCTTGCCGAGGGCTTGACACGAGGCCGACCCGGCCCGCCCGCCGTCCGACAATTCCTACATCCCAATCGGCGCGCGCCGGAATGGCTGCGCCCAGCGCCCCGCCTATTCTTGAGTCGTGGCGGAAGCGCCGCATCGCAAATCTGCAAGACCTAGGCAATGCGACGCGGCCCGCGGAATGCAGGAGAGCAACCATGTGGAAACGACTGGCTGGCGCGCTCGCGGTGGGCGCATGCTGTTGGGCCTTCTCGGGCTGCACGGCAACCGGCGCCGTCGCGGGCGGCGTCGTTGGACACGAAGCGACCAACGGCAGCGCGCTAGGCACCGTGGGTGGTGCCGTGGTGGGTGGCGTGATTGGCCACGAGCTTGGCAAGTAACGCTGCAAGTAACGGATTGATGAAGTAACGTTTTCCGCGGTCTGGATGGCGGGCAGGGTCGTCCAGGCTAGCGCGGCATATGTTTGAAGATGGGAAGGATATGCCGCCGCGCGCCGCGCCATGAGCATCGGCTGTTGTGTTTTTCAACGATGAGCGGACGTTTTCATCGCTGAAAGGCATCGCGGCACACAACGATGTCAGATCTCCCCGATCGTCATGGCGCGGCCGTGGGAAACCCTGCAATGAGAAAGCCCCGGCGCGTGTGCACCGGGGCTTTTTCTTTTCCTGCTTTTCTCGATACTGCCTTCGACACTACTCTCGACACGCCTCTCGCGTTCCCGCGCGATAGGACTAGTACGACTTCGGCAACCCCAGCACCCGCTCGGCGATATGGCACATGATCAGTTGGGCGCTGACCGGCGCGATGCGCGGGATGTACGACTCACGCAGGTAACGCTCCACGTGGTATTCCCGCGCATAGCCCATGCCGCCCAGCGTCAGCACGGCGGTCTGGCACGCCTGGTGCGCGGCCTCGGCGGCCAGGTACTTGGCGGCGTTGGCCTCGGCGCCGCACGGCTTGCCGTTGTCGTAGAGCCAGGCGGCCTTCCACACCATCATGTCGGCGGCTTCCAGCGCCATCCACGCCTGCGCCAGCGGATGCTGGATGCCCTGGTTCTGGCCGATGGGCCGGCCGAATACGATGCGCTCGCGGGCGTAGCGGGTGGCGGCCTCCAGCGCAGCGCGGCCCAGTCCCACGGCTTCGGCGGCAATCAGGATGCGCTCCGGGTTCAGGCCATGGAGGATGTACTCGAAGCCCCTGCCCTCCTCGCCGATGCGGTCCGCCGCCGGCACCATCAGGCCGTCGATAAACAGCATGTTCGAGTCCACGGCGCCCCGGCCCATCTTGTCGATCTCGCGCACCTCGATGTGCTCGCGGTCCAGCGCCGTGTAGAACAGGCTCAGGCCCTGCGTGGGCTTGGCGACGGCCTCCAGCGGCGTGGTGCGCGCCAGCAGCAGCATGCGCGTGGCCACCTGCGCCGTGGAGATCCAGATCTTGCGGCCATCCACGCGATAGGCGCTGCCGTCCGCCGTGCGCACCGCCTGCGTCTTCAGGTGGGTGGTATCGAGCCCCGCGTCCGGCTCGGTCACGGCGAAGCAGGCCTTCTCCTGCCCGGCGATCAGCGGCGGCAGCGCGGCCGCCTGCTGGGCCTCGGTGCCGAACACCACCACCGGGTTCAGGCCGAACACGTTCATGTGGATGGCGGACGCGCCCGAGAATCCCGCCCCGGACGCCGACACGGTCTGCATGATCAGCGCCGCCTCGGTAATGCCCAGCCCCGCGCCGCCGTACTGCTCCGGCATGGCAATGCCGAGCCAGCCCGCGCCGGCCATCGCCTTGTGGAACGCCTCGGGAAACGCGTGGCGCTGGTCCAGCCCGGCCCAGTAGTCGGGGCCGAAGTCGCTGCATAGCTGGCTGACGGCCTCGACGATGGCGTTCTGTTCAGGTGTCCTTTCGAAGTTCATCGGCGTCTCGCGTTATTCCGGCTGGATGCCGGCGTCCTTCACCAGCTTGGTCCACTTGACCAGCTCGCCCGCCACGAAGCCGGCGAACTGCTGCGGGGTCTGACCGAAGGCCTCGAAGCCCAGCGCCTCGAAGCGCGGCGCCACCTCCTTGCTCGACGCAATGCGCGACAGCTCGCGATTGACCCGCTCGACGATCGGCTGCGGCGTCTTGGCCGGCGCGAACACGCCGTTCCACGATGTGATGTCGAAGCCCTTCATCTCCGGCGTATCGGCAATCGGCGGCAGGTCCGGCAGCAGGCGGCTGCGCTGCGCGGTGGTCACGGCCAGCGCGCGCATCTTGCCGGCCTTCACGTTGGCGATGCCGGCGGCCACGTCGACGAACATCATCGGCACCTGGCCGGCAATCACGTCGGTCATGGCCGGCGGTGTGCTTTTATAAGGCACGTGCAGCAGGTCCAGCTTGGCCAGGCGCGAGAACGTGGCGCCGGAGACGATGCCAGTGCTGTTGCCGCTGGCGTAGGACATGCCCGGATGCGCCTTGGCATAGGCAATCAACTCGCCCACCGTCTTCACCGGCAGCTTGGGATTGATCACCAGCATGAACGGCAGGTTGCCCATGCGGCCGACCGGCGTGAAGTCCTTGATCGGGTCGTAGGGCAGCTTCTTCATCAGCGACGGATTGGCCGAATGCGTGGTGTTGGTGGTCATGAACAGCGTGTAGCCGTCCGGGGCCGCCTGCGCCACCAGCTCCGCCGCGATGGCGCCATTGGCGCCGGGGCGATTGTCGACCACCACGTTCTGGCCGAGCGCATCGCCCAACTCCTTGGCCGTGATGCGCGCCACGGCATCGGTGCCACTGCCGGCCGCAAACGGCACGACGAGGCGGATCGGGCGGCTAGGCCAGTTATCGGCAGCCTGGACGGCGGGGGCAAACGACAGCGTTGCCAGCGCGGGCAACGCCACGATGGCGGCGGCAAGCACGCGCCGCGCACGGAAAGTCGGCATGGAGGTCTCCTCGGGTTCTTATATAGGCAGGCGGCGCGGATTCAGGCGGGACGGATGACGCGGTCCGGCGATTCCTCGTAAGGCGGGGCGTAGACCACGAGCAGCTTGACGGGCTCGTCGCTGATCACCGTGAAGACGTGCATCGCTTCGGCGGGAAAGAAGCAGCAGTCCCCGGGGCCCAGTTCCTGGGACTGTCCGTTGACTTCGGCCCGCGCACGGCCTTCCAGCACATAGCAGACCTGTTCGATGCCCGGGTGCGCGTGGGGCAGCGCGCCCTTGCCGCGTTCGATGGTGCCGTGGATGACTTCGAGTTGGGTGGCGCCGACGTTCTCGCGCCCGATGATGCGGCGGTTCAGCGTGCCGACGTGATTGGCGGGGTGGTAGCCGGCAACGTCCTCGGTGCGGACGAAATACACCGGCCCCGATGCGGGTGATGCGGGTGATGCTTGAGTCATAAAGGGCTTGTCTCCAACAGGGAATGACATCGGTCGCCGCGTGGCATCACGGGCGTCTCTTTTCATGTTTGTGAAACTGATTTTATGCCCATGAAAAACGAAGTCAACTAGGGGATGGCCCTTGGGTGTGGCGCGGGTGCACAGCGCATTCATGAAATTGAGGCACGAATGAAGTGCATCGACCGAAATTATGTCTCCGCAGGCAAATGCTAGGATGCCAGCCATAACGACACCTATCCAAAAGGAGACAACCCCATGAAACTCAGCCATCTCGCCTGCACTGCCTTGCTCGCCTGCACCGCCGTCGTGGGTACGGCTTCGGCCCAGTCCTACCCGCAACGCCCGGTTCGCCTGATCGTGCCCTACGCGCCCGGCGGCAGCGCCGACATCGCCGCGCGCCTGATCTCGGAAGCCTGGTCGAAGAGCCTCGGCGGCACCCTCGTGGTGGAGAACCGCGCCGGTGCGGGCGGCAATATCGGCGTGGATGCCGTCGCCAAGTCGCCGGCGGATGGCTACACCATCGGCCTGCAAACCGTCTCGCTGGCCATCAACCCGGGCCTGTTCCCGCGCATGCCGTATGACACGCTGAAGGATCTGGCCCCGATCGGCATGGTGGCCAGCTCGCAGCACGTGCTGGTGGTCAACAACAAGGTGCCGGCCAAGAATCTGCAGGAACTGATTGCGCTGGCCAAGGCGTCGCCGGGCAAGCTGACCTACGGCTCCGCCGGCAATGGCAGCACCTTCCATATGTCGGCGGAACTGTTCAAGTCCGTCGCCAATGTGTCGATCGTCCACGTGCCCTATCGCGGCGGCGGCCCGGCCCTGGTGGACACCATCGCCGGACAGGTCGACATGAGCTTCCCGGTGATTTCCGCCGCCCAGCAGCACGTGCAGGGCGGCAAGCTGACCGCGCTGGCGGTAACGGGCGCCAAGCGCTCGGCCCTGCTGCCGAATGTGCCGACCGCCGCCGAAGCCGGCCTGCCCGACTACCAGTTCGAGACGTGGTTCATGGTCTTCGCCCCGACCGGCACGCCCAAGCCCATCATCGACAAGCTCAATGCCTCGCTGAACAGCGCGCTGGCCGCGCAGGCCACCAAGGAGCGCATGGTCAAGGAAGGCTTCGAGCCCACCCCGACCACGCCGGAAGCCGCCCGCCAGCGCCTGGAGCGCGAAATGCCGATGTGGGCCAAATTGATCAAGCAGCGCGGCATCACCGCCGAATGACCGAAGCAGAGACCGTAGCGATGACTTCCCGAACCCTATACAACAAGCTGGTGGACTCCCACACCGTCGCCCGGATCGATGAGGACAACGTCCTCCTGTTCTGCGACCTGCATCTGATGAACGAGTACACCAGCCCGCAGGCCTTTGCCGGCCTGCACGAGCAAGGGCGCGGCGTGCTGGTCCCGGGGCAGAATGTCTCGGTCGTCAGTCATATCATCCCGACCCATCCCACGGTGATCCGCGTGATTGCGGATCCGGCGTCGGCGCTACAGGCGACCAACCTGCGCGATAACTGCACCCGCCACGCGATTCCGCTGTTCGACACCAATGACCGCCTGCAGGGCATCGAGCACGTGGTGGCGCCCGAGCACGGCATGATCCGGCCCGGCATGGTGGTGATCTGCGGCGACAGCCACACCACCACCTATGGGGCGCTGGGGGCGCTGGGCTTTGGCATCGGCACGTCCGAGGTCGAGCATGTGCTGGCCACCCAGACGCTGGTCTACCGGATGGCGAAGACCATGCGCATCCGTGTGGATGGCAAGCTGCCGGTGGGCACCACGGCCAAGGACCTGATCCTCAAGATCATCGCCCGCATCGGCGCGCAGGGCGCGCGCGGCTACGTGGTGGAGTACTGCGGCACCGCGATTCGTGACCTGAGCATCGAGGCGCGCTTCACGCTGTGCAATATGACCGTGGAAGCCGCCGCGCGCGGCGCGCTGATCGCCCCGGACGACGCCGCCATCGACTACGTGCTGCGCCGAGCAGCCGATATGGACGAGGCGCAGCGCATCGCCGCCCGCCAGTACTGGGAAACGCTGAAAAGCGATGCCGACGCCACCTTCGACATGGAGTACGTGTTCGATGCCAGCGACATCGAGCCCTACGTCACCTGGGGTACCAGCCCGGACCAGGCGCTGCCGGTGTCTGGCCACATCCCCTTCCCCGAAGACCAGATGGACGATGCCGAGCAGCGCTCGGTGGCACGCGCCCTGGCCTACACCCACCTGACGTCTGGCGCGACGCTGGAAGGCACGCCGATCCAGCACGTGTTCATCGGCTCCTGCACCAATGGCCGCATCGAGGACCTGCGCGCGGTGGCCAGCGTGGTACGCGGCAAGCACGTGGCGCAAGGCGTGCGGGCGATGGTCGTGCCGGGCTCCGGCACGGTGAAGGCGCAGGCCGAACGCGAGGGGCTGGCCGACATCCTGACCGCCGCCGGCTTCGAATGGCGCCAGCCGGGCTGCTCGATGTGCCTGGCGATGAATGACGATGTGCTGGCCGACGGCGTGCGCTGCGCCTCCACGACCAACCGCAACTTCGAAGGCCGCCAGGGGCGCGGCGCCATCACCCACCTGATGAGCCCGGCCATGGCCGCGGCCGCCGCCATCACCGGCACGATTACCGATGTCCGCAAGCTGGAGCTTTCCCATGTCTGATTTCGCACACCTTACCGGCAAGGGCGCAGCCATCCGCTTCGAGAACCTCGACACGGACCAGATCATCCCCAAGCAGTTCCTGCGCGGCATCGACAAGGCCGGCCTGGCCCAGGGCGTGCTCTACGACCACCGCTTCGACGCCGCCGGCCAGCCGCGCCCCGATTTCGTGCTGAACCGGCCCGAATACGCCGGCACCCGCATCCTTGTGGGCGGCGCCAACTTCGGCTGCGGTTCCAGCCGCGAGCACGCGGTGTGGGGGCTCCAGCAGTTCGGCGTGCAGGCGGTGATCGCGCCGAGCTTCGGCGAGATCTTCTACTCGAACGCGATGAACAATCGCCTGCTGCTGGTGATGCTGCCCCGGGACGTGATCGAGCAGTTGATGAACGATGTCGATGCCGACAGCGACAACGTCATCACCATCGACGTCGACGCCATGCGGGTGCGCACCCCGGCTGGCGAATACCCGTTCGAACTGTCCGCGCGGCACCGCCGCATGTTCCTGGAGGGGCTGGACATGATCGGCCTGTCCCTGAAGCAGCGCGGCGAGATCGAGCAGTTTGCCGCGCGCTACTGGTCGGCATTCCCCTGGACCAAGGACGTCGCCCGGCGCACCCGGGATCGCCTCTCCGAGGTCTGAAATAAAAATCTTTCGGATGAGTGCCACCCAAACGGGTGGAACCTGTCTGCATACGGCCCGTGATGAACGGGCCGTTTTGCATTTCGGAATCGATATGGGGACCAGGCAGGCGGCACTATAAGCGCCGCTTTCACCATTTTCCACGCCGAGAATGTATTAAAACGGAGACAATCTCGATACGATCACCGTGTCTGTGTCGGGCCAGCAACGCAAATTGCAATGGGAATTGTTCGCATTTATATTCCGCCAGCCCGCCAGATAGATGCCCCTCCCGCAGCCGAACCCCGCGCAATCGCGCCCGGCGGCTGAGGACGGATCGGGCCCGACCGCGGAGGAGCGAATGGACCTGACAATGATTCGCCGTACCCCCGTGGCCACCGCACTTGTGGCCCTGTTCGCCGCCCCCGCCGCCCCCGCTGCGTTCGCGCAGCAGGCCCCCACGCCTCCGGCCGCCACGGCCGCCCCAGCCGCCCCTGCTGCCACCGAAAGCGCGCCGACCACGCTGCGCGAAGTCACGGTCCAGGGCTCGGCGGCGCGCGACGACTTCAATGCGTCCGGCAGCCAGCTGTCCAAGCTGCCCGCCGACCTGCGCGACGTGCCCCAGTCCGTCACCATCGTGAACCAGGCGCTGATGCAATCGCAGGGCGTCAGCTCCCTGACCGACGCGCTGCGCAACGTCCCCGGCATCACCATCGGCGGCGCGGAAGGCGGCCAGATCGGCAACAACATCAACCTGAACGGCTTTTCGGCGCGCACCGACATCTACCTCGATGGCTTCCGCGACCGTGGCCAGTACTACCGCGACACCTTCGCGCTGGATCAGGTGGAAGTGCTGATGGGCCCCTCTTCGATGCTGTTCGGGCGCGGCTCCACCGGCGGCGTGATCAACCAGGTCACCAAGAAGCCGTCCCTGAAGGCCGCCACCGAGGTCAGCGCCTCGGTCACCACCAACGGCCTGGTGCGTGCCACCGCCGACGTGAACACGCCCACCGGCGACACCTCGGCCTTCCGCATTTCGGCGATGGCGCAGGACGGCAAGCCGAGCACGCGCGACGAGATGACCGTGCAGGACTTCGGCATCGCGCCGTCGTGGCGCTATGGCATCGGCACGTCCACCCAGATCACGCTGTCCGCGCTGCTCCAGCACAACGAGGACATGCCCGACTACGGCCTGCCGGCCATCAACGGCCATCCGGTGAAGGTGGACCGGGACACGTTCTACGGCTTCAACAACGACCACACGCGGCAGAACATCGCCTCGCTGTCGGCGGGCATCGACCACAAGTTCTCGCCCAACCTGCGCCTGCGCAACCAGACCGCGTTCAACTACGTGGAAACGGACGCCCGCGAGACCGCGCCGAACGCCGTCGGCTCCATCAACGCGGCGGGCGCCTTCACCGCGCTGACCACCACCAACCTGCCGCTGTCGCAGCTCTACGTGCGCCAGCAGAGCCACGACCGCAACATCCGCGACTACTCGATCTTCAACCAGACCGAGCTGACCGCCACCTTCGAAACTGGGTCGATCAAGCACACGCTGCTCACGGGCGTGGAACTGGGCCACGACGGCTACAACAACCAGAACTACTACCGGAACGGCAGCTGCGGCAGCACGCCGCTGAACCCGCCGGCCACCGCCACGGCTGCCGCCGGCACCTCGGGCTTCGTGGCCTGCACGCCGGTGGTCGATCCGGTGTACCGGGACTCCCCGGGCAACGTGCCGACCGCCACCGGCAACCTGCAGGGCGGCTCGGCCAACACCGTCGCCGTGTACGCCAACGACGCCATCGAATTCACAAAACAGTGGAAGGCGGTGGCGGGCCTGCGCTATGACCGCTACATCGCCAGCATCAGCAACTCGGTGAATGCCACGAACACACGGGGCAACACGGCGCTGGCCAACGCCGACCAGACCGTCAACTTCACCAGCGTGCGGCTGGGCGGCATCTGGCAGCCTACGGAGCAGCAGTCGTACTACCTCTCGTATGGCACGTCGTTCAACCCGTCGCTGGAGCAACTGGTGGGCACGGTGGGCCAGCAGTCGCTGGACCCCGAGAAGAACAAGTCCTACGAGGCCGGCGGCAAGTGGGACCTGCTGAACGGCAACCTCTCGGTCACCTCGGCCCTCTTCCGCATCACCAAGGACAACGCGCGCAGCCAGATCGACGCCACCACCTACGCGCTGGCCGGCAAGATCCAGGTGGACGGCTTCCGCGCCGGCGTCACCGGCCGCATCACGCCGAAGTGGCAGGTCTTTGCCGGCTACACCTACCTCGACGCCGAGATCAAGAACGGCATCGCGGCGGGCACGCAGGGCAAGGTGCCGACCAACACGCCCAAGCACACCGCCACGGCATGGACCAGCTACGCCGTGCTGCCAAGCTGGGAAGTGGGCGGCGGCGCGTTCTATATGTCCGAGCGCTACGCCAACAACACCAACACCGTGCAGGTGGGCGGCTTCGTGCGCTGGGACGGCATGATCGCCTTCCACCAACCGAAGTACGATGTCCGCCTGAATCTCTTCAACATCTTCGACAAGAAGTATTACGATGCGCTGATTCAGTCGGATGGCGGCCGGTCGGTGCCGGGCACGGGCCGTACCGCCATGCTGTCGCTCACCTATCGCATGTAAACGCCGGCGGGGCCGCCCTGCCGGCGGCCTTCGCCAGGATTCCAGCCATGCTCGTCTGCATTCCCCGGGTACTCGACGCCGAACAGCTCGCGGTACTGGTCGCCCAACTCGAACACGCCGGCGATGCCTGGGTGGATGGCCGCGTCACGGCCGGCTACTCCGGCGCACCGGTCAAGTTCAACCAGCAGATCGACGAACGCGCCGAGGTGGCGGCCCAGTGCCAGCACCTGATCCTGAGCGCGCTGGAGCGCAACCCGCTGTTCATCAGCGCGGCGCTGCCCAACCTCGTCTATCCGCCGATGTTCAACCGCTACAGCGAGGGCATGACCTTTGGCGCCCATGTGGATGGCAGCGTGCGCATCGACCCGCACAGCGGGCGCAAGCTGCGCACGGACATCTCGGCCACGCTGTTCCTCTCGGACCCGGCCAGCTATGACGGCGGCGAACTCCAGGTGGAAGACACCTACGGCCTGCACAAGGTCAAGCTGGCCGCCGGCGACATGGTGATCTACCCGGCCACCAGCCTGCATCAGGTCACGCCCATCACGCGCGGCACCCGGCTGGCCAGCTTTTTCTGGATCCAGAGCCTGGTGCGCGACGATGGCCAGCGCGCGCTGCTGTTCGACATGGACAACGCCATCCAGACCCTGAACCAGACCAACGCCGACGAACGCGCCCGGCGCAGCCTGGTGGGCTGCTATCACAACCTGCTGCGGCAGTGGAGCGAGACCTGAGCTAGCGCGGATCGGCGGCGAGCCACGGGCTGCCCCGCTCCAGTCCGGCCCGGACTTCGTCGGCATGCTCGCCAATGGCAGGAATACGCCCGACCTGCCGCACCGCGCCGTCGAAGCGCGGCGCCGGGGCAGTCTGCAGGAAACCATCCGCCTCCACATAGACCCCGCGCGCCACGTTATGGGGATGGGCGGCGGCCTCCGCCGGGCTCAGTACCGGCGCAAAGCACACGTCGGTGCCCTCCAGCCGGCGGCACCAGCCTTCCCGGGTATCCGTGGCGAACACCTCGGCCAGATGCCGGTGGAGTTCCGGCCAGGCCTCGCGCTGCCACTGCCGGGCGAAGCGCGGGTCATCGGCCAGCCCCAGCGCCTGCACCAGCAAGCCGTAGAACTGCGGCTCGATGGCGCCCACGGTGATGAACTGGCCATCCGCGCAGCGATAAGTGGCGTAGAAGTGCGAACTGTCGTGGAGATTGCGCCCGCGCTCGCCGTGGATATAGCCCTTGGCCGTGGCCCCCAGCAGCAGTTGCAGCATGTGCGCCGAACCATCGACGATGGCGGCATCGACCACCGTGCCGACGCCCGTGCCCCGTGCGCGCAGGATGCCGGACAGCAGGCCCACGGCGAGGTACAGGGCCCCGCCGCCCACGTCCCCGGTCACGGCGAAAGCGGTCGAGGGCGGCGTCTCCGGTGCACCGTTGTAATAGAGCGCGCCGGACAGCGCGGTGTAGTTGTTGTCGTGGCCGGCGACCTGCGCCATCGGGCCGGTCTGGCCCCAGCCGGTCATCCGGCCATAGACCAGCCGGGGGTTACGCGCCATGCACACCTCTGGCCCGAGCCCCAGCCGCTCCATCACGCCGGGCCGCATGCCTTCGATCAGCGCGTCCGCGTCCGCGATCAGGTCCAGCACCAGTTCCCGCCCCGCCGCCGTCTTCAGGTCGGCCATCACCGAGCGCTTGCCCCGGTTGACCAGCTTGCGCGGCTGCCCCGACGCGCCATCGTCAGGCCGTTCCACGGCTATCACATCGGCGCCGAGGTCGGCCAGATGCATCGCACAGAACGGCCCCGGGCCGAGCCCGCTGATTTCCACGATCCGCACGCCTTCCAGCATGGCTGCTCCTGACATCGCTCAAACGACTCCGGCCGACTTCAGCGCCGCAAGATCCGCAGCGGTGACCCCGATCGCGCCATAGACCGCCGCGTTGTGCTCGCCCGTAGCCGGACCACTGCGCGGCGGCGACGGCTGGTAGCCGGAGAAGCGCGGCACCACGCACGGCGCCGGAATCGTGCCGAGGTCGGCGTCTTCGAGCCGGACGATGGCCTCGCGCGCCTGCAGGTGGGGATCGTCGATCACATCGACAATGGTGAAGACCTTGCTGAACGGCACCTCGTGCGCCTTCAGCGCGGTGGCGATGGCGTCATAGGACTGCGCGGCGAACCAGGCCACGATCAGGTCGTCCAGCGGGCCGATATTGCGGATGCGGTCCGGGTTGCGGCGATAGTCGACGGACTCCGCCAGATCGGGCCGTTCCATGGCCTTGGCCAGCCGCCGGAACGTGACGTCCGACGAGGCCACCAGCGAGACCCACTGGTTGTCCGCCGTGCGATACATATTCGACGGCGCGGTGTAGGTCGCCCGGTTGCCGGAGCGCCCGCGCACCTGCCCAAGTTGCTCGTACTCCACCGCCAGCGGCTCCAGCAGGCGCAGCAGCGCCTCCGTGGCCGACAGGTCGATCTCCCGCCCCGGGCCCTCCGGCGCGCCGCGCGCCTCGGCAATCGCCGTGGCAATCGAGAACGCGCCGAACAGCCCCGCCACCATGTCCCCGATCGGATAGTTCATATGCATCGGCCCGCCGGCGGCCTCGCCGCACAGGTTGGTGAAGCCGCTCATCGCCTCGAAGATCCGCGCGAAGCCGGGGTTGGCGGCATACGGGCCGGTCTGGCCGAAGCCGGTCAGGCGCAGCACGGTCAGGCGCGGATTGGCGCGATGCAGGGTGGCGATATCCAGACCCCATCGATCCAGCGTGCCGGTGCGGAAGTTCTCCACCAGCACATCGAACTCCGGCAGCAGGCGCAGGAACAGCGCCCGGCCTTCCGGCGTGCGGACATCGAGCGAAATACCCTGCTTGCCGCGATTGGTGACCTTCCAGTACAGCGACAGGTCGTCCTTTACCGGCGCCAGGCCGCGCAGCGGGTCGCTGCCGTCCGGCAGTTCCAGCTTGACCACCTCCGCGCCCATGTCGCCGCACAGCGTGGCGGAGAACGGCGCGGCCACCACGGTGGCCATGTCCAGGATGCGCACGCCGCGCAGCGGGCCGCCTTGGGGCGAGTCGGAGGGGGTCCGCTGTGCGGAATTGCATTCGGAGGGGTGCATGTCGTCGCCAGGTAGAAAGGGAAAAAGCACGGTGAGACGAGGGTGGTCCCGCCAGACCCGCCTTGCAAGCAGGGTTTCGCACAGCGAAACCGTTCCGGTTCATCATTGACTCCCCGACCTGCGGAAACCAACATGAATCCACCCCAGCGCCCCCCCGCCATGGACCCAAACACGATTTCCGGCCTGGCCAGCGCCGACGAGCTGGCCCACGACAGACAGTTCGCCACCAACCTGGCGCGCGGCGTGGAAGTGCTGCGTGCCTTCACCCCGGCCCGGCCGATCCTGGGCAACCAGGATCTCGTGGTCAGCACCGGGCTGCCGAAGGCCACGGTGTCGCGACTGACCTACACCTTGTGCCTGCTGGGCTTCCTGAGCCGGGTGCCCGGCACGCAGAAATACCGGCTCGGTTCGGGCGTGCTGGCGCTGGCGTACCCGATGCTCGCCGCGCTGCCGATCCGCCAGGTGGCCCGCCCCTACATGGAGGCCATCGCGCGGGAAACCGGCTGCACGGTGAACCTCGGCATGCGGGACCGGCTGACCGTGGTGTACGTGGATAGCTGCCGGCTGGACCCGACCAACGTGTACCAGCCGGACATCGGCAGCACCCGGCCGGTGCTGTCCACGTCGATTGGCCGCGCGCTGCTGCTCGGGTGCAGCGCGGAGGAGCGCACGGCGGTGCTGAACCGGCTGCGCGTGGAAGACCCGGAGCGGTTCCGCGTGGAGAAGCCAATGTGGACGGCCGAGCAGCAGCACTTTCCCGCGCGCGGCTTCTGCCTGAGCCCGGGCGAGTGGCGGGCGGAGATCCACGCGATTGCCGCGCCGATCCGCATGCCGAAGCAGGAGCCGTTTGCCTTGAACTGTTCGATCTCGGCCTTGCGCGACAAGGACGGGTATCTGGAGCGGGAAGTCGCCCCGAAGCTGCTGGAAGCCGTGCGGCAAATCGAATTCGGCCTGATGCGATAGCGAACCCGCCATCGCGCACCGGCCACCCGGACGGCCCGCAGAGGCCGCCGGACCCATCGTGGACCATCGTCAAATACGGAGACAACCATGTCTGGCATGAAGAATCTGGCCCGCTCGCGTCGCGGGTGGCTCACTGGCGCGCTGCTGATGGCAGCCTCACCGGCCCTCTGGTCAGCGGCCGCTCAGGCAGCGGACAAGGCAGCGGATAAGGCCAACGAGAGCGCGGCGCGCTTCCCGGACCATCCGATCCGGATCATCGTGCCCTTCTCCGCCGGCGGCGTGGTGGATTCCGTAACGCGCGTGGTGGCGGAGCGGATGTCGAAGACGCTGGGCCAGCCGGTCATCGTCGAGAACAAGTCCGGCGCCGGCGGCGCCATCGGCACGGACAGCGTGGCCCGCTCCACGCCGGACGGATACACCCTGCTCGCGGTCAGCCCCAGCCACGCGGTGGCCCCGCTGCTCAACGCCAGCATCACCTGGAACGCCGAGCGCGATTTCCGCGCCATCGGCGGCTTCGGCATGATTCCCAACGTGATCGCCGTGCCGGCCAACTCCAGCGCGCAGACGCTCAAGGCGCTGCTCGACGATGCCCGCGCCCACCCGGACAAGCTGACCTATGCCAGCGCCGGCGTCGGCACCTCCAACCACCTGGCGGGCGCGCTGCTGGCGCAGAGCGCCGGGGTGCAGATCACCCACGTGCCATACAAGGGCCAGCCGGAGGCGCTGACGGACCTGCTCGGCGGCCGGGTGTCGATGATGCCGCTGACGGTGGCCATCGCCCAGTCGCACGTCAAGAGCGGCAAGCTGCGCGCGCTGGCCGTAACGTCCACCAAGCGCTACCCCGGCATGCCGGACGTGCCCACGGTGGCCGAGGCAGCCAACCTGCCCGGCTACGAGGCCGGCGGCTGGTTCGGGCTCGTGGCGCCGCGCAAGACGCCGGACGCCGTGGTGCGCAAGCTGGCCGATGCCGTGGCCCAGGCCGTGGCCGCGCCGGATGTGGCCAGCCGGCTCCAGGACCTCGGCATGGACGTGACCCCGCAGACCGCCCCCGCCTTCGACAAATACGTCGATGCCGAATCGCGCAAATGGGCCCGTGTGCTCAAGGCGTCCGGCATCACCGCCCAATAATCCTTTCCCGAGAGGCGACCTCCCATGATTACCAACCCTTCCGCCATGAACACGCTGCTGGCCGACATCCGCCGCTTCGTGCTGGAAACCTGCATCCCGCTGGAAGCCGAGATCGATCGCACCGATGTCATTCCCGAGCCCGTGGTGGAACAGATGCGCGCGCTGGGCCTGTTCGGCCACAGCATTCCGCGCGAGTACGGCGGCGCCGGCCTGACGGCCGAGGAGCTGACGCTGGTCAATATCGAGGTGTCGCAGGCGGCCACGGTGTTCCGCGCCCGCTTTGGCGGCAATACCGGCATCGCCTCCGAATCGCTGGTGGCAGACGGCACCGAGGCCCAGCGCACGCGTTACCTGCCCCGGCTGGCCTCCGGCGAGATCACCGGCTGCTTCGCGCTGACCGAGCCCGAGGCCGGCTCGGACGCCACCTCGCTGCGCACCGTGGCCGTGCGCGATGGCGACCACTACGTGCTCAACGGCAGCAAGTGCTTTATCACCAACGCGCCGCTGGCGGACCTGTTCACGGTCTTCGCCCGCACGGACCCCAACACGCCGGGCGCGCACGGCATCAGCGCTTTCCTGATCGAGCGCGGCACGCCGGGCCTGAGCACCGGGCCGGCGGAGCGCAAGATGGGCCAGCACGGCTCCCCGGTGGGCGATGTGTACCTGAAGAACTGCCGCGTGCCGGCTTCGGCCATCGTCGGCGAGGTACCGGGCCGTGGCTTCAAGACCGCGATGAAGGCGCTCAACAAGCAGCGCATCAACCTGGCCGGGCTGTGCATCGGCCCGGCCATCCGGCTGGTGGACGAAATGGTGCGCTACGCCGCCACGCGCGAGCAGTTCGGCCGCCCCATCGCCGATTACCAGCTGGTGCAGCAGATGATTGCCGACAGCAACACCGAGGTGCACGCAGCGCGGGCGCTGGTGCTGGAGACGGCGCGCAAGCGCGACAACGGCGGCGACGTGACCATGGAGGCGTCCATGTGCAAGCTGTTCGCCTCGGAGATGTGCGGGCGCGTGGCGGACCGCGCGGTGCAGGTCTTCGGCGGCAGCGGCTATGTGGCGCGCACCGTGGCGGAACGCTTCTACCGCGATGTGCGCGTATTCCGCCTCTACGAAGGCACCACGCAGATCCACCAGCTCAATATCGCCCGGCGCACGATGGACGCGCGCGGCCGGGCGCTGGAGCTGGGCTGAGCCTTTATTGGAGGGTCACGCCGGCCTGCTTCACCAGTTTCTCGGTGCGCGGGATCTCCGCATCGACCATCGCCGTAAAGTCGCCCACGCTGCCGCCGCGCGGCTCGGCGCCGGTGACGGCCAGCTTCTCGCGGAAGTCTGGCGAGTTCAGCAGCTTGTTGATCGACACGTTGAGGCGGGTCACCACGTCTGCCGGCGTGCCCTTGGGCGCGACGATGCCGTACCACGGCGCGATGTCGAAGCCCGCATAACCCTGCTCGGCGATGGTCGGGATCTCGGGCGCCTGCGGCGAACGCTTGGCGGTGGACATGCCCAGCGCGCGCAGCTTGCCGGACTTCACGAACGGCAGGCCGGTCATGATGGTGTCGAAGTACATCGACACTTGGCCCGAGAGCAGCGCGGGAATCGCCTCGCCGGCGCCCTTGTAGGGCACGTGAACGATGTCGATGCCGGCCACGGCCTTGAGCATTTCCCCGGCGATATGCGAGGTGGTGCCCGAGCCGAACGAGGCATAGGTCAGCTTGCCGGGGTTCGCCTTGGCGTAGGCGACCATCTCCGGCAGCGTCTTGAACGGCAGCGACGGGTTGGACAGCAGGATGTTCGGCGTGATCGCCACCACGGCCACCTTCTCGAAGGCATCCGGGTCATAGCTGAGCTTCTTATATAGGAAGCGGTTGGTCACCATCGACGCCGGCCCGGACATCAGCAGCGTGTAGCCGTCGCCGGGCGCGCGCGCCGCGGCCTCGCTGCCGATCATCGCGGCAGCGCCGGGCCGGTTCTCCACCACGAAGCTCTGCCCGTACTCCTTACCCAGCCCCACGCCAAGCTGGCGCGTGATGAGGTCCGTGGCAGAACCCGCCTGGAACGGCACGACGATGCGCACCGGCTGGGTCGGCCAGTCGCGCGCGGTCTGCGCCATGGCCGTGGAGGACATGGCGAGCACCGCCAGCACGGAAGCCGTCATGAGTGCCCGGAAACTCGTCGATCTACTAAAACGCATGGTTGGTCCCTCGTGGATTTTGCGCAGGTTCGCGCTGGGTGTTATCCGCAACATGCGTGCCACGCTGAATCGGCACGCTTCAGGCTAGCGTTGAAATGCGTGTTTCCCGCCCCCTTCCGCGTGGGGAAGTTGGCCGGGGCGATGCACCGGGTTGGCGCGGGGCACGCTTGGCGTGCCCCGCCATGGCGTCTGACTTACTCGACCATGGCTTGCGCCAGCACGCCCAGCGCGGCGTCGAACTGCGCCTGCGGAATCGTCAGTGGGTAGAGGAAGCGGATCACATTGCCGTAGGTGCCGCACGTCAGCAGCAGCAGGCCGGCGTCCAGCGCGCGGCGCTGCACGCGCAGCGCGTGCTCGGCGCTCGGCGCGCCCGTGGCGGGGTCGCGGAACTCGGCGGCGATCATCGAGCCCAGCCCGCGCACCTCGGCCAGCGCCGGGCAGGTGGCGCGCAGCGCGGTCAGGTGCTCGCTAAGCTGCCGGCCCAGTGCGTTGGCACGCTCGCACAGCTGTTCCTCGGCAATGGTGTCGATCACCGCGTGCGCAGCGGCCACGGCCAGCGGGTTGCCCGCGTAGGTGCCGCCGAGCCCGCCCGGCAGCGGGGCATCCATGATGGCCGCGCGGCCACACACCGCCGACAGCGGCATGCCGCCGGCGAGGCTCTTGGCCATCGTCACGAGATCGGGCCGCACGTCGTAGTGCTCCATCGCGAACAGCTTGCCGGTGCGGCCGAAGCCGGTCTGCACCTCGTCGGCAATCATCACGATGCCGTGGCGGTCGCACACGGCGCGCAGGCCGCGCATGAAGTCGGCCGGGGCCGGCTGGAAGCCGCCCTCGCCCTGCACCGGTTCCACGATGATGGCCGCCACGCGGTTGGGATCGATATCGGTCTTGAACAGCCCTTCCAGCGCCTGCAGCGCCTGCGCCGTGCTGACGCCGTGCAGCGCGTTGGGGAACGGCGCGTGGAAGATGTCCGACGGGAACGGGCCGAAGCCGACCTTGTACGGCGCCACCTTGCCGGTCAGCGCCATGCCCAGCAGCGTGCGGCCGTGGAAGGCGCCCGAGAACGCGATCACGCCCGGGCGGCCGGTGTGGGCGCGCGCGATCTTGACTGCGTTCTCCACGGCTTCCGCGCCCGTGGTGAACAGCGCGGTCTTGTTCGGCCCGGGCACCGGCGCCAGCTCGTTGATGCGCTGGGCCAGCGTGACGTAGCTCTGGTACGGCACCACCTGGTAGGCGGTGTGGGTGAAGCGGTCCAACTGGGCGACGATGGCCTGCATCACACGCGGATGCCGATGCCCGGTGTTCAGGACGGCGATGCCGGCGGCGAAGTCGGTGTACTGGCGGCCCTCCACGTCCCACAGGGTGGCGTTCTCGGCCCGGTCTGCATAGAAATCGCACATCACGCCAACGCCTCGCGGCGTGGCCTGGGCACGGGATTGGTTCAGTTCGCTGTTTTTCATGGGTCCGAGGTCTTGGAGCAGGGAGTGACAGGTGTGACGTGCATTCCAATCCCCTTTGGCTCTACAATCCAGCGCCACTTCGACAAATCAGATGGTGCCAATGTGAAATCGATCTGCGGCGACCTGCTGCTCCAGCGGCTCGGCCAGCCGACCGACCAACCGCTCAATCGGGCGCTGTACGCCTGCATCCGGGGGGCGATCCTGGACGGCAGCCTGGCGCCCGCCACGCGCCTGCCGCCCCAGCGCGACCTGGCGGCGGAGCTGGGCCTGTCCCGCAACACGGTGATGTTTGCCTACGAGCAGTTGCTGGCCGAGGGCTACCTGCGCGCCCGCACGGGCAGCGGCACCTTCGTGGCCGACACGGCGCCCGAGCGCTACCTGAACGCCACCGCCGCCGACAGCGCGCCGGCCACGGCAGACGCCATGCCGGGCCTCTCGCCGCGCGGGCAGCGGCTGGTCTCGAGTGCCTCCGCATCGCCCATCCAATGGGGCGCCTTCATGCCCGGCGTGCCGGACCTGACGCGCTTCCCGCATCGGCGCTATGCCCAGATCGCCGCGCGGCTGTGGCGCCGGCCGCAGCCCGAATGGCTCAGCTACAGCCACGGCGGCGGCCTGCCGGCCCTGCGCGAGGCGGTGGCGGCCCACCTGCGCGTGGCGCGCTCCGTGCGCTGCGATGCCGATCAGGTGCTGATTACCGAAGGCATCCATCAGGCGATCGACCTCGTGGCGCGCATGCTGGGCTCGCCGGGCGATCAGGCGTGGGTGGAGGAGCCGGGCTACTGGGGCATCCGCGGCGTGCTGCAGGTCAGCGACATCGGCATGGTGCCGCTGCCCGTGGACGCCGAAGGGCTGTGCCTGCCCGATGCGGACGCCAGCGCCCCCGCGCCGCGCTTTATCTTCGTCACGCCTTCGCACCAATACCCGCTGGGCGCCGTGATGAGCCTCCGGCGGCGGCGCGCGCTGCTGGAGTTCGCGCGGCGGCACGGGAGCTGGATCGTGGAGGATGACTACGACAGCGAATTCCGCTTCTCCGGCCAGCCGATTCCGTCGCTCCAGGGCATGGAGCCGGACGCGCCGGTGCTCTACATCGGCACCTTCAGCAAGACGCTCTACCCCGGCCTGCGCATGGGCTACCTGGTGCTGCCGAAGGGGCTGACGGAGGCGTTCCAGACCGCCCATTCCGACCTGTACCGCGCCGGCCACCTGATGACGCAGGCCACCGTGGCCGAGTTCATGCAGGCCGGCGACTATGCCGCGCACATCCGCCGCATGCGCCCGCTCTATGCCCGGCGGCGCGCGGTGCTGGCCGGGCTGATCGAACGCTACCTCGGGACGGAGGCGCTGCACGAACACGCGAGCAACGCCGGGCTGCACCTCGTGCTGCGCCTGCCCGACCACGTGGACGATGTGGCCCTGACCGCCGACATCCGCGCGCGCGGCATCCTGGTACGGCCGCTATCGCGCTATTTCATGGGGCCGACGGTTCGGCGCGGGCTGCTGCTGGGCTATGCCTGCGTGCCCGAGGAAGACATCGGCCCCGCCTTCGACGTGCTGCTCGATTGCCTGCTGCCCCGGCTCAGACCGACCTAGGATACAAAGGCTTCGGTAACGTGGTGAGCAGGAGGACGTGATGATTCATGCACATCGATCGATGCTATGCCGGCTGCTCGCCATCACCACGCTGTGGCTGGCCGGCTGTGGCGGTGGCGGCGGCGACGTCCAGATCACCAGCGGCAGCACGCCCGCCACCCTCGCGATCGTCGTGTCCGGCCTGCCCGCCGGCACGCCGGCCAACATCACGGTGACCGGGCCGGGCGGCTATCGGCAGACCGTCGGCCAGACCGTCACGCTTGGCAACCTCGCGGCCGGCACCTACACCGTGACGGCGGCCCCGGTACTGACCGGATCGACGTCCTACCAGCCCTCGCAGGCCGCGCAGACCGCGATGGTGGCCGCCAACACGGCGCCCACTATCGGCGTGAGCTACGGCGCGCCCTCGGACATGCGGCTGTCGCTGACCCAGGTGGCGGAAGGCTTCGCGGCGCCGATCTTCCTCACCGCACCCGCCAACGACCCCCGGCTGTTCGTGGTGGAGCGCGCCGGCCGGGTCCGCATCGTGCGGGACGGCAGCGTGCTCGCCGCGTCCTTCCTCGACCTCTCCATCCTCACCACCACCGACGGCGAGCGCGGCCTGTTCTCGATGGCGTTCGACCCCGCCTACGCCACCAACGGGCGCTTCTACGTCTACTACACCGACCAGAACGGCGCGATCACCGTGGCGCGCTACACGGTCTCGGCCAGCAACCCGGACGCAGCGAACCCCACCGGCACGTTGCTGCTGTCGATTCCGCACCCGGGGGCCAGCAACCACAACGGCGGCCAGCTCGCGTTCGGCACGGACGGCATGCTCTACATCGGCACCGGCGACGGCGGCGGTAGCAACGACCCCGCCAACAACGCCCAGAACAGCGGCACGCTGCTGGGCAAGATCCTGCGCATCGACGTGAGCGGCGCCAGCTATACCGTGCCGGCCGGCAATCCGTTCGCCGGCGGCGGGGGCGGACGCCCCGAGATCTGGGCCACCGGGCTGCGCAACCCGTGGCGGTTCTCGTTCGATGCGAACGGCCTGCTCTATATCGCGGATGTCGGCCAAGGCCAGCGCGAGGAAGTCAACGCCATGCCAACCGCCAGCGGCGGCCTCAACTACGGATGGGATCGTCTGGAAGGCACCGCCTGCGTCGGCGGCACCGCGTGCGACCCCGCCGGCCTGACCGCGCCCGTGTTCGAGTACAGCCACGACGCCGGCGGCTGCGCCATCGTCGGCGGCTACGTCTATCGCGGCGCGGCCCTGCCCGAACTCCAGGGCCGCTATTTCTACACCGACCTGTGCACCGGCAAGCTGGCCAGCTTCCTGTACCGCGACGGCGCCGTTTCCGAGCGGGTGGACTGGCCGGTCACCGCCAGCGGCAGCGTCTACTCCTTCGGCACCGATGCCGCGCAGGAACTCTACGTACTGGCCGACGCCGGCACGTCTTCGACGAGCGGCAAGGTGTATCGGGTACAGCGGGCGCCTTAGGGGCGCCTTAGGGGCGCCTTAGGGGCGCCTTGCGGGGGGCGCCAGCGCCACACGCCGTGATGGCGGATAATCCCGCATCCTCACGACGCCCTCCCCACCCCCATGCATGCCAGCGCCACCCGCCGCCTCGACGGGACCACCCTGTTCCTGCTCACCTTCCCGCCACTGGCCTGGGCGGGCAACGCCATTGTCGGGCGGCTGGCCGCCGGTACGTTTCCGCCGCTCACGCTGAATTTCGTGCGCTGGGTACTGGCCGGGACCTTGTTGGGGCTCTACGCCTGGCGCGGGGTGGTGGAACATCGGGCCACGCTGCGCCGGCATGCGGGGCTGCTGACGGCGATGGGCGTGCTGTCGATTGCCAGCTACAACGCGTTCCAGTACCTCGCGCTGACCACCTCGACGCCGATCAACGTCACCTTGATTGGCGCCTCCACGCCGCTGTTCCTGCTGATCATCGGCGCGCTGTTCTTCGGGGAGCGCATGCGGCCGTGGGCTGTGGCGGGGGCGCTGCTGTGTCTGGTGGGGGTGTCTTTCGTGCTGGTGCGCGGGGAGTTGGGGCGGCTGGCGCAGCTCGACTTCGTGCCCGGCGACCTGTACATGCTTGCGGCGACCATCGCCTGGAGCGCCTATACCTGGCTGCTGCGCAAGCATCGCCCGGACCTGCCGCTGCCGGTGCTGCTGTTCGCGCAGATCGTCACCGGCGTGGTGGCCAGCGTGCCCGTCACGGCGTGGGAATTGATGACGCTGTCGACGCCCATCCCCTGGAACGGCAAGGTGATGGGCATCCTGCTTTATGTGTCGACGATTCCCTCGCTGCTGGCCTACTTCGCCTGGGACCGCGCCATCGCACGGGCCGGCGCGCAGTTGCCGGTGTTCTTCATCACGCTGACGCCGGTGTTCGCCGCCCTGCTCTCCACGCTGCTGCTCGGCGAGTCGCCCCACTGGTATCACGGCGTGGGGCTGCTCACCATCGCCGCAGGCATCGGGCTGGCGCAGCGGCGCTGAATGACGCTGAAGGGTGCTGGCTAGCGCCCCAGCCGTTGATGGAAGGCCATCAGCGGCGTGGCCGTCAGGCCGTGCAGGACGATGGAGAACACCACGGTGCACAGCGTGGCGTGGATCAGGAAGGGGCTCCATTCCTCGCCGGCGGTGTGCGTCAGGGCATAGGCCAGGTAGTAAAGCGAGCCGATGCCGCGAATGCCGAACCACGCGGTCAGGCGCCGCTGGCCGCGCGCCATGGGCAGGTCGAAGGTGGACGCATAGACCGATAGCGGCCGGATCAGGCAGATCAGCAGCAGCGCCAGCACCACGTACTGGGCGTGGAAGACCTCCCGGGTCAGCATCGCCCCGATCAGCAGGGTGACGCACAGCTCGGCCAGCCGTTCGATATTGAACGAGAACTCCGAGGCGGTATGGGTGAGGTAGGCGGCGGCCTTGCGCTCGTGCGTGGAGGTGGTCTCGACATCGGCCGTATGCAGCGGTCCCAGCACCTCCGCCGGCGAGGTGGCGGGATTCTCGCGGCGCTCCACCTGCCGCATCGCCAGCCCCGCCGCGAACACGGCCAGGAAGCCGTAGGTGTGCAGCAACAGCGCGGCGCCGTAGGACACGCCGATCAGGCCCAGCGTGAGGAAACTCTCCAGCCCCACCGCCTCATGGAAGCGCAGCCGCAGGACCAGGATGGTCTTGCTCGCCAGCCAGCCCAGCAGCCCACCGATTGCCAGCCCGCCGAGGGTGCTCCAGACCAGATCGACCGCCATCCAGCGGCCGCCCCACGCGCCCAGTTCGTGGAAACCCAGCAAGCCAAGGCCGAGCATGACGAACGGGAACGCCGCGCCATCGTTCAGGCCGCCCTCACCCGTCAGGCTGTAGCGCACCACGTCGCGATCCTCGGTATCGGCCATCTGCACGTCCGAGGCCAGCACCGGGTCCGTGGGCGCCAGGATCGCCCCGAGCAGCACCGCCAGGCCCAGTGGCACCTGCAGCCAGCCCACCGCCACGGCGCAGACGCCGCCGATGGTCAGCAGCATCGCCACGGTGGCCAGCCGCACCGGCAGGCGCCAGACGCGGTACGTCATCTGCACCCGCAGCCGCAAGCCCACGCCGAACAGAGCGACGAGCACGGCCAGCTCGGTGATCCATTCCAGTACCCTCACGTGGCCCGGGTCCGTCAGATCGAGCACGATCAGCCCGGCCCCGCCGGGCCCCAGCGCCATCCCCACTAATAGATACAGACCGGACGGGGACATGGGCAGGCGCTTCACCATGGAGTCGATCAGCCCCATCGTGATCAGCAGCGCGCCAATGACCAATGCCCAGGTCGCGAACAAGCTGGCTCCTCTATTCGATATATCCCGGTCGAGACTTTCACAGTAGGCGGCGCGGCGGGCGGGCGCTGTCGGGCGGACCCCGTAGCGCCGTGTCAGTGAAGACCTCCCGACACTGGTGCGTGCGCGCACCACGCAGGGGCTTGCGGGTGGGCGGCGGGGTGTGGGTGGCAGGCCGAAGGCGCCCAGCAGCCGGTCACGCGTGAACAGCCACGTGGTTAATCGACTGATTTCATTGACATTTTCCACGTATGACCGGGCTTCCCCCTGCCCAAAAGTGCCTTTGGCACGGTGATTGCTATCTTGTATCCAAGATTGGATTTCAGATAGGACTCTCATGCGTACCTCTACCTCGGCCACCACAGCGGCCACGACAGCCGCCCCCGGCGAGGCCGATGCGGCGTGGATCGCGCGGTTCGATACCCCGGTCGTCGCCCCGCACCCGGAGCACGCCCCGCTGGCCGGCCTGCGTTTTGCGGCCAAGGACAATATCGACGTGGCTGGCGTGCCGACGACCGCCGCCTGCCCCGAATTCGCCTACGTGCCGGACGCCCACGCCACGGTGATCGCGCGCCTGCTGGGCGCCGGCGCGGCGTTGGCCGGCAAGACCAACCTGGACCAGTTCGCCTGCGGCCTGAATGGCACGCGCTCGCCCTACGGCGCCGTGCCCAATGCGTTCGACCCGGCCTATGTCAGCGGCGGGTCGAGTTCCGGTTCGGCGTACGCGGTGGCCAGCGGTGAGGTTGACTTCGCGCTGGGCACGGACACCGCCGGCTCCGGCCGGGTGCCCGCCGGGCTCAACAACATCGTCGGGCTGAAGCCGAGCAAGGGCCTGATCTCCGCCCACGGCGTGTTCCCCGCCGCGCAGAGCGTGGATTGCGTGTCGATCCTGGCACGCACGGTGGCCATGGCGGTGCGCGTGCTGGAAGCCGCCGCCGGCCATGATCCGCAAGACCCGTACTCGCGCGCGCTGCCGCTGGCGCGCACGCCGCTGCCGGCTGCGTTCCGCTTTGGCCTGCCGGCCGAGCCGGAGTTTTTCGGCGATGACCTCGCCCGCCGGGCCTTCGACGCCGCCGTTGCCGCGCTGGAGGCGCTGGGCGGTCGCGCGGTGCCCATCGACTATGCCCCGCTGGCCGAAGCCGCCGCGCTGCTCTATGACAGCGCGCTGGTCGCCGAGCGCTACGCCGCCGTGCGCCCCTTCTTCGACCGCGCGCCGGGCGCGGTCATCGAGCCGGTGCGTTCGATCCTGGCCGCCGGCAGCCGCTACAGCGCCGCCGATGTGTTCGATGCCCAGCACGCGCTCCAGGCCCTGGCCCAGCGCGCGGCCACGATGTGGCAGGACATCGACGTGCTGTGCGTGCCCACGGCGCCGACGCATTGCACCATCGCCGCCATGCTGGCCGATCCGGTGGTACGCAACCGCGAACTCGGCCACTACACGAACTTCGTCAACCTGCTCGACTACGCCGCGCTGTCCGTGCCCGCTAGCCTGCGCCCGGACGGGCTGCCGTTCGGCATCACGCTGATCGGCCAGGCCGGCAGCGACTGGCAGCTCGCCGACCTGGGGCAACGCTTCCACCACGCCACGGGGCTGACGCTGGGTGCGACGGGCGAGCCGCTGCCCGCGCCGGTGTCCATTGCCGGGCTGGCCCCGTCCCCCGCCACTCATCTGCCGCTGGCCGTGGTGGGCGCCCATCTCTCTGGCATGCCGCTGAACGGTCAGTTGACCGAACGCGGTGCGACGCTGGCCGAGGCCACCACCACCGCGCCGCACTATCGGCTGCACGCGCTGCCCGGCACCACGCCGCCAAAGCCCGGCCTGCGCCGCGTGGACGCCGGGGAGGATGCCGGCGCCGCCATCGCGGTGGAGGTGTGGCAGGTGCCGCTCGCCGCCGTCGGCAGCTTCCTGGCGCTGGTGCCGGCCCCGCTCGCGCTGGGCAGCCTCGAGCTGGCCGATGGCCGCTGGGTCCATGGCTTCGTCTGCGAAGGCCATGCGCTGCACGGTGCGCCCGATGTCAGCGCCCATGGCGGCTGGCGCGCCTATATCACGTCGCTCTCCGCCGCTTGACCGTCTTCCGAATCCTCAACATTCACGCACAGGAACCTGCCATGACCCGCTCCACCTCCCGTCCCGCCACCGTCTCCCCCTCGCGCCGCCGCGCGCTGAAGGCCGGCGCCGCCGCGCTGTCCGTGCTGGCCGCGCCGGCCATCGTCCGCGCGCAGGGCACGCCCAAGCTGCGCATCGGCTACTGGCCGGTCGCGTCGGGCCTGCCCTTCTTCGCCGCCGTCGAAAAGGGCTATTTCAAGGAAGCGGGGCTGAACGTCGAGCCGATCAAGTTCGCCAGCCCGCAGCAGGTCATCGAGGCCATCCTGGCCGGCCGCTGCGACGGCAGCGCCAATGGCACCGCCTCGGCCGCGCTGGCCATCGGTGACATCGCCCAGCCCGGCCTGCTGAAGATCTTCTGCACCAACCCGACCAACGCCAAGTTCGTGCTCGATGAGTTCCTCGTGGCCAAGGACAGCCCGATCAAGACCGTGGCGGAACTCAAGGGCAAGCGCGTGGCATGCGGCCCGGGCCTGCAGAACGTGGTGCTGGCCAAGACCATGCTCGAGCGCGCCGGCGCCGGCAAGATCAGCGTGACGGAGCTGCCGATTGGCCAGCACGTGGCCGCGCTCGCCGCCGGCCAGATCGATGGGGTCTACTCGCTCGAGCCGACCGGCACCATCGGCCGGCTCAACGGCACCACGCGCACGCTGGAAGCCGGCGTGGTGGCGCGCTACATCCTCGGCGACCCGATGGCCCCGTGGCATGGCGGCTCGGCCAGCCTGACCACGGAATTCCTCGGCAAGAACAAGGACGTGGCCAAGGCCTACCTCGCCGCCTACCGGCGCGGCGTGGTGCTGGTGCGCCAGAACCCGACCGAGGCGCGCCCCTTCCTCAAGGGCTATACGGCCATCGAAGGCGCGCTGACGGCCGAGGTGCCGATGGCTGACTACCTGTTCTTCGACGAATTCAAGGCCAGCGACGCCGCCCACTTCCAGAAGTTCTACGACCTGTTCACCGAAAAGGGCATCTTCTCGCGCAAGGTGGACGTCAACACGCTGCTCTACAAGGCCTGACGACCATGTCCGAACTCTCCGATACCGCCGCCGTGCCGGGCACGGCCCCGCCCGCCGGCCAGTCCTGGGCGCCCCCGGCCTCGCACGACGCCGCGCCACGCCGGCCCCTCGGCGACCGACTCTTGCCGATGGTCGGCCCGCTGGTGCTGTTCTTGATCTGGGACCTGGTGGTCCGCTTCGGCCTGATCAAGCCGATCCTGCTGCCGAGCCCCGGCGATACGCTGGTGGCGCTGGCCACCGGGCTGGCCGGCGGCGAGCTGCTGGCGGACTTCGCCGTCACCGTCGCGCGGACGCTGCAGGCGTTCGCCATTGCGGCGGTGGTTGGCATGCCGCTGGGCGTGCTGCTCGGCAGCAATGAGCGGGCCTACCGCAGCGTGGAGTTCCTGATCGACTTCTTCCGCTCCACGCCGTCTTCCGCGCTGATTCCGCTGTTCCTGCTGATCTTCGGCGTGTCCGACATCAACAAGATAGCCATCGCCGCCTTCGGTGCCCTGCTGATCGTGGTCTTCAACAGCGCCTATGGCGTGATCAACGCGCGCAAGCAGCGCGTGATGGCGGCGCGCGTGATGGGCGCCTCCCGCTGGCGCATCTTCCGGGACGTGCTGGTCTGGGAGAGCCTGCAGCCGAGCTTTGTCGGCCTGCGCTCCGCCGTGTCGATGGCGCTGGTCATCGTGATCGTCGCGGAGATGTTCATCGGCTCCGAGAACGGTCTCGGCCACGCCATCATCGATGCCCAGCAGGTGCTCAACGTCAAGACCATGTACGCGGCCATCCTCGCGGCCGGCGCGCTCGGCTACGTGCTCAACATCGCGTTCCTCGTGCTGGAACGCCGCATCGTCCATTGGAGTGGAAGGTAACCATGACCACCGTTCTGTCCCCTGCCCGCCACGCCGACGTGCCGGTGCCGCCGTTCCGCCCCGGGCCGCCGGGCACCCACATCACCATCCGCGGGCTGACCAAGTATTTCGCCGGCTGGCCGCTGTACGAGAACTTCGACCTCGACATCCCGAAAGGCAAGATCGTCTCGGTGTTCGGCCCCAACGGCTGCGGCAAGAGCACGCTGATCAACATGATCGCGGGGCTGATTCCGATCGACCGGGGCGAGATCCTGTTCGACGGCAAGTCGCTCAAGGACACGCGCATCGGCTACGTGTTCCAGAACTACCGCGAGGCGATGTTCCCGTGGATGCGGACCATCGACAACATCGCCTATCCGCTCCTGCTGGAGGGCCGCAGCAAGGCCGAGGTGGACCGGCGCATGGCGGAGCTGGTGGCGTCCTTCGACGTGAAGTTCGACCTGAACCGCTACCCGTACGAGCTGTCTGGCGGGCAGCAGCAGACGGCGTCGATCATGCGGGCGTTGGCGCCCCGGCCCGAGGTGCTGTTCCTCGACGAACCGTTCTCCGCGCTCGACTTCGAAATGACGCTGTTCATCCGGGAGAAGCTGCAGGAGGTGTTCATGCAGACCGGCACGACCATGCTGCTGGTCTCGCACGACCTGGAGGAGGCGGTGTACCTGGCCGACCAGATCCTGCTGCTGACCAAGCGCCCGACGCGCGTGGCCGAGATCCTCGACTACGGCGACGCGCGGCCGCGCACGGTGGAGACGCTGTCGCAGGCGAGCTTCGTCGCGGCCAAGCGGCAGAGCCTGGAGATCTTCCAGCGTGAAGTCAGGCGCTGAAGCGTGCCCCCGGGGCCGGTGGCGACCCGGCCGGCGCCGGCGCATAATGGGCGCCAGCGCCGGCCCAGCCTTCCCCATGAGACCCGCACCGCGCCTATCCCCATGAATGCCATGCCCCCTACCGATGCCGAACGCACCTCGCGTGCCGACGATGTGTACGCGCTGCTGAAGCGCGATATCGCCGACTTTCGCCTCGTGCCCGGCGACCGCTTCACCGAGAACGAAGTCTGCGAGCGGCTGGGCGTGTCACGCACGCCGGTCCGCCAGGCGCTGTTCCGGATGAAGCAGGAAGGATTCGTCGAGGTCAGCTTCCGCGCCGGCTGGCGCGTGCTGCCGTTCGACTTCGACAAGTTCGAGCAACTGTACGACTTGCGCATGGTGCTGGAGACCGAGGCCGTACGGCGGCTGTGCGCGACGGCGCCGGACAGCAACCAGGAGGCGCTGGCCGCGCTGGCGGCGATCTGGCTGGTGCCGCCCGAGGCGCGGCTGCCGGACATGGCGCGCGTGGGCGAACTGGACGAAGCCTTCCACTGCACGCTGGTGGAGGCTGCCGGCAACCCCGAGATGGCGCGCGTGCATCGCGACGTAACCGAACGCATCCGGCTGATCCGCCGGCTGGACTTCACCAAGCCGGCGCGCGTGGATGCCACGTATGAAGAGCACGGGCGCATCCTGCGCGCCGTGCTCGCCCATCGGTCGGATGAAGCCTGCAGGCTGCTGCGCTCGCACATCGGGGCGAGCCAGGCGGAGGTGCGGAAGATCACCCTGCACGAGGTCTACCTCGCCCGCAGCCAGGCGCGGGGCGAAGGGAAATGAACGGCCCCTGCAGCTTTTGCGGCGCGCCACTACAATGGCGCACACCCGGCCTGAAGCCGGGCTGACCTGGGGAGTCGAACATGCGGATTCTGGTAGTCGGAGCGGGTGCGATTGGTGGGTATTTCGGGGCGCGGCTGCTGCAGGCCGGGCGTGACGTCACGTTCCTCGTGCGGCCCCGGCGCGCGGCCCTGCTGGCCGAACGCGGCCTGCGGATCATGAGCCCGCACGGCGACGTGCGCGTGGAAGACCCACCCACCGTGCTATCCACCCAGATCACCGAGCCGTACGACGTGGTGCTGCTGAGCTGCAAGGCCTACGACCTCGACGGCGCCATGGACAGCTTCGCGCCGGCCATGGGCCCCGGCACGGTGGTCATCCCGATGCTCAACGGCATGCAGCACCTGGACAAGCTCGATGCGCGCTTCGGCGCCGAGCGCGTGATGGGTGGCCGCTGCATGATCTCCAGCACGCTGGACGAGCAAGGCACCATCCTGCATCTGTCGGCCTTCCATATCCTCTCGTTCGGGGAGCGCCCGGCTGGCAATACCGAACGCGCGCGCGCCGTGGCCGCCTTGCTCGAGAACGCCGGTTTCGACGTGCAGCGCAGCGAAGCGATCATGCAGGACATGTGGGAGAAGTGGCTGTTTCTGGCGACGCTGGCGTCGGCCACCTGCCTGATGCGGGCGACGATTGGCGACATTCTGGCCGCACCGCGCGGGCGGGAGACCATTGCGGCGCTGCTCGATGAGTGCGCGGCCATTGCGGCCGCGAACGGCTATCCGGCGCGGGCGCCGGCGCTCGAGCAGGCTCGGGCGACACTGTTTGCGGAAGGTTCACCGCTGATGGCGTCGATGCTGCGCGACCTGGAGCGTGGCGCTGCCATCGAATCGGACCAGATCGTGGGAGATTTGCTGGCGCGGCGCGGCAAGACGCCGGCGCCGACCCTGGAACTGGCCCTGACGAGTCTCAAGGCCTACGAGGCGCGCCGCGCACGCGGCTGACGCCTCGGGAACTCAGACGCCGAAGCCGGGCGCGCCGAATTTCGTCAGCAGCTGTTCGATCAGCGCCATGTCTTCGGTGCGCGGCGTGCGGTCCTCGACCACGCGGGACGGCCCGCCGTAGGTGGCGCTGACGTGCCGGCGCACGGTCAGCACGTCATCGGCCGGCGGGGCGATGTTCACGGCATCGCCCGGCTCATGCCGGTAGCTGCCGTCCATCCAGCCCTTGGGCGTCAGATGCATGATTTCCCATTCGTCATTGGCTGACATGACGGCCTCTTCCAGGTCGGGATGGCTCATGACTGCGCTCAATTCTTGTGCCGGTAGTTGATGCGGCCCTTGGTCAGGTCATAGGGCGACATTTCCAGCGTCACGCGGTCGCCGGCCAGAATCCGGATGCGGTTCTTCTTCATGCGGCCCGACGAATATGCCCACACCTGGAAGCCGTTTTCGAGAACGACGCGGAAACGGTTATCGGGCAGCACTTCGGAAACGTGGCCGCCGAATTCGACGAGATCTTCCTTAGCCATGACGGGCTCCTTGATTAGCGTGGGCAGTGGCGCCCGGTTGATGGTGTCGCGCAGCCAGGCGCGTGATGGCGCCTTCGCCGGCACAGCGGGCGGCATGCTTGGCCCGGGCGGCGGTGCGGTAGGTGTCGTGGCGCATGGCCACGTTGGCCACCACGCGTTCCATGCCGTCCTTGTATTCGCGGATCAGGTAGGCCGCGAACCAGACGCCTGGCTCTTGCTCGATGGGGTACACGGCAACCGTGTACGGCGATTCAATGATTTGCGTTTGCTGCAATGTGATGTGATGTCTCGTTTCGCGTGAACGCGCATGCGCAGGCTGGGCACCGATGTGCGCCTCTGCTTGCCAGTTGGTTCCAACGCGATGGGAAGGGGGTCAATGTGCGCGACACGCACTGAGGCGCATGTCGTCGCGATTGACGCGGAGTGACCGTGCTTGCGTAAGCTGGCGCGCTGGTACGGGGCGTGCCGGGTACGGAGCGGACTTGCCGCCGGTCATTATGGTGACGGGCCACGTGGCCCGGATCGATTCGGGTGTACGCCCGAAGGGTGCCAAAACTGAGTCTTTGTAGTGATGTCGGCACCCGGTCCTGTCGTTTGGAGAGAGGACCAAGTCCGGCATTATAACAGCTTCTTGCCTTGGGCCCTGATGCCATCGAACACGGCCCCGGCCACGTCCTGCGGAAATTCCCGGGGAAGGCGGGCCGCGACGGCGGCGATCGCCGGGTCCATGGCGGCAACGAGTTCGGCGATCATCGACTCCACCTCCGCCTCGGGCAGCCCCACCTGCCGCCCCTGCGCAATCCAGTGCCGACGCTGGATCTGGGCCAGCCGGTAGTAGTTCTGCGAGCCCCGCACCGCCATGGCCATGCGCGCCTTCTGTATGGCGAGTTGATTGGCGCCGCCCCCGACGATGGGATGTGCCGAAAGCACGTCATACAGCGGCGTGGCCCAGTAGCGACCGCCCGGCCCGATGCTCAGGCTGAAGTTCTTGGCATGCCCGTCCGTGGCCGCGAGCATCCAGAACAGGATCTGCGTCTTGAAGAAATTGCGACGATCCGCCTCGCGCGCGTCGGAGCCGGCCAGGATCGCCATGATGTCCGCGATGCCCGGCCCGCCATCGGCCTGATACTTGGCCAGCGGGGACATGCCCATCGCCTGGCAGAAGTCCTCCTGCGGCAGGCGCAGGATCCACTCGCCATCGGGCGCCACGCGCCGGTCGAAACGCTCGACCACGAGCGCCTTCTGATCCTCGAACATCGCCATCTCGCACGCCGCGATGGGCAGGCCGAAGGCCTCGACCAGCTGCGCGCAAAGCCATTCGTTCTCGACGGACGTGCGCATGTCCGCGCGCATATTGCCTACCAGCCCGAGCGGCAGCTTGAGGATATGGGTCGTCGGCGTACTGCCGTGCGGAACGAACCATTGGCCGTCCCGGCGCAGCAGCGCGGTCTTTTCCTGCGCGCCGGCGATCGACAGGCGCAGGTCGGCATCGTCGCCATGCTGGCCGAGGGGCGATGCACTCGTGGTGTCGCGCAGCAAGCGGGCGATGTGGGCGTCATCAGCCAGGCTGCCTTCGATGACGCGCAGTTCTTCGGGTACCTCGCCTTCGGGGAGCAGCTGCAGCGCGCCCACGCAGTCGCGGCCCAGCGCCGTGAGCAGATCGAACGGACCGATGCCGCGCGTGCGATAGCGCTGCGCGAGCCGCCGGCGGATGGCGTCGCTGTCCGGCAGCAGGTTGTCGAAGTAGTCCGTCACCACGCGGCCGCGATACGGCGCGTTGTCTGACCGGAACGGCATCGAAAGCGACAGCGGCCGGCCTTGCGCGCTGTGGATCCAGCGGGCCGCATAGTGAAAGGTCTCGCCCTCGCTGCCCTGTGCCCACACGCCCGTGAAATGGCCGTTCATCCAGACGCCGAGCTGGCGTCGCAAAGGTCGACGTCCCATTACCAGGGCTCGCTTGGCGGGGGCTGGCGGAGCATGGAGCCGCCGCCGCGATAGTCCTCGTCCCCATCGGTCGACAGGAGCATTTCCACGTCCAGCGCCTGCAATACCGCATGCAGCCGCTCCACGCTGACGCGCGCCGGGTTGGCTTCCAGCCGGGCATAGGTCTGCTGGCTCACCCCCAGGCGCGCCGCGAGTTGCGCCTGGGTCAGCCCGCGGGACTTGCGGAAGCCCTGGAGGATCGGCCGTAACTGGCTGATGATGCGGATGGGATACATAGTCGGATGTATGCTCGGATGGGGGCGCGAATACAGCTAGGAAGTTGTAAAGCCGTTTTACGCCATTTTGGCTGTATTTTCAAGATACAGCCTATCGGGCGTAAAACGGAAATACAACCATTAAGCTGTATCGACGCGGCCCATCGGGCACGCCGTGGTACATTCCGGCCCCATATCCCTCCTGATTGCATGACACGCCCCGATGCCCGTGCGTCCCGATCCGTCCGCCGCCAAGCCGCCCTCGATGAACGTCAAGACCGCCCTGCGCGTGCTCGAGATCATCGAGACCTTTGCGCGTGAACGGCGCGCGCTGTCGCTCTCGGAGCTCTCCCGGCTGCTGTCCGTGCCAGCCTCTAGCTGCCTGGCGCTGATCCGCACACTGACCTCGCTAGGCTATCTCTATGAGACGGCCCGCAGGCAGGGCTACTACCCCACCGGCCGGCTGCTGGCCATGGCCCAGCAGATTGCCCGGCACGACCCCGTACTCGATCGCGTGCACGGCACCATGAGCGAATTGCGCGAAGCCACTGGCGAGACCATCGTTATCGGCAAGCTGCATGAGGGCCACGCGGTGGTCTATCTCGATGTGCTTGAATCGCCACACGCGATCCGCTATATCGCAACGGCCGGCGAGCGGCGCGAACTCCACGCGAACTCGATCGGCAAGGCGCTGCTGGCCGCCATGGACGACGCCGAGCGCGCCGCCCTGCTCCCGCAGCTTCCCTTCCAGCCGTTCACCGCGCGCACGCTAGCCACGCCGGCGGCGCTGGAGGACGACCTCCGGCAAGCGCGCGAGCGCGGTGCGTTCGTGAATCTCAGTGAGTCGATGCCTGATGTCGGCGCGCTGGCCTGGCCGGTGCGGTTGTCGGGCGAGAGTTACGCGATTTCGATTGCCGGCCCGGTCTACCGGATCGAGCCGCATCTGGAGCGCTACGCGGCCATCCTGCGCGCGGCGTGCGCGGCGCTGGAGAAGATCTAGCCAGGCGGATCTAGTCGATCTGCTGCGCGCGGAGGCGCCATCCGGCCGGATTGGGCACCGACACCGAGGCCAGCGGCGCCGAAGCCGTCAGCGCCAGCACCGCGTCATCGCGCCGCCATGTGATGCCATTGGCGTGCGCCATCTGCACCGGCACGGCTTCCACCACGTGGCCCATCATGGTCCGGAACAGATTGCCGCCGTGGCACTTGATCCAGGCTTCCTTGAGCGTCCAGAGCTCGTAGAACGCCTCCAGCTTCGCCAACTCGTCACCCACGTCCAGCAAGGCCGGCAACGCGTCGCGCTCGGCCTCCGTGGTGGTGGCCTCGATCAGCGTGTCCAGGTGCTTGCGCGGCTGCATGTCCTCGATGTCGATGCCAACCGGCAGGTCGGACACGGCGCAAGCGAGGTGATCACCCGAATGGGCAATCGACAGGAATACCGGCGTGCCGACGGCCCCCCTGGTATGGGTCGCCAGCGGCGGCGCATCCTCGGCGGCCGACAGCGACCATTCCGCCGCCTCCCCGCCGAACGTCACCGCCAGCAGCCGCCGGGCGAGCCAGCGGCCCGCCGCGAACTGCTCGGCGCGGGCCCGGGCACGCATGGCGGCCAGCCGCGCCAGTTCCTCGGGTGACATCCAACGGCTGACGGGCGGCGCCATGGCCGCGAATGCCATGACCGATCCTGTGCGCAGCGCGAGCGGCATGGCAATCGTCCTGAAAACGTCTCAAACAGGTCCCGTCGATGGCGCCTTACTTGGCGGCCACCTTGGCGTAGGTGCCCTTCAGCGTCACGCCCACCACCACGGCGCCGGCGTGGCATTCGTACTCGGTGTTGCTGGCGTTGGTGTCCTTCTTGTAATAGCTCACCATGTCCACCACCGCATTCACGCCCAGCGACTTGGCCTTGTCCTGGAACGAGATCAGCGCCGAGAGCGCGGCCCAGCGGCACGCTTCCTCATCGGCCTTGCCCACGCCGTTGGTCTTTTTGTTCGAGACGTCGCTGTCCTTCTTCTCGAGCACCTTCGGCGTCTTCTGGCCGGCCAGGTAGAACGCAACCGAGCCGTCGAGCTTTTCCTTGGCTTCCGGCATGTTCAGGACGTCCTGGAACGGCAGCATGTACTTGGTGTCGCGCGCGGCGGCAGGGGTGGACAGCAGCGTGCCTGCACAGGCGAGGGCAACCAGCGGGAGAGCGAATTTCATTGACCTTCCTTTGTTCTTGATTGTTGAGGGATGAAAACGGCGGTACGGCTCGGGTACGGCTTCCTGCTCAGGCGTCCCAGCGGCGGAACACCAGCGAGGTGTTGATGCCACCGAACGCGAAATTGTTGCTCATCACGTACCCGGTGTCGAGTCGGCGGCCTTCGCCCATGATGTAGTCCAGCGGCGCGCAGCGCGGATCCGGGTTGACGAGGTTCACCGTGGGCGCGAACCAGCCGTCGCGCATCATCTCGATGGTCATCCACGCCTCCAGCGCCCCGCACGCGCCCAGCGTATGGCCGAGGTAGCTCTTCAGCGAGCTGACCGGCACGGCGCCACCCAGCACCGCGTGCGTGGCGTGGGATTCGGCGATGTCGCCATGGTCGGTGGCCGTGCCGTGCGCATTGACATAGCCGATGCGATCCGGCGCCAGCCCGGCGTCCTCCAGCGCCTGCCGCATGGCCACGGCCATCGTCGCGGCCTGCGGCTGGGTCACGTGCGCGCCGTCGCTGTTGGTGCCGTAGCCGACGATCTCCGCCAGGATGCGCGCGCCGCGCGCCTGGGCGTGCTCCAGTTCCTCGAGCACCAGCGTGCCGGCGCCCTCGCCCAGCACCAGCCCGTCGCGGTCTGCGTCGAACGGGCGCGGCGTGGCCTCGGGGGCGTCGTTGCGCGTGCTGGTGGCGAACAGCGTGTCGAAGACGGCCGCCTCGGTCGCATCCAGTTCCTCGCCGCCGCCAGCCAGCATCGCCTCCTGCCGGCCCGCGCGGATCGTCTCGTAGGCGTAGCCGATCCCCTGGCTGCCGGACGTACACGCGCTCGACGTGGTCAGAATCCGTCCGGTGATGCCGAAGAACACCCCGATATTGACCGCCGTGGTGTGCGGCATCATGCGGATATAGGTGGTGGCGCTGATGTCCTCGGTGGTGCGCTCGCTCATCATCCGGCCAAAGTCCTGGATCGCGGACGGCGTGCCCGTGGACGAGCCGTAGGCGATGCCCATCTGCCCGCCCGTGATGATCGGATGGCCGGTCAGCCCGGCATCCGCCAGCGCGGCCTCGCTGGCCAGCACCGCCATCAGGGCGACCCGCCCCA
The DNA here is from genome assembly GCF_056395225.1 of Cupriavidus sp. 10L45. Classification (NCBI taxonomy): domain Bacteria; kingdom Pseudomonadati; phylum Pseudomonadota; class Betaproteobacteria; order Burkholderiales; family Burkholderiaceae; genus Cupriavidus; species Cupriavidus sp. 10L45. The sequence continues at coordinate 52,485 of NZ_JBFTJC010000015.1, forward strand.
TGGACCGCGTGGCCTTGCGCGTGTAGTGGGCCGGCAGCGCGAACGGCGGCACCGGTGCCGCCAGCTGCGTGTTCAGGCCCTTGATGTCGGCCCACTCCGGCATCTGCACCACGGCATTGCGGCCGCTGGCCAGGCGCGCGCGCACCGTGGTCCAGTCGTTGCCCAATGCGCTGATTGCGCCCGCGCCGGTTACGACAACCCGCTTCATCCGAACATCCCCCCGTTCACCGAAATCACCTGCCGTGTAATGTAACCGGCATCCGGCGAGAGCAGGAAGGCCACCGTGGCCGCCACCTCGTCCGGCGTGCCCATGCGCCGCGCGGGAATCATCTTCAGCGCTTCCTCGCGCACATGCTCGTCCACCATTTCCGTGTCGATCAGCCCCGGCGCCACGCAGTTCACCGTGATATGGCGCTTGGCCAATTCGATGGCGAGCGCCTTGGTGGCGCCGATGATGCCGGCCTTGGCGGCGCTGTAGTTGGTCTGGCCGCGGTTACCCACCAGCCCGGACACCGACGACAGCGTGACGATGCGGCCCGGCTGGCGGCGCTGCACCATCGGCATCACCAGCGGGTTGAGCACGTTGTAGAAGGCGTCGAGGTTGGTATGCACCACCTCGTCCCACTCCTCCCCGCTCATGGCCGGGAACGCCGCGTCCCGCGCGATGCCAGCGTTGCAGACCACGCCGTAGTAGGTGCCGTGTTCCTCGATGTCGGCATGCAGCACGGTGGCGGTGGCCTGGCGGTCGCTGATGTCGAAGGCCAGCACGCGCGCGTTGCGGCCGAAGGCGCGCACGGCGTCGGCCACGGAGTCGGCGTCGTCCCGGCGGGCGCGGCAGTGCACCACCACGTCGTAGCCGTCGCGCGCGAGCCGCAGCGCAATGGCGCGGCCAATGCCGCGCGAGGAGCCCGTGACCAGCACGGTCTTGTTCGTCATGCTTGCTGCCCCTGGAGAAACGCCTGCGCGTCCGCAGGCTGGAAAACGGAAACATTGGCGCGCGCCACGTCGCGGCCATCCATCTCGAGCGTGCAGGCGAACATGCCGAGGCCGTTGTCCCCGATCAGTTCCACCTGGGTGCGGATGGTCAGTACGCTGCCCACCGGAAATGCGGGCACGTCGCAGGCATAGCGGCGCGAGCCGAGCAGGAAGCCCAGCCCCGGCGGGCGGCCCGCCGCGCGCTCGCGCACACCGGCCCAGGCGGCAATCGTCTGGGCCATATATTCGATACCGACCCAGCCGGGCATGCCGGCATCGTCCACGAACAACTGCGTGGCGCGCACCGTGGCGCGGGCCACGCAGTGCTCGCCATCGGCCTCAACCAGTTCGTCGATCAGCCGCATGGCGCCCGCGTGGGGCACCACTTCGGACACCGGCGGCAGGAGTGGCGTGAAGTCAGGCTGCGTGTCAGATGCCGTCACGTCAGCCCTCCCCCATCACCAGCACGCTGTTGCTGCCGCCGAAGGCGAACGAATTGCTCATCACGTAGCGCGGGGCCCGGCCCAGCGACTCGTCCGCGCCCACCACGTGCAGCGGCGGCAGCGTCGGATCGGCCGCGCCGTCCCACCAGTGGGCCGGCAGCCGGCCACGCGGGTTGTCGGTCATGGTCAGCACCATCAGCGCCGCTTCCACGGCGCCGGCAGCGCCCAGCGTGTGCCCGGTCTGCGGCTTGGTCGAGCTGACCGGCACGTCGTGTCCGAGCAGGTCCGCCACGGCGCGGGATTCCATCGCGTCGTTCTGCTCGGTGGCCGTGCCGTGCAGGTTCAGGTAGTCGATGTCCGCCGGCTGCACGCCAGCGCGCGTCAGGGCCTCCTGCATGGCGGCGCGGGCGCCCGCGCCGGCCGGGTCGGGCGCGGACATATGGTGTGCATCGGACGTCTCGCCCCAGCCGGCCAGCCGCACCGGCCCGGCCTCGCGCGACATCAGGAACAATGCCGCGCCCTCGCCCAGGTTGATGCCGTGGCGATGGGCCGACAGCGGATTGCACCGCTCCGCGCTGACTGAGTCGAGCGAGCGGAAGCCGGCGATCGTGAACGCGCACAGCGTATCCACGCCACCGGCGATGGCGACATCGGCCATGCCCTGTTCCAGCAGCCGCGCGGCGGCGGCCAGCGCCTTCGCGCTCGACGAGCACGCCGTGGAAATCGTATAGGCCGGCCCGGCCGTGCCCAGCGCCAGCGCGAGGTACTGCGCGGGCGAGCCCAGCTCCTGCTGGCCATAGTGGAAGGCATCCGGCCACGTGCCGGCCGCGTGCCGCGCGCGCACGGCCAGCTCGCCGTCGCTGATACCCGAGGTGCTGGTGCCGAGCACGATGGCCACGCGGGTCGGACCCACGCGGGCGATGGCAGCTTCCACGGCGGGGCGCAGCGCGTCCAGCGTGCGGTCCAGCAGCGCATTGTTGCGGCTGAACAGCGCGGGGGCGATGCCAGCCGGCAGGTCGGTGGCGGCCACCGGCTCGCGCACGGTGCCCAGGTGCAGCGGCGTGCCGGGCGTGTAGCGGTCAGTGACTTCGCCGCCCGTCGGGCCGTCCGTGCGCCACAGCGCGGCGCGCACGGCGTCGTTGCCGCTGCCCAGCGCGCAGATGACATTCATCGCGTTCAGGAAGATCGTCATGGCCGTGCTCCTTCGCCCTGCAGCGTGCGGATGGTCAGCCGGTAGCCGTCGCGGCGCTGCACGAATTCCGTGGTGGCGGCGTCGGGATAGCGGATCTCGGCCACGAGTTCGTCACCGGCCAGCAGGCGGCGCATGGCCGGCGTGGCGTCCAGGCGCCAGCCCGGCGGCAGCGCCGCGCGAATGGCCGCCACGGGCCAGAGCGACAACTGCAGATCACTGAGGATACGCTCCGGCACGAGTTCCGCGGGCGCCCATGGCGCGCGTGTCACGTGCAGGTCACTGCCGTCCCAGTCCAGCCGGGCCAGCACCTGTCCGCCGGCCAGCGCGGCCAGCCGGGTGTGGCCGGCGTCGGCCTCCAGCAGCGCGAGGATGTCCCGCGTCTGCTCGCCCTGCGGCGACGGATAGCGCACCGTGATCTGCTGCTGCAGATGCAGGGTGCGACCGAGCGACGCGGGCGGCAGGCGCAGCAGCGGCACCGCCGGGCGGCCCGCTTCCGCCACGGGCGGCGTGGGGCCGGCCGGCGGCGTCGCGGCGCAACCGGCCAGCACGGCAAACGCCGCGCCGGCCAATATCGAACACGTCAGCCTCAGACCGCGCAAAGCTGCTCCAGCACGTTGAGGCGCCGCCGGGACTCGGCCACGAAGGGGTTGCTGCGGTCCCAGGCGTAGCCGGCCAGAATCGACGAGATCATCCGGCGAATCTCGGGCGTGGCGTTCGGATGGAAGATCAGGGTCTGGAAGCGGCCTTCGTACCAGGCTTCGACGAAGGTGCGGAAGCAATCCACGCCGGCCTTCAGCGGCTTGGCGTAGTCGGCCTCCCAGTCCACGGTCTCGCCGGCCAGCTGGCGGGCGAGGCAGGCGGTGGCCAGGCTGGCCGATTTGAAGGCGATGGTCACGCCCGACGAGAACACCGGGTCCAGGAACTCGCCGGCATTGCCGAGCAGCGCGTAGCCATTGCCCCAGAGCGAGCTGACGTTGGCCGAATAGCCGACGATCTGCCGCGCCGGCGTGTCCCAGTTGGCGTCGCGCAGCAGGTGCGCCAGCCCCGGTTCCTCGCTGACCAGCTGCTTCAGCTTGGTCATCTCGTCGCCCGGATACTGGTCCAGGAAGGACTTCTCCGCCACCACGCCCTGCGAGCAGCGGCCGTTCGAGAACGGAATGGTCCAGTACCAGACATCGACATGCTCGGGATGCACGCCGATGCGGATCTTGTTGCGGTCGAAGGTGCCGGGCGCCACGCGGTCTTCCACGTGCGTGAAGATGGCTGCGCGTACCGGGAAGTTCGACGGGGACTCGAGCTTCAGCAGGCGCGGCAGGATGCGACCGAAGCCGGAGGCATCGAGCAGGCACTTCGCCTGCACGTTGTACGCCTGCCCGTCCGGGTCGCGCACTGTGACCACCGGCTGCGCGCCGGTGACATCCACCGCTTCCACCACGTGGCGGAAGCGCACCTCGGCGCCCTGCTTCTCGGCCTCGCGGATCAGCACGTCGTCGAAATGCGCGCGCTGCACCTGGTAGGTGGTGCCCCAGCCCTTGGAGAACTTGTCGCGGAAGTCGAATTCCGTGTAGCGGTCGCCCCGGGCGAAGGCGGCGCCGTTCTTGTACTGGAACCCGGCCTCCACCACGGCCTGCAGCATGCCGGCTTCCTCGATGTATTCCATGCTCTGCGGCAACAGGCTCTCGCCGATGGAGAAGCGCGGGAACGTCTCCTTCTCGATGACCAGCACCTGGACGCCGCGCTTGCGCAGCAGGCCAGCCGCCACCGAGCCAGCGGGCCCGGCGCCGACGATCAAAACCTCCACCTGTTCCGTTTTCATATCAATCAACCCTGTTCAGCTTGTTGTTGTGAGGCATGCCGGGGCAATGGCCGGAACCATGGCGACAGCACCCAGACCGCGCCCACGCCCGAAAGCATGGTCATGCCGAACGCATGCAGCGCCGGCGTGGAAGACAGTGCGAGCAGCCCGAACGCCAGCAGCGTGCTGGCCGCCCCGAGCACGATGGCGGTCCAGGACACGCCATCGCCGGGATGCTCGAGCAAAAATATGCCGTAATCGACACCTACGCCGAGCAGCAACGCCAGCGCCAGCACCGAAAACAGTTGCAACGGCACGCCGAGCCAGCCCAGCACGGCCACGCTGAAGGCGGCGGCCAGCAGCGTGGGCGCCAGCGCGCGCCAACCCTCGCGGCCATAGCGCCACGCCAGCAGCAGGGCCACGCCGGCCGCACCGGCCAGCAGCAGCCAGCTCATCAGCACGCGGTAATGGTGCAGCAGGAAGGACAGATCGGCGATGCGGTCGGCCCACTCGGCACCCTGCACCGTGTTAACGGCGGCGGCGATGCCAGACATGACTGCCGGATTTTCCAGCCCGCGCAGCAACATCACGCTGGCGTAGCCGCTGCCCTCGCGGTCCAGCCACAGATGACGCAGCGTGCCCGAGACCGGATTGGCCAGCCAGGCGGGCAGCGTCAGCACGGCGTCGGCCGGGGACGCCGCCGGCGCGGCAATCGACCCACCCAGCGTGCGGGCCACCCGCTCGCGCACGGCAGCTTCTTGACGGCCGGCCAGCGCGGCGTCCGCGCGTTGGCGGGCGGCGGACGGCACCCAGTCGGAAATCGCCAGGAAGCCGGCCAGCTCGCCGCGCCGGATGGCCGGCGCCAGCGCGGCCTTGACGGCCTCCTCGCGCGCCAGCACCTCGTCCGGCGTGGCACCGCGTACGAGCACGAACTGCGCGGGGCTCGGCGTGCCGAGCAGGCGGCCCGTGAGGCGCTGCGCCTCGATCAACGCCGGCGGCGAGCTTTGCAGCTGGCGCACGTCATCGACAACCCGCACCTGCCAGATCCCCGGCACGATAAACAGGGCCAGCGCCCCGAGCGCCAGCGCCGTGCGCCGGTCCGCCCGCACGCGCGGCCAGCGGGCGAGGCTCTGGGCCAGCCAGCTCGACACCCGCGTGGGCCGCAGCGCGCCCCGGTCCAGCAGTGGAAACCAGAACACCACGGTCAGGAACGCGGCGACCAGCCCCACCGCCGAGAACAGCGCCATCTGGCGCAGCCCCGGGAACGGCGCGATGCCGAGCGCCAGGTATGCCACCACGCTGGTCGCCAGCGCCAGCGCCATGCCCGGCAGCAGATGGCGCATGACCGATGGCGGCGTGGCGCGCGGCAGCGCCTGCCGCGAGACGAAGTAATGGATACCGAAGTCCTCCGCCACGCCCACCAGGCTGGCGCCGAACACCAGCGTGATCAGGTGCACGCGGTCGAAGACGATGGCCGTGGCCGAGATCGCCGCCGCCGTGCCGATGGCCAGCGACAGCCCCACCAGCACGATCGGCCGCAGCGAGCGGAACGCCAGCCAGACCAGCAGCAGCACCGCCGCCAGCGAGCCCCAGCCGATCACGTTCATTTCGAAATTCGCCTGCGCGGCGGCGGCCTCCGCGTGCAGCGGAATGCCGGCGGCCACTACGCGCACGTCCGCATCGCCCTGCCGCGCAGCGGCCTCGGCGGCGCGCAGCAGGTCGCTGTAGTCGGTACTGCCGCTGACCGAGAATGCCGGTTTGGTGATGTGGTACGTCAGCAGCACCCACTCCTTGCCATCGCCGGACAAGGCGGCCAGCCCGTCGCGCTCCTGCACGCGCGTCACGGCGGCGCGGGAGAGCCACCAGTCCTGCCACAGCCCAAGCGGATCGGCGGCCCAGTCGGTCAGGCGCGGCCCGGTGGAGAGCTGGTAGAGGCGCGTCAGCGCCTGCTGGGCGAGTTGGTCCGGATGACCTTGCTGCAACTGCTGACGCTGGGCGTCGGTCAGCAGGCGGTCCCGCCACGGGCGATAGAAGTCGAGCGCCTTGTCGAAGTCGAACGCGGCGATCTTGTCCACCGGTTGCAGCAGCGTGCCGCCCTGCGCCGTGGCTTGGCTGAAGCGCTGCGCGGCGGCGCGCGTGCGCGCCCAGTCCGGGCTGCCGACGAGCACCACCACCTCCTGCGCCACGCTGTCGGCCAGCCGGCGCAGCACGCGGTCCGCCGCAGCGGTGCGCTCGCTGGTCGGCAGCAGCGCCATCACATCCGTATCGAGCCGCGAGCCGCGCCAGAACTGCACCTGATGGGCGATCATCGCCAGCACGATCAGCAGCCAGACGATGGCCAGCCCACGCGCCAGCCGCGTGATGCCGCCCTGCATCGCCACGCCGCCCGCCACGTTACTCAAAGCGCTGCTCCTCGGCCGGGGTCAGCCTGGCGGCGGCGGCTGGGTCGATCATGCGGACCACGGTGCTGTCGCCGCCGGCTTCCTCGAGCCGCACGTCGCGCACGAACTTGTCGCCGGCCAGCTCGATCCGGGTGAACACGCGCCGCATGCCGGCATCCTTTGGGATCAGCGTCAGCGCCCATCCGGCGCTGCCGACCAGCTTGCCGGTCACGTCGAAACGCGCGGACAGCCCGCGCAGGTCGCCGCGCAGCACGGCGATCATCGACTCGCCGACCACGCGCATCGCAGGCTGGGATTCGGCTTGCATCTGCTGCTGCACGCTGCCATCGGCGCCGCGCATCACCAGCTTCTCAGGGGTGACCAGCAGGCTCGACGGGAACGGCTCGCGCGTCTGCCAGACTACGCCACGGCCGCGCGCGAGCACGAAATCGCCCCGCGAGACCAGCGGATTGCTGAAGCCGGACAGCCGGCGCGTCTGCTCGAACCGGCCCCGGATCACGGGCGCATCGGCCAGCCGCTTGGCCACCGAGGCCAGCAGGTCGTCGGCATGGGCCGGCAGCGCCGGCAACATCACCACCAGCGCCAGTGCGCCAGCAGCGGCCAGAACCTGGCGGCGCCTCACGACGGCACCCCGAGCTTCCGCAGCAACACCGGCGGGCAGACGTAGAGCATCTCCTGCGTCGTCATGTCCACGGCTACCTGGATCGAATAGCCCTTGGTCAGCCGCTGGCCAGACGCCGCATCGCGGATCTCGTAGTCGATCTTGAGCCGGTTTTCCCATTCGACGATGGTGGCGCGCACGATCATCGACTGGCCGTAGACCAGCGGGCGCACGTACTTGACGCGCAGGTCCACCACCGGCCACGCGTAGCCGGAATCGCGCATCTGGGGGTAGTCGTAGTCGATCTGCTGGAGCAGCGCGCAGCGCGCCACTTCGAAGTAGCGCACGTAGTTGCCGTGCCAGACCACGTTCATCGGGTCGAGGTCGTGGAACGCCGGCGTCAGCGTGATCTCGTGGCTGAAAGCTTTGGACATAGGTCTCCGGTGGGCGGCGCGGCTTAGTGCGCGTCCTGGCGCGCGTCCTGCGCGTTCTGGCGACCGGTACGGACCGGATCGTCCGCCCAGAAGTCGTAGAAGTTGAACCAGTCGAATGGCGAGCGCACCAGCAGCGCCTCCAGCCATGCGGCGTAAGTCGTGGCCAGCGCGGTCAGCGCGGCGTCACGGCTCGCACGTGGGAGCGTCACCGCGCGCGTGAGTTCCGTGAAACGCAGCAGATGGCCGTCGCCATGGCGCACGCAGCCCATGGCGTACAGCGGGCAGCGCATCAGCCCCGCCAGCACGTACGGGCCCACCGGGAAACGCGCCGGCGCGCCCAGGAACGGCACGCGCACCGCCCGGCCGCCGTGCGCGGGCGCGCGGTCGCCAGCAATCGCCACGAACTCGCCCGCCTGCACCTTGGCCGCCAGTTCCAGCGCCGTGGCGGGCGAGATATCGTCCACCTGATAGAGCTGGAGGCCCGATTTGGGATCGAGCCGCGACAGGATCCGGTTGAATCGCTCGGCATGGGCGGTGTGCACCAGCACGGTCAGCCGCAGCCCCTGCCGCTGGTTGGCCAGCACCCGGCACAGCTCCAGGCAGCCCATATGCGCGGTCATGATGATGCCGCCCTGCCCGCTGGCGATCTGGTCCAGCAGCACCTGGTGGCCTTCCCGCGTGACGTTGCCGAAGCGGTACTGGCCGCCGATGGACAGCAGCTTGTCCAGCAGCGTGTCTGCGAACGAGAACAGGTGGCGCAACGTATGGCGCCAGGTGGGCTGCGCGCCGATCGCGCCGGCGGTGGCCTCCATGCGCGTGAGGTAGTCCATCGACGCCCGGCGCGCCAGCGGATGCGTGATCCAGTAATAGGTGACCACCGGGTACAGCACCGCCCGGAACAGCGTGCGGCCGAAGACGCGATAGAGCCCGTACAGGCACCAGACGCCCCAGACGCACGTGGCCTCGCCGATGGTGCTCCAGTGGCGCGACGGCGTGCGGCGCGTGGCGGCGTCAGCCGTAGGCTTCGCCGTGCTCATGCCGGCCTCACCCTGCGCCAGAGCAGGCGCGGCAGCCGCCACACCATGCCGAAGAACAGCCGCGTATGCATGCGCGAGATCAGCACGTTGTCGCGCCACGCCTGGAAGTGCGAGACGCCATCGGACGGATACGTCACGCGCGTCGGCACGTTGACGATGCGCACGCCGCGCCAGACCAGATGCACCAGCACCTCGGTGTCGAACTCCATGCGCCGGCCGAGGTCCACGTCGCGCATCAGGGCGGTTACCGCCGCCAGCGGGTAGACCCGCAGGCCGCACATCGAATCCTTGATCTGGAACGAGAGCGTGTTGATCCAGACCCAGATGTGCGTCAGGTAGCGCGCGTAGAGCCGCAGGCGCGGCACCGAGTCGTCGTAGACCGGGTGGCCGCAGATCATCGCGGCAGGCTGGGCCTGCGCCAGCGCGGTGAACTGGGGAATGCAGCCGGCGTCGTGCTGGCCATCGGCATCGATCTGCAGCGCGTGCGTGTAGCCAAGCCGCGCGGCCTCCGTGAAGCCGGCCATGATCGCGCCGCCCTTGCCCTGATTCACGGACAGGCGGATCAGGCGGACGCGCTCGGGGTGCGCGGCGGCAATCTCGCGGAGCACCTGCTCGCAGGCCGGGCTGCTGCCGTCGTCCACCAGCAGGCACGGCAGCGGATGCGCGAGGATGGCATCGACCATGGCGCCGATGGCACCTTCGTGGTCATAGACCGGCACGAGCACAACCGGACGGAACGGCGTCATGGCGTATCGGGATGAAAAACGATCTTGCCGCTGGCGTGCGGGCCGGTGTCGGATGTCAGCCGGAAGCCGAGCGCGAGGGCGTCTGGCTGCCACGTCAGCGCCATGCGCACCGTGGTGCCAGGCTGGATCACGGCCTGGAACTTGAGCGTGTCCAGCCGCGCGAAGCGCTCGCGCGGCGGAATCGGCAGCCGCTGGGGCGCCAGCGCCATCACCCAGTCCACCTGGGCCACGCCGGGCACGATCGGGGTATCGGGGAAGTGGCCGTCGAAGATCGCCAGGTCATCGGTCACCTCCAGCGCGGCGGTGGCCGAGGTGGCCGAATTGGCCTCAGCGTCCAGCCAGTGCGCAGCCGGCACCGTGCGGCGGAACAGGTCGCGCAGCATGGCTTCGGTGGTCTTGCCCTGCGCGTTGCACGGCAGCGCCGGCACGAAGGCCCAGCGACGCGGCAGCGCCACCGGGTCCACGGCGTCGGCCAGTTGCGCGCGCAGCGCGGCGGTCAACGCGGCACGCCCATGGRTGTCGAGGAGTGCCTGTCCGGCGTCGCCAGGCACCACGGCGGCGGCCACGCGGGTGCCGACATCGAGTTCGACCATGACGACCCGCGCCTCCCGCACCAGCGGCGAGGCGGCCAGCCGCTGCTCGATCTGCGTCAGCGAGACGCGTTTTTCCTCGATCTTGACGATGCGGTCAGCGCGGCCGGCCAGCACGAAGCTGTCGTCGCCGGCGGGCAGCGCGCGGTCCGCGCAGACGTACCAGTCGTCATCGGCCAGATGCGGCGAGCGCACGGCCAGGAAGCCGTCCTGCAGGCGCCAGGCGATGCCGGGCAGCGCCGTCCAGCGGTCCGCCTGCACGGCGCGCTGGCGCCAGGCGATGCCGCCGGTCTCGGAGCTGCCGAATACTTCGATGGGGGAGCGGCCGGTGTGGCGCAGCGCGTCCGCCGCAGCCTCGGGCGGGAGCGGCCCGCCGGACGAGAACACCGCCTGCAGCACCGGGCGCGTGACGGGCCAGTCGAGCGCATCGGGCATACGCTTCAGGTGCGCCGGGCTGCTGACCAGCACCGCCGGGCGGGCGTCGTCCGCGCAGGCGCGTACCAGTTCCTCATGGAAGGCGAGCCGCGCGCCGGGCATCGGCCGGCCCGCCGCCAGCGGCCAGAGCACCGTGAAGAGCAGGCCGTAGATGTGCTGGTGCGAGACCGTGCTCAGCACGCGCACATCGGCGGGCAGCCGCGCGCCAAAGGCCTGCTGGAGTGTGTGGACCTCCGCGTCGAGCTGGGCCAGGCGCTTGTCGATGGCGCCGGGCTCGCCGGTGGACCCCGAGGTGAACAGCGTGACCCAGGTGTCGTGCGTGCTTAGCGGGAGCCAGTCGGCCTCCCCTGCCCCCGGAGTTGTTCCGGGCGCTGGCACCAGGCCGCCCGGCAACTCGCCGGCCCAGCCATCGGCATGGCCGCGCAGCGCCGCGAGCGTCTCCGTGCGGGTATCGCCGGGCAGCACCACGTGCTTGCCGGCATGCCACGCGCCGAACAGCGCGGCGGCGAAATCGGCCGTGCCCTCGAAGTACAGCGCCCAGCGCGCGCCTGGCGCCGCCGCGAAGGCCCGGCGCCACGCCGCCACACTGGCGACGAACGCTGCCGCCTGGGCATCGCCTTGCGCGGCCCGTGCCGCCTGGGCAGCCATCACGGCGCCAACGCCCGTGAAGCCGGTGAAACCACTGAGCGCGGGCTCAGTCATGACGAGTCTCCGCATGCCGCGCACGCGCGCGCTGCCGCACCAGCCATTCGCCGGCGAACATCGCGCCGATCAGGCCATAGGCAATCGCGCCGTTGTACAGCGCCCAGACCCGGTCGCTGGCGGCCAGCGCGGTCACGGCGGCAACGGCGCCATTGCAGATAAAGAACACGCACCAGGCCTGCGTCACCCGGCGCGTATAGGCCACGCCGCTGGGCGGCAGGTTCGGCTCGCGCAGCCGGGCCATGCGTTCCACCAGCGAGGGCGGATGGCGCAGGCTCCAGCCGAACACGCCCAGCATCGCCACGTTCACGAGCACCGGGTAGAGCTTCAGCGGCAGCGCGTGGTCGGAGGCCAGCACGATCAGGGCCAGCCCCGCCGCCAGCACCGCCATCGCCCGCCAGCCGGCCTGGCGGCTGGTGCCGGCGCGCAGCAGGGCGAGCGCGACCAGCGCCAGCGCCATCACGCGCGGCGAGAAGTGCTGCAGACCCAGGTAGATCACCACCGGGTACGACAGCGTCAGCAGCCCCAGCCCCCACTTGCGCCAGGTCATCGGGCGTCAGGCGGTGGCCGGCGAGTCGATCAGCAGCGCAAGCGCCTGCACCACGTCCTGCACGGTGCGCACGGACTTGAACTGCTCGGGCTTGAGCGGCTTGTTCAGCATCGGCTTCAGCTTCACCAGCAGGTCGACGGCGTCGATGCTGTCGATGTCGAGGTCGTCATACAGCCGCGCCTCGGGCGTAATGCGCTCCGGGGCGATCTCGAAGGTTTCCTCGAGAACCGCCGCCACCCGCGCGAAGATTTCGTCGTGAGTCATGATCTGGCTCCGTATAGCAGTATTGCGATGACCTCGCGGATCAGGCCGGGGCCTGGCCGCGCTGCGACGCCACGAACGCCGCCAGCGCCGAAACACTGGCAAAGCGCGCGCGGATTTCCTCCTTGTCGCCGTTCATGGTGATGCCGTAGCGCTTCTGCAGCGCCAGGCCCAGTTCCAGTGCGTCGATGGAATCGAGGCCCAGGCCTTCGATGAACAGCGGCGCGGTGGCGTCGATATCGTCAGCCGCCACGTCCTCGAGGGACAGCGACGAGATGATCAGTTCCTTGATTTCTTGCTCAAGCGCCTGCACGGCGGATCTCCCTGGAGAAAAACTCGAATAGTGATTGGGTCAGGTGGCGCACGGCCATGGCGTCGTCGGTGCCCGGCGCCACCCACTGCGCGGGTGGCACGTCTGGGTGCACGTCGATGACGAAGCGCGGGCGCCGCACCGGCACGTGGTACCACTTCTCGCCCTTGGTCAGCGTGGGCGGTTCGCAGCGGATGACCACCGGGGTCAGCGCAAAGCCGCCGCGTACGGCCACGTTGGCCGCGCCGCGCTGGAGTTGCAGCGGCTGGCCCGGGCGCGTGCGCGTGCCTTCCGGAAAGATGATCAGGTTGTTGCCGGCCCGCAGCGAGGCGATGCAGTCGTCGACCATCGCCGCGCCACTGTCGTTCTGCACCCAGCCGGTGGCCAGCACCGGGCCGCGCGTGAACGGGTTGCGTGCCAGGCCGGACTTCACCACGCAGTCGGCGCGGCGCGTCAGCGCCATCAGGAACACCACGTCGATCAGCGACGGATGGTTCGCCACCACCAGCATCCCCTCGCGTTGCAGCCGTTCTGGATGGCGGATTTCGTAGCCGATGACGCCGACGCTGCGCATCAGCCAGAGGAACAGCCGGAAGGCATGGTGGATGACATCGCGGCACACGCGCTGGCGCGTCTGGGTGGACCACGGCAGCAGCGCCAGCGCCGGGAACACCAGCACGCGCAGCAGCAGGCCGCCCACGCCGAAGCTCGAGAAGCAGAAGCCGGTGGCGCACACGCGCCAGGCGCGGTCGAGGCGTTCAACCATGGCGCTGCCACCTCCAGACCGCGCGTTCGCCACGGTGGCACAGCTCGGCGTCGCCGGTCAGCATGAATCGCAGCACATCCAGCGCGTGCGGCAGCACCGGATGGGCGGTGTCGGGGTCCGACGCCTCGCGCACATGGTCGATGTCGAGCCGGAACACCGGCTCGCCCGGGCGCGGCTTGCCGATGCGCCAGGCCCAGCCGAACAGGCAGCCGGGCTCATCGGCGAACTCGGCATAGGCTTCGGGCAGCGGCGCGTCATAGCAGACCAGCAGCACCTCGTCCGCCCCATCGGCCAGCAGCGCGCAGGCTTCGAAGGCGGCCGTCTCCACGGTATCGCGGCCAGCCGCCACGGCCTGGAGGTTGGAGGCGTCTCCCCGGTCGATCGTAAACATCGCACCAATGGCGTTGTGGACAGAGAGGCCGAACGCGGTGGGCGACAGTGGTTCGCCGGCTGCCAGTTCGCTGAGCATGTCGAAGGCGCGGCGGGTGTCGCCGTGGCGCGAGGCAAACACGGCCGGCGGGGCCGGCGCGGCGGGGGCCCCGTCGGGCGGGAGGGTGTCGTAGGCGGGATGCAGCGCCGCGCGGCCGATGGCATTGACGCGTCGGCGCAACATCGGGGCCATGGCCGAGAGCGCCGGCAGGTCCGATCCCTCGGGCAGCCATGGCGCAAGACTCCACGCCTGCCAGGCTTCCGGGGATTGCAGTGCCGGCGCACAGGCCGCCCATGCGCGAATTCCGAATTCAATTGCCATGCCGTGCGCGTTGGGTGGAATGTGAGCCCCGCGTCCCCCGCCGTGCCTGGGGCAACGTTGGCCACGCGCGTGTGCGCAGGCCCGCGCGCGACCATCGCACCGGGGAACAGATTCCGTTTTTCCCTGAAATTAGAAGCAAAATCCGAGGATTTCGCCGAAATTAGTTATCGACACCCCGATTTCGCATATACCGCGCTAACGGCGGGTTTCGGCCAAACACTGAGCCGCCCAGTCGAGGGGTGTCCGTGGAGCGTGCTCCGGGCGGTCATCGCGGCAAACTACCGAAATGTTTCAACCCGGCGAACTTCGCCACACTTTTTTTGTCAGGGGCGAATTCTCGCATAAAGCGGCACCCGTAGGAATGGCGCAACAGTAACGGTCCTTCGCAAATGTAACGAGGGCGGGCGCGGCTTTTCAGCCGCCCCGCCCTGTGCTGGGACGCCCCGGAGGACGTGTCGATCAGGCCGCCGGCAGGATCTTCCCCGTGACCTCGCCAAAGCCGACCCGGTAGCCATCGCCCTGGCACCAACCGGTCATGGTCACCGTGTCGCCATCCTCGAGGAAACCACGCTGCACGCCGCCGCTCAGCGCCACCGGTTCGGCGCCATTGCGCGTGGTCTCCAGCAGGCTGCCGCACGAATCGGGCGTGGTGCCGCTGATCGTGCCCGAGCCCATCAGGTCGCCGACGCGCACATTGCAGCCAGACACCGTGTGGTGCGCCAGTTGCTGCGCCATGGTCCAGTACATCGCCTTGAAATTGGTGCGGCAGACCGTGCTGGGCGCCGCGCCAGCCGGTTGCAGCGCGATTTCGAGCGCGATGTCGTAGGCGTTGCGGCCCTGCTGCTGCAGATACGACAGCGGTTCGGGCGACTGTGCCGGATTGTCACGGCGGAAGGGCTCGAGCGCCTCCATCGTCACCACCCACGGCGAGATCGACGTCCCGAACGACTTGCTGTTGAACGGCCCGAGCGGCACGTATTCCCACTGCTGGATATCGCGCGCGCTCCAGTCGTTGAGGATGACCATGCCGAACATGTGCGCGGGGGCATCCCCCGTGCTGACCGGCTCGCCCAGCGCCGACGGCTTGCCGACGATGAACCCCATCTCCAGCTCATAGTCGAGCTTGCGGCACGGGCCGAAGGTCGGGCGCGCCTCGTTCGGCAGCTTGGTCTGGCCGTTCGGGCGACGCAGCGCGGTGCCACTAACCACCACCGAGCTGGCGCGGCCGTTGTAGCCGATTGGGATTTCGAGCCAGTTCGGCAGCAGCGCGTTTTCCGGGTCGCGGAACATGCGGCCGACGTTGGTCGCGTGCTCGCGCGACGAATAGAAATCGGTGTAGCCAGGGATCTCGACCGGCAGGTGCAGCGTCACGCCGGCCATCGGCAACAAAGCCTTGGCGCGCAGCGCCGCGTGATCGCGCAGCGCGGCGTCTTCGCCGGAGAGCAGCGCCGTCAGCCGGGCGCGGGTGGCCTGCCACAGGGGCTGGCCCAGCGCGATAAAGCGGTTGAGGCTGGCCGAGGCAAACGCGCCCTTGGCCGCCGCCGGCAGCAGGCCGGCATCGTCGAGCGCGACGAGGTCCAGCACCTGGTCGCCAATCGCCACACCCACGCGCGGGGCCTGGCCGTTTGCCGAAAACAGGCCGTATGGCAGGTTCTGGATCGGGAAATGGGTCTGGCCGTCGTTGGCCGATTCGACCCAGCTGGTGGCACGCGTTTGGGTGCCGGTTTGGGGGGCAGTCATCTTGGGAATCTTCCGGAAATCAGCGCACGTTCGGGTTGAAATGCTTCTTCAGGCCTTGCCAGCAGGTGTAGTAGTCATGCTGGAGCAGCGCCGACTGGGCCGCGTACGGCGTCGGGCGGATCACGCCCGGCGTCTCGAACATGAACGCCATGGTGTCGGTGATGTGGTGCGGCTGGCTCGTGTCAGCCCCCGAGGCGCGCTCAAAGGTTTCCGCATCGGGGCCATGGCCGCTCATGCAGTTGTGCAGGCTGGCGCCACCCGGTGCAAAGCCCTCGGCCTTGGCATCGTAAACGCCCGAAATCAGGCCCATGAACTCGCTCGCCACGTTGCGGTGGAACCAGGGCGGACGGAACGTGTTCTGCGCGGGCAGCCAGCGCGGGCCGAAGATCACGAAGTCGATGGTGTCCACGCCCGGCGTGTCCGACGGGGACTGCAGCACGAGGAAAATCGACGGATCCGGATGGTCGTAGCTGATCGATCCGATCGTGTTGAAACGGCGCAGATCGTACTTGTACGGCGCGTAATTGCCATGCCACGCGACCACATCGAGCGGCGAATGGTCGATCTCGGCCTGCCAGAGATTGCCCTGGAACTTGGCGACGAGTTCGAACTTGCCCTCGCGGTCTTCGTAGCTCGCCACCGGCGTCAGGAAGTCACGCGGATTGGCCAGCCCGTTCGAGCCGATCACGCCGAGGTCCGGCAGCTTGAACAGCGCGCCGTAGTTCTCGCAGATATAGCCGCGCGCGGTGCCGTCCGGCAGGTCCACGCGGAAGCGCACGCCGCGCGGAATCACGACGATCTCCTGCGGCTCCACCGCCAGCCGGCCCATTTCCGTCGACAACAGCAGACGGCCCTGTTGCGGGACGATCAGCATCTCGCCATCGGCGTTGTAGAAGAAGCGGTCCTGCATCGACTGGTTGGCCAGGTACAGGTGGATGCCGCAGCCCGTCATCGCTTCGGGGCAGCCATTGCCGGCCATCGTCACGATGCCGTCGATAAAGTCGGTCGGCGCGGTCGGCATCGCCGGCGGGCTCCAGCGCAGCTGGTTCGGCGACGGCGGCACCTCGTCGAAACGGCTCAGCCAGCGGCCCGGCTCCAGGCGGCTGAACGGCTGATGCATGGCGGCCGGGCGGATGCGGTACAGCCACGCGCGCCGGTTGTGAGCGCGCGGCGCGGTGAAGGCGGTGCCCGAGATCTGCTCGGCGTACAGGCCATATGGCACGCGCTGGGGCGAGTTCTGGCCCACTGGCAGCGCGCCGGGCAGTGCCTCGGTGGCGAATTCGTTGGCGAAGCCGGACAGATAGCCGGCCACCGAGACGTCCGCCATGGCTTCGTTCAGTTGAGTCTGGGTCATGAAGTCTCCTCTCGTGCCCCGGATCGTATTCGTCGTCCGACAAATTACGAATTGTGAAATCAATTTCTCATATCGTAATGACGACGGATGGACGTGTCAAACCGGGAACGACCCTAAGTCGGTCCTAGGACGACAATAGGCGACCCGGCGGCCGGTTACAGCACTGCCGATGGAAAAGGCGAAGCGGAAATCAGAAGACGCGCAGCGAGATGTGCACGAAAAAGCACGCGGCGCAATGGCAGCGGCTGGGGATCGCGGGCGCGATCGGCATGAAGGACCGGGCATTGCCAGCGCGGCAGATTAGCCGCGCCGGAAATGCCCGGTGGTCTTGCTATCCGCAGACCATGTGGGCGGGTGCCCCCAGGCCCGTGGACTGGCGGTGTTACATGGGCTTGTGGCCCTCCCCGGTGCTGGGTCCGGAACCGAACCCGCCCTGCCCCTGCGGCGCTGCCGCGGGAGCCGAGCCGGCCGGCTGGCCGGCCATCGAGGCTGCTGTAACGCCGCCATTGCGGCTGGCGATGAATGCGTTGACGTCGGCTGCCAGATGCTGCGGGGCCAGCACCACTTCCAGCCCCAGCGCCTCACAGGCCGCCAGGAACGTGGACATGCGTGGATCGGCTTGCCCCGATTCGGCCCGAAGATAGGCTTCCCGGGAAATTCCCGCCTTACGGGCGACGTCCTCCTGCTTGAGCTTGCGCGCACGACGCAACGCCCGCAGTTGCCGGAACGGTTCGCTAGCGCCTCTTGGCACGGCTGTACTGTTCATGTCGGTCTCCAGTCACCAGTGAAAAAAAAGTGCGCGGACGTGCATTCGAGTATAGAGCACGTAAAGCGTTCCGTAAGGTCATGTTTGGAACACTTTTACAGATTTCTTATGATGGCTTGATCTCGCCCACCGGAACCTCCTCCAAAAGGCGGATACAGCACAACTTCCTCTCCCCGCCTCCTCATAACGACAACGCACGCTTTGCGTTGACGTCACTTCAGTATCAACGATGTGTGGAATAAGGCAAGTTGACAAACCGACCGGTCGTGCTATTCTCAACCTCATGCAAAAAGGCCAGCTCACCCGTACCGCGATCATCGAACAGGCACTCGCTTCCGCCGCGCGCGTGGGGTTCGAGCAGCTTTCGCTCGCCACGCTGGCCGCGGACACGAATATGTCGAAGAGCGGGCTCTACGCGCACTTCCGCTCGAAAGAGGCGCTGCAGGAGGCCGTGCTCGAGCGCGCGGCGGAGCGTTTCAACGATGTCGTCGTACGTCCGGCGATGCGCCAGCCGCGCGGCGCACGCCGCCTGCAGGCGCTGTTCGACGGCTATATGGACTGGCTAGGTGCCACGGTGACGGAGGGGCGCTGCCTGTTCATGGCGCTCTCCCAGGAGTACCGCGACAAGCCTGGCGTCATTCGTGACAGGGTCGTGCAGGCCTTCAAGGACTGGCACAGCACCATCTGCCGCGTGATTACCGACGCGATGGACGAAGGCGATCTCCGGACCGATGTGGACCCGCGCCAGTTTGCGTTCGAGATGGCCGGAATTGGTATGTCGTTCCAGACATCGTTCAAGTTGATGGCGCGCAGCGATGCCGAGGCGATGGCCCGGCGCGCGTTCGCCCGGCTGCTCGACGACGCCCGAACCACGCGGGAAACCGCCCCGGCCGACGCCTGAAACGGCTCGCCGGCGGCTTCACACCACGGCGTTCCCGGGCACGAACGCAGTGTGTCAGACGGCATTTTCATCGTCATTTATTGCCCGAAAAATAGCACGACTGGTCGGTCGTGAATCATAAAAAAACAGGCGGGAAGCCAGCGAAGCTGGCCGATTTCGCCGGCAAGCCATCGGTTGGAGGTGTTAGCCGTGCCGCAAGTGCTGTTTTCCTCATCCACGCCACGCGCCGCTGGGTCACATCATGTGACGCATGCGGAACCCGTTTCCACCGTCCGCAGGGGGCCGCCCGTGTGGCTCAGACTGCGGTGGCAGGCTGCGAGCCTCCTCCATCCGGGGGGCACCGCCCGCGCGCTGGAGCGCCTATGGTTCACGCCACCCCGCGCCAAGTCGAGCCCGGATGCACTGCGCCTGATCGATGCCGCGCGCAGCGAATGGGCACTGGTCACCGGCCAGGGCATCAGCCGGCGTGTGCGCGTCTACCGCTGGGGCACCGAAGGGCCGGTGGTCCTGCTGGCCCATGGCTGGGGCGGTCATGCCGGCCAGTGGCACGCACTGGTCCATGCGCTGCTGGGCGCCGGGATGCGCGTGGTGGCGTTTGATGCGCTATCTCACGGGGCCTCCGACGCCGGCGCACGCGGGCCGAACCAGACCTCCTTGCTGGAGATGGCACGCTCGCTGCTGGCCGCGGCCTGGCAGGTCGGGCCAGTCCATGCAGTGGTCGGCCATTCGCTGGGCGGTGCCGCCGCCGCGCAGGCGATACGCGAAGGCTTGCCGGTGCGCGGCGCGGTGATGATCGGCTCGCCCGCTGATATGGGCGAATCCTGCGCCGCCCTCGCCTGGCAGCTCGGCATTGCGCCGGGCATCCTCGCGCGTATGCGGCAACAGAGCGAACAGTGGCTCGGCACGTCCTGGGCGACGTTCAACGTGCCCGATGTGGGGCGCACGCGGCCGGTGCCGCCGGCGCTGGTAATCCATGACCGCGACGACAAGGAAGTGCGCTGGGAAGACGGCGCCGCCATCGCAGGCGCGTGGCCGGCGGCGCAGCTGGTGACCACGACCGGACTCGGCCATCGGCGCATCCTGCAGGACAAGGCCGTGGCGACCGAAGTGGTCAGTTTCGTGGCGGGACTGGTTGGGGAGAACCCAGTGCGAAGCCTCGCGCGCGCGGTCGCCGCTCGTCCTCTCAGCTAACCCCCTTCTATATAGACAATAAGGGCCGGGTGCTGCGTCAGCAGCCCCGGCCCTCGTTTATGGCGCGCCCGCGACTTGGCGGTTAATTGCAGATTAGAACCCGGACAGCACCAGCTTGCCGATAGTCTGGCCACCTTCGAGCTGCGCGTGGGCGCGGCGCAGGTTGGCCGCGTTGATCGTGCCCAGGTTCTCGCCCACCGTGGTTTGCAGGCGTCCCGCATCGATCAGCCGTGCCACCTCGTTGAGCAGGCGGTGCTGCGCGATCATGTCCGGCGTGCCGAACATCGCACGGGTGAACATGAACTCCCAGACGAAGGTCGCGCTCTTGCTCTTCAGCGCGCCAACCGGCAGTTCGCTCGCGTTCTCGACGATCGAGCAGATCTTGCCCTGCGGCGCGATGGCTTCGGCCATCGCCGGGAAATGGCGATCGGTGTCGTTGAAGCAGAGGATGTAATCCACCGCGTCAAACCCAAGCTTGCGCAGTTGCGCGGGGATGTCGGCACGATGGTCGATGATATGGTCGGCACCCAGGCGGCGGCACCAGGCTTCCGATTCCGGCCGCGAGGCCGTGGCGATGACCGTCAGCCCGCCCAGCACCTTGGCCAGCTGGATGCCGATGGAGCCCACGCCCCCTGCCCCGCCGATAATCAGCACCGAACGGCCGGCATCGTCTCCCTTCGGCGAGACACCCAGGCGATCGAACAGCGCCTCCCAGGCGGTGATGGCCGTCAGGGGCAGCGCGGCGGCGTTGGGGAAGTCCAGCGATGCTGGCTTATGGCCGACGATGCGCTCATCGACGAGGTGAAATTCGCTGTTGGCGCCGGGCCGCGTGATGCTGCCCGCATAGAAGACCGGGTCGCCGACCTTGAACAGCGTCACGTCAGGGCCCACGGCGGCCACGGTGCCGGCGGCATCCCAGCCGAGCACGCGCGGGGCATCTTCAACCTTGTCCTTGGGCGCGCGGACCTTGGTGTCCACCGGGTTCACGGCGATCGCCTCCACCTTGACCAGCAGGTCGTGGCCCGAAGCGGCGGGCTTGTCGATTGCCACATCCACCAGCGCTTGGGGGTCGCTGATCGGCAGGTAACGGGTCAGTCCAATGGCTTTCATTGCAGGCATCCTTTCCAACGTATCGAGGGGATGCCTGCATCCTAACCGTTTCGGATTGCCCTGATTAGCCAGATGAATCCGCAATCACTTTCACGAATTTTCGGAAAATCATCCGGGCAAGGCCAATGCACCGGCCAGCGAATCCAGGATTTGCCCACCGCCGAAGCTCAGTTGCTCGGGCACGGCGCCGCCCAGCGTCATCCGGATCGCGCAGTACTTGAACTCCGGAATCTTGCCGAACGGGTCGAGCACCGGGTTGGTCAGCTTGTTGATGGCCGCCTCGTAATAGCAGAACGGCACGAACACGGCGCCGCGCGGGGTGCCATCGTCGGCGCGCGCGTAGAGCATCACCTGGCCGCGCCGGGACGCCAGCGTGACCACGTCGCCGGGCTTGCCGCCGAGCGCCGCCAGATCGAGCGGATGGACCAGCGCCACCGGATCCGGCTCGATGGCGTCGAGCACGCCGGCGCGGCGCGTCATGCTGCCCGTATGCCAGTGTTCGAGCTGTCGGCCCGTGATCAGGACCGTCGGATATTCCTGATCCGGACGCTCCGCCGCCGGGATGATGTCTGCCGGCACGAATCGCCCGCGTCCGCTTACGGTCGGGAACGTGTCGGTAAAGATCACCGGCTCGCCTGGATCTCCCTCCGTCTTGCAGGGATAGGTCACCGCATGCTCGCGCTGGAGTCGCGCCCACGTCATGCCGCCGATGCTCGGCATCGCGTGTCGCATTTCGTCGAAAACCAAGGCCACGGGCGCCGCATCGCGGGTGGCATGTCCATAGTCCCAGGGCAGCCCGAGCCGCGCAGCCAGTTCGCACAGAATCCACAGGTCCTGACGCGCCTGCCCGGGCGGGTCGATGGCCTGCCGGCCAAGCTGCACGGTGCGATCCGTATTGGTAAACGTGCCGGTCTTCTCGGGGAAGGCCGAGGCGGGCAGCACCACATCGGCCAGGCAGGCGGTCTCGGTGAGGAAGATGTCCTGCACCACCAGATGGTCGAGCGCGGCCAGCGCCTCGCGCGCGTGCTGGGCGTCCGGGTCGGACATCGCCGGGTTCTCGCCCATGATGTACATGCCGCGCACGGTACCCGCTTCGATAGCCTGCATGACCTCCACCACGGTCAGGCCCGGCTGCTTGTCCAGCGGCATGCCCCACAGCGCCTCGAAGGCGGCATTGGCGGCGGGGTCATCCACGCGCCGGTAGTCCGGGAACATCATCGGGATCAGCCCCGCGTCGGACGCGCCCTGCACGTTGTTCTGCCCGCGCAGCGGATGCAAACCCGTGCCCGGCCGGCCGATCTGGCCCGTCATCAGCGCCAGCGCGATCAGGCAGCGCGCGTTATCGGTGCCATGCACGTGTTGGGACACACCCATGCCCCACAGGATCATCGATCCCTTCGAGGTGGCATAGAGCCGGGCCACCTCGCGGATGGTTTCCGCGTCGATGCCACAGACCGGGGCCATGACTTCGGGGCTGTACGGGGCCACATTGGCCGCCAGCGCCTCGTAGCCGGCCGTGCGCGAGGCAATGAATTCGGGATCGACAAGTCCTTCCTCCACAATCACATGCATCATCGCGTTCAGCAGCGCCACGTCCGTATCGGCCTGGAACTGGAGGAAACGGTGCGCAAAGCGCGCCAGATCCGATCGGCGAGGATCGGCGACGATCAGCTTCGTACCGTTGCGCACCGCATTCTTGATCCAGGTGGCCGCCACCGGATGGTTGACCGTGGGATTGGCGCCGATCAGCAGCACCACCTCGGCCTTGCCGACATCCATCACCGGATTGGACACCGCGCCCGAGCCGATCCCTTCGAGCAGCGCCGCCACCGATGAGGCATGGCACAACCGCGTGCAGTGATCGACGTTATTGCTGCCAAACCCGGTCCGCACGAGCTTCTGGAACAGATAGGCTTCCTCGTTGCTGCCCTTGGCCGAGCCAAACCCCGCCAGTGCGCGGCCACCCAGCGTGTCCCGGATGCGCGCAAGCCCGCCGGCGGCCAGCGCCAGCGCCTCTTCCCAGGTGGCTTCCCGGAATACCTCCATGACGCGATCGGGATCCAGCACGATGTCGCCGGATTTCGCCACGCCTTCGCGCCGCACCAGCGGCACCGTCAGCCGGTGCGGATGCTGGGCGTAGTCGAAGCCGTAGCGCCCCTTCACGCAGAGCCGATTGTGGTTCGCCGGGCCATCACGCCCTTCCACGAACAAAATGCGGTTGTCCTTGACGTGGTACGTGAGCTGGCAGCCCACGCCGCAATACGGGCAGACCGAATCCACCTCGCGGTCGGGCACCGCCAGCGCCACGTTGCGTGCCGGCATCAGCGCGCCGGTCGGGCAGGCCTGCACGCACTCGCCACAGGCCACGCAGGTGCTGACGCCCATCGGATCGGCCATATCGAAGACGATGCGCGCATGATCGCCGCGAAATGCCAGCCCGATCACGTCATTGGCCTGTTCGTCGCGGCAGGCACGCACGCAGCGCGTGCACTGGATGCAGGCGTCGAGGTTGACGGCGATGGCTGGGTGCGACAGGTCGGCCGGCACCGCCTCGCGCGGGGCGAAGCGTGGCTTGCCGACTTCGAGCCGGGCCGACCACTGATCGAGTTCACTATGGCGCGTGTACGCGGTCTCCGGCATGTCGGACTGGAGCAGTTCCAGCACCATGCGCTGCGCGCGGCGGGCACGCTCGGAGTCCGTGTGCACCGTCATGCCATTGGCCGGCGCGCGGCAGCACGACGGCGCCAGCACGCGTTCCCCATCGATCTCCACCATACAGGCGCGGCAGTTGCCGGCCGTATCGAGCCCATCCTTGTAGCAAAGATGCGGAATCTCGATGCCTTCCCGACGCGCCACCTGCAGCAGCGACTCCCCGGGGCGGGCGGTCACGTCCCGGCCATCGAGCCGGAAGGTGACCTCGGTATCGGACGACGCCTGAACGAGCGCGACTTCAGCGCGGGTCAGTGCATTCATGGCTGGCCCTCCGGAGCGACGGATGTGAGTTCATGCGGGAAGTAGCGGATCACACAATCGACGGGATTCGGCGCGGCCTGCCCCAGCCCGCAGATCGACGCGTCACGCATCACGGCGGACAGGTCGGCCAGCGCGGCCAGGTCCCACGCCGCTGCCGGCTGCCGGATCAGGTCGAGCGCCTTGGCCGTGCCCACACGGCACGGCGTGCACTGCCCGCAGGACTCGTCGCGGAAGAAGTGCATCAGATTGCGCGCGGCATCGACGGCCCGGTCGTGGTCGGACAGCACCACGATAGCCGCCGAGCCGATAAAGCAGCCATGTGGCTGCAAGGTGTCGAAATCGAGCGGAATATCGCCCATCGCCGCCGGCAGGATGCCGCCGGACGCCCCGCCCGGCAGGTAGCCGTAGAAGGCGTGGCCGTCCAGCATGCCGCCGCAGTATTCGTCGATCAGCTCGCGCACGGTGATGCCAGCCGGCGCCAGATGCACGCCGGGATGCCGCACCCGGCCGGACACGGAGAACGAGCGCAGCCCCTTGCGACCATGCCGGCCCTGCCCCGCGAACCACTCCGGGCCGCGCTCCACGATCTCGCGCACCCAGTACAGGGTCTCGAAGTTGTGCTCGAGCGTGGGCCGGTCGAACAGCCCGACCTGCGCCACATAGGGCGGACGCAGCCGGGGCATGCCACGCTTGCCCTCGATCGATTCGATCATGGCCGACTCTTCGCCGCAGATATACGCGCCGGCGCCCCGCCGCAGGTGGATCTCGGGCAGGCCGGGCACGGGCGGCGCGGCGCGCAATTGCGCCAGCGCCTCGGTCAGCACGGCACGGCAGCCCGCGTACTCATCGCGCAGGTAGATATAGATGGCGGCCACGCCGGTCACGCGTGCGGCCACCAGCATCCCCTCCAGGAAGCGGTGGGGATCGCGCTCCAGGTAGACGCGGTCCTTGAACGTGCCCGGCTCGCCTTCGTCGATATTGACGGCCATCAGGCGCGGCGCCGGCTCAGCCCGGACGATGCGCCATTTGCGGCCGGTGGGAAAGCCCGCCCCGCCCAGCCCGCGCAGGCCCGAGTTCTCCATCACGGCGATCAGCGCATCCGCATTGGTATCGCCCTGCTCCAGCGCCTGCAACAGGCGATAGCCACCCTGGGCGCGATAGTCGTCATAGCCGAGGTAGGGTTGGGGGTCATCGCGCACCGTGCCGGCCGTCACGCAGGCCTGGACGGCAGCAGGCGTGGCGGCATCCACGGGATGCTGGCCTACCAGCACGGCCGGCGCCCGTTCGCAGCGGCCGATGCAGGGCGCGGCCAGCACGCGGACATCGGTGCCGAGCAACGCCGGCAGGCGTTCCAGCAGCGCGGACGCGCCGGCCATCTCGCAGGCGATGCCCTCGCAGACGCGCACGGTCAGCGCCGCCGGGGCGGTGATATGGCCATCGGCGTCCTCTCGGACAATATCGAAATGGTGATAGAAGCTGGCCACCTCGAAGACTTCGGTCTGGGCCATGCGCATTTCCTGCGCCAGCGCGGCCAGATGGGGGGTGGCCAGTTGGCCGTAGTGGTCCTGGATGGCGTGCAGATGCTCGATCAGCAGATCGCGGCGGCGTGGGGCATCGCCCAGCAGCTGGCGCACCTCGGACAGTGCCGCCGGATCCACCTGCCGGCCCTTGGGCTGGCGGCGCTTCCGCTCGCGTCCCCCGCCCTCCACCACAATCGGAATCACAACCTGGTTCATGGGGAATCCTGTCGGTTGCTGTGTTGCGCGCCGGCTATGCTGCCGGCTGGTCTGATGATACGCCCGGCATCGCCAGACGCACGGGGCCCGCGATGGCGGGCCCCTTCTGTCTAACCCGGCGCTCGGCTCAGGTCAGGTCAGGTCGTCCGGCACGGCCCGATAGCCCATCGGCGGCGCCGAACTATCATTGACGTACTTCCGGGCATGGGCCTCGCGCATCGGCTTGAGCACGAAGATCGCCAGCACCGCCGAGAGCGCCGCCATGCCGGAGGCCAGCATGAACACCGCGTGCCAGTCACCGGTGGCGGCGGTAATCACACTCGAGAACGGTACCAGCAGCGCGGCCGTGCCCTTGGCCGTGTACAGCAGGCCGGCGTTGGTCGCTGCAAACTTGGGGCCGAAGGTGTCGCCACAGGTGGCCGGGAACAGGCTGTAGATCTCGCCCCAGGCGAAGAACACCACGCCGGTCAGAATCACGAACGCCACCGGGTTGTGCCCGTACTTGGACAGCAGCAGGATGCCGACCGCCTCCACCGCGAAGGCCAGGAACATGGTGTTCTCGCGGCCGATGTTATCGGAGATCCAGCCGAAGAACGGCCGGGTCAGCCCGTTCAGCACGCGGTCGATGGTCAGCGCGAAGGTCAGCGCCGGCAGCGTCAGGCCGAGGATGGACACCGGGGAGTCATGGAGCCCGAAGTCCTTGGCGATGGGGCCCAGCTGCGCCGTGGCCATCAGCCCGCCGGCGGCCATCATCACGAACATCGCGTACATCACCCAGAAGATCGGCGAGGACAGCACCTGGCGCGGCGACGCATTATAAGTAGCAGCCGCCTTCAGGGTGCTCTTCACGTCGGAGAGGATCTTGGCCGACGGCGGATAGAGCGCCAGGCCCAGGATCACCACCACGATGCCTTGCCCCAGCCCGAAGGTCAGGAAGGTGCTCTCGTAGCCGCTGGTCTTGATCATGTTGGCGATGGGCACCACGGTCAGCGCGGAGCCCGCGCCGAAACCGGCCGCCGTAATCCCCGCCGCGAGCCCGCGCCGGTTGGGGAACCACTTGAGCGCATTGCCCACGCAGGTGCCATACACCGCGCCGGCCCCGACGCCGCCAATGGCCGCAGCGAAGTACAGCAGCGGCAGCGACGACGCCACCGAGTTCAGCGCCCATGCAATCGCACAGAGCAGGCCGCCGCCCACCACCACCGGGCGCGGGCCGTACTTGTCGACCAGATAGCCCTCGATCGGCACCAGCCACGTTTCCGTGACCACGAAAATCGTAAACGCCACCTGGATGGCCGTGCGGCCCCAGTGGTATTTGTCATCGATCGGATTGACGAACAGGGTCCAGCCGTATTGCATGTTGGCGATCATCGCCATGCAGATAACGCCGAATACGAGCTGCGTCCATGGGGACGCAAATCGTGACGTGGACGCGCTTTGCTGTAGTTCCATGGTGTCTCCTTCTGGCGGTCATCGCCGCCGTTGTGGATGGGCATCTGATTCGATGCCTCTGTGTACCGCTATCGTTTTCTAGATGTTTTCGTAGAGTGGCTCGCCGCTCTAGTGCTATACAGTATGTGGTATATCACCCAAGTCAAGCCGTTTTCAGTGACCAGTTTTTCTACCCGATACGACTCAGACCACCGCCGCCCGGAGCGAGGCTGGCAGTGGTGCGCCGGGCGCATCAAACCATGCCGCGAAACGGCGCTCGGTTCGTTGCCGATCAATGACTTAGCGGACGGCGCCAGATCAATGGCGCGACCTGGCGGCAAGCACCTGGGATGCTGCAATGCGAAGGGAAAAAAGATGTCCTAGGGAAAGTCCTAGGCCTTGGGAAAGGCTGGAAAACGCTGGATCAGGCGGGGGATGAAGCGAGGGGGAACGAAAGATACGGCCGATGAGTACGACGACTGCTGGGAGGGAGTTGCCGGCCGCTACAAGCTCCCTGCCTTCGAACCCAACTGGCTTACGCGTGGGCGAACTGCGGGCGCGCGCCAGCGGCAGGCGTCGCACGGCCGATCCCGTCCACTGCCTGATCCGAGCCGAGGCCGGCAAAGCGGCCATGGTCACCGGCGGTGGTCAGCAGACCCATCGGCAGGCGCGTGGCAATCAGCCAGGTTACGGAAACACCCGAGGCAATCAGACCGAGGGCGATGAGGGAAAGCTGTGCGGCGTGCATGAAAACTCCTGAATGAGGTAGGTCAATGAGTCTTCAGTATATGCTGCACCGCGAGGTCTGTAAATATCCTGTATGTGATATATCAATAGAAGATTGGCACTAAAAACAACAACGCACCCCGTGGGGTGCGTTGTGGATCGCTTCTTGCGAGAACGACTGTCGAATTCGAGGGCAATAGCGCCTTATTCAGCGCAAAAAACGTTGCGGCGCTGCATCAGATGAATCCGATTCACGGCCCTACCCCGCTTTCTTCATCTGGCCCTGTTCGTACTCCTGGCCACGCAGGTTGTCCCACACCGCCGCCGCGTTGGGCTTGAGCGAGCGCGCCTTCCTTCGAACCAGCATCACGTTGTTGTTGACCTGGGGCCGCAAGGGCCGCAGCACGGCCGCGGGCGCCAGACCGGCGGCCTGCGTGCGCGACGGCACCACGCCGATGCCGAGCCCCATCGCCACCATGCCGAAAATCGCCGAGAAATGCCCGAGCAGCTGCAAGGCGCCGGGCCGTACGTGATAGGTGGCCAGCGCGCGCTCCACGGCGGGCTGCACGCCCGAGTTGTGGTCGAGCGAGAGCACCGAGGCATCGGCAAGTTCGCCCCAGCCGAGGGACTCGCGCGCGGCCAGCGGATGCCCGGAGGGCAGCACCGCGTGCAGCGGGTCCATATAGAGCGGTTCGCAATAGAGGTCGTCGCAGGCCACCGGGTTGCTGGCGATGCCGAAGTCCACCTCGCCGCTGCGCACACTTTGCAGCACGCATTCGTGCGAGCGGTCGCGCAGCGTGATGCCGATGCCGGGCCATGCCGTACGGCAGCCGGCCACCCACATCGGCATGGACATCGACGACAAGACCGGATCGGTGGCGATATGCACGGTGCCCTGGCTGGGCTTGCCGGTGCCGTGGCTCTCGCGCAGCGTCTGCTCGACTTCCTCGATCAGATGGCAGATCCGTTGGGACAGATGCTCGCCGGCGTCGGTCAGCTCCACCTGGCGCGTGGTGCGGTCGAACAGCCGCTGGTCGATTTCCTCCTCCAGCTCACGCACGCTACGACTGATGGCCGACTGGGTCAGGCCGAGCTCCGCCGCCGCGCGCGTGAAGCTCTTCTGGCGCGCAACCGCAGCAAAGGCCTTCAGTTGGGGAAGCGAAACATTCATGGTGCCGCTCCTTGTCCTTGCATGGTGGGATGGGTTGCCGCGTGTCCGGTGATGAAGCGCCGGCGCATCGGCTGCAACAGGAACTTGGCGGACAGCCCCGCTGCCACGGTCAGCACGGCCGCCACCGTAAAGACCAGGCTCCATCCACCGCGATGCGACAACACCGAGGCCAGCGGCACCAGCATCGCCGCCGTCCCCTTGGCCGTATAGAGCGTGCCCGCATTGGCTGCGGCGTACTCGCTGCCGAACGTATCGGCACAGAGCGCCGGGAAGATCGAGAAGATCTCGCCCCAGAACAGGAAGGTGAGCGCCGCGAAGAACATGAACCAGTACGGGTTGTGTCCGAACTCCATCAGCCCGATCAGCGACAGCCCTTCGCCGATGAAGATGAAGAACATGGTGTTCTCGCGGCCGATGCGGTCGGAGATCAGGCCGCACAGCGGGCGCGTCAGCCCGTTGCAGAGGTTGTCGATGGACAGCGTCATGGTCAGCAGCGGCAGCGTCATGCCCAGCAGCGTGACCGGCATCGAGGCGAAGCCAAAGTCCTTGGCGATGGGGCCGAGCTGCGCAGTGGCCATGATGCCGCCTGCCGCCACGGCCACGAACGATGCGTAGATCACCCAGAACACCGGCGTGCGCACCATCTGGCCCGGCGTCAGCGCCACGGGGTTGGTCAGGTTGGCCTTGCCGGCGACGAGCCCCTTGGGCGGCTTCGGCTTGACCAGCAACATCGCCAGGATGAAGATCAGCACGCCCTGCAAGATGCCGAACGTGAAGAATGCGTGCTCGTAGCCCGATTTCTGGATCATGTTGGCGATGGGGATCACGGTCAGCGCCGAGCCCGCGCCGAAGCCGGCGGCGGTCAGCCCGGCGGCCAGGCCGCGCTTGTCCGGGAACCACTTCAGCGCGTTGCCCACGCACGTCCCATAGACGCCGCCCGCGCCGATACCGGCCACGACGGCCGCCGCGTAGAGCATCGGCAGCGAGGTGGCGAACGAGTTCATGACCCAGGCTGCTCCGGCGCACAGCGCGCCCACGGCCACCACGGGGCGCGGGCCGAACTTGTCCACGAGCCAGCCCTCTACCGGCACGAGCCAGGTTTCGGTGACGATGAAAATGGAGAAGGCGACCTGGATGGGGGACTCGCCCCAGTGATGACGCGCATTCATGGGCGTCACGAACAGCGTCCAGCCGTACTGGAGGTTCGCCACGAGGCCCATGCAAAGGACGCCGATGAAGAGCTGGAACCAGCGATTGCGGAGCAAGCCGCCCTGCCCGTCCAGATTGCCGTTGCCAAAGGCGGGGCCTGCCGCGTGCGGGTGCGCCATGTCGTGTCTCCTTACATTAGTGTGTCTCGCGCTCTGACGGCGCGACTGGTGGGCAGACCTGCGTGGGGACGCCCTACTTCACTACTGAATGAGCGCGCCTGACATTGCGGCACGTTGCATTGCTGATTGATGCTACTTCAAACTTAGATACGCAAAGCATAAAGTTTTTTATTATGATCATTGACGATCCTTTATAGATTGCAGGATATCGACCAATGAAGAACGCCACGCTGCGCCAGTTGAAAGTGTTCGAAACGGTGGCCCGCCATCTGAGCTTTTCGCGCGCGGCGGAGGAACTGCATCTCACGCAACCCGCTGTTTCCACACAGGTTCGGCAGCTCGAACACCACGTGGGCCTGCCGCTGTTCGAGCAGCTGGGCAAGCGGATCTACCTCACGCCGGCCGGCACGGAGATGCTGCACTACAGCCGCAGCATCATCCAGCAATTCCGCGAGGCCGAGGACGCGATGGCGCAACTCAAGGGTATTTCCGGAGGCCGGCTCAACGTGGCGGTGATCAGCGCCGGCGATTATTTCTTTCCCCGCCTGCTGGCCGAATTCATGAATCGGCATGATGGCGTGACGCTGAATCTTGCGGTGCACAATCGTGAGGAACTGTTGCACCAGCTGGCCGGCAACCTGACCGACCTCGCCGTCATGGTGCGCCCGCCCGAAGGCATGGACACCATCGCCGAGTCGTTCGCCCCCCACCCCTATGTCATCGTGGCCGCGCCGAACCATCCGCTGGTCGGGCGCCGCGACATCCCCCTGGCCGGGCTGGCCGAAGAGGCGTTCGTCTCGCGCGAGAAAGGCTCCGATACCTGGAATTCGATGCAGGAAGGCTTTGCCGGGCGGCTCTCGAACCTGCTCATCGCCATGGAGATCAAGAGCACCGAGACGATCAAGCAGGCGGTCATCGCCAATATGGGTATCGCCTTCCTGTCCGCGCACACGGTGGGGCTGGAGCTACAGGCCGGCAAGCTGGCCGTGCTCGACATCGAGGGATTCCCAGTCATGCTGAACTGGTATGTGGTGCACCGCAAGAACAAGCGGTTGCCGCCCGTGGCGCTGGCATTCAAGCATTTCCTGATGGAAGAAGGCGCCACCCTGATCCAGCAGATCACCGGCGTGGAGGGGCTGATCCGGCCGCGTACCGCCCGCCAGGTCCAGATTCCCAATGTATAAGCGATAGCTTATGGTTTCTCGATGAAACTTTAATTATCGTAAATCGTTCGTCGCGCCTACTCTGCACTTGTACCAAGCTCGTGACCTTGCAAACACAGGAGACGATCATGAACCCACTGCATCCCGCCGCGTCTTCCGCGTCCGTTTCGTCGCCCGTCGCCGGCGCCACGGGCCCTGATCGTACGTTGCAACTCGCCGCCTTCAACGCCGCCTTCGCCGAACTGGGCCTGCGCTTCCGCTGGGACATGCCGATGTTCGAGTGGCTCTGCGGCATCGAATGCGAGAAGACCCGCGTGGCCCGCTATATCGAGGAACACCACGCGCATCTGCTCAACGCCTACGACGCGCCGTTCCTGAGCCAGCTGATCTTCGACAAGAAGAATGAATACCTGCGTGCGATGTCCGGCACCGGCATGAACTAGGCGTTTTACGATTTCCCTTTACGATTCGTCGCGCAATACCAGACAGGCCGTTCCCTCGGGAACGGCCTGTCGCATTTGCCCCTTCGTTTATCAAATGCCCCCAACGGTTGCTGTCTCGTCGGGGGCTGGTTGTGCTGGAGATGCCGGCAGGTCTGGCTATGCCGGCGGGGCGGACCGCATCAGATCTTGCCCGCTCCCCTCGCCCACTTGTACTTCGCGCCGAGCACCGCCACCGGGATTTCGGTCGAGTACGCGTAGGACGGCACGCCGTGCTCGTACAGGTACTCGGCAGCTTCCTCCACCTGCACGTCGCCGGCCAGCGACGCCACGATCGGCTTTTCGATGCCCTTCGCCGCCATCTCCTCCTTCACTTCGATGACCAGCTGGGCGAACACCATCGGCGGCGTGATGATCGTGTGCCAGTAGCCGAGGATGATCGCGTGGATGCGCGGATCTTCCATGCCAAGGCGCAGCGTGTTCTTGTACGTCGTGGGCGGCTCGCCGCCGGTGATGTCCACCGGATTGCCGGCCGCGCCGAACGGCGGGATGAACTTGCGGAACGCTGCGTCGAGGTCGTCCGGCATCGTCATCAGGGACAGGTTGTTGTCCACGCAGGCATCGGACAACAGCACGCCCGACCCGCCCGCGCCCGTGATGATGACCACGTTCTCGCCCTTCGGCGTCGGCAGCTTGGGAATGCCGCGCGCGAACTCGAGCAGGTCGCGCAGCGAGCGCGCCCGGATCACGCCGGCCTGCTTGAACACGTCCTCGTAGATGCGGTCGTTGCCGGCCAGCGCGCCGGTGTGCGAGCTGGCTGCCCGCGCGCCCATGCTGGTGCGGCCAGCCTTGAGCACCACCACCGGCTTTTTCTTCGACACCCGGCGCGCCACCTCGGCAAAGGCACGGCCATCCTTCAAGTCCTCGCAGTGCTGGGCGATGATCTCGGTGTTGTCGTCCTGCTCGAAGAAGGTGAGCAGATCGTCTTCGTCGATATCCGACTTGTTGCCCAGGCCGACGATGGCCGACACGCCCATCTTGGCCGAGCGCGAGAAGCCGATGATGGCCATGCCGATACCGCCCGACTGCGACGACAGCGCCGCCTTGCCCTTCACGTCATACGGCGTGCAGAACGTGGCGCAAAGGTTCTTCGGCGTGTAGTAGAAACCGTAGATATTCGGTCCCATCAGGCGGATGTCGTGCTTGCGGGCAATCGCCACGATCTCGTCCTGCCCTTCCACGTTGCCGGTTTCGGCAAACCCGGACGGAATCAGCACGGCGCCGGGAATGCCCTTCTTGCCGACTTCCTCGAGCGCCTGGGCCACGAACTTGGCCGGGATCGCAAACACCGCCACATCGATTTTGCCCGGCACGTCGAGCACGCTCTTGTAGGCCGTCATGCCCATGATCTCTTCGGCCTTGGGGTGGATCGGGTAGATCTTGCCCTGGTAGCCGCCGTTGATCAGGTTCTTCATCACCGAATTGCCGATCTTCCCGTCCTCGGCGGACGCGCCGATCACCGCCACCGTGTCCGGGCGCATGATGCGGTTCATCTGCTTGACGATCTGTTCCTGCGTCGGACGGTACTTCTCCGGCTGCGGCGAGAAGTCCACCACGATCCGCACGTCGGCGGCGATGGCGCCGTCCTTGCTGGCGAACACCGGGTTCAGGTCCAGCTCGGAAATCTCCGGGAAATCGCTGACGAGCTGCGACATGCGCTCGATCATGCCGGCCAGCGCCTCGCGGTTGGCCGGGTCGGCGCCGCGCACGCCCTTGAGCACCTCGGCAGCGGCAATGCCGTCCAGCATCGACAGCGCATCTTCGTTGGTGGCCGGTGCCATGCGGAAGGTGATGTCCTTGAGCACTTCCACCAGCACGCCGCCCAGGCCGAACGCCACCAGCTTGCCGAACGACGGATCGGTCACGGCGCCGATGATCACTTCCTGGCCGCCTGTGATCATTTGTTGCACTTGCACGCCGATGATTTCGGCGTTGGCGTTGTACTTCTTGGCGTTCTCGATGATGGTGCGGTAGCCCTGCTCCACATCCGCCGCCGATTTCAGGCCCACCAGCACGCCGCCGGCTTCGGTCTTGTGCAGGATGTCCGGCGAGACGATCTTCATCACCACCGGAAAACCCATCTTCGTCGCCAATTCCACCGCGTTCGACGGCGATTTGGCCACGCCCTCGCCCGGCACCGAGATGCCATAGGCGTCGCAGACGAGCTTGCCCTCGGGCGCCGTCAGCGCAGCGCGCCCCTCTTCCTTCACGGTCGCCAGAATCTTGCGTACCGCATCCTTGTCATGTGCCATGTCAGGTCTCCATCTGTTCAGGCATTGCAGACAATCATTCGAGAGGTGGCGCGGCTCAGACCGCGCCGGCCGCCTTCAGCGCCGCGATCTGGGCCGGCGAGCGGCCGAGCCAGTCGAGGATTTCTTCGGTGTGCTCGCCCAGCAGCGGCGAACGTTCCACTTCCACGGGCGAGGCCGAGAGCGTGATCGGGCAACCCAGCTGCACGTACTTGCCGCGCTCCGGGTGGTCCAGCTCGACAAGGTAGCCGCGGTCGAACATCGACTCGTCCTCGATCAAGTCCTTCATCGAGAGAATCGGGCCGCACGGCACGTCCACCTCGTTCAGGGCGTCCATGACCTCGAATTTCGTCTTGGTCTTGGTCCACTTTTCGATGATGGAGAAGCACTCGCCCAGGCATTTCAGGCGCGCTTCCGGCGTGGCGAACTGCGGATGGGTGATCAGGTCCTCCCTGCCGCACAGGCGCATCAGCGGCTCCCAGCCTTGCGGCTGGATGATCACGTAGACGTAGTCGTTGGCCCCGCCCGGCGAGCAGCGCAGCGCGGCGCCCGGCTGGCCGCCGCCCGACGCATTGCCGGCACGCGGCACATAGTCGCCAAAGGTTTCGTTCGGAAATTCCTTAAGCGGACCGGCCGAGAGGCGCTGCTGGTCGCGCAGTTTCACGCGGCAGAGATTCAGCACCGAATCCTGCATCGCCACTTCCACGCGCTGGCCACGGCCCGAATGCTCGCGGTGCAGCAGCGCGGCCAGGATGCCGACCACGCAGTGCACGCCGGTGCCCGAGTCGCCGATCTGCGCGCCGGTCACCGTCGGGGCACCATCCTCGGTACCGGTCGTGCTGGCCGAGCCGCCCATGCACTGGGCCACGTTTTCGTACGCCTTGCAGTCCGCGTACGGCCCCGGGCCGAAGCCCTTGATCGACGCGTAGATCAGGCGCGGGTTCAACTCCTGCAGGCGGTCCCAGTCGAAACCGGCGCGGTCGAGCACGCCGGGGCCGAAGTTCTCCACCAGCACGTCGCAGCGCTGCACCAGGTCTTCCAGCAGCGCCTTGCCCTCGGGCGTCTTCATGTTCAGCGTGAGGCTGCGCTTGTTGGAGTTCAGCATCGTGAAGTAGAGGCTGTCGGCGTTCGGCACGTCGCGCAGCTGGCTGCGCGTGATGTCGCCCCGCCCGGGCAGTTCCACCTTGATCACGTCGGCGCCCAGCCAGGCCATCAGCTGGGTGGCCGAGGGGCCGGCCTGCACGTGCGTCATGTCCAGGATGCGGACACCGTCGAGTGCTTTGTTATTCATGCGTTGTCTCCTTGAGTATTCCCGTGCGCGCTTGCTGGATAACGTATGTGATATATCACGACACAACAAGAAGAAAATGCAGCGCGGTTCAGACTTTTCATTCCGCATCGCAATAGATCCTGCGGCATACACGAGCGTTAACCCGCAACATAGAAGGCTTTGCGATCAATCTTGCGCTATTGATGCGATGGCCTTGTCAGCGCGGACATCCCTTTTGCGCGATTCAGCTCGCACCCAGTTTCGGCATGATTTTATTATTGATATATTACATATAGTATTTTACGCCGCGAAGAACTGAACAGGCGGGTCCCGACCTGGCGGCCCGCGGCGCTTTTCAACCGAGGAGACACGTGAACATTCACGAATATCAGGCCAAGGAGTTGCTCAGGCGCTATGACGTGCTTGTACCGCATGGCCGCATGGCCTTTACACCAGACGAGGCCGCCCATGCCGCCCGCAAGCTGGGCGGCCCGGTCTGGGTGGTGAAGTCGCAGATCCACGCTGGCGGCCGCGGTGCCGGCCGCTTCGCGGATGACAGCTCGGGCAAGGGCGGCGTGCGCGTGGTGAAGTCGATCGATGACGTCCGCTCGAGCGCCGCGCAGATGCTGGGCAAGACCCTGGTCACCAGGCAGACCGGCCCGGCCGGCCGGGTAGTGCGGCGCCTTTACGTCGAGGAAGGCTGCGACATCGCGCGCGAGCTCTACCTGGGCATCCTGATCGACCGCACCACCTCGCGCATCACGATCATGGCGTCCACCGAAGGCGGCATGGAGATCGAGGAGGTTGCCGCACGCACGCCCGAGAAAATCCTGAAGGTGGCAATCGATCCGGCCAGCGGCATCCAGCCGTTTCATGCACGCCGGCTGGCATTCGGCCTGGGGCTGTCGGGCAAGCAGGTGGGCGCGGCTACCCGTTTTATCCTCTCGACCTACCGCGCGTTCACCGAACTCGACGCGTCAATCGTCGAGATCAATCCGCTTGTGGTCACCGGCAGCGGCGACGTGATGGCGCTCGACGCCAAGTTCAGTTTCGACGATAACGCCCTCTTCCGCCATCCCGACATCGATGCCATGCGCGACGAGAGCGAGGAAGACCCGGCCGAGACCGAAGCCGCCCGGCACGCGCTGAACTACGTGCGGCTGGACGGCAACATCGGCTGCATGGTGAATGGCGCAGGCCTGGCGATGGCCACGATGGACATCATCAAGCTCCATGGCGGCGAGCCGGCCAACTTCCTCGACGTAGGCGGCGGCGCCACGACGGAGCGCGTCACCGCGGCGTTCCGGCTGATCCTGGCCGATCCCAGGGTCGAAGGGATTCTCGTCAATATCTTCGGCGGCATCATGCGCTGCGACGTGATTGCCGAAGGCGTGGTGGCCGCGGCGCGCGAAGTGGACCTGACCGTGCCGCTGGTGGTGCGGCTGGAAGGCACCAACGTCGACCTCGGCAAGAAGATCCTGCGAGATTCGGGCCTGCCGGTCGTCTCGGCCAAGGATCTTGCCGATGCGGCCGAGAAAGTCGTGTCCGCCGTGCGCACGCACCCATCGAAGAAGGGAGGAAAGTGAAATGGCCGTGCTGATCGACAAAGACACCCGCGTGATCTGCCAGGGCTTTACCGGCGCACAAGGCACATTCCATTCGGCACAGGCACTGGCCTATGGCACGAAGATGGTGGGCGGCGTCACGCCCGGCAAGGGCGGTGAATCGCACCTGGGCCTCCCGGTCTTCGATACCGTGGCCGCTGCCGCCAATGCCACAGGCGCCGACGCCTCGGTCATCTATGTGCCGCCACCGTTCGCCGCCGATGCCATCCTGGAAGCGGTCGATGCCGGCATCGCGCTGATCGTCTGCATCACCGAAGGCATTCCCGTGATGGACATGGTGCGAGTCAAGCGTGCGCTGTCGGGGTCCGGCAGCCGCCTGGTTGGCCCGAATTGTCCGGGGGTAATCACGCCGGGGCAGTGCAAGATCGGCATCATGCCCGGCCACATCCATACACCGGGCAAGATCGGCGTGGTGTCGCGCTCGGGCACGCTGACTTATGAGGCCGTGGCGCAGACCACGGCGGCCGGACTGGGGCAATCGACCTGCATCGGCATCGGCGGCGATCCGGTGAACGGCACCGACTTCATCGACTGCCTGGAGATGTTCCTGGCCGACGACAAGACCGAAGGCATCCTCATGATTGGCGAGATTGGCGGATCGGCGGAGGAAGAGGCAGCCCAGTTCCTGCGCGATGCGCACAGGCGCAAACCGGTGGCGGGCTTTATCGCCGGCACCACGGCGCCGCCGGGACGCCGCATGGGGCACGCCGGCGCGATCATCTCGGGCGGGACGGGCACGGCGGAAGCGAAGGTCAACGCCATGCGCGAAGCCGGCATCCATGTCGCCGGGTCGCCAGCGGAGCTGGGTGCGACCATGGCGGCGGCAATGAAGCAGGCATCGGAACGCGCCCCGCTCAGACGAAACCTGGCGTTGGCCAGCGCGTGAACGTAGAAACGGAAAAGGCCGGGAGAATCGCCCGGCCTTATCGTTCCTGCGCCATGCTGCAACTGCGTCCGGTGAGTCAGCCGGCTCCGGCCTCGGCGCCCGCCCTGGCTTCCAGTTCCGTGATGCGCTTGCGCAGCGCCCGCTCTTCCTGGAAGCGCACGGTCTCGTCACGGATCACCGCCACGATGCCGGTGATTTCCCCGCCCTGCCCGTGCAGCAGCGCCACGGTAAAAGCGATCGACATCGCTTCGCCGTTCTTGTTGATCGCCGGGACCTTGAGCAAGTCATGGCCGTAGCGGGTCTGGCCCGTTGCCATGGTCTTGTCGTAGCCCTCCCAGTGGCGCGCACGCAGGCGCTCGGGAATAATCAGATCCAGCGACTTGCCCAGGGCCTCCTCCCGGGTGTAGCCGAACATGTACTCGGCGGCCGGGTTCCATAACGTGATGGCACCGTCGGCGCCGGAGATGATCACGGCGTCGCCGATGGCCGACACCAGCTGTTCATAGTCGATCGCGGTCTGCATGGTCTTGGTCTTTCCTGAGCTTTCCAGGCGAATGGGGGGTGGCGAGGTTCGCCACCAGGGGTCCGGGCTGTCATTGTGGCACTGTCGGCCATGCCGGTCCCTCAGCTTGGCGTCCAAACCATGAAGCGCCAGGGTGCGTTACGTCCCGTCTACGCATTCCCCGGCGCTCCAGGTGTGACCCGCTGTCACATTGGGCACTGGCAGTGCTGGCGCCTGGCTCAGATCACCTGCGACTCACGCAGACGGGAGATCTCCTCGGCGGCATAGCCCAGGCTGGCCAGCACTTCCTCGCTGTGCTCGCCCAGCAGCGGCGAACCGGTGATTTCCGGCTTCATGGCCGAGAACTTGATCGGGCTGCCCACGGTCAGGTAGGTGCCACGTTCCTTGTGCGGGACTTCCACGATCGAACCGCTCTTGCGCAGCGATTCATCCGCCGCGAGTTCCTTCATTGACAGCACCGGCGAGCAGGGAATATCGAACTTGCGCAGGATGTCCACCGCCTCGTACTTGGTCTTGTCGGCAAGCCATTCTTCGATGGTCTTGAAGATTTCGAAGATATGCGGCTGACGGCCCTTGGGCGTGTTGTAGTTCGGATCGCTGATCCACTCTTCCTTGCCCAGTGCCTTGCAGATCGGCTCCCAGGCGTGGCCCTGGATGGTGAAGTAGATATAGGCGTTGGGATCGGTCTCCCAACCCTTGCACTTCAGCACCCAGCCCGGCTGGCCGCCACCGCCGGCGTTGCCACCACGGGGCACCACGTCGCTGAACGTGCCGTGCGGATACTGGGGATACTCTTCCAGATAGCCCTGGCGGTCCAGTCGCTGCTGGTCGCGCAGCTTCACGCGGCACAGATTCAGCACGGCGTCCTGCATCGATACGGCAACCTTCTGACCCTGGCCGGTCTGCTGGCGGCCGATGATCGCGGTCAGGATGCCGATGGCCAGGTGCATGCCGGTGTTCGAGTCACCCAGGGCGGCGGCCGACACGGTCGGCGGGCCGTCCCAGAAACCGGTGGTCGACGCGGCACCGCCAGCGCACTGTGCCACGTTCTCGTAGACCTTCAGGTCTTCATAGTGGTGGCCGTCGCTGAAGCCCTTGACCGATGCCACGATCATCTTCGGGTTCAGTTCCTTGATGCGCTCCCAGGAGAAGCCCATGCGGTCAAGCGCACCGGGGCCGAAGTTCTCGACCAGCACATCCGATTCGCGGATCAACTGCTCCAGGATCTTCTTGCCTTCCGGCTTCTTGGTGTCCAGCGTCAGCGAGCGCTTGTTGCTGTTCAGCATGGTGAAGTACAGCGCGTCCGCGTCGGGAATGTCGCGCAATTGCGTGCGGGTGACGTCGCCGGAGCCGGGGCGCTCCACCTTGATGACGTCTGCGCCGAACCATGCGAGAAGCTGCGTGCAGGCGGGGCCGGCTTGCACGTGCGTAAAGTCGATGATCTTGATGCCGTTGAGTGGGAGGTTCACAATCGCTCTCCTGATGGAATAGAGGGTGAAACTGGGGTGGATTACTTCTTGGCCGCGCTCTGCGGATTCAGATTGGTCAGACGACCGCTTTCGGTACCGGCAGCCGGGTCGATGACGGCGTTGACCAGCGTGGGCTTGCCCGACCGCAAGGCTTCGTTCACCGCGGCTTCGAGTTCCGCCGGTGTGGTGACGTTGTGACCAACCCCACCGAACGCTTCCATCATCTTGTCGTAGCGCGCCCCCTTGACGAACATCGTGACCGCCGGATCGTTGCCGCCGGTCGGATTCACGTCGATACCCTTGTAGACGCCGTTATTGTTGAAAATGACGATGCAGATCGGCAGGTTGTAGCGGCAGATAGTTTCCACCTCCATGCCCGAGAAGCCGAACGCACTGTCACCGCACAGCGCGAGGACAGGCTTGCTGGTTTCGACCGCCGCAGCGACCGCGTAGCCCATGCCCACACCCATCACGCCCCAGGTGCCCACGTCGAGGCGCTTGCGCGGCTCGTACATGTCGATCACGGCACGGGCGTAGTCCAGCGTGTTGGCGCCTTCGTTGACAAACGAGATGCCCGGATTGGCTTTGACGACGTCCTTCAGCGCGCGCAGCGCGCTATGGAAGTTCATCGGCGACACATCCTTGGACAAGGTCTCGGCCATCTTCGCCAGGTTCTTGTCCTTGCGTTCGTCCACCGCGTTCAGCCAATCGGCGCCCGGCTTGGCAAAGCCGTTGCCGATCTTGTCGAGCATTGCCGATACGCACGAACCAATGTCACCCACTACGGGCGCGGCGATGGCCACGTTACTGTCCATCTCGGTCGGCGAGATGTCGATCTGGATGAACTGCTTCGGCTTGCCCCAGGTCTTGCCTTTGCCGTGCGACAGCAGCCAGTTCAGGCGGGCGCCGACCAGCATCACCACGTCAGCTTCCGCCAGCACGTACGACCGTGCGGCCGAGGCCGATTGCGGGTGTGTATCGGGCAGCAGGCCCTTGGCCATCGACATCGGCAGGTACGGAATGCCGGTCTTCTCGACCAGCGCGCGGATATCCGCATCGGCGCGAGCGTATGCGGCACCCTTGCCCAACAGGATCAGCGGGCGCTTGGCGCTCTTCAGCAGCGCGACAGCACGGTCGATCGAGTCCGGTGCAGGGAGTTGGCGCGGGGCCGGGTCCACCACCTTGATCAACGACTTGCGGCCACGCTCGGCTTCCATCGACTGGCCCAGCAGATTGGCCGGCAGGTCCAGGTACACACCACCCGGACGGCCCGACACGGCGGCGCGGATGGCACGCGCGATACCGACACCAATGTCTTCAGCGTGCAGCACGCGGAAGGCAGCCTTGGCGTGCGGACGGGCGATAGCCAGCTGGTCCATCTCTTCGTAGTCACCCTGCTGCAGATCGACGATCTCGCGCTCGCTCGAGCCGCTGATCAGAATCATCGGGAAGCAGTTGGTGGTCGCATTCGCCAGCGCCGTCAGCCCGTTCAGGAAGCCGGGCGCAGACACGGTCAGGCAAACGCCCGGCTTCTGCGTGAGAAAGCCGGCAATCGCTGCGGCGTTGCCGGCATTCTGCTCATGACGAAAGCTGATAACGCGCATGCCGTTGGCCTGCGCCAGACGGGCCAGATCCGTGACCGGAATACCGGGCAGGCCGTAGATGTTCTCGATGCCGTTCAGCTTCAGCGCTTCGATGACCAGATGAAAACCATCGGTTTGTGCCTGATGTTCTTCGCCAGCCTGACGCTGCAGCTCGTTTCCGACTTCTGCCATGGTTGCATCCTTCTATACAAATTGACGGGGATTGGAAAACTTCTGCTTCAAGGTGTCTTCAGCGGTCGTTCTCGCGCCCGCCTGGCTACTTCGGACTTCACGATGTCTCCTCCTTGACGATTCGCTACAGGCAGCGACCTTTGGCAAATACGGTATGTGATATATCAGTATTCAGCAAGCACTGATGCGAACTTTCGTCGATGCGCCGCAGCATTTCCCCGAAATTACGCAACCAGATAAGGGAAACTACCGAGCTCCCGCCTTCGCAAACTGGCTCGTTCAGCCGCGCACATGGTTGACCAGCGAGCCGATCCCGCGGATCGACACCTCCACCACAGAACCCTCCTTCATCGACCCGACCCCGATCGAGGTGCCGACGGCGATCACGTCGCCCGGCATCAACGTCATGTCCCGCGACAGCAGGCTGACCTGCTCCTCGGGCGAAAAAACAATATCGGACAACGGGTAGTTCTGGCGCTCGACGCCGTCCAGACGCGTTACCACGCTGGCGCTTCGCCAGTCAAAGCCGGAGACGATGGCCGGACCGACGCAACCGAAGGTGTCGGAACCCTTGGCGCGCGTCCACTGCGGGAAGTTGGGATCGGCATTGAGCAGCTCGCTCGCCGTGACGTCATTGACGATGGTGTAGCCGAAGATGTGCGAGGCAGCTTCGGCGAGCGGCACATTCCGGCATTCGCGGCCAATGACGATGCCGAGTTCGCCTTCGTAGGCGATCTTGCCGGTATACCCGCTCGGACGCAGGATGCCGTCGCCGGGGCCGGCCAGCGAACTTGCCGGCTTCAGCAGGAACAGCGGATGCACGGGCACCGCTTTCTCCAGCCGGGCCGCGAGGGCGTGAAAGTTGTTCCACAGCGCCACGATCTTGCCCGGCTGGCACGGGGCCAGCAGGTCCAGCGAGGCGTAGCTGTAGCTATTGCCCGTGGGGCGAGGATCGGTATAGCCAGGGCCATCGCATTCGATGACGCGGTCGGCATCACCCTCGTCAAGCCGGCCATAAGCGGCGTCGCCATCAGGACGGCGGAAGCGAATCCAGGTTTGCACGGCAGAACTCCTCTGACAGGCGCGAGCGTGCCGCGCCTGCTCTTTCAGCAGAGAATGGAGAGACCCCCGTCAGGGGCTGTGGAGACGAGGCACCGGCCGGGGCCGGACGCCTCGGGTCAGATCGCTCCCGCCAGGCGCAGCGCAGCAATCTGGGCCGGCGACCGCCCCAGCGATTCGAGGATCTCGTTGGTGTGCTCCCCCAGCAGCGGCGAGCGCTCGACGTTCACCGGCGAGTCGGACAGTGTGATCGGCGAGCCGAGCTGCACGTATTTGCCGCGCACCGGGTGCTCCAGCTCGATCAGGAAGCCGCGCTCGTACATCGACTGGTCCCCGATCAGGTCCTTCATCGACAATATCGGGCCACACGGCACATCCACCTCGTTGAGTGCGTTCATCACCTCGAACTTGGTGTGGCCCAGGGTCCATTGCTCGATGATGCCGAAGCACGCGGCGAGCTTTTTCAGACGCACTTCAGGCGTGGCGAATTCCGGATCGGTGATCAGATCTTCGCGGCCGCACAGGCGCATCAGCGGCTCCCAGCCCTGCGGCTGGATGATGACGTAGACGTAGTCGTTCGCACCGCCCGGCGCGCAGCGCAGCGCAGCGCCCGGCTGGCCGCCGCCCGACGCATTGCCCGCGCGCGGCACGTGGTCGTCGAACTGATCGTTGGGGTACTCGCGCAGCGGGCCGGCATCCAGGCGCTGTTGGTCGCGCAGTTTCACGCGGCACAGGTTCAGTACGGCGTCCTGCATGGCGACTTCCACGCGCTGGCCGCGCCCCGAATGCTCGCGCTGCAGCAGTGCGCCCAGGATCCCGACCACGCAGTGCACGCCCGTACCCGAATCGCCGATCTGCGCGCCCGTCACCAATGGCATGCCGCTGGCTTCGCCTGTCGTCGATGCCGCACCGCCCATGCACTGGGCCACGTTTTCATACGCCTTGCAGTCCTGGTAGGGGCCGGGACCGAAGCCCTTGATCGACGCA
Organism: Cupriavidus sp. 10L45; assembly: GCF_056395225.1. Taxonomy (NCBI): domain Bacteria; kingdom Pseudomonadati; phylum Pseudomonadota; class Betaproteobacteria; order Burkholderiales; family Burkholderiaceae; genus Cupriavidus; species Cupriavidus sp. 10L45. The sequence goes on from NZ_JBFTJC010000015.1 coordinate 96,408, forward strand.
TAGACCATGCGCGGATTCAGGTCCTGGATATGTTCCCAGTCGAATCCGGCGCGGGCCAGCACGCCCGGACCGAAGTTCTCGATCAGCACATCGCTCTGCTGAATCAGGTCTTCCAGCAGTGCCTTGCCTTCCGGCGTTTTCATATTGAGCGTCAGGCTACGCTTGTTGCTGTTCAGCATGGTGAAGTACAGGCTGTCAGCGTTGGGCACGTCACGCAGCTGGCTGCGCGTGATGTCACCGCGTCCGGGCAATTCGACCTTGATCACGTCGGCGCCCATCCAGGCCATCAACTGCGTAGCCGAGGGGCCGGCCTGAACGTGCGTCATGTCCAGGACGCGAATGCCGTCCAGGGCTTTGCGTTGCGCCATGGTGCTGCTCTGACTTTGGTTGGTAGCCTCGGCCATGCTCGTCTCCTGATTTGTGCTTCGCTCTTTTGACATACAGTATGTGGTATATCAGCAAGATGCAAGAGGGTTTAAACCCGAATCATGGAAGTTTCGACGCTGCATCGCAGCAAATGCGCATAAAGCCTTGCGGTGCCTACGCTGGCGGTAGCTGTGTGAGCCGGGGAGGTGTTGCGGATGACGCAGAGGCCGTTCCAAGGACAGCCCCTCGCCCCTGCGAGATCGGCAAATAGCCAAGGAAAAGTGGCCAAAGAAACGTGCCAAAGAACGTGCCAAAGAAAAAGCCCCAACCGTGCCGTAAAACTGTTGGGGCGCAAGAAGATTCGGCCACATCGCGGAACAATGCCCGCGCTCCGTCATGGGCTGGGCGACGGGGCGTGCATGACGTGGCCGGCAGTCAGTCCAGGAAGTCGCAGTTCTTTTCCACGTAGTCGGCCAGGTCCAGCGAGTGCTGGCGCACCAGCTTCTCGGCCAGCTCCGTATCGCGCTTCTCCAGCGCCTCGATAATCCGCAGATGATCGACGATCGACCGCGCGGCGCGGTCGCTCTGCGAGATCGTCATTTTCCGAATCGCACGCACATGGACGAAGATGTTCTTGATCGCGTCCATGATGATCTGCGACTTCGATAGCTGCACGATCGCCTGGTGAAAGACGATGTTGGCGTCGGAATACTCTTCGATGTGTTCGGCTGGCGTGGAGTCTCGGAAGCTGTCGAACATGTGTCGCAGTTTGCCGATTTCCTCGTCGGTGGCATGGAGCGTGGCCAGGCGGGCCGCCATACTCTCCAGCGCGGCCCAGACCTGGATCATCTCCACGATCTCGCGCTTGGTCTTGCGCATGATGTAGATGCCGCGGCGCGGCACCGTGCGCAGGAAGCCTTCCTGCTCGAGCAGCGTCATCGCCTCGCGGATCGGCGTGCGGCTCACGCCCAGCGCTTCGGACAGCACGCGCTCGTCCAGCCGCACTTCCTCTCGCGACTGATAGATATCGGCATCGGCAATGGCCTGGCGCAGCATCGCATAGGCCTGGTCGCGCAGGCTGGCGCCCGCGTTGATCGGCTGCAGCGACAGGGTCAGGCCGGCGGGCTGGACTTCGGGTGTTTGGGCGGACATGAATGCACTCGTCTATGACCGGCGCCCCGGGGGCCGAGGCGGCCTCCGGCGGCGTCCCGCCCCACTCCACTGCCGGGACCTGACGCGCGGACGCATGGTGTCCAGTTTGGCATGGCGCCATGCGGTTTGCTCATCAATCTCGTCGATGATCGCGCGTCAAGAACCCGAACGGGTGAGAAAGGGGCGGGTCCGGCCTTTCGTATATGGTATATCAAGATCACCACATCGCCGGGGATTTCTCCCGCGTCATGCCGCGCGCGCCACAGGGCACGGGTGGCGCAGTCTGACCGCCCTGCGCCATCCTGTCGCGCTGCTTGATCAGCCCCAGCACGGCATCGACCATCGGCGTAGGCTGGCCGATCATCCGGCCCATCTCCTGCACCACGGTCAGCAAGGGGTCGATTTCCATCGCCCGGCCGGCCTCCAGGTCCTGCAGCATCGAGGTCTTGTGCGCCCCCACCGCGCCGGCGCCGTCGATACGCCGCTCCACATCGACCCGAAAGTGCACGCCAAAGCGCTCGGCAATCGCCTTGGCCTCCAGCATCATCTGGCGCGACAGCGCGCGCGTCGCTGGGTCGGACGTGATGATGTCCAGCGTGGCATGCGTCAGCGCGCTGATCGGATTGAAGCAGAGGTTGCCCCACAGCTTGAGCCAGATCTCATCGCGGATGTTGTCGCGCACGGGCGCGTCGAGGTCCGCCTTGACCATCAGGTCGGCGAGTTGCGTCACGCGCGAGGAACGGCTTCCATCTGGCTCGCCGATAGGAAACTTCTTACCGTAGACATGGCGGATCACGCCCGGCGCCTCGATCTCGGCGGCCGGATACAGCACGCAGCCGATCGCCCGCTCCGGCCCGAGGCCGCGCCACTGCTTGCCGCCTGGGTCCACGCTCTCCAGCGTGCGCCCGGCGAACTCGCCGCCATGCTTGTGGAAGTACCAGTAGGGAATGCCGTTGACGCCGGTCACGACTGCCGTTTCCGGCCCGAGCAGCGGCTGCATCAGCTCCACCACGCCGGGCACCTGGTGCGCCTTGAGCGTGATGAACACATAGTCCTGCGGACCCAGCTCGCGCGGATCGCTGGTGCAGCGCACGCGCGCCACGCGCTCCTCGCCTTCGATATGAAGGCGCACGCCGTTGGCCTGCATGGCCGCCAGATGCGGCCCGCGTGCGATAAAACTCACGTCGGCGCCCGCGAGCGCCAACTGCGCGCCCATGTAGCCGCCAATTGCCCCTGCCCCATAGATACAGATCTTCATGGGTTGTCTCCTCGATGGTTGTGATGACCGGTATTATTTTGATATATCACATACTATATTCCAGTCTTGGCGTTTCACAACCTCAATCTCGCCCTATCTGATGTCCCCTGCACCGCCGGCGTGCGCTACCATGATCCTGGTAGTCCGCTTTCGGGTAGCCCTGCCCCAGCCCACCCCAACCAAGGAGTTCGCATGGAATCGCTACTCGCGCTGGCGCGCGACCCGGCCGCCTGGGCCGCACTGGCCACGCTCGTGGCCATGGAGGTCGTGCTCGGCATCGACAACCTCATCTTCATCTCCATCCTGACCAACAAGCTGCCCGAGGCCATGCGCGAGAAGGCCCGACGGCTGGGGATCAGCCTGGCGCTGGTGATGCGCCTGGGCTTGCTGGCGACGATTGCGTGGATCGTGGCGCTGACCGAGCCGGTCTTCACGCTCCTCGGCAAGGGCATTTCGTGGCGCGACATCATCCTGATCGCCGGGGGCGCGTTCCTGGTCTGGAAGGCCACGCGTGAGATCCATCAGCACGTCGCGCCCGAGCCCGGGCACGGCGAGGAAGGCATGGTCGCCCGCGCCGCGCCTGGCTTCGCGATGGCCATCGGCCAGATCCTGGTGCTCGACCTCGTGTTCTCGGTCGACAGCATCATCACCGCCGTAGGCATGACCGACCACGTGCCGATCATGTTCGTGGCCGTCATCGCCGCCGTGACCGTGATGCTGTTCGCGGCCACGCCGCTGGCGAACTTCATCAACGCCAATCCCACCATCATCATGCTGGCGCTGGCCTTCCTGATCATGATCGGCATGACGCTGATTGCCGACGGGCTGGGTCACCACGTGCCGAAGGGCTACATCTATACAGCGATGGCGTTCTCGTGCGGCGTGGAGGCGTTGAATATGCTGGCGCGGCGGCGGCGCAGCCGGCGCGCGGCGTCGCCGCCGGCCTGATATCGGGTATTCGGGCGCGGTGGCTGGCGAGCCGCCTGCCCGAGCGGGTATGATGGCTGTCTTTGCTGTCATCCCCACTCACACGCATCCATGCTTCCTGCGGATCTTGCCGGCGCCGACGGCGACCAGAGCGCGTCGCTGCCGCGTTCCGAACGGGCCTACCAACAACTCCGGGGCGCGATCCAGGCCGGCCACCTGCCGCCCGGCACGCGCCTGCGCGAGGTGGAACTGGCCGAATCGCTAGGGTTGTCGCGCACGCCGGTGCGCGAGGCGCTGTCGCGGCTCGAGTCCGAAGGGCTCGTCGTCAACGAGCCGAATCGCGGCATGATGGTGACGCGGCTCGACGCCAGCATGGTGAGCGAGCTGTATGTCATGCGCGAGGTGCTCGAATCCACTGCCGCCGCGCTGGCTGCCCGCCACGCCACCGATGTGGAAATCTCGTTGTTGCGCGATATTGTCGAGCGCGACCTGGCCTTCGCCGAAGATCCCGACAAGCTGGCGGTCAACAATCGCCTGTTCCACGAGACGCTGCACCGCTGCGCGCACAATCGCTATCTGCTGAAGACCTTGCGCTCGCTGCACGAGTCGATGGCGCTGCTCGGCCGCTCCACGCTGGCCGTGCCGGGCCGCGCCCGGGGCTCATACGAGGAACATCTGGCGCTGGTGGAAGCGCTCGAGGCCCGCAACCCGGCGCAGGCCGAGCAGATCGCCCGGCGCCATATCCAGCAGGCGTACAAGGTGCGGCTGTCGCTGTGGATCGAGGAACAGTCAGCAGGCGGTCAATCGCTATCGTTTTGATTGATCGATAGTTTTCGATCCCGCCTAGCCCCAACAGCCCCAGCAGCCCCGCCCAGTGCGGGGCTTTGTTTTGGAATGTTGGGGTGGATTGTTTAATCCACGAGAAGAGTGTGTTCCCTCGCGCGTGCTATGCCGGGCCGGCCGCGCTTGCTATCGTCCATACCGAGGCCGAGGCTCTTCTCTCCCTTTTCGGCCTCACGTCACCTCCGTGGCGGTTTTTTCTTTGAGGCGCGGCCTGATCGCCGCGCCTCCTTTCTTAGGGAGGTCTGCCATGACCGACAAATCCGCCGACAAATCCGTCAGGATTCCCGGCCCGGATCATCCGATCACGATCACGCCCCAGGGCGGGCGCGTGGTGGTGACCGTAGCGGGCCGTGTGGTTGCCGATACCCGCCGCGCCTTGACGCTCGCCGAGGCCTCATACCCGCCAGTCCAGTACATTCCGCGCGAAGACGTGGACATGTCTCAACTGACGCGCACCCAGCACACCAGCCACTGTCCCTACAAAGGCGATGCGGCCTACTACAGCATTCCCGCAGGCGGCACCCGCACGGACAACGCCGTGTGGACCTACGAATCGCCCCATCAGGCGGTTGCCCAGATCGCTAATCATCTTGCCTTCTACCCGGATCGTGTCGATCGCATCGAAGTGACGCGTTAATCACCAAAAAAGCCAAAAGCCGACCCGCCGCACACCTCGAAGGGCTGTACGGCGGGTCGGCTTTTCAATGGCGGCGCCGGGAGACGCCGCAGGCACTACAGGGGGGTGTTCTGACCGGATTAACCGTTCGCGTAGACGACCTTGGCCTTGCGCGCTTCCGCTTGCAGGCGGGAGAAAACATTCTGCACAGCAGCCACAACGCGCTTCACGTCGTTGGCAAAACCCAGGCTTTGCGTGCCCAGTTCGCGCTCGATCAGGTCGCGTTCGAGTTGATCGGTCATCTTGATGTCGGATTGGGTGTTCATGGCTTCCTTCCTTGAGGGATTACCCTTATGGGGTTTTCCCGAATTGTAGCAGAAGGATTGTCGCAATGCAGCATTAGGTGATAGTACGTATGCAGGGAAGCAACGCAAGCCGTCTTCCCCTTGGACATTCCACCAGGCACCGGCAGCCATGAAGCGACGAAGAAGGCACCCCGCGTCCAGTACTATCGCCTTCCTGACGACTTCGAGACACACCATGACCGATACCGAAACATTCCTGCGCGAAGCCATCCGGCTCGCCCAAGCCAATATGGAGGCCGGCGGACGGCCCTTTGGCGCAGTGATCGTGCGCGACGGCAAGGTAATCGCCACCGGCGTCAACGAAATCCTGACCACCAACGATCCCACCTCGCATGCCGAGCTGAACGCCATCCGGGCTGCCAGCCAGGCGTTGGGCCGCCCAAGCCTTGCTGGCTGCGCGGTATATGCCAGCGGACATCCGTGCCCGATGTGCATGGCGGCCATGCGCTTGGCCGGCGTGACGCAGGTGGCGTACGCCTATTCGAATGACGATGGGGAACCGTTCGGCCTTTCGACAGCGGCGATCTACGCGGACTTGGCGCGGCCGTTCGCGGAACAGTCAATGAACATCGACTATGTGCCCGTCAGGCTGGACGGCGTCGCGGACCTGTATGCGGACTGGAGAACCCGACAGGGCACGGCCAAATCCTGAGGACCTGAAGCGGCCACGGGCGCCTTGATGGCCGGGCGGCGCGGTGATGGTCGGCCACGTACGCCACATATCGTTATCGTGTTTCCTTCGTTCCGTTGCGAGAGGCCCTTCCCTATCCTGCGTAGCTTGTACGGGAAAGGACCCTCGCATGACCGCTTCGCTGGAACTCGATCCTCAACGCGCCCCACGCCAGCTGCACCTGAACCTTAACGCGCTGCACAGCGGCTTCGTGCCGTCGGCATGGCGGCTCCCGGACAGCGACCCGCTCGCATTCACCGACGTGCAGCACTACGTCAGGCTGGCCCACACCGCCGAGGCCGGCAAGTTCGATGCGATCTTCCTGGCCGACAACGCGGCCATTGCGGACCAGATCAACTTCCGGCCGATTACTGCGCTGGAACCCACTGTGCTACTGGCCTGCGTGGCCGCCGCCACGACGCACATCGGGCTGGTCGCTACCGCCTCGACGAGCTACAACGAGCCGTACAACATCGCCCGCCGCTTTGCCACGCTCGATCATGTCAGCGGCGGTCGCGCGGGCTGGAACGTCGTGACCACCGCCGACGCTGCCTCGGCACGCAACTTCGGCCACGACGCCGTGCCCGACCATGCGCAGCGCTATGCGCGGGCGGACGAGTTCACGACCGTGGTGCGCGCGCTATGGGATAGCTGGGAGGACGATGCCTTCATCGGCGACAAGCGGGACGGCCGCTTCGTCGATACCCGCAAACTTCAGCCCATTGCGCACCGCGGCGCGTCGTTCAACGTGCAAGGGCCGCTGAACCTGCCCCGTTCGGTACAGGGGCATCCGGTGCTGTTCCAGGCCGGCGGCTCGGCCGACGGGCAGGAACTGGCGGCGCGGCATGCCGAAGCGGTGTTCTCGGCGGCGCAGTCGATCGAGGAATCCATCGAGTATGGCCGGCGGATCAACGCGCAGGCCGAAGCCATCGGGCGCGGCCCGCACGCCGTAAAGATCCTGCCGGGACTCACGACCATCATCGGTGCGACCGAGGCGGAGGCGCTGCGCCGGCGCGACGAACTCGTCGACCTGATCCCGTGGGACTACAGCCTTAACCGGCTGGCCGGCACGCTGGGCATCCCGGCCGACCGCCTTCGACTCGATGCGCCGCTGCCCGAGCCATTGACACTGCCGGCCAACGGCAACGGCAACCACACGTTCTTCAACACCACTGTGGCGCTGGCCCGCCGGCGCGGGCTGACCGTGCGAGCGCTGATCCGCGAACTGGCCGGCGGTGGGGGGCATCGCGTCATCGTCGGCACGCCCGAACAGATTGCCGACGACATCGAGCACTGGTTCCGCCAGGGCGCCGCGGACGGCTTCAACCTGATGCCGGACGTGCTGCCCGATGGCCTGAGCGCCTTCGTGGAGGGCGTGGTGCCCATCCTCCAGCGTCGCGGCATCTTCCGCACCGAGTACACGGGTCGTACCCTGCGCGACCACCTCGACCTGCCCCGGCCATCTGGCCGGGTATCCGCGCCGGAGCCCGCCACGTCGCGCGCTGCCGCCTGACCGCCTTCTTCCACCGATCACACCATACCCATCCATGAACCGCCGCGATTTCCTGGCTGCATCCACCCTGCTCTCGATTGGCCTGCCCTTCTCCGCTGAATCCTTCGCCCAGGCCACCGCCCCCGTGCGCGGCGGCGTGCTGAATGTGGCCGTCTCCCCGGAGCCCACGCTGCTGACTTCGGCGTTCATCACCACCATGAACATCGGGCAAGTCTCCAGCAAGGTGCTGGAAGGGCTGGTCGCCTACGATCTGAACCTGAAACCCGTGCCCGCGCTGGCGACGGCGTGGAACACCTCGCCGGACGGGCTCAAGACCACCTTCCAGCTCCGCAAGAACGTCAAGTGGCACGACGGCAAGGACTTCACCGCCGCCGATGTCCAGTACACCCTGCTCGAAGTCTGGAAAAAGCTGCATCCATTTGGGCGCGCAGCGTTCGCCAACGTCACGGCAGTCGACACGCCGGACCCGCACACGGTCATCATCCGGCTGTCCTCGCCGGCCCCGTACCTGATCAACTACATCAACACCTACGGCGCGCAGATCCTGCCGCGCCACCTGTATGAGGGCAAGGACGTGCTCAGCAACCCGCTCAACAGCGCGCCGGTTGGCACGGGCCCGTTCGTGTTCAAGGAGTGGGTCAAGGGCAGCCATGTCCGGCTGGAGCGCAATTCGCACTACTGGCAGGCCGATCAGCCCTATCTCGACGGTATCGTCTTCAAATTCATCCCAGACGCCGCCGCGCGCACCGTGGCGCTGGAAGCCGGCGAGCTGGACGTGGCGCTCGGCTCCAGCATTCCGCTGTCGAACCTGAACCGCTTCCAGGACAAGCAGCGCTACCGCATCAACACCGACGACGGCCGCTACCTGGCAACGATCTTCCTGACGCAGTTCAACGTGCGCAAGCCCTACTTCGCCGACAAACGCGTGCGCCAGGCGTTCGCCCATGCGATCGATCGCAACGCGCTGCTCAAGGTGGTGTTTCTCGGCTACGGCAAGCCGGCCACGGGTCCGGTGCCTTCGTCGGTGGTCAACTACTACGCCGGCGACACCCGCCAGTACCCGTTCGATGTGAAGAAAGCGGCGGCGCTGCTCGACGAGGCTGGCTTCAAGCCCGGCAAGGACGGCAAGCGGCTGCGCATCACGCTCGACTACGATGGCGGCGGCGGCGTCACCGCCAGCCGGCCTGCCGAGTTCATCAAGCAGTCGCTTGCGCGCGTCGGCGTGGAGGTGGAGTTGCGCGCCGGTGACACCGCCACCTACCTGCGGCGCGTGTTCACTGACCAGGATTACGACCTGATGATCTCGAGCCTGCATCGCCTGCCCGATCCCACGCTCGGCGTGCAGCGCCTGTTCTGGACCAAGAACATCATCAAGGGCGCGCCGTGGACCAACGGCTCGGGGTACTCGAATCCCGAACTCGACCGGATCATGGAGGCGGCCGGACGCGAAGCCGATGACGGCAAGCGCAAGGCGCTGATCCGCAACTGGCAACAGATCGTGCAGGAAGATGTGCCAGTGCTGGACCTCGTCGAGCAGACCTGGGTCACGGTATCGACGGCGCGCTTCCGGAAGGCCACTGCGCAGGGCGACGGATTGTTCGCCTCGTATGCCGATGCCTGGCTCACACCCAAGGCATAAGCGCATGCGCCGCCCCGCCCTTGCGTTCCTGCGCCAGCGCCTGTTGCAGGTGATACCCGTGGTGCTTGGCATTGCCTTGCTGAACTTCGTGATCCTCCAGCTCGCGCCCGGCGATGTCGTCGACGTGCTGGCCGGCGAGGCCGGCGCGGCGACGCCCGAGACCATGGCCCAACTGCGCGCGAACTTCGGGTTAGACCAGCCGATGTGGCTACAGCTCGCACATTACCTGCGACAGATCGCCACGCTGGATCTCGGCTTTTCGTACCGCCAGAACATGCCGGTCTTCACCCTGATCGTGAACCGCCTGCCGGCCACGTTGTTGCTGATGACGCTCGCCATGGGCATCGCGCTGGTCCTTGGCATTGCCCTCGGCGTCGTGGCCGCCGTGCGCGTGCATCGCTGGCCCGACCGCCTCATCTCGCTGGGAACGCTGGTGGCCTACGCCATGCCAACGTTCTGGCTCGGCCTGATGGCCATCGTGCTGTTCTCCGCGCGACTGGGCTGGCTGCCGTCCGGTGGCATGACCGATGTCAGCGCCGCCCATACGGGGCTGGCCTACTTCGGCGATGTGGCGCGCCACGCCATCCTGCCGGCCTGCACGCTGGCAACGTTCTATCTGGCGGTCTACACGCGCCTGGTACGCACCGCGATGCTGGAACTGGACGGCGCAGACTTCGTGCGCACCGCGCGCGCCAAGGGCGCTGGCGAGATCCGCGTCACGCTCGTCCACGCGCTGCGCAACGCCTTGCTTCCGCTGGTGACGATGGCAGGCTATCAGGTGGCCTCGCTGCTCAGTGGGGCGGTGCTCGTCGAGTCGGTCTTCAGCTGGCCGGGCCTGGGGCGGCTTGCGTTCGAATCGGTCCTCGCGCGGGATTTCAACCTGCTGCTCGGCATCCTGCTGCTCAGTTCGCTTCTGGTCATCGTTGTGAACATCTTCGTCGATCTGCTTTACGCGGCCATTGACCCGCGTGTGGCCGTGGTCCGCACTGGCGCACGGCCATGACTGCAGCGACCGCTTCCGTTATCGCCCGATCCCGTCCGCGGGCGCTCTGGCGCACTATCACGCGACATCCGGCCGTCTCGCTCGGCGCGCTGCTGATGCTGATCGTCGTCCTTGCTGCCGTAGTGGGGCCCGTTGTGTTCCCGGGCGACCCGTGGGAAATGGCAGGTCCGCCGATGCTGTGGCCCGGCGAGGACCCGTCTCACCCGCTTGGCACCGATTTCATGGGGCGCGACCTCGCCACGGGGCTGGCGGCCGGCGCGCGCGTCTCGCTGCTGATCGGACTGGTCAGTACCGCGCTGGCGGCCACCCTCGGCATTGCCGTCGGCGCTATCGGCGGGTATTTCCGTGGACGCGTCGACGCCGCACTGATGCGGCTGACCGAAGTCTTCCAGACGGTGCCGAAATTTGTCCTCGCCGTGGTGCTGGTGGCGATCTTCAAGCCATCCGTCACGACCGTGGTGCTGGCTATTGGCGTGGTGTCATGGCCCGCCACCGCGCGGCTGGTACGCGCCGAGTTCCTGTCGCTACGCGAGCGCGAGTTCGTACTCGCCGGCGAGACCATCGGCATGGGCCACACGCGCCTCATCGTCACGCAACTGCTGCCCAATGCGCTGCCGCCCGTGATCGCCATGGCGACCCTCACGGTTGCCACCGCGATCCAGACCGAAGCCTCGCTGGCTTTCCTCGGTCTCGGCGACCCCAACGTCATGAGCTGGGGCACGATCATCGGCAGCGGGCGCGAACAAGTCGTGGACGCCTGGTACATCTGTGGCCTGCCCGGCTTTGCCATCGTGCTGACCGTGCTGGCCTTCAACCTGCTCGGTGACGGTCTCAACGATGCCTTGAACCCCCACCTGCGCCAACGACGGAGCTGACGCCATGACGCTGCTCGATGTGCGCGCGCTGCGCACCACCTTCACCACCGCCAACGGCCCCGTCACCGCGCTGCACGACGTCTCGCTGCACATCGATCGCGGCGAGACGCTGGCGCTCGTTGGCGAAAGCGGCTCGGGCAAGTCCGTGACGGCCTACTCGATCATGGGCCTGCTGCCACGCCGCACGGCAAGGATTGCGGGTGGACAGGCCTTATTTGATGGCACGGACCTGTTGGCGCTGGACGCACGTGCGATACAGGACATCCGTGGCAACCGGATCGCCATGATCTTCCAGGAGCCGATGTCTGCGCTCAACCCCGTGATGCGGATCGGCGACCAGATTGCCGAGGCGATTCGCCTGCATCGGCAGGTAACGCGCGCGCAGGCTGCCGAACGCGCGGTGGGGCTGCTCGAGCAGGTTCGCATGCCATCATCAGCCGCGCGCGCCGGCGACTATCCACACCAGTTGTCCGGCGGCATGCGGCAGCGGGCAATGATCGCCATCGCGCTGGCCTGCGAGCCCGACCTGCTGATTGCCGACGAGCCAACCACCGCGCTGGACGTCACGACCCAAGCCCAGATCCTTGCGCTGCTCAAGCGTCTCCAGGCGGAGACCGGCATGGCGATGCTGCTGATTACGCACGACCTCGGCGTGGTGGCGGAGACCGCCGACCGCGCGGCCGTCATGTACGCGGGCCGTATCGTGGAACACGGTGATGTGGGCGACCTGCTGTCACACCCCACTCATCCGTACACGGCGGGCCTGCTCGCCTCCCTCGCCATCGAGGCGCTCCCGCCCGGCGCGCGGCTGCCGGAGATCCCCGGCACGGTACCGCCGTTGTCCGCCATGCCACCAGGCTGCGCCTTCGCGCCGCGCTGCGCACACGCACTGCCCCGATGCCGGACGGAGATCCCAACACTGCGACGCGAAGGCGGTCGCCAAACCGCGTGCCATGCCCCGCTGAGCTTGCCGGTGCGCAGCATCCCCGTTCTCGAAGAGGTGGCGGCATGACCGAGCCGTTGCTTGCGCTGCGCAATGTCACGCGGCATTTCCATACCCAGGCAGGTGTCGTGCGGGCCCTTGACGACGTTTCGCTCCACGTGTCACGTGGCGAGACGCTCGGCCTCGTCGGCGAAAGTGGCTGCGGCAAATCCACGGTGGCACGCGTGGCCATGCGCCTGACGGACGTCGATACCGGCCGCGTGCTGCTCGATGGCGAGGACATTGGCGCGCGGCGCGGCAGCGCGCTCGATACGATCCGTACGCGCCTGCAGATGGTGTTCCAGGACCCCGCCGCCTCGTTGAACCCACGCACCACCGTGGGACGGGCGCTGGAGGAGCCGCTGATCGTGCATCGTCGGGGCGCTTCGGCAGCGCGGCGCGCGCGCGTGGCGGAGATGCTCGACAAGGTCGGCCTGCATGCCGATATGGCCGCACGGCTGCCGCATGAGCTGTCTGGCGGTCAGCGTCAGCGCGTGGCGATTGCGCGGGCGTTGATGCTCGAACCGGACCTGATCGTCTGTGATGAAGCGGTGTCCGCGCTCGACGTCTCCATCCGCGCCCAGGTGTTGAACCTGTTGCTGGACCTGCGCGACACGCTCGGCATTGCCTACCTGTTCATCTCGCACGACCTCGCCGTGGTGCGCCATATGTCCGACCGCATCGCCGTGATGTATCTGGGGCAGGTGGTCGAACAGGGCCCCCGCGATGCGGTCTGGGATTCAGCGCTGCATCCGTACACGCGTGCGTTGATCGCTTCGGCACCTTCGGCGCGCCGCGAAGCGCGCGAGCGTCCCGGCGCGGTCATCGAGGGGGAACTGCCCAGCCCACTGGCGCCGCCGGCAGGTTGCCGCTTTCACACCCGTTGCGCGTATGCCAGCGCACAATGCCGCGAGTCCGCACCAGTTTTGCGGGAGCGTGACGCGGGTCACTGGGTAGCTTGCCATGTTGCGTAGTGGCAGGGCGTCATCGCAACTCGGCGTATCCACGGCGATGCGCCTCGTCTTCCATCTGCGCATGCGGCAGGTAGTCCGCCACCGTGGCGGGCACGAGGTCGCGCAGCCGTAGCCGTGCGCAGAGTGCGGCGTCCTCGCGCAGGCACGCGCACAGCGCCAGCCTGACATTGTCGAGGAGCGCCTGCCCCACCCGGCGCGAGGCGATGAAGGGCAACCCCGCCACAGCACGTGTTTCGCCGATCTGGCGCAGGCCCTCCAGCTTCGCCGGCATGTGCTCGCGCGCGAAGGCCAGCGTGACGCAATCAATGGCCGCCACGTCCGCCTCACCTTCCGCAACGGACGCCAGCGAGCACAGGTGCGAACCCGTATAGACCGTGTGCGCAAAGAATCGCCCGTCGCGCGCCAGTGGCGCAACGGCGTGGCGCAACGCATTCATGCCACTATGAGATGTGCGATCGTTGCATGCCACCCGCATGCCCTGGCAGTCTGTCAACGTGGCAGGGCCGTCCTTCGCACGCACCATGATCGCGCTGGTATAGCGATGCCCCACGCATCCGCGCGCCGCGAAACTCGGCGTCCCGATCAACTGAATATGGCCGGCGAGGCCGTGAATCAGCGGGTAACCACAGGTCTGCGACAGCAGTACGTCGTCACGGCGCCAGAACGCGTGCAGCGCCTCCGCGCGCTCTCCCGGCTCCACGACGGACAACGCTACGGGCGTATCGCTTCGTGCCAGCCGTTCCGCGATTCGAGCCAGCAGCGCGTGCCAGTCTTCCCGCAAGGCGGGGCTAACGTTGTACATCGGCAGTGCGGCCACCCAGCGTTCAGGTGCGCTCATGGTGTCCTCCTGCGTCCCTGGGGCGTTCCGCCGGGGCGTGATACACCGGATGCGCCACCGGTGCCACGGCACGCAACGCGTATCGAAAGATCCATTCGCGATAGCCGCGCACCAGGAATCCGTCGGTGCGCGCCAGGTAGTCCCCGGCACGCCGACGATAGACCCAAGCAAGCGCAAACCATGGCACTGCTGGCAGATCGTGATGCACGAGGTGATAGTTGTTGTTCAGGAACAGGAGCCGCCACGCCCATCCGGCATCGTTGATCACGCTGCGCGCGCCAAACGGCGGATCCACACGATGCTCATGGAAGGAACGGATAGCGGCAAGCGACAGCGCCGGGTATCCCACGCCCGCCAGCACCAGCCACGCCGGCATCCCGCAGGAGGTATCGAGCCACACCAGCAGCACGCCTAGCGCCAGCAGATGGGCGATCCACGTCGGCACATCCTCCCAGTTGCCGTGGCGAACCCGGTCCACGGCATCGGCACCAATCGAGGCAATGGCAAACGCGGGCTGGAGCAACACACGCCCTGTCAGCGTATTGCGCGCCGCGTAGAGCCTGCGCACCAGCGGCCCGGCTGCGTGCCAGTCACCGGCGAACAGGAAGTAGCTTTCCGGATCGCCATCCGGATGGGTGAGGTCCGCAGCATGGTGCTCCAGATGTGAGCGCCGGTAGATGCCGTATGGCAGCCAGATGCCAAGTGGTGCGGCGCCTAGCAGGGCATTGAGCCACGGCAGCCGGGTGGGATGGCCGTGCAGCAGTTCATGTTGCAGTGACAGGAACCACGTGGTCGCCAACGTCAGCAGCACGCAGGCGAGCGGCAGCCCGATCCGGTTGGCGTTGACCGCCACGCCGAACCACGACGCGTAGACGGCAACGATCAGCAGCCAGGTTGGCAATTCCGATCGCCACAGCCAATGACGGGCGGCGTGGGCCAGTTCGGCGCGCTGTCTGTTGTCGAGGTAGGTGGCCATGAATGCTGTGATGCAACGGGAAATGGACGTTCAGCTTACGGGCATGAGCCGCCGGACCGGAACGATTGAATGACCATATGAATATGCGCGTGCCCGGTGTCGGCGCACTTCCCGGCGTATTCCTCATGAGCTCATTCACCCGACGCCGGTGGGCGACCGAGACGGCATTCCCACGCGCCACCGCACAGCCGGATTTCGCATATGAATCGCACGCGCAAGCGATATCGACATGCGGATATCGTGCTTCGCCGTTCCCGCCGTATTGATTACCCTGAGTGGCCCCGAACCACGATGACGACATGGGAACTATCGATACGCTGGCGCCGCGCGACGCGGCCGTCAACCCGCACCCTGCCCCGCGCGGCGAAGCGCTACCGCCGGCCGGGGAAGTCGCCGTGCTGCGCGAGCGCGCGAGGGCATTGCTGCCCGAGATCGCGGCCGAGGCCAGCGCGCGTGAGTCCCGGCGCGAGCTGCCCTTTGCGCTCGCCCGAAAGATCGCGAACGCTGGCCTGCTGACGTTCAGGATACCCAAGGCATATGGCGGCCCGGGTGGCAGCATTCGGGACACGATCCAGTTCGTCATCGACCTCGCGGCGGTCGACGCCAATCTCGCTCAATCTCTGCGGCCGAACTTCGGCCTCGTGGAAGGGATATTGGCAGGACAGGACAACGAAGCCGAACGCGACCGCTGGTTCAACCGCTTACTGTCTGGCCAGATCATCGGGAATGGCGGCATCGAACGCGGTGGCAAGCAGGGCGAAGTCAGGGCGACCATCGTGCGGAACGACGACCATCACGTCGTCAACGGCACGAAGTACTACAGCACCGGGGCACTGTACGCGGACTGGGTCACGTCCATCGCCCTGGACGAGACCGGGCAGGAAACTCATTTCACGGTGCCACGCCAACGCGCGGGCATGGAACTCGTCGATGACTTCGACACCATCGGACAACGCCTCACCGCCAGCGGTACCACGCGCTTTACGGACATGCGAGTGGAGCCGGACGAAGTCCGCCGCAGTCATGTTCCGCGGGACCGCCGGAATCCCGTCACGCCCGTGTTCCAGCTCTTCCTCGCCGCTACCGAGGCCGGCATCGCACGCAACGCGTTGAACGATGCGATCTGGTTCGCACGCAACAAGGCGCGGCCCATCAAGCACAGTTCGGCCGAGCGTTCGGTGGATGACCCCTACGTGCAGGAGACCATCGGCCAGATTGCCGCCGAAGTCTACGCGGCCGAAGCGGCCACGCTGCGCGCCGCTGACGCCATTGACGCCGCGTGGGCCGACCACCTCAGCGATGCCTCGCTGACGCAGGCGTCCATCGATGTGGCCCAGGCACAGTACTTCGCCGTAGGCGCCGCATTGAAGAGTGCCGAGTACGTGTTCGACGTCGGGGGCGCATCGGCGTGTGATCGCACCTACAACCTCGATCGGCTTTGGCGCAATGCACGCACCGTGGCGAATCACAATCCGCGCCAGTGGAAATCCGCCGCCGTAGGCGCCTGGCTGCTCAAGGATCAGCCCCCACCTACCACGGGTCTGTTTTAGCACCTCGCAACTCACATCAATCAGGGACTCTCACAATGAAAACATGGACGCGCGCCCTCATCGTGGCGCTTGGGGTTGGCATCGGCGTGACCGGGGGCATGGGATCTGCCTCGGCGCAGGGCGCACCGGAAAAATCGAAGATCAAGGTTGGCATTTCGGCCGGCAACCAGGAGCAGATCTTCGATGTGGTCAAGAAAGTGGCCGCCCGGGACGGCCTGACGATCGACGTCGTGGTATTCAACGACTACCTGCAGCCCAACGAGGCGCTCGCGTCTGGCGATCTCGATGCGAACGCGTTCCAGCACAAGCCATTCCTCGACAGCCAGATCAAGACGCGTGGCTACAAGATCGTGCCGGCTGGCCTGACGATCACGGCGCCGCTCGGCATCTACTCCAAGAAGTACCACAGCATTGATCAACTGCCGGAAGGCGCGCGCATCGGCATCCAGAACGATCCGTCGAACGGCAATCGCGCGTTGCTGCTGTTGCAAAAGGCCGGCCTGATCAAGTTGAAGGTGGGGGTAGGCCAGAACGGCGTCAACGCGACGCCGCTCGATGTGGTGGAGAATCCGCGCAAGCTCAAGCTCGTGGAACTCGACGCCGCGCAGTTGCCGCGTGCGCTGCCTGACCTCGCGGCGGCATCGATCAACAACGACTATGCCTACCAGGCCGGACTGTCCTTGCAGAAGGACACCATTGCGATCGAGGATGCACGCGGCCCCTACGCGAATCTGATTGCCACGCGCCCGCAAGACAAGGAAAAGCCATGGGTGGCCAGACTGGTCAAGGCCTACCAGTCCGACGAAGTGCGCAACTTCATCAACACCCAGTTCAAGGGGTCGATCATCCCTGCATTCTGATCCCGAAGACGCGCAGCGACATCTGCGTGAATGACAACGAATTGCCTGCGGGAATCGCCGCAAAGGTCCAACGATGAACTCCGTCTTTCCGTTCGAACACCGGGCGTCTTTCACGCCCAACCCAGAACCGCGGCAGAAATTCTGGTTCGACCCGCTACCTGAGCGCCCCAGCGTGGCGGCCGAGCGTCGGCACCGTCAGGAGCGTCTTGCCGGCGCTTTCCGCCTCTTTGCACGCCAGGGCTTCGCGCTCGGCCTTGCCGGGCACATCACCGCGCGGGACCCCGAGTTTCCCGATCATTTCTGGGTCAACCCGCTCGGCGTGCATTTCTCGCGCATCCGCGTCTCCGACCTGTTGCTCGTGAACGCCCGCGGTGAAACAGTGGTCGGCAACCGCCCGCTGAACAAGGCGGCCTTTGCCATCCACGCGGCCATTCATGAGGCACACCCGCACGTCGTAGCAGCCGCGCATACGCATTCCACCTACGGCAAGGCCTGGTCCACGCTGGGCCGCAAGCTCGATCCTCTGACGCAGGATGCGTGCTCGTTCTTTGAAGACCACGTGCTGTTCGATGATTTCACCGGTATGGTCGTGGACAACTCCGAGGGGGATCGCATTGCGCAGGCCCTGGACAAGGGCAATGGCCAGACGTACAAAGGTGCGATCCTGAAGAACCACGGCATCCTGACGGCGGGTCCTACCGTGGAAGCCACAGCCTGGTGGTACATCGCACTGGAGAATGCCGCACACACGCAACTGCTTGCCGAAGCCGCCGGCACACCACAACTGATCGACACTGCCACGGCGCGGCACACACATGGCCAGGTGGGCGGCAATGAAGGCTCGTTGCACGCGTTCGAGAGCCTCTTCGCGGGGTTGGTGGATGCAGAACCCGATCTGCTCGATTAGACACGCCCGTCAAGATCGGCTTTCCCGGCCAGCGGATCGCTGAAGTGTTCCCGTACGAGCTGGGCGGCCACCTCCCAGAGGGCGGGTGCGCCACTTTCGATGGTCGGCCCGTAACGCGCGAAGACCTGCTCCTCACTGACCTGAGGCGCGACCCAGGTGCCGCCGTCCGTTGCCACGTTGTGAAGTAGCGGCTGGAAGCGGTCCAACGCCTTGGCGAACTTCGCGTCGTCGCTCTCCGCTGCCTCGAATTCGGTCCAAAGACCGCGAAACTCGGCGGCTTGCGCATCCGGCAGCAAGGAAAAGATCCGCTCCGCCGCCTGGCGCTCCCGTTCCACCTGATCGGCCTGCATCGACGGATCATGGAACGGCGTATCGCCGGCATCGATCTCCACAATATCGTGGAGGAGGAGCATCTTCACAACGCGGACCACGTCGACAGGCGCCGCCGCGTGCTCCGACAGCACGAGCGCATACATGGCGAGATGCCAGGAATGCTCGGCACTGTTTTCTCGACGCGAGCGATCGATCAGCGGCGACATCCTTACGACGCTCTTCAGTCGATCAATCTCTCTCAGGAAGGCGAGCTGCCGCTCCAGGTGGGAAAGGTCCATGGTGAACACGAGGCGATAAGAATCACTGGAAGGAAGAAGTCTAGCAGCCACCTTCGCGTGCTTCAGGCGCTACCCCCGCCAGCGGACACAAGACCGCTTGCCGTCGACCCGCAGGGACTTTACTTCGCATGCAAAGTATCAATATACTTCGCATACGAACTTAAACCCTTGGAGACCGGCATGACCACCCCGGAAATTCGCACCGACCTGACTGACGGCGTGCTGACCATCACGCTAGCCAGACCGGACAAGAAGAACGCCCTCACGAATCAGATGTACGGCACGCTGGCCGATACCATCGAGCGCGCCGAGCACGATCGCAACATCCGCGTATTGCTGGTGCAAGGGGATGGGGACATGTTCACTGCAGGGAATGATGTGAGCGAGTTCGCAGCGATCGCGGCGGGAAAGGGTCCTGCCGAACGTCATGTGCACCGCTTTCTGCATGCCTTGGCCAAGGCGACGGTGCCCATCGTTGCAGCGGTCCACGGCAAGGCCGTCGGCGTTGGCACCACCATGCTGCTGCATTGCGACTACGTGCTGCTGGCGCAGGATGCGCAACTGATCACACCTTTCGTGAATCTCGCGCTCGTGCCTGAGGCGGCCTCGAGCTACCTGATGCCGCTGTGCATCGGCCACGCCCGGGCATTCGAGATGTTTGCGATGGGTGAGCCGCTGGACGCCCAGACTGCCGTGGCGTGGGGCATCGCCAACAGGGTCTGCAACAACGATCAACTTCGTGCGGAAGCGCGCCGCATGGCCGAGCGCATCGCCGCCAAGCCGCCCGGTTCCCTCAGCGCGATGAAGGCGCTGATGCGTAAAGCCGAGGCGCTGGTGGCCCAGATGGATAGCGAGAGCGCCAAGTTCCAGGAACGGCTGACGAGCGCCGAGGCCAGGGAGGCGTTTGCCGCCTTCGCCGAAAAACGCAAGCCAGATTTCTCGAAGGTGACGCAGCAGTAAGCGTGCACGCTGCGGCCCCAGCCGCAGCCCAGGTTACGCGTCCCCGTCGTCGGCGACGGGAAACTTTTCCTGCAGGCTGGCGAGCCACCGCGCCACCACGTCGACTTCCGCCTCCGTGAAGCCCTCGGTCAACTTTGCATTAAGGTCCTTCATGCGCGTCTTGGAACGCTGGCGCGCGGCACGCCCTGCATCCGTCAGCCACAAGCGCGATGCCCGGCCGTCGGTCTCATCGGCCCGGCGCTCGATCAATCCAGCTTTTTCGGTCCGGTCAGCCAGACCGCTGATGCCCGGCGCACCCAGATCGAGCGCGGCAGCCGCCTCGCTCATCAGTGCACCGTCGTGCGTGCCCAGGAAGAACAGCAGCCCGGACTGAGCCGCTGTCACCCCGCCACCGGCTGCGCGCGTCTGCCATCGTTGCAGTCGACGCTGGCCAACGTTCAATAGATATACAAGGCGATGCTGCATCTTCCTGAGGCAAGAGTTGTCGTGATTTAGTTCGCATGTGAATCATATCACGCACATCGCCTTGAACCCGTCCGCTCAGGCGTTGAAACCGCCGTCGATCGTCAGGCTTGCACCAGTAACGAAACCAGCCTCCGGGCTGGCCACGTAGGCAACCATGCCTGCGATCTCGGCCGGATGCGCGTGACGCTCCAGGGCCATCAGGGCATGGAGGGCGCCGCCGAAATCGCCGGACTCCGGATTCATATCGGTATTGGTCGGACCGGGTTGGACATTGTTGACCGTGATGCCCTTCGGCCCGAGGTCGCGCGCCATGCCTTGCACGAGCCCTTGCAGCGCCGACTTGCTCATCGCGTAAGCCGCGCCGCCCGGGAACGGCATGCGCTCGGCATTGCAGCTGCCGATATTGATGATGCGACCGCCCTGCCCCATGTGCGGCAAGACCGCCTTCGACGCGACGAAGACGGCGCGCACATTCACTTCCAGGGTCTTGTCGAAGTCTTCCAGCGAGAAGGTATCGATCCCGCCCATCAGCAGCACGCCGGCATTGTTCACGAGGATGTCGATCTTGCCAAAGTGCCGCGCGGCGTCGTCGATGGCGCGCGTGAGCGAGGCCGCATCGCCTGCGTCCGACTGGATGGCCAGTGCGCGGCCGCCAGCGGCTTCCACGCTGGCCACCAGTGCGTTGGCGTTGGCGGTCGAGCCCTTGTAGGTAAATGCCACGGCTGCGCCGTCCTGCGCCAGACGCTGGACGATCGCGGCGCCAATGCCGCGGGCGCCGCCAGTAACGAAAGCAACCTTGCCGGCAAAGGTGGTGGGGGTGGTCATGTCGAAACTCCATCGGGTTAGGGTGAGTGAAGTATCCACACACGATTGCCGCGCGAATAGCCCATAATCCGGATCATCAATTTCAACCAAAAGTATCGGATCTGACGATGGAAGGCCTGAGTCTTCTCGAATCCTTCATCCTGAGCGCCCAAACGGGCAGCTTCTCGGGGGCCGCGCGGCGTCTGGGCGTCACGCCCGCTGCGCTCAGCAAGAACGTCGCGCGCCTGGAAGCGCGGCTCGGACTGCGGCTGTTCCATCGCAGCACGCGCAATCTGACCCTCACGGCCGACGGCGAGCGCTTTCTGCACGAGGTGACCGCGCCCTACGCGGACTTGCAGGACGCCTTTTCCCACGCGGCGGAGCGCAGCGGCGCGCCGTCGGGGATGCTGAAAGTGAGCTTGGGGGTCGCGTTCGGGCGGGAATACCTGGTGCCGATGCTTGGCGAATTCCTGGGCCGCTATCCGGAAGTCGTGCCGGACTGGCATTTCGATAACCGGCCCGTCGACCTGATCGGCGGCGGCTTCGATGCGGCGATTGGGGGTGGCATCGAACTGAGCCAGGGGGTCATCGCCCGGGAATTGGCTCCCGCGCACGTGATCGTCGCGGCATCGCCGGCCTATATGGCGACCCGGCGCATGCCGAGGCACCCCTCGGAGTTGGCCCAGTTCGATGGCATCGCCCGGCGCTCGGTCGCCACCGGCCGCCAGTACGCATGGACCCTGCGCAATCCGTTCGGTGAGAAGGCCCTGGCCGAGTGCCGCACCCGCCTTATTTTCGACGACCCGGAAGCCATGGCGCACGCGGCGATGCTTGGCCACGGCGTGGCCATGCTGCCGATGCCGCACGCTTCCCGCTGGCTGCTCAGCGGCGACCTCATCCGGTTGCTGCCCGGCTGGTACGCGGATATCGGGCCGATCTGCCTCTATTACCCAAACAAGCAGCAGCTGCCGCTCAGGACGCGTGCGTTCATCGATTTCGTAGTCGATGCGTTCCGCGAACAGCGCCTGGCTGCGCGTTTCGATAGCCGCTGAGGCCATGCAGGACGAATAACGCGGCTCCAGTTGAACGTGGTGCCAGAGCTGTCGCTCCGATGGACGACCACGATCTTCATATCTGGCCAGCAGCAGGCCAGGATTTTCCGCCGCAATGGCCGGATCGTTCCAGTTGACGATTCTTCCCTGGTAGATCTCCGTGAGCAGCGCACCGGTCATGCGTAACTGCCCCGGGCGGACGCCATCCAGGTTGAACACGGGCACGACACCGCCGATCACGATGGGAAACGGCTATGGCAGACACATGACAATCACAATCGCGAATCGCCCTCGCCCACGTGGGCGCCTGGCCCCTGTCTCGCCATCACGTCCTGCGGATTGCGCAACGGACACGCCTTCAGCGACAGGCAGCCGCAGCCGATGCAGCCGTCGAGTTGATCGCGGAGCAACGTCAACGCACGAATGCGGGCGTCGAGATCTTCCCGCCAGGACGCTGACAGCCGGCGCCAGTCGGCCACGGTCGGTGCCTTGCCTGCCGGCAAACGCGCGAATGCGTCGGCAATGACCGCGAGCGGCACGCCCATGCGCTGGGCAATGCGTAAAACAGCCAGCCGACGGAGGATGCCGCGCGGATAGCGGCGCTGGTTGCCAGCGCTGCGCGTGCTCGAAATCAATCCCTTCGATTCGTAGAAATGGAGCGCGGACGCGGCCACGCCGCTGCGCTCGACCACTTCGCCAATGGTCAGCGGATCGCGGGCGCGCATCGGGCGCACCGGGGGCTCCAACGGAGCGTTCTTCGGGGGGCGGCTCATGACAGGACCATGGAGGACAAGGAAAGCCCTTGCAGCGCGCATGGTATCGCATCGAAGCTTGACCTCAAGTGCACTTGAAGTTTGACACTGGTATCCCTTCTCCATCCAGGACCCTGCCATGCTGCTCGAATCGCCGCGCGCCCCGTACCTCCAGTTCATGAACCCGCCCGACCTCTACGACCCGCGCCTGAACGGCTATTCACATGTCGCGATGGTGAACCGGCCCGCGAAGATCATCTTCGCGGCGGGCCAGGGTGGCGAGGACATGTGCGGCGGCCTGCTGGCCGACTTCACGGCGCAGGTCAACCGTGCACTGTCCAACCTGCGCGTGGCGCTGCAGGCCGGCGGTGCGGATATCCCAGATGTGGCCAAGATCACGGTGCTGATCGTCGATCATTCGATGGAACGACTGGCCATCTTCAGCCGTGCCTGGCAGGCCCTGCTGGGCGACTGGCCGGCCCCCGCCTGCACGCTGATTCCCGTGCCAAGGCTGGCGATCGACGGCATGCTGTTCGAGATCGAGGCGGTGGCGGTGCTGCCGGAATAACAGGTCTGGACCAATCCAAACCGGGCGACTCCATTTACTATGCTAGTCACCATCGACCGGCACGGGAGCGAGCTTGGCCAATCCGGATCTTCTCGATCGCGACCCAATGGCCGCGCGCGTCGTCGCTGCGCAAGCCAGCCCTTGTGACGAACTCGTCATCCGTACGCAGCCCAACGCGGTCGATCGTCCGTGCCGGCGCAAACGTATGGCGCTCGCCGCGACGATCCTCGGCTCAAGCATGGCGTTCATCGACGGCTCCGTCGTCAATGTTGCGCTGCCCGCCATGCAGAGCGAGCTCGGCGCGAGCGTTGCGGCAATGCAGTGGATCGTTAACGCCTACCTGCTCTTTCTCGGGTCCCTCGTGCTGGTGGGCGGATCGATGGGCGACAAGCTCGGCCGCCGCACGGTGTTCATCGCCGGCGTCGGGGTCTTCACGGTGGCGTCGGCCGCTTGCGGGCTCGCGCCAAACGCGAGTTCGCTGATCGTCGCGCGCGCTGTCCAGGGCATTGGCGCGGCGCTCTTTGTCCCCAGTAGTCTCGCGATCATCGGCGCCGTGTTCGAAGGCGAAGCACGCGGACGGGCGATTGGCACCTGGGCGGCCGTCGGCGCGATCACGTCGGCGGTGGGGCCGGTGGCAGGCGGCGCGCTTGTCGACGCGTTGTCGTGGCGCGCAATATTTTTCCTCAACGTACCGCTTGCAGCGCTGACAATTGCGCTGGCGATGTCGTCAGTGCCGAATAGCCACAAGCTCGATGCGCCTCAGCAACTGGACTGGCCCGGCGCGCTGAGCGCGGCGGCCGGGCTCGCCACCCTCACCTATGGCCTGACCCAGGTGTCGGCGCGCGGCTTCGCGCATCCGCTCGTACTGGGCACGATCGGCGCCGGCGTGCTCGTGCTGGGCGCATTCGTGAGGATCGAAGCGAACAGCCGTCATCCCATGATGCCACTCGACGTGTTTCGCTCCCGCGATTTCACCGGCGCCAACCTCGTCACCCTACTGCTCTACTTCGGTCTGGGCGGCGCACTGTTCTTCCTGCCGTTCACGCTGATACGCGCACATGCCTACACCGCAACCGAAGCAGGCGCCGCGCTGCTACCGGTGCCGGTCATCATCGGCTTGCTATCGCGCTTCACCGGCAGCCTGACAAGCCGCTTCGGTTCGCGGGCACTGTTGAGCGCTGGCCCGGCCGTCGCCGGCATCGGATTCGCGATGCTGGCGCTGCCGTTCGTGCATGGCGGCTATTGGACCGGATTCTTCCCGGCACTCGCCGTGCTCGGGCTCGGTATGACGATCACCGTCGCGCCACTCACGGCGACGGTTATGGGCTCCGTGCCGGGCGACCAGGTAGGCATCGCCTCCGGCATCAACAACGCGGTTGCCCGGGTGGCGAGCCTGCTGGCCGTTGCGGTGCTCGGCATCGTGTTCGTGTGGTCGCACGAAGCGGCGCTGTCGGCGCGGCTGGATGCACTGCATATTCCTCAGGATGCACGCCAGACCGGGCAATTGCTGGAGCCGGACGGAGCGGCAGCAGGCGACACCCGTACACCGCCTCAGGGCCCCTTGGCGCGGGCGGAGGCCGAAGCCATCGCTGACGCCCTGCGCGCCGTGGCGCTTGTGGCCGCCGCCTGCGCGTTTGCCGGAGCGGGTGTAGCGATGGCGACCATCCAGCGCCGCAAGTGACGTGCTTCGCGTCGGCCGCAGAAGGCGAGCGTAAATCCACCTTTACAAAATCCCACGGCGAAATGCCATGCAGCACGATTATCGAAGCGCATGGCGGCCGGTTGTGGGCGAGTGCCAATCTGCCACGGGGAGCCGTTGTGCAGTTCATCGTGCCTGAGGAGCCCACTGATCATGGATGCCGAAGCGCAGTTGCCTTCGGCATCCATGATGAAGGGCTCTGTGTGGGACCTACGCGAAGTCAAGCACCTCTGCTACTGCGCGGCGCGGCTTTTGCGCCCAGTTCTCGGGCAGGGCTGACCCGACGGACAGCAGCATGACGGGCACTTCGTCTTCGGCCAGCCCGAACTCACTTGCTACCGCCTCGGCGTCGAAACCGATCATCGGCGACGAACCCAGGCCCAGCGCATGCGCAGCATAGATCAACGCCGTCGCGCCGATGGCACCGGTGCGTACCGCCTCGTCGCGCTGGAGCTGCGGATGCTCGAAGTACAGGCCGCGCGCAGCATCTTCGAACCCCGTGGCGACCTTCGCCGGCATGATGCCCGCCTCCACGGCTGGCGCCAGGCGCTTCGGCAACACCCGATGGTCGGCCAACTGTCCGCAGATGATGAAGGTAACGGAGGCATCGGTGATCTTGGGCTGGTCCCAGGCAACGGCCCGCAGGCGCGCCTTGGCTTCAGGCGTGCGCACTGCGATGAAGCGCCAGTTCTGCAAGTTGAAGGATGTCGGCGCAGTGGTGGCGACTCTTACCAACTCGCGGATCTGATCGTCGCCCACGGTAAAGGCAGGGTCGTACAGACTGATGGTACGACGGCTCACAAGGGATTCGATGATAGCGTTGGCCATGGTGATTCCTATGGTCGAAGGACTGGGTTGAGAGGCACGGGTGGTGATCTGTTGCGATCGTAGTAACACGGCGCAGAACAAATCTTATGGAATCCGCCGGCCTGCCGGTAGATCCGGGAAGGCGCTCACAGCGTTGTCCTGCCGGCACCAATCCTCCCGTTGCTTCGGGTAACGATGCAATGTGATATTGCCGTTTGCAGCTGCCGTTTCCCCCAGACAAAGTGAAAATGCCGCAACACCGCTCCGACGAGGAGACAGTGCTGCGGCATTCTTTCTTGCGCAGCCGAACCCGGCGAGATCAGTCTGCCTGGTACTTCGGCGAGCGCGGGCCGTACAGGATGCCACCCGGCATGCCGGCGGACAAAAGACGCACACTGGCCGTGCCGGCCACCGGATAGCTGGCGTCGGTCAGATGATTGACCGCCTGGTTGATGGCGGCGGTGATCAGCATGCCGATTAGGCCGCCGCCGCTGTTGCCACTGTCGTTAGCTGCCACTGCCGTGCCGCTCCACAACACGTCGCCGGTCTTCAGGTCTACCAGCTTCGCATTCGCGGCCACGCGGGTCACGCTGCTCAGTACCTGGTAACGCGAGCCGTAGTCCGTCACGGTCACGTACAGCGCGGCATCCGCACCGAAGATTTCGCGCAGCTTGGGCACGGGTGCCGTGTGGATGTCACCAGGCACGGTCAGGCCATTCTGCCGGAACGTTTCGTCGACCAGCGCCACCGGCAGCACGTAGTAACCCGACTCAGCCAGCGGATACGTGGCTTGCGACAGCATGGCGTACGTGGCCTTGATGTCAGGCGACTCGTTCAGCGGCGGCAGCACCACGATCGAACGCGGGCGAGCGGCCTTGAACGCAGCGTAATCCACCTGTTTTCTGGGCACGGCACAGCCTGCGAACAACATCACGATGCCGAGCGTGGCGACGTAGGTCAGCATTCGACGCATCATTTGACGCTCCCTTCCGTGGCATCTGCCTTGGCGGGCGGCGTGGCGCCCACCGTCACATCCTTGCGCTCGTCAGTCTTCACATTGCGCATCAGAAAATCCATGTAAGGCGTGGACTCCGGGAACAGCGTCTTCTCTGTCTGGAATTCCTTGACCATCTGATCGCCCTTCCCGACATTCAGATACAGCATGCCAAGCTGGGCGTGATAGCCAGGTGGCACGCTTCCGTCTTTCGCCTTGATCTTTTCCAGGCCACTTTCCAGCGCGGTGATCTGCGCTTCCTTCGATTCGCCCTTGAAGTACGCGTAGACCTGGGATTGATACCCCTCCCATTGGTACATCGATTGTGGACCTGCACAACCGGCCAGCAGGCCGGCAGCCGACAAAAACGCCGCGTTGCGCAGCGTAACCCATGACTTCATTGTTGTTCTCGCTCTTGTTGGTATAGGCCTATGCGTTTACTGCGCCGGCTTCCATGCGCCGCTTTCGATCGCGCTGACCAGGTTGTTCACGGCTTCACGCATGGCCAGGTCCATCACCTTGCCATTGAGCGTGGAGTCATAGCTGGCCGTACCGCCAAACCCGATCACCTCGCGATTCGACAGCTTGAATTCGCCGGCGCCCTGCGTGGCGTAAACCACTTCAGAGGTGCTGATGTTGACGACGTTCAGGTTCACCTTGGCATAAGCGACCTGCTCGCGGCCGCGGCCGAGAATACCGAAAAGCTGCACGTCGCCCACTTCCTTGCGGCCAAATTCGGTGATATCGCCGGTCACCACGAAGTCGGCGCCCTTGAGCTTCTGCGCCTGATTCTTGATAGCGGCTTCGCGCTTGATCTCGTCGAGGTTCTCACGCTCAAGCACACTGAAACGGTTGGTCTGCTGCAGGTGCGTCACCAGGCTGGTCTTGGCCTGGCCGCTCAGACGGTCGATGCCGTCGGAGAACACGCCGCGCATGTAGTTGGAACGGTTATCGAACTTGCCTACGGCAATGGGGGTGCGCACGCCGTTATAGGGGCGGCTCGCGCTTTCCACCTTTTGCACCGGCAGCGCGGTCGACGATTCAGTTGCGCATCCCGCCAGACCGATGGCGGCGGCAGCGGCGGCACCGAGCAGGCAGTAGTTCTTGAGACTCTTCAATTCATTTCTCCAGACAAGGAACAAAACGACACATCTATCACGCCGTGACCGAGTGTGGATTGATCCCATTCAACCCTCTACGGTATCGGCAGCCGCAAGTCTGGATTAAGGCAAAATCCGCGGGATCCCCTCTTCGGTAGGGAGACCAACGCACAGTTCCCAAGTCGTTCCGCGAACTTGCCTGCGAGTCATGAGTGAAGCGATAAAGATTCCACAGGGAATCACAAGGGAGAACCTTTGGCGCAAGCAACGCCCGGCTACGCCCCACCCAAAACAGGCTCGTAGGAAGCAGTCCGCGTCATCGCCAGTTGCCACGATGGGGGGGCCCCAATGCATTGGTTCAGGTGCGAGGTGAAGGCCCGAAGCTTGGCCGAGGCGCGGGGCTGGGCGCGTAGCAGGTAGATGCCGCCTTGCGCCTGCGGGCGGAGGCCATCCAGCAGCAATTCTTCCAGCCGCCCCGCGCCGATGTCCTCGCCGACCGACCAGTCCGGCATCAGGGCGATGCCCAGCCCCTGCAATACCGACAGCCGCCGCGCATCGCAATCGTCGCACTCGACTGCGAACAGCGCCTGCGCGGCGTGGGTGGGTTCCAGGAGTTCGCGCCAGCCGCGCATGCTTGTGCTGTGGCCCCGGTCGATCAGGCGGTGGTGCTGCAGCTCGTCGGCGTGCACCGGCCTGCCATGCGCGCGCAGGTAGTCCGGCGTGGCGCAGATCACGTATCGTTGGCTGGCCACGCGCTGGGCGATCAGGTTGCTGTCAGCCTGTTGCCCGACGCGCACCACAACGTCGAATCGTTCGAGCACCGGATCGACCACGCGCTCGGTCAGCTCCAGCTCCACGGTCAGGTCCGGATACTGTGCGTAGAGGGAGCCGAGGTGCGGCACGACGTGCCGCCGCGCAAACGCCGGAAGGCACGCCACGCGCAGCCGGCCGCTAACGCCCTGCTCCAGCGCCGTCACCGCATCGCGCGTTTCGTTGAGTTCCTGGAGGATGCGCGCGGCCCGCTGGTAGAGGAGATCGCCCGCCTCCGTGCGGACCAGCGCCCGCGTGGAGCGCGTGAACAGCGCCACGCCCATTTCCCGCTCCAGCACATCGATCTGGCGCGATACCGACGACGCCACCTGCCCGCGCCGCCGCGCGACGGCCGAGAAGCTCCCTTCGCGCGCCACATCGACGAAGACGGCCAGGTTCTCAGCAAAGCGAATGAATTCCATTTGTGCGCTCCCCGCAAAGGCATTACGCGTCCGGCTTGACTTTCCACCGCAAACCGACAGGAATAATATCAACATCCCAGACCAGAGAGGCAAGTCTTTGCGAAACGCGCAAAGCATGCAGCCTCCGTCATCCGGATTGTCGAAACCCTACTGGAAGGCACCGCAATGGAGACAACTTACCTCTCAGCCGCCCTGCGCTCGATGCGCGGGCGCCCCCGCCGCATGCTGGCCGCCGCGCTCCTCATGTGCGCAACCGGGCACGTCATGGCCGACGACTGGCCGGCCAAGACGGTCACGATCATCGTGCCCTATGCGGCGGGCGGCACCGTCGACAAGGTCGCACGGCAGGTGCAGGATGGCCTGCACACCCGCCTGGCGCAAACCGTCGTGGTAGATAACCGCGCGGGCGCCGGCGGCACCATCGGCACCGGCCAGATTGCCCGGAGCCCTGCGGATGGCTACACGCTCGGCATGGTGTTCGATTCTTTCGCCACCGAATCCCACATCTATCCGAAACTGCCCTATGTCGCGAAGCGTGACCTGACGGGCGTGTCGTATATGGTCCGCTCCCCGATGGTGCTCGTGGTGCCGGCCAGTTCGCCCTACCAGACCCTTCAGGATTACGTCAACGCCACGCGTACGCCGAAGAAGGTCTCGTACGCGTCGGTGGGCGCCGGGAGTTCGAACCAACTTGTGGCGGAAGCGTTCTTCGAAGCCGCCGGCACCAGCGGCATTCACACCCCCTACAAGGGTGGCGGGCCCGCGATCAACGACCTGCTGGGCGCCCACGTGGACTCGATGATCGCCAGCCTGCCGCTGATCCTGCCTTACGTGCAGGCCGGCAAGCTGCGCGCGCTGGCGGTAACCTCTCCGCAGCGCGACGCCCGTCTGCCCGAGGTGCCCGCCGTAGCGGAACGCTACAAGGGCTTCGAAGCCTACTCGTGGGTGGCGATGATCGCGCCGGCCAAGACTCCACCCGCCGTGCTGGAGAAACTGTCCGCGGCGGTGACCGCCACGCTGCGCGACCCGGCCATCGCCAAGCAGTTGAGCGCCGGCGGCTTCGAGATCGTGGCCGGCAATGCCGCCCAGACCAACAAGCTGATCCAGGACGAGTCCGCGCGCTGGGGTCGCCTGATCAAGGCCCGCAACATCACACTCGAATAGATGCCGCCGTCATGAATCCTTTCGTCTATCAGTCCCGCCCGCAGCGCGTGGTCTTCGGCGCGGGCTCGCTGGCCCGACTGCCTGAGGAAGCCGATGCGCTCGGCGTCAAGCGCGTGCTCGTGCTCTGCACGCCCGGGCAACGGGCACTCGCGGAGCGGGCCAGCGCGTTGCTGGGTGACCGCAGCGCGGGCATCTTCGATGGCGCCGTCATGCACGTGCCCGTGGAACAAGCCCGCAAGGCGCGCACCGTGGCGGCGGAGTGTGGCGCCGACTGCGCGCTGGCCATCGGCGGAGGATCGACGATCGGCCTCGGGAAGGCGATTGCGCTGGAGTCCGCGCTGCCGGTCATCGCTGTGCCCACCACCTACGCCGGCTCGGAAGCGACGCCGATCTACGGCCTGACCGACGCCGGCCTGAAGCGCACCGGACGCGATGCCCGTGTCCTGCCGCGCACGGTCATCTACGATCCGGAGTTGTCACTGCGCCTGCCGCGCATGGTCAGCGTGACCAGCGGCATCAATGCCATCGCCCATGCAGCCGAAGGCCTCTATGCTGGCGATCGCAATCCGGTCAGCGACTGGATGTCGCGCGAAGGTATCGCGGCGCTGGGTCGTGCGCTGCCCGTCATTGCGCGGGAAGGTGGTGAGGACGGTGCGGAAAGGCTCGCCGCACGTGGCGATGCGCTCTATGGGGCGTGGCTGTGCGGGGCCGTGCTTGGCAGCGTCACGGCAGGGTTGCACCACAAGCTGTGTCATACGCTGGGCGGCACCTTCAACCTGCCGCATGCAGAAGTCCATACGATTGTGCTGCCGCATGCGCTGGCCTACAACGCCCCTGCCGCGCCGGCCGCCATGGAGGCCATCGCTCGTGCGCTGGGCGCCACCGATGGCAACGCGCCGGCGGCGGTCTTCGACCTCGCCGCCTCGCTCGGCGCCCCTACCGCGCTGCGCGATATCGGGTTGAAGGAAGAGGATCTGGAGCGGGCATGCGAACTGGCCCTGCAGAATCAGTACCCGAATCCGCGACCATTGGAAGCGTCTGGCATCCGTACCCTCCTGCGCGACGCCTTCCTGGGCAGTCGTCCGACGCTTCCCCAGGGAAGCTGAACGATTAACCCTGTGCTGGCGGCGCAGCTGTCGAGCCGCGTACCACCAGTTCCGGCCGCAATTCGATGACGACGGTGGCAGTCTGTGGCTTGTCGATCCGGCGCAGCAGCAGTTCGGCCGCCTGTTCGCCCATGTCATGGACCGGGATGCGGATGGTTGTCAGCGGCGGCGTCAGTGCATCGACAAAAGGCATGTCGTTGTGGCCGACCACCGAGACGTTCTCCGGACAGCGCAAGCCGCGCTCGCGCAGAAAGTCGTAGCAACCCATGGCCACGAGGTCATTGCCGGCGGCAATGGCGGTCAGGTCGGGCAGCGATTCGAACAACTGGTCACAGGCCCTGCGGCCGGCCTCCCGGGTATAGCTCTCCGCCTCGACGACGGCATACGCGCCGCGCCGCAACCGATGGCGTTTGACCGCCTGCATGAAGCCTTCCCGGCGCAACTGTCCCGTGGAGGTACTCGCGGGACCGGCAATGTGACCGATGCTGCGGTGACCGAGCGATACCAGATGATCGACCGTCAGCGCCATCGCCAGCTGGCTGTCGCTGACCACGCAGGACGCCCGGCCGGTATGCTCGCCGCGATTCACCATGACCACCGGAATGCCGAGCTGGAAGCAGTAGTCGAGCAAGGGATCGTCGCGTTCCGCCGTGGCCAGCACCAGCCCTTCCACCTGCCTGGCCAGCAACTGATCGATCACGAAACGCTGCCTGAGGCGCTCCACGCCGGCATTGACGACGATCGGCACATAGCCGTGCCGGCCAAGAACGGCCTCGATCCCCGCCAGGATGGGCGGGAACACCGGATTCGCGATGTCCGGCAGCACCACGCCGATCAGCCCCGAGCGTTGCGTGCGCAACCCCGCCGCGATGCGGTTCGGGCGGAACCCGCGCAATTCGGCCAGCTTCAGGATCCGTGTGGCCACTTCTTCGGCCACCAGATGGCGCGTGGCGGGATTCATCACGCGAGACACCGTCGAATAGTGGACATCGACCTCGGCGGCGAGGTCCTTGATGGTCACGCGTTTGCGCTCGGACATGGGCAGGCAGACGCCACGTTGGCTGTTGGAATGCGCCATTCTAGCGCCTGCCGCCCCGGCGCCGCTTATTCCCCTGCCCGCACGCCGGACTGTTTCACCACAGGCGCCAGCTTGCCAATTTCGGCCTGGATATAGCTGGAAAACTCCTGCGGCGTGCTGGCGCGCGCCTCGGCCCCCTGGGCCGCCAGCCGCTCGCGCACATCGGGAGACGCCAGCGCCTTGCCGATCTCGGCATTCACCGCCTGAATCACCTCCTTCGGCGTGCCGGCCGGCGCCAGGACGCCGAACCACGAATCGAACGCATAGCCGGGCAGCCCCGCCTCCGCCACGGTCGGCACATCGGGCAACGCGCCTGCGCGTGCTGGCGTGGTCACCGCCAGCGCACGCAACTTGCCTTGCTTGACAAACGGCAGGGCCGATACAGTCGGCGCGAACATCATGTCGCCGCGCCCCGCCATCACGTCGGTCAGGGCTTCGCCGGTACCCTTGAACGGAATGTGCACGATGTCGATGCCCGCCCGCATTTTGAACATCTCACCACTCAGGTGCGTAGAACTGCCCGAACCGGCGGAATCGAAGTTCAGGGTGCCCGGCTTGGCCTTCGCGGCAGCCACGATATCGCGCATCGACTTGTACGGACTGGCGGCGTTGACCACCAGCACGTTGGGCACCGAGGCGACCAGCGACACCGGCGCGAAGTCCTTGAGCGTGTCGTAGCCCAACTTCGGATAGAGCGTGGCGTTGATGGCATGGCCCACGGAGACCAGGATCAGCGTGTAGCCATCGGGCGGCGACTTGGCAACCGTGGTGGCGCCCAGCGTGCCGCCGGCGCCGGGCCGGTTGTCCACCATCACCTGCCATTGGCCGCCCTCCCCAATCTTTGCGCCGATAATGCGCGCCAGGATATCGGTGGCACTGCCCGCCGAGAACGGCACGATCAGCCGGATCGGCTTGACGGGATACTGGGGTTGCGCGATGACGGTGTACGGCAGCCCAAGCGCCGCGATCAGTCCAAGGGCCGCAATGGGGCGGAAAAACTGTCGTCTCATGGTTGTCTCCTCACGATGCAATGGCGTGCGCGGATGTCAGAAAAAGTGCCGCATGCCGAGCGCAAAGGTCTGCGGATCGGCACCGGCGCTGACACCGAGCTCGTTGATGGCGAAGTCGTAGATCGCGTTTTTCTTGTTATTGATGCGGCTGTAGTACGCGTAGAGTGCGGTGCGCTTCGATAGCGGATAGTCGTAGCCCACCGTGAACTGCATGGCATTGGTTTCCGAACCGCTGCGGAAGAATCCGATCGTGTCCGTGGACGATCCCGTGCCGTTGGCGGCATAGGCCACCCCCACCCGCACGCTGCCGGTCCCAAGCTTCTGCACCAGCGATGCGTAGTACCCGTTGCGCTGCAGGTCGCCCGTATCGGTGCGGTAGTGCAGGTGCTCATAGAGCGCGGCCAGGCGCGTGCCCGGGAACAGCTGGTAGGCCAGCGCGACCTTCAGCGCATCGTCATTGCGCCCGGCCGCCTGGTAGTGCGAGTGAACTTCGTAGGCGACGGTCGCCCCCAGCGGGCCGCGCTCGTAGACCAGTGCGGCGGAGTACAGCGCCGGATTGCGCGGCACCGTCGTCTTCTCTTCCGGCAATCCCCAGCCGAGCCAGAGGCTGGCACCCCCCAGCTGCGGCGAGCGGTACTGGATGATGTTCTTCTGGCGCCGGTCGAACGAACTCGTGTCCTGGACGTTGTCGGAGCTGGAGGTCGAGCCATTGCCGATCAGCGCCATATAGCCGGCCGTGGTCGGGTAGTACGGATCGTAGCCAGCGGTCGACTCTGTATAGGGCGTCTGCCAGTGGCCCATGAACAGCAGCCCGTAGTCGCCCTGCAGGCCC
This sequence comes from Cupriavidus sp. 10L45, assembly GCF_056395225.1. Classification (NCBI taxonomy): domain Bacteria; kingdom Pseudomonadati; phylum Pseudomonadota; class Betaproteobacteria; order Burkholderiales; family Burkholderiaceae; genus Cupriavidus; species Cupriavidus sp. 10L45. Next base: position 130,956 of record NZ_JBFTJC010000015.1, read on the forward strand.
ACGCGCGTATTGCGGCCTGCGATCTGGCCCTGCCCGGTGTCCAGCGAGACGTTGCTCTCGATCTGCCACACGGCCTGGAGCGAGCCGCCCAGGTGCTCCACGCCCCGAAAGCCGAATACCGACCGGTTGTTGGTCTGCCGCACCGTACTGCCCAGCTTAGTCCCGTCCGTCGCCGTGCTGGCCCGCGAGTACTCGATGGCCGTGTTGAGCCGCCCGTATATCGTCACGCTGTCTTCCGCCATCGCTTCCCGGGCGATGACGGTGGACATCAGGGCCAGCGGAATCACATGACGTCGCCTGAAAACTCTCTGCATCTGGGTCTCCTCGTGTTGTTATGAAGTGGATGATTGCAAACGTTTGCAGAAGCGCAACAAAAAATCAGGGCCTGGCGGTGGCCGTGGCCGGATACGGCATGGCCAGCAACAGCATCGCGGGCCGGTTAGACGGATTGCTCACCTCGCGGGCCTCCCCAGGCGCCAGCCGGACCGAATCGAACTGCCCCAGCGTCACAGTCTCCTCCGGCGTGCGGATGCAGACCTCGCCTTCCAGCACGAAGTAGTGCTTCTCCATCGGCGAGGCGTCGAGCGACGTATGGCCGCCCGGCAGGATGATCGACACGCCCATCCACAGCGCATCGGAAGGCCCCGCCTCGTGGCCTTGCAGCCGCAGACAGTGCATACCTTGATGATTGGCCGGATGGTAGGCCGGCGCCTGGGCGAAGCGGGTCGTATTCATGGCGTCAGCACCACGCGTTCGGTGGCGCCTTGCAGCACGGCGCGATAGGCGTCCCGTGCGTTGGACAGCGCGTACGTGTAGTCGGGCAGCACCGGGAACGGCTTCAGCGCGCCGGAGGCGAACATCGGCGCCAGCGCATCGAGGATCTTCGCGCAGGCTTCGCTATCCAGGGCCAGCGTATCCACGCCCACAAAGGTGTGCTGGCCACGATAGAACGCGAAGATGTCGAACGGCACCGGCCTTTCAATCGTCGAGATGAAGATCTGCGTGGCGCCAATCGCCATGGCCAGGTTCGCCTGCTCGAAATAGGGGCTGCCCACCGTGTTGTAGACGATGTCCGCGCCATGCCCGTCGGTTTCCTCACGCACGACGGCTGAGATGGTTTCCCGGCTGGCATCGATCATGCGCACCGTTCCGCTCGTGTAACCCCGGTACGGCTCGGCGCCGCGCTCGACAGCGAACACGCGTGCGCCCAGCGCGGTCGCGATCTGGATCGTGGCCTGGCCGACCTTGCCGTTGCCGCCGCAAACGAGCACCGTGCTGCCGGCGCCAGGCATCCCTGCGCGGCGCAGGCCCTCATACGCGGTGATGAACGGTACACCGACGGCACCGGCTTCCAGCAACGACAGCGTCGCCGGCTTCTCGCGCACGGCGTTCACGCCGATGCGCAAGTACTTGCCATGCGTGCCGTCGCGACGGATGCCAAGCTCGCCGCCACTGCCCCAGACCTGCCGGCCAATCCAATCCGAAGGGCCGTCGATCACAACGCCCGCGTAGTCCCGGCCCGGCGTGCGCGGCCATACGGCATGCGGCATCATGCCAAGCGTGGCCTTCACGTCGCTGGGATTCACCCCGGCGCTGGCGACTTCGATGATGCACTGGCCCGGGCCAGCCTCGGGGCGCGGCAGGCCGGTCAATGCGAGTTCGAGCGTGTCGATGCTGGGGGCTTTCTGATGAACCTGGATGGTATTCATGGTGATATCGAATGCTGTGTGCGGTGAATGGTGATGTCAGGCGTCGCGCAGGCCCAGCACGGTGCGGGCCTCTGATGAAGAAGCGATTTCTCCTCCCAGTGACTTGACGATGTCGCGCGCCTTGGCCACCAGCGCGGCATTGTTCGGGGCGAGTACGCCCTTCTCCAGATAGATGTTATCTTCGAGCCCCACCCGCACATGGCCGCCCGCGAGCCAGGCCTGCGCGACGATCGGGAACTCGGCACGGCCAATGCCGAACGCAGACCAGTGCGCGCCCTGCGGCAGCATATTGCGGGCGTAGAAGATGGTTTCCGGGGTCGGGGCGAAACCGTACTTCACGCCCAGCACGAAGGTCCAGAGGCCGGGGCCGTCCAGCACGCCCTCGCGGATGAAATCGAGCGCCATGTTCAGATCGCCGGAATCGAAGATCTCCAGCTCCGGCATCACGCCGGCGCTGCGGATCACGCCGGCCATCTTGCGCACGTTGGCCGGCGTATTCATGACAACGTCGCCGCCCGAGTTCATCGTGTTCAGGTCGAGGGAACAGACATCCGGGCGCAGCGCCGCGATGTGTTCCACCCGCTTGAGCGGATGCAGCAGCGTCGTGCCGGGGGCCGCCACGCGTGGCTCGTTCTCATCGGGCACGAAACGGCCACCGGGCCCTGTGGTCAGGTTGATGATCAGGCGCCGGTGCTTCGCGCGAATCCTGTCGATGACATCGGCGTAGTAGTCGAGCGACATCGACGGTCGGCCGGTTTCCGGATCCCGCACATGGATATGGGCGGCGGCGGCGCCCGCTTCCGCCGCTTCGAGCGCGGCATCGGCTATCTGGGCGGGCGTGACGGGAAGCCCCGGATGCTGTTCGGGCGTGACGATGTTGCCGGTCACAGCGCAGGTGATGATCGTCTTGCGTGCGTGCATGGGTCAGTTGGGAAATAGATGGGAGAAAGGAGATCAGCCGAGCTGGCGCCCACCGTCGACGACGATCGTGGTGCCTGTAGCGAAACGCAGCGAGGTAGCGCAAGCGACGATCGCGTCCGCCACGTCCTGCGCCTGGCCGATACGGCGCAGCGGCGTGGTGCTTGCCGCGCGGTCATTGAAGCTGCTGTCGCGGCCCGGCACGAAGCCCGTGTCGACGACGCCCGGGGAAACGTTGAGCAGGCGGATGGCCGGAGCCAACGCGCGACCGAGCGACATCGCCATGACATCCAGTCCGGCCTTTACGGCGCAGTACGCCACGTTGCTGCCTTGTCCGGTGCGCCCCGCGATCGATCCCACGTTGACGATCAGGCCGTCGCCATTAGCGCGCAGCAGCGGCGCGAACGCCCGAATCGCCGCGAACTGGCCGCGCCAGTTGATGGCGAACATCTCGTCGATCAGGGCATCGTCAAGGGCGTCGAGATCCCCATGCGGAATCGCACGCGTGAAGCCTGACGTATTCACGAGAATGTCTGCGCGGCCGTAGTGGTGATGCACATCCTCGGCAAGCTGGCGCAGCGTGGCGCTGTCACCGACTTCCGCGCGTGCCGCCAAATGGTTGCCCGCAGGCAACGCCTTCACGGCGCTTGCCGTGCGGTCCATGTCGCGCCCGGTCAGCACGACACTGGCACCGATATCGGCCAGCGCCCTGCCCGCCGCGAATCCGATGCCGCCGGTGCCGCCGATAATCACGGCAACCTTGCCGGAGAGAGATGAAGTCTTCATGGTTTGGTTGTGAGTTGGGGGAGGATTGGGTCGTCAGTCGATCGGTGGTTTCGGGAACGTTTGCTCGCCGGGTTCGAGCGCGAAATCGAACGCCATCGTGTAGAACGGCGCCGGCAGGTCGCCCCAAGGGCTGCGGCCGGCTTCGACCAGCCGGAACGCGCCCACGAGCTGGCGATGCACGCCGAACGTGACATCGGTTTCGAGGATGTCGGAATCGTCGGCAAACACCTGCGTCACCAGGGTGCGATAGCCCGGTGAGGCTACGATGAAATGAATATGCGCGGGACGGTAGGGATGCCGGTGCTGCGCGGCCAGCAGCTTGCCCACAGGACCATCGGTCGGCACCGGATAGCCCGCAGGCCGCACCGTGCGGAAGTGGTAGCCACCGTCGGCATCGGTGTGGAACAGGCCGCGCAGGTTGCGATCGGGTTGCGTCGGGTCCTGGTTGTCGTAGAGGCCAACCGGCGACGCTTGCCAGACCTCCACGATCGCGCCCGGTAACGGCGAGCCATCCGTGGCGCGAACCGTGCCGCTGACAAACAGCGGCAAGCCCGGTGCATCATCCTGGACCACGCAGTCGCCGCATGCGTAGTGCGGCGCGTGAGCGCGATAGAACGGGCCCAGCAACGCGCCGGGCGTGCGCCCTTCCGTCGTGCCGTTGTTCATCGTGGTGACCAGCGTGGACAGGCCAAGCACATCGGCCGCGAGCACAACTTCGTTGTTCGTGGCGTGTGTGGCGTGCCCAAGCGCGGCGATGAATTCGAGCCCGAACTCGAACTCCGCGTCGGTCGGCCGGACTTCGCGCAGGAAGTCGTGCAGGTGCTTCACCAGCGCTGCCATCACCGTCCGCAGGCGGGGGTCTTCCGTCTGGGCCATGGCCTGCCTGACCACTTCCGTGACCGACGATTCATTATCGATCAGGCGCAACGCGCCGACGGGCTTCTGGGCTGGGGTGGACTGTGGGGTTTCCATGCCGTCTTCTCCTTTATGCAAACGTTTGCATTATGGGCGGTTTCAGGCGAATGGCAAGCCGCGGATGGGCGAACAGGAGTTAGCCAAAAATCACTTATTGGACGAAAAACGAGGCGAATCAAGAGGATAGAGGGTCGATCCGTGGTAACCCTAGGGCTCCTCCGGCGGTGGCTGGTGCGCCGCCGTCAGAAGCGATAGCCGAGCCCCGCGAGGAACATATCCGTATCCCGGCTGTACCCCGTCAGGGTTCGGTTCCATGACAGCCGTGCCAGCCAGTGATCGCCGAGCCGGTAGCTTGTCGACAGCGTAAACAGGCCAGACCAATGGGACGGTGAGGGGTCCGCGCCGGGGCCGCTGACACGGAGACTGGTAGCGTAATAAGGACCGGCACCGAAACCGAGCGTCAGCCGGTCTCCCAGGAAGGCCCCGGATACCCAGGCCTGCGTCGCCACGCCGCGGCGCCGGACTGACCTGGCGCTTCCTTCGTCGAGGTAGCTGACCGTCCCTTCCACGTAGCGCCAAAGCTGGTGCCGATATTCAAGCGCGCCGCCAAAGACCATGTCCGACTCGAAATCATTGACGACGATGCCACCCAGCATGACGGTCAGTTCGTTGGGCGTGGCGTCTTTGCCCCGGTGAGCCGAACCCACGACCGGCCCTGGCAGGTTGTCGCGGTCGAGTTGATAGCCCACGCCCAGCAGAACCGTGTTGGAATTGAAGCCCGACGCCTGCCACGTCCGGTTGAAGCGTACCTGCAACATCCAGGGGCCACCGACGTACCAGCTGGCCGCCGCGCTGGCCAACACCCCGACGCCGTGCTTGTTTTCGTAGCTGCCATCGGGCTGGTGGCTGGTGGTGTCGAAATAGAGATAAGGGCCGGCGCCCAGCGAGAGCGCCAGCCGCCTGTCCAGCGCCAGGTAACGCCACCAGAGTTGGGCGCTGTGCCCGTCGCGATGATGGCCGGTGATATGGCCCTCGTTCAGGTAGGTATAGCTGGCGTACCAGTGCTCCGTCAGGTTTTGCTGATAGACGTAGGCATAGGCGTAGCTACGGTCGTCCTCAGTCTGGATCGGCGGGTTGGTATAGAAGCCGCCGAGCAGCAGCACCTCCTGCCCATATGCGGCAATGGATGCCAGCGCCAGTAGTCCGGCGGCGAGGAGCGTCAACCAATGACAACGGGCGCGGGGCATCGATCTCCGCCTTGAGCAGGGGTGAACTCGAATTATCTTAGCAACGGAAAATGAAAACCCCCAAGGCAAGCAGCAGACGCGCCGTGCAGATCCGCCCCGAGGACACCCTGGTCGCATGTTTGGTTTGGGGCACATGCCAATGACGGTCAACGTCTTTTCGGCGGCTTCTGCCGCCTCCGCCAGCCACCTGACAGGACACCGTGCTGAGGCATAATCGCCTGCACCGCATGCGCACCGCACCGCGATGCCGGCATCTGGCACGGCTACCCAAACAGGCAGCGTCTACACTTGGTGTGGTAAAAACGCATGTATCAACATCATCCATGACGGACTCTGACGCTGGCACTGGAAATCCTGAACCGGCGTCAGGTGAGGATTCCGGGCGTCCTCCGCTGGCGGTCCAGGCCATCGAGCGCATCGCACTTCGCAGTGGCATACCAAGGGAAATTGTCCGACAGGAGTTCTGGAGTGCATGGGACGCATTGCTGTCCGATGCGAAGTGCAAGGACTATGTTCTACTCTTCGCGGAGAAGAGAGTGCTGGAAGTCCTTCGGCGCAAATACGTACCGCAGTCGTCGCTCGATCGGCGGCCCGATTCGCCTGGCGCATAATCCCTGGCGCCACTTGCCAAACCGCACGTCAACGGGAAAACATGTCAAAGACCAACAAGAAGCAGTACCTGAAAGCACTCAACCGACGCCTCAAAAAGGAAACGGCCGGCAAGATCGACGCCGAGTTTGTCTTCTACCCTCTCGGCGCCAAGCCGAAGGACGCGACCGGCGTGACGGCCAGCGCCCCAGCAGACGAGAGCACGCTCGCCATCATGGAAGCGGTTCAGGCCCGCGTATTTGCCAAGTTCGAGGACGGCGCCGTCCGAAGCTGAACGTCGCCGAGGCGAAGGACCAGACGGTGCTCCCCGTCCTCCAACTGCACGCGCACGGCGCCGTTGACACAGGGGATGGGCAAGTCATCCAGCATTGCGGCCGACACTGGATCGTTGGCACCCCTTCGCTCCACGCGAATATCGTAGTGGCCGGCACCCAGTGCGATGGTGGCCTGGAAGCCCGGCCAGCTTGCGGGAATCCGTGGCGCGATTAGCAGCCAGGCGCCCTCCCGCCGGATGCCGAGGATGCCCTCGACGCCTGCCCGCACCATCCATCCCGCCGCCCCGGTGTACCACGTCCAGCCGCCACGGCCGACGTGGGGGGCGACCGAATAGACGTCGGCCGCCACCACATAAGGCTCCACCTTGTAGCGGTCCGTTGCCTGCGGCATCAGCGCATGGTGAATCGGGTTGAGCATCGAGAACAGTTCGACGGCAGTGTCCGCGTCCCCCAGCTCCGCAAAGGCCAGGACGCTCCACATCGCGGCGTGACTGTACTGACCACCGTTCTCGCGGACACCGGGCGGGTAAGCCCGGAGATAGCCGGGGTCGTCCACGCCCCCGTCAAATGGCGGCGAGAACAGCAGCGCTAGCCCTTCGTCGCGGCGGACAAGCCGCTGGTCGAGCGACGCCATGGCCATCGCGCTTCGGGCAGGGTCGCCCACGCCAGACAGCACCGACCAGGACTGGGCGATGGCATCGATCCGGCAGGCCTCGCTGTCCTTCGAGCCCAGCGGCGTGCCGTTATCGTAGGTGGCCCGGCGGTACCACGCGCCATCCCAGCCATGCTGTTCCAGCGCCTCGCGCAGTGCCAGCCCATGGGCCCGCCATCTGGCGGCACGGTCGGCATCGCGCGCGTCAGCCAGCGGGGCGAACAGCGCGATAGTGCGGGCGAGCAACCATCCCAGCCAGACGCTCTCGCCCTTGCCGCCAGCGCCTACCAGATTCATCCCGTCGTTCCAGTCACCTCCACCAATCAGCGGCAGGCCGTGCTCGCCTGTCAGGCCGATGCAGCGGTCAATGCCGCGCGCACAGTGCTCGAACAGAGACGCGCTGGCCTCAGCCACCATGGGCTGGAAGAACAGGTCGTGGTCGCCGGCAGCCAGTGCCGGCCCGTCAAGGAAGGGGATGCGCTCGTCCAGCACCGCGGCATCATCCGCCCCCATCACATAGGTCGCCGTGGCGAAGGCCAGCCAGACGCAGTCGTCCGAAATCCGCGTGCGCACGCCCTGCCCGGAATGCGGTAGCCACCAGTGCTGGACGTCGCCTGGCTCGAACTGCCGCGCGGCGGCGCGCAGCAGATGGCGCCGCGTCTCGGCGGGGCGGGCGAAGGTGAGCGCCATGGTGTCCTGCAACTGGTCGCGAAACCCGTAGGCACCGCTGGCCTGATAAAACGCCGAACGGGCCCGGACGCGACAGGCGAGCGTCTGGTAGAGCAACCATCCATTGAGCATGATGTCCATCGCGCGATCCGGCGTCTTGACCTGCACCGCGCCGAGCAGATCCGTCCATTGCGCCGTCACGGCCGCGAGCGTGCTGTCGAGATTCTCGGCGCGATAGCGGGCGATCAAGGCGCGGGCCTCATCGGCGCCGGCGCATTGCCCGAGCAGCACGGCCACCTCGGTGGATTCGCCCGGCGCGAGCGAGACAGGACACTGGAGGGCCGCACAAGGATCCATCCCCGCGCCGGCCGCGCCGGAAAGCGATGCCGAGCCGGCGGGGGCGACCAGCGCCGCCGGGCGGCCGAGCGTGCCGCGATAGCCAATAAACTCGCTTCGGTCGGCTGTCCAGCTCGTCGTGGTCCCGACCAGACAGGCGAACGCGACCCGGCCGGGAAACGCGAGATTCCAGGGGTTCTGCGCCAGCATCGCGCCGCTTTCCGCATCGAACTCGGTCACGATGTAAGGGCCCGAGGCGCCGCGCGACAGGCCGAGGACCCAATCGACATAGGCCGTCACGGACAGCTGCCGATGCTCCCCGGAGAGATTGCGCAGCGTCATCCGCGAGATCTTCACCGGGTCATCGACCGGCACATACTGCAGCAGCTCCAGCCCGATGCCGTGCGCCACGTGTGAAAATCGACTGTATCCAAAGCCATGACAGGCGATGTACTTGCCGCCATCACGCACCGGCTGCGCGGTGGCTGTCCAGACCTCGCCCGACGCCAGGTCGCGCACGTAGATGGCCTCCCCTGCCGGGTCCGAGACGGCGTCGTTGGACCATGGCGTCAACTGGTTCTCCCGGCTGTTGACGGACCACGTATAGCCGCTGCCCTCGGTCGACACCTGGAAGCCAAAGCCGTCATTGGCAATGACATTGATCCATGGCGCCGGCGTGGTGGAGCCGTCCTCCAGGATCACGACGTACTCCCGGCCATCCCGGGCGAAGCCACCCAAACCGTTGAAGAACTCGAGCGAGGCCCGATCGTACGAGGTACTTGCAACGGCAGGCGGCCACCGGGACGGCGGCGGCGTAAGCGGCAACGTTGGCGGCGGTGCCCACGCCGGATCGGGAATCCGTGCAAGCTGGTCGGCAATCGCGCCCCGGCGTGCAATCAGCGCCACGCGTGCGACGGACTGCAGCAACGCACGCGCCTCGCCGGTCATCAGGTCGGCGCGCAGCGCGTAGACCGCCCCCTGGGCGAACTCCTCGCCCAGACGCGGCCGCGACTGGCTGCTGCGTACCGCTGTGTCAATGGCGACCTGCAGGTCCTGCACATACGACGAGGCATGCTCGTTCACGATAACGAGATCGACGCCGAGCCGCTTCATGCGCCAGTACTCATGCGCACGCAGCAACTGGCGAACCTGCGCGATATCGTCGATCTCGTCGATACGCAACAGAACGATCGGCAGGTCGCCAGAGATGGCGTGCGGCCACAGTCCGGACTGAAGGCCAGCGCCGCGCGCGATCGCCCCGGATGGCGCCCTGAGGCGGCGGTCCGCGTACAGGATGGCTGCCGCCAGCCGCTGGAAGTCCGCAGCCTCGTTCGACTTGATATCCAGATGACGCAGCTGGACCTGCGCCTGCGTCCATGCGAGGGTCCGGGCGCGGTCGAAGGCGCTGCGATCGTGGTGCTTGTCGATCAGATCGAGCAGCTCGGCGCGCGACGCCGCCACGACGGTCCAGAACGCCACGCGCGCCACCCCACCGGGGGCGATGCGCACCTGCTGCCGCAGCGAAAAGATGGGATCCAGCACCGTGCCTGTCGTATTCGAGAGCGGCCCGCCGTCCTGCACTGCGCGCGCCGTCATGATGGTCCGACCCCGCCCCAGGAAGCGCGCCCGGTCGGACTCATACTCCGGGTCGGCACAGACGTCCCCCTCCACCACCGCGAAATGCGCGGCCCAGATCTGCGGATCGGTTTGCGAGCGGGGCCGGCGGGTCGCGATCAGTGCGCCGAACTCGGCCAGATACTCGGTCTGGATGAACAGCCGGGAGAACGCCGGATGCGCGACGTCCGCCGCCTGCGCCGAGAGCGCCAGCCCGGCGTAGGAGGTCAACGTGATCTCGCGGGTTCGGCGACCACTGTTGGACAGCGACGCGCGCCGCACCTCGCCGTCGTCCTCGCCCGATACCAGCACGTCGAGCGTGGTGGTCAGCGCGCCATCGCGCCGATGGAACGCCGCGCGATCCTCGACGAACAGCACCTCGTTGTCCTCGCCAACATCATCGCTGCCGGGGATCCACGCGCCGGCGCACCAGACCCGTCCGTCCTCGTTGTCGCGCAGGAAGATGAACGACCCATCTTCATCGCAGGTGGCGTCCTCCCGCCACCGGGTGACCGACAGGTCGCGCCAATGGCTGTAGCCGGCCCCCGCTGCCGTCAGCATGACGGTGTAGCGCCCGTTCGAGAGCAGATGGGTGACAGGTGGCCCGACGACCGCACCAGGCATCCGCCTGGCCGTCGAATCCTGGACCGTGGGGGCAATCGCCGAAGCCTTGACGTCCTCGGCACGCGGCGGCGCGATCGCCACATTGCGCGGAATGCGTTCCTGCAGCAGCAGTTCGGTCGCCTGGACCATCGGCTCCTGATGGAAGCGCTCGCGCATGACGCCGTGCAGCAGCGTGTTGGCGAGCGCGACAATGCTCATGCCCTGGTGGTGGGCCATGAAGGCCCGCACGATGGCGTGATCCTGGTTCTCCGGCAAGCGCGAACGCGTGAAGTCGATGGCTTCGTAGAAGCCGTACCGAGCCAGCGCGCCGATGCGCATGAGATCCCTGAAGTTGCGCAGCGCTTCGGGCGGGTCAACCATGGCGGCGAGCGCGGCGGCGTACGGCGCAATCACCACGTTCTCGGCAAGACCCCGCTTCAGGCCGAGGCCTGGCACGCCGAAGTTCGAATACTGGTACGTGAACTCGAGATCGCGCGCGTTGTACGCGGACTCCGAGATGCCCCAGGGAATGCTCAGCGAGCGACCGTAGGTGCGCTGGCGCTCGACCACCAGCCAGCTGGTCTGTTCGAGCAGGCTGCCCTTCGGCGCACGCATCACCAGTGACGGCATCAGGTATTCGAACATGGAGCCGGACCACGAGATCAGCGCCGAACCGTTGCCGAGCGGTGTGGCGGCACGGCCCAGGCGGAACCAGTGCCGCGTGGGCACATCCCCTTTTGCGATGGCGAACAGGCTGGCCAGTCGCGCCTCCGAGGCGAGCAGGTCGTAGCAGCTGGTGTCGAGCCGGTTATCGTCCATCGCAAAGCCGATCGACAACAGCTTGCGTTCCCCGTTGAACAGGAAGGAGAAATCCATGGACATCGCCATCTCGCGCGCTTCGCTGGCGAGCGCGAGAAGCCGGACAGCCACGTCTGGCGACGCGGCGGCAAGCGCCGCGCCATCGCGCTCATGTTCTACCGCCCGTCTGGACAGGGCGCCGAGCCAGAACGAGAGGTCACCCAGCGCGTCATTGCCGGCGGCCGGGCGCATGTCCGCGCAGAGCCGCGTGGCGTGGTCGGCCAGCCGCCGCAGCGTGGGCATCAACGTGGCCATCCGCTGCGCGCCGTGCAGATGATCGTCGATCTCGTTCAGCAACGCCTCGACCTCGCGGCCCTGCTCGCTGCCTGCCTGCAGCAAACTCCCCAGTGCCTCATGGGCCAGCGTGACGCTGTCCTGCATGCCCTTGCGTGTCTCCGGCGCCTCCGTCGCAGCGGCGGGCGTGCGCGCCCAGCCTTCGCAGGCGTTGGCCAGCACGATGAGATGGCCGGCCAGATTGCCGCTGTCGACGGACGACACATAGGCGGGCGTGAGCGCACGGAGGTCCTGGGTGCCATACCAGTTGAAGAAGTGTCCGCGATAGCGCGACAGCCGTCGCAGCGCGTCAAACGTGGCCTCGAGCCGCGCCACCGTTTCGGTCGTCCCCGCCCAGCCAAAGTCGTGCGCGGCCACGGCGGACAGCAGGTACAGGCCGATATTGGTCGGGGAAGTCCGGTTCGCCACGACCTGCCGGGGGCTCTCCTGCACGTTGTCCGGGGGCAGCATGTTGTCCGCCGGCGTGACGAAGACCTCGAAGTAGCGCCACGTGCGACGCGCGATCCGGCGCAGTTCTCCCGCTTCCTCCTCGGACAGCGTAAGCCGGGGCGCAGCGCGCGTCGCACGGCTGGCCCACAGCGCGAGCGCCGGCGCGGCGAGCCACAGCAAGACAAACGGCGTCACCAGCGGCCAGCCGGATGGCGCGACACCGATCGTGATGGCAGCCACCACCACGGTCAGCAGGACCCCGCCCAGCATGCGACGGTAGAACCCCGCGAGATCGAGCCGGGGATTGCGCTTCGACTGCGCGGCAGTCGTCCATTCGAGCAAGTGGCGCCGCGTGCGGAGCAGCCGCGTCAGCGTCCGGACGATGGCGTCGCCGGTGCTCCACGCCTGGTCCGGCAGGAACGCTACCGTGAACAGGATCTGCATGGCGGCGGTGCGCAGATCGGCCAGCCGCATCGCCGCGTGGCTGCGCCATCGCACCGCCGTGTGATGGGGGCGCAGCGAAAGCAGGCCCGGCAGCAGGATCGGGATGCTGATGGCGGCCAGCACCAGCAGCGTGGCATGCAGGTTGAGCGGCACGGGCGCGAGCCAGCTCGTCGCGAGCGCCGCCAGCTGGCAGAGCGGCAGGACCGAGCGACGCAGGTTGTCGAACATCTTCATGCGGCCTACGGCGGGCACCGCATCGCGCCCGGCATGGTGTCCGAAGATCCAGCCGAGGAGTTGCCAGTCGCCGCGCGTCCAGCGGTGCTGCCGCTTGGCGGCCACGTCATGGCGCGCGGGAAATTCCTCGACCACCTCGATATCCGACGCCAGGCCCGTACGCGCGAACATGCCTTCGAGCAGGTCGTGGCTGAGCACGGTGTTATCGGCGATCCGGCCGGACAGTGCCGCCTCGAAGGCGTCGACGTCGTAGATGCCTTTGCCAACGTACGACCCTTCGTTGAACAAGTCCTGATAGACATCGGATGCTGCGGTGGCATAGGAATCGATGCCGCCCGGCGCGGAGAAGATGCGCTGGAACAACGATCCCTCCCGCCCAACCGGCAGCGACGGGGTCACCCGAGGCTGGAGGACCGCATAGCCGCCGATGACCCGCTGCAGCGCAGGGTCGAAGCGGGGCCGGTTTAACGGATGCGCGATCTTGCCGATCAGCCGCAACGCGGCGTCTCGCGGCAGGCGCGTGTCCGCATCCAGCGTAATGACATAGCGGACGTCAGCCGGTACGCGCGGCGGCGCGCCGTCCACCGGCACATAGCTGGTGTCGGTGGCGCCCCGCAACAGGCGGTTCAGCTCGTGCAGCTTGCCGCGCTTGCGCTCCCACCCCATCCAGACGCCCTCGCCCGCATTGAAGATGCGGCGCCGATGGAGCAGGAGAAAGCGGTCTCCCGCTGGCCCTGGGCCATGGCGCTCGTTGAGTAGCGCGATGGCGTCGGCGGCGACTGCGAGCAGATGCGCGTCGCCGGGCATGACCTCCTGATCGGCGTCTACGCCATCGGTCAGCAAGGCGAAACTCAAGTCGCCGCCGGCCCCGGAAAGATGGTGCACCTCCAGCCCCTCGATCTGGGCGCGCAGCTCGGGCTCGCCGGACAACAGCGTCGGCACGGCGATCAGGGTCCGCAGGGAGCGCGGCACGCCGGCAGAAAGCGCCAGACCGGGCAGGATGACGGCCCCGAAGTGCCACGCAATCGCCCGGTTGATCAGCGCGAAGGCGACTTCGCTGGCGGGGATCAGCCAGATCAGCACAACGAGCGCGAGCAGCATGGGCCATCCGCCCGTTGCGGCCAGCGCCGGAACTCCCAGAAGCCACAACGAGATAGCGAGCAGCAGGACGGTGACCAGCAACGTCGCCCCGAGGTAGCCGCCGATGCCGAGCCGGAGATGAAAGCGGCTGAGCTGCTGCGCGACGGTGGGTCGGTATCCGATCGACGCCTCGAAGGTAGCGAGTCCGTCACCGATCAGGTGGTAGCCGGCGTCCGTCGCGCATTCGACGCGGCCGGCATCGTGCCCGATTCCAGTCGCGGCACGGGCGGCCCCTACCGCGCGGTCGGCGATCTCCAGCTCGGATAGCGTCGCGCCCCGCGCCAGGCGCTCGATGGCGCTGCGGTAAAGGTTGCGCGTCGGGAAGTCCATGAGCGCGAACGTGCTGTTCGCGCACAACACCCGGTTGACGAGGCTGACGTCCTCGAACAGCTCGGTCCAGTCGAGGTCCGAGATCAACCGCAAGCTGGTAATGACGTTGCGGACCGTGACATTGGATGCCCCTTGCCGCTGTTGGGCATGCAGTACCACGTCATCGACGGAAACGCCCTGCCGCCCGAGCCGCGCCTCCAGCCAGCCAAGGATCGGCGTGGTCACGGGGTCCTGGTCACGCAGCCGCTTGGCCAGCTGCGCGGCAAACAGCTCCGACAAGGGCAGGACGGAACGCGCCGCAATATCGGCTTCCAGCGCCGATCGGCCGCATCCCTCGACCAGTACACGGCGCGCCAGGCCATCGGCGTCGGCGCGGGCGGCGCGCCCCGCCGTCATCTGGTCAGCGAGCCGGCGCAGGTTCTCGATCAGGACAATGCGCAGCGTAATGGCGACGGCCCACAGTTCCCCGATGGTCAGCGGTGTCACGCGCTGATAGGCGGCGATAAAGCGCCGCAGCGCGATGGCATCGATATGGCTGTCGGTGTGCGCGACAAACGCCCAGGCAATGCCAAAGACGCGCGGGTAGCCGGCGAACGGTCCGTTGCTCAGCTTGGGCAGCTGGCGATAGTAGCCGGGCGGCAAGGCATCGCGAATCTCCCGGACCTGCGCTTCGACGAGGTGGTAGTTGTCGAGCAACCACTCTGCGGCGGGCACCACGCTGCGCCCCTTCTCCAATTCGGACGCACCGGCCCGGTAGGCGCGCAGCAAGACCGCCGCATTGTCCTTGAGGCGGCTCTGCAGCGTGGGGACCCTGGGCGGGCTGGCGGTCACGGTCTGCGCGGCCGCCAGGCTCTGCGCATGCTGCTCCAGCCGTTCGATGCCAAACAGTTCTCCCCGGACCGGCGCCTTGTCATGCCATGGCGACGGCGTAGGCAGAAACGAAAAAGCGTGGCGAATGGCCTCTAGCATCTATTTCCTTCGTTGAGGATGGCACCCCACGAACCTGCGACCTGGATCACCGATACGTACGGACGTTGCGCGCGCGTTCTACAGTAGAGGCATGGTCTTTTGTCCCACAGCAGGGCGAGGAGGCGCGATGTCCCCGTATGAAGCGTTACGCGATCGATTCTTCGAGGCATCGACGCGCGAAAAGGATCACAGGGCCTTGCTGGAATCGGTCGCCAGATCCACGAGTGAGAAGCTGGCTGCATATTTGCAGGCGCCGCCCGCGCTGATATCGGTCAAGCCGACCGGAGAGCCCGGTCCGAAAAGCTACGGCTTTCGTTACGTCGTCACGTTCGACGCAGGGGATGCCGTGGTGCACAGCGCCGAGGTGCCCGTCGTGATGACACTCACGCGTCACGGCTTGCACGCGAAGGTTGCCGATGGCCATGACCAACACGTGGGCGACCCCGCGCACCCCGATTGGCATGAAGTGTTCTACGACGTACTCACCATGCTGGAGAAGGACTGTCAGGCCACGGAAAGGCAATCCCAGATCTGAATGGTCGACGGGGCCGTCGTTATCGCATAGTCAACGGGGCCAGCCGCGGTACGCTGTCCCGGCGAGGCAAACGCCGCCCAACTCCTTGACGATGCTGCGCATCGGCGCGCAGGAACCGCCGTGGCAGCTTGCCACCATCACGAGCTGCCCCGGCGCCATGGGGAGTCGGCGTTCCGTCAAGCCGACGCGCAGGAACTTGCCACCGAGTCTTGCCCCGAGCAGCCAGCCCAGCATGCCGCCGAGCATGGCAACCCCCAGTGCGGCGATCGTGCTTTCGGCCGGACCAAACGATGTGCCGTACGCAACGGTGATGGCGACGCCGGCAATGGCGCCGGCGACAAATCCGCCCATTGCGGTTTCATCGCGGTAGGTAATCTGGCCCGTGTCGGTGCCGGGCAGGCTCTCGACGGGCTGCCGGTCTCGACGTACAAACCACGGACCATCCGGCTCCTGAGGGCCAGCCACGAGCGCGTGCAGCCGGGTCTGTGCCAGCTTGGCGGTGGCCACATCATTGAGGATGAAATATAGGAGCGTGCGCATGACTCGCCTCCGACTGTTGTTCCGCATATCTGTTGGGCCATCGGCGGCCGGAGAGCGGAACCCTGCTAAGGCGCGTCATGGCTCTAGTTTAGAGGTCCAGGCACGACAAATGCGAGCGTCCTTACAATACAGGCGCAGCGTCGTAGCAGTACACTCTGAATGCCGTCTCCCTCCCCCACATCGGCGCAAGGTCAACGATGAATCGCATCCGGTACCTGGTGAACCTGTCCTATGAGATCCTGGATCCCACAGCGGACTTTCTGTTGCGTATCGAAGCCGCAAGGACGGGACGCCAGTCCATCGTTTCCGAGCACCTCGCCATCACGCCGGAGGTGCCCGCCACGCGCTACACAGATCCAGTCCTGTGCAACCGCATGCTGCGGATTCGGGCGAACAAGGGCCATCTGGCCATCCGCTATGAGTGTGTGGTGGACATCGATCATCGACTCGACGATGGCGAATCGATACGGCAGGTCCCGGTCGCCGAACTGCCCTTTGAGGTGCTGCCCTTCCTGACGCCGAGCCGCTATTGCGAATCAGACCGCCTGATGGAGTTCGCGATGCGTGAGTTTGGCGGCATGCGCCCCGGCTACCCGCGCGTGTACGCGATCCGGGAATGGGCGCGCAACCATATCCGTTTTCTCTCGCACTCCACCAATGAACGGACGTCGGCGACCGATACGATCGTAGAGCGAACCGGCGTGTGCCGGGATTTCGCCCACCTGATGATCGCCATTTGCCGCGCGCTGAGTATGCCGGCCCGTATTTCCAGCAGCCTGGACTATGGTGCGGACCCGGCAATGGGCCCGCCGGATTTCCACGCGGTGGTTGAGGTGTACCTGTCGGGCGGCTGGTATCTGCTCGATCCCTCAGGGGTATCGATTCCGACCGGCCTGCTGCGTATTGGCACCGGCCGGGATGCCGCCGATGTTCCTTTTGCGGCGATATTCGGGAAGGTGCAGTCGGAGCGGCCCTATATCGAAATCGAGGCACTGACCGATCCGGCTGCCGGCATTGGCATGCCGCTCGCCACGCCCCGCGCCATCTCGACCTGGTAACCAGCCTTCAGCGCTGGCCGCCTTTCATGCCCTCGGTTTCCATGGCGGCGTTCCATTCCTCGTACGCCTCGATCGGTTCCATGGCGTCGTCGACGAACGCTGCCGCGCGTTCCGCCGCGGCGACACGCTCCAGTTGCGTATCGCCGGCGTCGCTATCTTCCGCCGTGGGCGGCAGCAGCATGTCTTCCAGCATTCCCCGCAACTCCACGGTGTCCCATGGCCGGCCGAGCCGGGCCTTCCTGTTCAGGTAGTGACGAACTTCGGATTCCTGCTCGGCGGTCAGTGGCAGCCCCTGGAATGTCGAGCTAAAGTCCTGATGGATCATGATGCGCCTCCCTCATCGGTCGGCTTCCGCCGATTTACTTCCGCTTGCCGACGCCGTCGTTGCCGATCCGAGAATGCACTGTTCCGATCGGGCTTGCCGGCACGGCCGGCTTCTTGGGCTGTTTGGGTTTTTTTGCTTCGCGATTGCCGCGTAGTTGGCTCTTGGCCATGAGATGCTCCCGGTGCATTGATTGCCGATTGGCAGTACCAGCATACGCTCTTACTGTGCGCTTCAGGGATATATCGGGGAAAGCCGCCCGACGGACTTAAACCGGCGAATATCGCCGTGCAGGACGCCTTGCGATATTGCCGGCGCCGACGGGCTTCAGTTCGCCCTCCCATGGCAACACGTCGAGATCGAGCACATGGTCGCCGTCGGCCGCCTTGTTGTAGAGCTGGTCGCGCAGGACCTGGCCAATGGCGATGCGGCATAGCTGTTCGCAGGTCTCACCCGTGGCGGGCTGGAGGTCGCTGTCGGGGCTGCGCACCGAAAAGGAGCGTCTTCCGGTGCCAACGAAGCTTGTAAATTGCACGCCCGCCGGGTGGTTGCCATCCCGGAAACTGACCGCCACATGGTAGGCCAGGCGCTCGACATCGGCGTTTAATGTGCAGAGGAAGCTGAATGGCAGAGTGGCACCTTGCATACTGGAATCGCCCCCTTGATTGAGAAGGTATCGGAATTTGCGACTACCTATCGACTCTACTCCTTCCCTCCCACTCGCGGCGGGTGTATTTCTCCGTAGGGAAAAACCCTCCACAAATAAAAAAAGCTCCGCATCTGCGGAGCTTTTCTACGACTGTTGCCAGTCGAGTCAGTTCAGGAGGGCTGAATCTTCGTCGCGGTCGGACCCTTGGGGCCATTGCCTTCGACGTAATTCACCTTCTGTCCTTCTTGCAGCGACTTGAAGCCATCGCCCTGGATCTCGGAGAAATGCGCGAAAAGATCATTTCCACCTGCTTCCGGCGTGATGAAACCAAAGCCCTTGGCGTCGTTAAACCACTTTACCGTACCTGTTGCCATGTCAATTCCTAAAAAATTCTCGCACGACGAAAATACCGGCGAGGCACGATACTCAAGGAAGAAACAAGGAAGGTGGCGATTCGCCAATGAACTCTGAGGTCTGCTTGATGATCCTGCAAGGACTCTTATACAGGTCATGCCGGGGCAGGTCAACCTAACTTACGAATGAATCGATGGCCGGGAGACCGATGACGTCCATTCCGAGGCGTGCCAGGGGAAAAGCCAGCCATCGGCCACCCCTGACGCGCGCTTCGCTATCCCGGCAGGCCTAGGAACACTGGCTCAAGACGCTGGACGCCGCGGCGTCGTTGCCGCGGAAATACAGCGTTGAGCCTGTGCCGGTCGGAGCGGGCCTGACCATAGCGGCCGTTCCGGCGGGCGGGGTCTGGCCGGGGACAAAGACATCGAATGCCGTATCGTTGGCGTACACGTACTGGATCATGGCCGGCTGTCCGCCCGGTTGCGTCCATTTTGATCCGATGCACTGCGCGGCCGCCTTGGGCGCCATCTGGCTCTGGCCTACCTTGCTGGCATTGGCCGGCGGCGGCGGGGGAAGGGGCGCGGGCGGCGGTGGGCTGGCGCATCCGGCGGCTGCGAGCAACACAACGAGCAGGGAGTATTTCATGTTGTTGGCTCCATAGGACGTTCGCTTACTCCACCAAGATATTCAACCGTGGAAAACGCCGGTATTGGACCATGGACCACCCTGCCGCCCGCAAAGGCAGCGGGCGCCATTTCGTCGAGACACTGATCCCATTACAATGCGGCGTTTAGCCGCCACCATGGCAGCGGCTGCCGCGCGCCAGCGGCGAAGGCCGCATGCATTGAATACGAGATCCATGAATCACAGCGACACCGTCCCTTCGGAGGCCGAGTCCTCCCCCATCCATGAACCCAGGCTTTGGCGAGACAAGGGCTGGACCGCGCGGGTCATCAAGAACGAGGATGGTGACGGCTGGGCCGTCGAGATGATCCGGGATGGCAGTTCCGAGCCCGCGCTGGTCGGCCCCTGGACCATGGGCCGAAACAAGGTCGATCCGAAGCCGCTCGATGCGACAGCGCATCAGACCCTGGTGAAGACCGCTTCGGAAGTCATCCGTCGACACGAACAGCAGTTGCACGCGCAACTGAACAAGCAGGTGACCGTGGAAGTCGGCTCGGACGCGGTAACGATCCAGCTTGTCATCACGCCGGACGAGTACGAGCCATTCGGCACCCTCACGGCAGTCGGGCAGTTCGGGGACGTGCTCGCTACCGTCAAAGTGCGACCAGATTTCCGCTTGACGCGGGAAAGCGGCGCGCAGTGGGCCGCCGGGGGATTCGGCAAGATCCGGTGAAACCCTGCCGGGGTTACCCGCCGGGCGTCCGGCGGGGGTAGCAGCCCACCTCAGGCGTCAGCGATCCAGGAACGCCAGCACAGCCTGATTGAACCCCTCCACCTGTTGCAGGTTCGAGAGATGCGCGGCGTACAGTTCCACGTACCTGGCGCCCGGAATGTTCTCCGCCAGATACCGACCATCGGCGGGCGGGGTCGGGATATCGCCGGTGCCGGCAATGACCAGCGTGGGCGTGGTGATGCGCTGCACGTCGTTGCGCAGATCCGAATCGCGCACGGCCAGGCAGTTCGCCGCGTAGCCGCGGGCGTCGGTGGCACCCAACATCGTCCGCAACGTCTGCACGAGATCCGCCTGCTGCGCCGCGAAGTCCGGCGTGAGCCATTTGTCGACTACGGCGGCGGCAATCGACGCCACACCGTCACGCTCCACGGCGGCGGCACGGTTGGTCCAGTTCTCGGGCGGCCCGATATAGGCCGCCGTATTGCACAGGATCAGCTTGTCAAGGCGGTCAGCGTGGTGGACGCCCAGCCACATGCCCGTGATGCCGCCCATCGACAGCCCGCAGAAATGCACGCGTTGCAGGCCCAGATGGTCGAGCAGCGCGATGACGTCGCCGCCCAGTTGCGCGATGCTGTACGGTCCCTCGGTAACGGACGACTGCCCGTGGCCGCGCGTGTCGTAGCGCAGCACCCGGAAACGCTGCGTCAGCGCAGCGATCTGCGGCTGCCACATATCGAGGCTGGTACCCAGGGAGTTCGACAGCACCAGCACGGGCAGGCTCTCATCGCCATCGAACCGGTAATGGAGCTTGACGCCCGCAAGGTCAGCAAAAGGCATGGCGGTCTCCGGGGCTCAGTTCTGGGCGATGGCAGAGGCGTGCTGCGCCAGCGCGGTCACCTTCATTTCCATGTACGGATACAGTGGCAGGCCAGTCAGCAGCGTGTGCAGTTCGTCGGCATCCTTGACGTCAAAGATGCTCACGTTCGCGTAGAGGCCAGCCACGCGCCACAGGTGGCGCCACTTGCCGTCGCGTTGCAGTTGCTGGGAGTACGCCTTCTCTTCCGCCTTGATCTTGTCGGCGACAACCGGGTCGAGCGTTTGGGGAATACGAACAGTCATTTCGACCATGAACAGCATGGTGGGCTCCTAGTGAAGAGAGAGGAATCAGGTAGTGGCAACGGGCGTCACGGGCGACCCCATCGCGCCGGGCAGCCGCAGCGGCGGCGCCGACAGGAAGAACCGATGGCGACCCTCGGCGCGCAGCCAGGCGGCCAGG
This sequence comes from Cupriavidus sp. 10L45, assembly GCF_056395225.1. Taxonomy (NCBI): domain Bacteria; kingdom Pseudomonadati; phylum Pseudomonadota; class Betaproteobacteria; order Burkholderiales; family Burkholderiaceae; genus Cupriavidus; species Cupriavidus sp. 10L45. Next base: position 152,078 of record NZ_JBFTJC010000015.1, read on the forward strand.
TCGCGCAGGTACCAGAGTTCGCCGAGCGGCAGGCCGAGCTTGAACAGGCAGTGATGATGCAGCGGCAGCATCGGCACGGGGCCCTGCTCCGCCGGCACGGGCCGCGCCGGATAGCGCTCGACGGCGTAATTGTCGGCCGCGATCGCGGCAATGCCGGAATCGGTGATCCACTGCAGCAGCTTGTCGTCGCGCCCGTCCAGCGCGCAGCAGCTCTGATGCAACAGTTCGGCATCGGGCTCGCCAGCCATCTCGACCAGCATCTCGGCGAATCCGGTGCGAAGCACGAGGATGTCGCCACTGCCAACCTCGATGCCATCGGTGTCGATCACGCGCATCAGGTCGTCGTAGCCGACCGTCCGGCATTCGCGGCCGTAGTGTTCGGCCAGATCGACCAGCACGCCGCGCGCCTGAATGCCGTGCGCCGCGAGGGTCTCGATGCCGAGCGCGTCGGCATGGCTGTGGTCGTGCCCGCAGGGATGGGCCGCGAAGTGGTCGGCTTCAGCATAGTCAACCGGACCGACGATATCGGCATTCGGCCGGAAACCGTTGTAGTAGACGCGTTCGGCCACCCCATCGCCATCGGCATCGAACAGCGCGCCCACGTGGGCCAGTGAATCCCACTGCGTGGAGTACTGCATGGATAGCAGCACCTGGTCGTCGCTGAGCACGTCCAGCGCGCGCGGATCGACCTTGGCCAGCGGGAAGTTCACGTAGGCCACGTCGTCACGGAAAGTGGGACGCAGCACGGGCGGATGCCGGCGCGGGTTCAGCACATTCCCGCCGGGGAGGTCCAGCGGCAGGGACAGGCAGAACGTCCGGCCGCTTTGAATCTCCTGCGCGGCGGCACGCACGCGCGCCGCCGTGATCAGGTTCAGGCGGCCGAGCTGGTCGTCCTCACCGAAGTCGCCCCAGTTGGCGCCATCGGGCCGTTGCTTCCATCGCTTCATACCTACGCCTTCGTTCAGATATGACGGACGCCGTCCAGATAGGCCTTGCGCCACCGCACGATCTTTACCTCGGCGAACAGCGCGGCCTTGTGGAACGGATCGGCTTCGATAAAGGCCTGCGCAGCCTCGCGCGTCTCCACGTCGACGATATACAGGCCACCACCGCCATCGCTGCCGTCATCGTTGAGCTTGGCGCCGCAGGCCAGCAGCAGCGCCTTGTTGGCTTCCAGATACTCCAGGTGCACGGGCCGGTTGGCCTGCCGCACATGCTGGTGATTCGGCTTGTCGAACGTCTCGATCAGGAACGGCATGCGATTCTCTCCGCGTTGGTTGTCAGTACATCGGTCAGTACATCGGTCAGTGCGTCAGCATGCCCCAGGCCAGCAGCGCCACGATATAGATGGCACCCACCCAGAACATCATGATCACGGTATAGCCCATCACGTCCTTGAGCTTGAGCTTCGACAGCGCCAGCGCCGGCAGGATCCAGAACGGCTGCACGAGGTCGTTCCAGGCGTTGCCCAGCATCACCGACATCGAGGTCTGCGCCACCGAGCTGCCGATGGCCTTCGCCGCGTCGATCATGAATGGCCCCTGAATCACCCAGTGGCCACCACCCGACGGCGCGAAGAAGTTGATCACGAACGAACTCACCAGGCCCCAGAACGGCAGCGTCTGCGGCGTGGCGATATCCACGAACACGCGCGAAATGGTATCCACCAGCCCCGAGCCCGCCATGATCGCCATGATGCCGGCATAGAACGGATATTGCAGGATGATGCCTGAAATCGTCTTGATGCCCTCGTTCAGCTTGGCGACGTAGTTGGCCGGCGTGCCCAGCAGCAGCACCCCGATGAACAGGATCAGGAAGTTGATCAGGTTCAGGTCCAGCGTGCCGCCCTGCGTGAAGTACAGCACCGCGTAGGCCATGCCGCACAGGCCGATGACCAGGCTCAGCAGGCGGCTGTTGTTCATGCGCGCGGCCAGCGTGTTCTCGATGCCCATGCTGTGGCCACCGGCGGCGCCGGCGCGGCCCTCCTCCGCATCGTCCTTGATCTCGACCACATCCTTGGCATCGCGCGGATGCAGCATCGCGTTGAGCAGCGGCAGCGTGATGATCACGGCCAGGCTGGTGAGCAGCATCGGCAGGGAGAAGATCGTGTCCTTGAGCGCCACCACGCCCATGAGCTTTTCCATGGGATGGCCCGGCGTGGAGATCAGCACGGGAATGCTGGCGGACAAGCCCAGGCCGTACATTGTGAAGCCGCTATAGGCCGACGCGATGATCAGCGGGTAGTGCACCCCCTTCACCTTGAGCGCCAGCTTGCGGGCGATGATGCCACCGATCACGAGGCCGAAGCCCCAGTTCAGGTAGCTACCGATACCGCCGACCAGCGTCGCCACGATGATGGCCCCGCGCGGCGTATGCACGCGCGCGACGATGCTGTTCAGGAAACGATCGACCAGCGGCGCGGTGGCCAGCACATAGCCCATGGCCAGGATCACGGCCATCTGCGTGGTGAACGAGAGCAGGTTCCAGAACCCCTTGCCCCAGTTCAGGATGATCGTGTTGGCGGCCTGTCCCTCGACCAGCATCGCCATCACCATGGAGAGCAGCGTCAGGCCAATCGCAAACACGAAGGGGTCCGGCAAATACCGGCGCATCAGTTCTGTAAAGAACCCGGCAACCTTGTTCAAGGCAAGTCTCCTGAAATCCGAAATGACCACATATCGAACTTGCGTTCTATATGCGAACGTCTAGTTAGCTTGGATCGGAGGGTAAGACTTTGTCTTTGGCAATGTCAACGCAATAAAATGCTCGATTACCCGCCCCCAACACAACAATTCGATATTGCACCGCAGCAGATCCGCACGCCAATTCACAGGTCGTTGCGCCCTGTGCGCAGGGGCTTCGCATATTGCAATGCACCAATGGTCTTTCACGGCTGAAAGGTTCATGGCCGGTATCCGCACAGAACGGTGGCGCCAGCAGACAAGCCATCTCGTGGTGTATCGTTGGCGGCCATAGCGCCCCGGCGTCCGGGAGCGCAGCCCGCATCACGGAGACCGTCTTGGCTACTGCTTCTGCGCCGATTCCCCACAGCATTTTTGAAGTCTCGGGCGATGCCGTCGTCCCTACCGAACTGTCGCGCGGCCCCTGGCATCCCGGCGCCCAGCACGGCGGCGCACCGGGCGGGTTGCTGGCCTCGATGGCGGACCGCGCCATGGCGCAGGAGCCGGGTTGGTCGATGGTTCGCCTCACGCTCGAATTCGTGCGGCCGGTTCCCGTGGCACCCTTGCGCGCGGTGGTCGAACCGCAACCGGGCGGGTCGGTGCGGCGCGTGCGGCTGGCGCTGTCGCACGAGGGCGTACCGGTCGTCTACGGCACGGCGGTCTATATCCGCGAGCGTGCGCTCGACCTCCAGTCGTCCCCCCAGTCTCCGTCCCTCCCCCCGCCCGATGCGTGCCACACCCCCATCCTCATCCCGGGCATGCAGCCGCAGACCTCGTTCCACTACACCGCCATGGAGAGCCGCGTGGCGACCGGCACGGTCACGGCCCCCGGCCCTGCCGCCGTATGGTTCCGCCTGGCGGTGCCGCTGGTGGCCGACTGGCCAGTCACGCCAGCAGCCCGCGCGGTAGCTGCAGCGGACTTCGGCAATGGCATCAGCTGGGCCGTGCCGCTGGATCGCTTCGCGTTCGCGAATGCCGACCTGACGATGTACCTGCACCGGCTGCCACGCGGGGAATGGGTCGCGGCCGACTCGACGACCACGGTGCAGGAGAGCGGCATCGGCCTGACCCGCACGACGCTGCATGACGAGCACGGCGTCATCGGTGTCGCGCAGCAGGGACTGATCTTCAAGCCGCGCGACGCGCGCTAGTCGCGCCCGGCTCCGCCTCACCCTATCGGGTTTTCCCCGTTGACATGACCTGCCCGGCGACATACATTGGCCGGGCAGATCTAGATAAGAGACCATCTGTAAGATGGTCTCTTAGCGCGTGCAGTTTGCTGCGGCCTCTTACAGAACCAAAAAAAGGAGACCGCCGTGCAAACCTCTGCCATCAAGCTTCGTGGCATCGATGATGTCATCGCCTTCATAGATTCCTGTCCTGGCATACGTGGCCGCGCCGGCGTGGTGTGGTGGCTTGCCCTCGGCGGACTCTTCCTTGACGCTTTCTCCAATTCCGCACTGAGCGCCGGCCTTGGGCCGATGACGCGCAATTTGCAGCTCGCCCCGGCGCAGGTGGCGCTGCTGACCTCGTTCGCCTCATGGGTCGCCATCGTCTTCAACCCGTTGGGCGGCTGGATGGCCGACCGCTGGGGCCGCGTGCGCCCGCTGATCCTGGCCAAGGTGCTGGCCGTGGTGGGCGCGCTGCTGGTGGTGTTCGCGCCCGGCTTCGATGTAATCCTGGTCGGCCGGTTCTTCGTCGGCGCGGCGTACGGCATCGACTTCGCCATCGCCATGGCCGTGCTGGCCGAATTCACGCCGGTCAAGCTCAAGAGCCGCCTCAATACCTGGCAAGGCATGTGGTACACGGCGGTCTGCTCCAACCTGCTGCTGGCGCTGCTGTTCCATTCCTGGAATGTGGGCGATACGATCTGGCGCTATTCGGTGGCCGCCACCGCCATCTTCGGCGTCCTCATCCTGGTGCTGCAACTGCTGTTCCTGGTCGAAAGCCCGATCTGGCTGGCCCGCAAGGAACGGCTGGACGCCGCCGCGCGCGCCATGACGCGCATCTATGGCCGCGCCTTCATGGCTGCCGCGCCGTCCGAGCGCATTCCCGTGACCAACCAGGCCCGTCGCGGCCTGGCCAACGTGCTGCTGATCTTCCGTGGCGTCTACCTGCCTCGCACCATCCTCGCCTCCACGGTGCAGATCGGCCAGTCGATCCAGTACTTTGCGATTGGCTGGTACCTGCCGCTGATCAGCGCCGCGCTGTTCGGCAAGGACTTCGTCTACGCCACCATCGGCGCGCTCGTGTTCAATGTCTGCGGCATCTTCGGCGGCTTCCTGTCGCCGCTGATCGGCCGCAAGCTCGGCCTGCGCCGTGCCTCGGCGTTCGGCTTCGCCGCCGTCTTCGTGATGCTGCTGGTGCTCGGCCTGTTCAACGGCAAGATGCCGATGTGGGTCGCCGTGGTCGTGCCGTCGCTGTTCATCCTGTTCCACTCGGGCGGCCCCGGCGCGAACGGCAAGAGCCTGTCCTCGCTGTCTTTCCGCAGCGAACTGCGCGCGGGCGCCAACGGCATCATCGGCGCACTCGGCTCCATCGGCGCCGCGCTGGGCCTGCTGGTGTTCCCCCTGTTCCGCGCCCAGTACGGGCTGGAAACCACCTTCCTGATCCTCTCCGTGGTACCCCTCATCGCCAGCATCATCTGCTTCACGATCCGCTGGGACCCCACGCGTACCACCATCAACCCCGACAACGAAGCAGATGCCCCGCAGTTCGCACGCGATGCGCGCGAGGGGGCCGGCTTCCTGCAACCCGTGATCGAGAAATCGCAGTCATGACCCAGAACAGGAACGTCATCCTCGCCATCGACGAGGGCACGTCCGGCACCCGCGCCGCCGTGGTGGCCGCCGATGGCCACGTCTCATGCCTGGAATACACCACGCTGCAAGTGGATTCGCCGCGCCCCGGCGTGGTCGAGCAGGACGCCAATGTTCTGCTGGAGAAGACGCTGGCGGTGTGCCGGGCCACGCTGGCGCAGGCTGCGCGCGATCACCTCAACGTGGTGGCGCTCGCCATCGCCACGCAGCGCGCCACGGCCGTGCTGTGGGACACGCAGACCGGCCGCGCGCTGGTGCCGGCCATGGTCTGGCAGGACACGCGCTACGCCCCGGACCTGCACGAACTGGCGGCCACGTGGGACCCGCGCCTGCGTCCTGTCGTCGGCCGGCCTGCCGGCGTGCGTTCGCCCTATCTCTGGGCGGCGCGGCACCTGCGCGAGACGCCTGCCGTGGCCGAGGCATGGGCCGCGCGCCGGCTGGCCTTCGGCACGGTGGATAGCTGGCTGCTCTGGCACCTCTCCACCGAGCGCGCCTGCGTGACCACGCCGACGAACGCCACCTCGTGCAGCGCCTACATGCTCGGCGAGCACCGCTACCTCACGGACTGGACCGATGCGCTCGGCTTCCCCCGCGAGCTGCTGCCCGAACTGCGGCAGGACGCCGATGACTTCGGCCGCACGCGCGCCGACCTGATCGGTATCGACGTGCCCATCCTCGCCTGTGCCGGCGACCAGCTTGCCGGCGCCATCGGGCTGGGCTGCCTCGATGCGGGGCAGTCGATGTGCCTGCACGGCACCGGCAGCTTCGTGGACCTGATGGTCGGCCCCGCCCTGCCGGCGCGCAGCGGCGAATCGGACAGCACGCTGACGATGACCGCGCGCCGCCATCGGGGCGTCTCCCACTACTCGGTGGAGACCTTCGTGGCCACCACCGGCTCCGCGCTGAATTGGGTCTGCAACAAGCTGCACTGGTTCGAAGACGCCCGGCAGATCAGCGCGCTGGCGGCCACGGTGCCCTCGTCGGGCGGCGTCACGTTCATCCCAGCCCTGACCGGCCTGCGCGTGCCGCAGATGCAGCCCGAGGCCCGCGCCGCACTGAACGGCGTGTCGATGGCCACCACGCAGGCCGAGATCGCCCACGCCATCCTCGCCGGCATCGCCCATTCCGTGGCGTCCTGCATCGAGGCCAACCGCGACATCGCCGGCGTGCCCGTCTCCAGCCTCGTGGTGGGCGGCGGCCTCTCCGGCAGCGACGCGCTGCTCCAGATGCAGGCCGACCTCACCGGCCTGCCGATCCATCGCATGCAGGAGACGGACCGCGCCAGCCTGCGCGGCATCGCCTTCCTGGCCGGCGCGTCGGGCCTGCTGTGGGACTCCCTGCAGCAAGCCCGCACCACCACCGCGCCGGACGCCGTGTTCACCCCGGCCATCGGCGATGACGAGCGCGCCGCGCGGCGCGCGCTCTGGCACGCCCGCGTGGCGTCCGAACTCAATCACGTGGACGCGTTTGCGTCGCATTAATCAGGAGAAGCGATCAACATGATGGGTCTGCCATCCCGAAGCGCGAGCCGCGAACGCGCCGCCATGACCAGTACCGAGCCGCTGCGGCTCGACCGCAGGTCGCAACTGGACCGTCTGGGCAGCGAGGCGTTCGACATCCTCATCGTCGGCGGCGGGGTCACCGGCGCCTATGCGGCGCTGGACGCCAGCCTGCGCGGCTACCGCGTGGCGCTGGTCGAGAAGAACGATTTCGCCTCGGGCACCTCGTCCAAGTCGTCGAAGATGGTGCACGGCGGGCTGCGCTACATCGAGCAGGGCAACCTGAGCCTGGTGCGCCATTCGCTGCTCGAGCGCCAGCGCCTGCGCCGCAACGCGCGCCACCTCGTGCAGCGCCTGCCGTTCCTGTTCCCCGTGATGGAGCGCGACGGCGTGTTCGACAAGCGGCTCGCCAAAGCCTTCGAAAGCCTGCTGTGGACCTACGACCTGGCCGGCGGCTGGCGCGAGGGCATCCTGCACCAGAAGCTGAGCAAGGCCGAGGTCCTGTCGCACTGCCCCACCTTCAACCCCGAGCACCTGACCGGCGGCTTCCTGTATTTCGATGCGCGCGTCGATGATGCGCGACTGACGCTGAACATCGCGCGCACCGCCGCCTTCCATGGCGCGGCCGTGGCCAACCACGCGCAGGTCATGGAGATCACGCGCGACGGCCACGGCAAGGTCGACGGCGCCATCGTTCACGCCGGCGAGCAGGAAATCCGCGTGCGTGCGGGCGTGGTCATCATGGCCACCGGCGTCTGGCTGCGCGACTGGACCGGCCGCAAGCGCGGCGAACAGAAGACGCTGCACATCCGCCCCGCCAAGGGCGTGCACGTGGCCATTCCCTGGCTCAAGATCCGCAACGACTGCACGGTGACGATTCCCGTGCCCGGACGCAGCCGCCGCGCCACCATCACGCGCTGGGGCAACGTGTCCTACCTCGGGACCACCGACGAGGACTACGAAGGCGACCTCGACAACGTGATGTGTACCCGCCAGGAACTCGACTTCCTGCTCGAAGGGGCGCGTTCGGCGCTGAAGACAGACCTTCAGCCCGAGGACGTGGTGGGCAGCATCGCCGGATGCCGGCCGCTGGTGGCGCCACCGGGCGGCAAGACGCTTGAAATCAAGCGCAACCACGAGATCCATATCGCCGATGACGGGCTGGTGACCATCGTCGGCGGCAAGCTGACCACCTCGCGCCATATGGCCGAGCAGACCATCGACGCCGCGCAGCGCGTCATCGGCAAGCGCGGCAAGTGCCGCACCAAGAGCGCCTACCTGCTCGGCGCCGCCGGCTACGACGCGCAGGCCATCGTGGCGTCGGGCGGGATGTCGGCACACCTGGGCGAACGGTACGGCACGGAGGCGCGCTTTGTCAGCGACATCCTCCAGGCCGATGCCACGCTCGCGCGGCCCATTGTCAATGGCCTGCCCCACACCGAAGCGGAAGTCGTCTACGCGGTGCGCCACGAGCTGGCCGGCACCGTGGATGACGTGCTGTCGCGCCGCATGCGTGCCCGCCTGATGGCGCGCGATGCCTCCGCCCACGCCGCGCCGCGCGTGGGCCAGATCCTCCAGGCCGAACTCGGGTTGTCCGAGTCGGCCGTCGCCCGGCAGGTCAGCGACTACCTGGCCGCCGTGGCTCTCGAAAAATCCGTCCTCATGGGAGAAGCAGCATGATCAGCAAGGAAGCCATCAAGCGCGGTTACAACCGTGGCAACTACGTCGTGGGCGCGCATACGCCGCCGGGCTACGCAGCCACCATCACCGAGACCCCGGACGCCCCCGGCCTGCAGCGCGACGCCCTGCCGCTCAGCGACGCCACGCTGGCCGCGCTGCGCCTGGTGGCCGATGCCGTCCTGACCAGCACCGGCGATGTGGTGACGTGGACGCGCGACTGGTGGGCGGGCTCGATGATGACCGAGACCGGCGGAAAGCCCGCCACGCCGCGCGGCGTGATCGTGCGCGTGTCCACCGTCGAGCAGGTGCAGGCCGTGATGCGCATCGCCCACGCCAGCGCCGTGCCGGTCACGGTGTCCGCCGGTCGCAGCAACGTGACCGGCGCCGCACTGCCGGTACGCGGCGGCATCGTGCTCGACGTCTGCGAGCTGAACAAGCTGCTCGGCTTCGACAAGAACAGCCAGATCGTGGAAGTCGAGGCCGGCATGTTCGGCGACATCTTCGAGCAGACCATCCAGCAGGAATACGGCATGACGATGGGCCACTGGCCGTCGTCGTACGCCATCAGCACCGTGGGCGGCTGGGTCGCCTGCCGGGGCGCGGGCCAGCTCTCCACGCGCTACGGCAAGATCGAGGACATGGTGTTCGGCATGGACGTGGTGCTGGCCGACGGCCGCCTCATCACCGTGGGCGGCTACTCGCGCGCGGCGCTGGGGCCGGACCTGCAGCAGCTGTTCATCGGCTCGGAAGGCACGCTGGGTGTAATCGTCCGCGTGCGGCTCAAGCTGCACCGCCTGCCCGACTACGGCCGCGCCATCGCCTATGGCTTCAAGAGCTTCGCCATCGGCCTGGAGGCGTGCCGCGAGATCATGCAGCGCGGCGCCAACCCGGCGGCGCTGCGGCTCTATGACGCCCTGGAGAGCGGCGTGCAGTTCGGCCTGCCCGACACCAACGTGCTGCTGGTGGCCGACGAAGGCGCCCAGGATATGGTCGATGCCGTGATGGCGATCAGCGAGCGGGTCTGCGTGGAATTGGGCGACAAGCTCGATGACAAGGCCATCTTCGAACGCTGGCTCGATACGCGCTACCTGACCGGCAAGAGCGCCGAAGGCTTCAAGCGCAGCCCCGGCTTCGTGGCCGATACGCTCGAGATGTCCGGGCCGTGGGCCGACCTGCCCGCGATCTACGACGACGTGGTGGCCGCCATCAACGCGGTGCCGGGCACGCTGGCCGGCTCCGCGCACCAGTCGCACGCCTACGTGGACGGCGCCTGCCTGTACTTCTCGCTGCGGGGCGAGGTTGCGGTGGAAGACCGCCAGACGTGGTATCGCGCCGCCTGGGATGCCGCCAACGCGGTGCTGATCCAATACAATGCGGCCCTCAGCCACCATCACGGCATCGGGCTGCTGCGCGCGCCGTATATGGCATCGTCGCTGGACACCGCGTTCCCGGTGCTGGTGGCGGTCAAGCAGGCGCTGGATCCGCAGAACATCCTCAACCCCGGGAAGCTCGGCCTGAGCGACGTGCTTTCCCACGAAGCGAAGTAACCCCATGGACAGGTCCCTCGGCGCCCGCCTGACGCGCCACCCAGTCATCGCCACGCTCTACGGCGCGGAGCAGGTCGATGCGTTTGTCGACAGCGAGGCCGAAGTCTCGATCGTGGCCAACGTGGAGCTGCGCAAGCTGCAGCCCGTGATTGCCACGCTGACCCGCGCCGGCAAGTACGTCATCGTCAACATCGATAGCTGCGAAGGGCTGTCGCAGGACAAGGGTGGCGTGGATTACCTGGCGGACATCGGGGTGACCAGTCTGGTGTCCACGCGCGTGGCCACCATCCAGCGCGCCAACCGCGCCGGCATGGTGACGATGCAGAAGGTCTTCGTGACCGACCGCTCGACGTGGCCACGCAGCGTGAAGGCACTGGAGCAGAGCGACCCCAACCTGGTGCAGCTGATGCCGGCGCCAATGCTGTCCCACCTGCCCGAGGCGGACCGCAAGGCGCTGCCGCCCATCGTCACGTCTGGCTTTGTCTGCAACGAGGCCGATATCCGCAGCGCGCTCGCGCATGGCGCGGTGGCGGTCTCGACCAGCGACCGCAAGCTCTGGAATCTGGAAGGGAAAAAGCTGAAGTCCTAGGTCCTACAGCTGCGAGGCCAGCAGCGAACTCAACCCATCGGCCAGCTTTTCGCGCCACGGCCGGTTGGACCATGCTTCCAGCGATACCGGCCGGGACCGGGCCAGGTCGTCCTCGAATATCCGCGTCTGTTCCGCCGCGAAGTCCCGATCGAGGATATTGAGCGTGGCCTCGTCGTTCAGGCGGAAGGAGCGATTGTCGAAGTTGGTCGAGCCGACCGACACCAGGAAGCCGTCCACGATCATCACCTTGCAGTGGTACATCGTGGGCGCGTACTCGGCGATCAGCGCGCCGGCCGCCAGCGGCTCGCCCCATTGGGCCCGCGACGCCGAGCGAGAGGTTTCCGAGTCGATATGCTCGCCCGGCACGATGATGCGAACCTTGACGCCCCGCTTGAGCGCGGCCAACAGCGCCTTCCGCGTCAGGTCGTCTGGCACGAAGTACGCCGCCGACAAGTCGATGGTGCGCGTGGCGGCGGTGATGGCGAGCAGGTACATCAGCGCCATGTTCTCGCTCCCGCCGGTGGGGGAGCTGCTGAACATCTGCGCCATGCCCTTGCCCACGTCCGGCAGCGCCGGGAAATACCCCGGGCCGTGGGGCACTTCGCCGCTTACCTTGATCCAGTTGTCGAGAAAGACCGACTGCATCTGGGCCACCACCGGGCCTTCGACCTGGAAGTGCGTGTCGCGCCAGTGCTGGGGATCCTGGGCGTGGCCGGTCCATTCCGGCGCAATGCCCACGCCGCCGGTGAAACCGATCCTGCCATCGACGATCAGGAGCTTCCTGTGCGTCCGGTTGTTGAGCTTGCCGAGCGTGTACCAGTGAACCGGGTGATAGCGCTGCAACGCGACACCGGCTTTCGACATGACGTCCAGCACGGCGGCGTCCACCTTCTGGCTGCCCACCCAATCCAGCAGGACGTGCACCTTCACGCCCGCCTGCGCCCGCTCGGCCAGCGCCTGCGCGAAGGCCCGGCCAATGTCGCCGGACCAGTAGATATATGACTCGAAGGTAATCGTCCGCTGCGCCGCGCGAATGGCGCCCAGCATCGCGGGGAAGATCTCGTCGCCATTCCTCAGCACGCGGTAGGCGTTGCCGCCGACCACTGGCGGACCGAGCAGGACGCTCAGTTCCCGGGAAAACTGCGGGTCCTCGGTCGCATAGAGCCGTTCCAGCCGATGCTCGATGCGCTTCTCCGCGCCGAACAGGTTGTAGGCCACCAAGCCGAAGAGCGCGGTAAGGATGACGGCAAGCAGCACATACCACGTGGTCCGGGCCCTTCCATGAGCGTGGCGCATCGGCTGGCTTCCTCTTATCGGTGAGACGGCGCTTTTCGAATATGAAGTGTGAACGAGTTTTGGGCGATTGCAGCCCCCGGATGTGTGGCCGATCGCCAACGGCCCTTCCTTGCAAATGCGAATCACTATCATTTATACTCCGCCGCTTCGTCTGATTCGTCTTTTGCCGTCATCCTGGCCGTGCTGCGCGACCCCGCCCATCCCCCGTTGTTTGCTGCATTGCTGCGCCATTACGACGAATTGGTCGATCACGTCCGCCGCCGCTTTGGCGACCGCCACTTTGCCCGCGACGTGCTCCAGGACGTCTGCGTCCAGTTGCTCGAACGGCCGCCCGCCGGCGAGGTGGCCCAGCCGCTCGCCTTCCTCCGGCACGTCTCCACCCATCGCGCGATTGACCGTTACCGCGCCGAATCCACCCGCCAGACCCATGCCGATGCCTGGCAGGCCGACGCCGCCGGCATCGCCGTATCGAGCCCGGACGTCGCCGAGGCCATCGCCCACCGTCAGGCCGTAGACCGGCTCGAGCAGTGCATTGCCGCCCTGCCGCCACGCTGCCAGGAGGTGTTTATCCTGCATCGGCTCCATGAGCTGCCGCAGCAGGACGTGGCGCTACGATTGGGCATCTCGCGGGGCATGGTGGCGCGCCATATGGCCCGGGCCATGGCACTATTGGCGCCCGAACTGCAAGCCCTGGGCGCCCCGCCGCGCCCGGAAACTGCCGCGCCGGCCCCGTCATCGTGAGGACCCCTCCCCTGCCCATGCCCGATTCCCGCACGCCGCCGGGCGACCCGCTGTCTCCCTACCAGCAGGCGCTGCGCGAGCGATTTCCGTCCGTGGAAGCCATCACGGCCGCCGCCACTGCGCGCCGCCGCAGGCAACACCGTGTGCGCGCCGGTGCCGCCGCCGCGCTGGTGGTGCTGGCCGCCGGCACGTGGCTGGCCGATCCCGCCTATCGCACCGAGTCCCTGAGCGCCGAGGCCGGGCCGCGCACCGTTCAACTGGCCGATGGCAGCCGCGTCACGCTGGACCAGCACACCCGCCTGACCGTGCAGTGGCGCCTGCGCACCCGCGCACTGGCGCTGGATGCGGGCGAAGCGGTGTTCACCGTGGCCCATGGCCCGCGTGCGTTCCTCGTCACGGCGGGCCAGACCCGGGTGCGCGACATCGGCACAGTGTTCGACGTCCAGCGGCTGCCGCAGCGCACGCGCGTGGTGGTGCTGGAAGGCGCGGTGGAAGTCGAGGCCGGTGGCCACGTGCGGCAGCTGCGCGCCAGCCAGCGCGTGGACGTAGCACCGGACGGCCAGCCCGGCGACACCGTGACCGTGGACGCCGTGCGCGCCCTGGCCTGGCAGCGCGGCAAGTTCTCGTTCGATGGGGCGACGCTGGCCGACGCCATCGCCGAGATGCAGCCGCACTCGCGGCACGCCCTCGTCATCGACGATCCACGCGTGGCCCAACTGCGGCTGTCCGGCGAATTCGACCGCGACCAGGTGGCGGCCATCCTGCAGTTGCTACCGGGCATCCTGCCGGTAACGGTGCGCCAGGCGGCCGACGGCACCGTGCATCTGGGCGCGCGGCAACGGTCCTGATGACTAACTGAGCGTCATCAGATTTTTTTTGCGTGAGCAGGTGTACAAACACGCGGCGGCGCACGGCAACTCCATGAACAGGCCGAATGGATCGGCCCGCCATCAGGAGCTTTCGTGATTTTCACCGTTCGACGCCGGCCTGCCGCCCGCGCCTCCCGCCTTGCCGTGCGGCCGTTTGCGGCGCTGGTTCCCCTGCTCGCGGCGATGCTTGCCGCCGGCGCGATTGCACAGGGCGTGGCCCGTCCCATCGACATTCCCGCCCAGCCGCTGGCCCAGTCGCTGGCCGCGCTGGCGCGTCAGTCCGACACCCAGATCCTGTTTGCCACGACCCTGGCCGATGGCCTGCGCGCCCCGGCCGTGCGCGGCACGCTGACCGTGGAAGACGCCCTCGCCCGCATGCTCGCCGGCTCCGGCCTCCATGTGGTCAGCAACGGGCCGCGCACCTTTACCGTGGTCCAGGCGCCCGCCGACGCCAGCGCCGGCGCCGCCACGTTGCCGCTGATCACGGTACGGGCCGATGTCGCGGACCTCTCGGCCAATGCCGATGGCGTGGTGCCCCGCCGCGCGAGCGGCGCCAAGACCAACACGCCGCTGATCGACGTTCCGCAGACCATCAACGTGGTCACGCGCGAGCAGATGGACGAACAAGGCGTGCAGAGCGTGATGCAGGCGCTGCAATACACGCCCGGCGTGGTCAACCAGTATGGCGACACCGACCTGCGCTACGACTGGCTGGCCGTGCGCGGGTTCGTGCCGTTGCGCTACCTGGACGGCCTGCGCCTGCCCTACGGCGCGCGCGGCTATTCGCAGCCCCGCATCGACCCCTACACGCTGGAGAGCATCGAGGTGCTCAAAGGGCCCGCGTCGGTCCTCTACGGGCAGAGCTCCCCGGGCGGGCTGTTGAACATGGTCAGCAAGCTGCCGCAGGCGCAGACCTCGCGCGAGGTGGTCTTGCAGGCCGGCAGCCACGACCGCCTGCAGGGCGCGTTCGACCTGACCGGCCCGATCGATGAAGACGGCAAGCTGCTGTATCGCGTGGTGGGGCTGGCCCGCGACACCAACACCGAAATCGACTATATCGACGAGCGCCGCGTGCTGGTGGCGCCCAGCCTGACGTGGCGGCCCAGCACGGACACCTCGCTGACGCTGATGGCGCAGTACCAGAAGATTCGCTCGGACGGCGGCGGCGCGCCGCCTGCCCTGCCCGCCGCCGGCACGCTGCTGCCCAACCCGAACGGCAGCATCCCGACCAACCGCTTTATCGGCGAGCCCGCCTACGACAAGTTCGAGAGCGAGCAGATGATGTTCGGCTACAAGTTCGCGCATCGCGCCAACGAGACGTGGCAGTTCCGCCAGAGCGCGCGCTACAGCTATATCGATACCGATACGCAGCGCGTGCAGGGGCTGTCCATGAATCCGGACCTGCGCACGGAAAACCGCTACGGCTGGGCGTTCCCGGAGCGCAGCGGCGTGTTCTCGATCGACAATCAGGCGGAGGCGAGCTTCCGCACCGGGCCCGTCCAGCACACCCTGCTGCTGGGGGTGGACTACCAGTACGAGGACGCGCGCTACGAGGAATCGCAACTCGTAGCGGTGCGCGCGCTCGACGTGTTCAACCCGGTGTACGGCGCCCCCATCACCCGGCCGCCGCTGGGCACGCGCGTGGACCAGACCCGCCAGCAGGTGGGCGGCTATGTGCAGGACAGCCTCGCCATCGACCGCTGGACCTTTCTGCTGAGCGGCCGCTACGACTGGGCCGGCAGCAACACCGACACCCTGACCGCCCAGACCGGCAACACGCTGAACACGCGCCAGAGCGACAATGCCTTCACGGGCCGCACCGGCGTGGTCTACCAGTTCGACAGCGGCTTCGCGCCCTACGCCAGCTTTGCCACGTCGTTCCAGCCGCAGGCGGGCACGGGGCGCACCGGCACGCCGTTCGAGCCGACGCGCGGGCGCCAGACCGAGGTGGGCGTGAAATTCCAGCCCAAGGGGGCCAATGCCTTCGTTACGCTGTCCGCCTTCGACCTGCGCCAGACCAACGTGCTCACGCCCGATCCGCTGAACACCAACTTCAATACCCAGAATGGCGAAGCGCGCGTGCGCGGCATCGAACTCGAAGGCAAGGCCAGCCTGACGCGCGGGCTGGACGTCGTAGCGTCCTATGCCTACTCCGACACCGAGGTCACCAAGGCCAACGCCAATGCACGCGGCGTGACCACGCTGGGCAACGCGCTGCCCTTCGTGCCGGAGCACCAGGCGTCCCTGTGGATGTACTACACGTTCCACGACACCCTGTTCCAGGGTCTGGGGCTGGGCGCCGGCGTGCGCTATATCGGCCGGTCGTACGGCGATGCGGCCAATGTGTATCGCGTGCCGGCCGCCACGCTGTTCGACGCCGCGTTGAGCTATGACCTCGGCAAGTCGTTCCTGCAACTGCGCGGCGTGCGCGTGGCGATCAACGCGACGAACTTGTTCGATCGTCGCTACATCAGCACATGCATTTCGGCCACGGGCTGCTATTTCGGCAGCCGCCGCACGGTGCTGGGGACCGTGAGCTACAAGTTCTGAGGACAGCCGCCGCGCCGGTGCCGCCGCCCGCCGGCAGGACACCGCCGCGGCCGCGTGCAGGCCCAGAACCCCAGCGCCGCGAGGCTGACCAGCGCGCCCAGCGCGCAAACCCCGCCCCAGCCCGCCACCGCGTAGGCCGCCGAGGTACCGAAGGCGCCCAGCGCGCTGCCCACCGCGTAGAACAGCATGTAGACGCCCACCAGCCGGCCCTGGGCGTCCGGCTGGGTATTGAGGATCAGGCTCTGGTTGGTCACGTGTAGCGCCTGCCCGCCGAGGTCGAGCAGCAGGATGCCGGGCACCAGCGCCCACAGCGAATGCGTCATGCCGGCCAGCGGCAGCCACGCCGCGATCAGGCACAGGAGCGCCAGCAGCGTGGTGCGCTCACCCAACCCGCGATCCACCTGCCGTCCCGCCCCGGCGCCCGCCAGCGCGCCAAGCGCCCCCACCAGCCCGAACGCACCGATAGCCGTATGCGAGAACGCATAGGGCGGCGCGCTCAGCGGCAGCACCAGCGCGCTCCAGAAGATGTTGAACGCCGCGAACATCAGCAACGCCAGCATGCCGCGCACCTGCAGGACCCGGTTATGGCGCAGTAGCCCGAACATCGATCCAAGCAGCGCCGGGTAGCCGAGACGCTCGGCGGCGGCCGGCAAGCTGGGCAGCCGCGCCCAGAGCCCCACCGCGAGCAACAGCATGGCGCCGGCCGAGCCGAAGTACACCGCGCGCCATCCGGCCAGGTCGCTGACGGCGCCGGCCACCACGCGGGCCAGCAGCAGGCCGAGGAAGACGCCGCTCTGGGCCGCCCCGACCACGCGGCCACGTTCGTCCGGCGGCGCGGCGGCTGCGGCGTAGGCGATCAGTCCCTGCGTCATGGCAGTGCCGAGCATGCCGGTCAGGCACATCGCGCCGAACAGGCCAACCGTGGAGGACGACAAACCCACCGCCGCCAGCGCAACCACCAGACCCAGCGCCTGCGCCAGCATCAGGCGGCGCCGCGCGAAGACATCGCCCAATGGCACCAGCAGCAACAGGGCCAAGGCACTGCCGACCTGCGTGGCGGTGACCACGCCACCAATGGCAAACGCCGGAATGCCGAAGTCGCGCGCCAGCGCGTCCAGCAGCGGCTGGGCGTAATAGACATTGGCCACGCTCAGGCCGCTGGCGCAGGCAAACAGCAGCATCAGGCTCCGACGCATACGCAATCCCCTCCCATGACTGGGTCCAACTGGTTGCAAATTAAAACCAGTTGAAGGCTAGCGGAAGTGGTTTTAAAATGCAACCACTTAAGGCGATCGAAGGACGATGAGATGCGCGATGACAATCCGGCAGAAGCCGAAGCCTGTCCGGTGGCAAGAAGCGTCAATGTGATTGGCGACCGCTGGTCGCTGCTGATCGTGCGCGATGCCTTCGACGGCATGCGCCGCTTCAGCGATTTCCAGCGCAACCTGGGCATGGCGCGCAATGTGCTGGCCGACCGGCTGCGCCGGTTGGTGGAGGCCGGCATCCTCGACCTCCAACCCGCCTCCGACGGCAGCGCCTATCAGGAATACGTGCTCACGCCCCGGGGCGAGGAACTCTTCCCCGTGGTGGTGGCGCTGCGGCAATGGGCCGAGAGCCATCTGTTCGCGCAGGGGGAGCCGCACTCGGATCTGGTGGAGCGGACATCGGGCAAGCCGATTCCGCGCATGCTGCCGCTCGCCCACGATGGCAGCGCGCTGACGCCCCAAGATGCCGAAGTACGGAAGCTGGCCGGCCGCTAGTCGTGCGGGAAATACCCCTCCAGGAACCGTTCGAGCGATCGCAACATCTCCTGTTCGGCCGCCTCGGCATCGCCACTCGCGAAATGCGCCATGAATCGGCGCCGCGACGCGAAGATTTCCTCGCTCTCGTACGTGCCGATCCGCAGGATGAACTCCACCAGTAGCGAAATCAGGCCGTCCATGAAGACGACCAGGATTGGGTTGCCGGCGATGCGCGCCAGCATCTTGTGGAACTCGTGGTTCAGCGTGAACCGCTTCTCGAATTCGCCGGCGGCCATTGCTGCCTCGGCGGCGTCGATATTGCGATAGAGCCGGGCCACGTCGTCTTCGGTCGCCAGCCGGCAGGCTTCGCGCACGATGGCCGGCTCGATCGAGATATGGGCCTGGATCAGCTGGCGCGGCGTAATGCCGCCGAGCCGGTAGAGATCCATCAAGCCCTCGATCACCACCGAGCCATCGGCGCGGGTAATGAAGATCCCGCCATGCGCACCCTTCTTGGTCTCGACAAGCCCGGACTGCTCGAGCGAACGCACGGCCTCCCGAAGGGTATTGCGCGACACCCCGAGTTCCGCCGCGAGCTGCCGCTCCGCCGGCAGGCGCGTGCCCGGCTTCAGCCGTCCCCCGGCGATTTCCTTGCGGATCTGGTTCGCGATTTCATCCGCCGCGCGCCGGACCGCAATCGGGCGAAATGACGTCTGCGCCTCATCGTCAGGATTTACCCGAGGATCATGTTTTGTAATCATCGTTTGCCGATAGAATGGTTCAACCATTAAGCCATTATGGCACGCCAATGATAAGGCCAACGGAGACGACGATGACGAAAACGCACCTGCCTACGAAAACCCCCTCCCCGCGCCGCGCTTTGCTGGCGGCCACGGGCGCCCTGCTGGCGGCGACGCTGCTCACCGGCACCGCGCACGCCCAGCGGGACGCCGCCTTTCCGACGCAGCCGGTCAAGCTGGTGGTGGTCTACCAGGCGGGCGGTGCGAACGACATCGTGGCCCGCGTCCTGGCGGACCGCATGACCCGCGCGCTCGGCCAGTCGGTGATGGTGGTGAACAAGCCGGGCGCCTCGGGGGCCATCGGCGCGCAGTTCGTGGCGGGCAGCCCGCCAGACGGCTACACCGTGCTGATGGGCGGCGCGCCGCTCGTGGTCGCCCGCGCGCTATATAAGAATCCTCCCGTGGACTTCGAGAAGAGCTTTTCCCCGGTCGGCAAGGCGGTCAACCTCAATCTGGTGCTGGTCGCCCGCAAGTCCTATCCGGCCGACACCTTCAAGCAGGCCATGGACCTGGAGAAGAAGCAGCCGGGCAGCTCCACCATGGCCGTCACGGCCGGCGTCTTCGAGCTGTACTACGCGCGCCTCAACCGGCTCGCCAACACCCGCATCGTCAAGGTGCCCTACAACGGCGTGCCCGCCGCGATGAACGACATCCAGGGCGACCGCGTGGACATGCTGATCGACACCGTGGCCGCGCAGAAGCCGTTTATCGCCAGCGGCGCCACCAAGCCGCTCGCGGTGTTCGGCCCGAAGCGGCTGCCCTCGCTTCCCGATGTACCCACGCTGGCGGAACTTGGCCTCAAGGGCTTCGATGACCAGTCCTACGTCGGCATGCTGGTGCCGAAGGGCACGCCCGACGGCGTGGTGCGCAAGCTCAACGGCGCGCTGAACACCGCGCTGGCCGACCCGGACGTCAAGACGCGCCTGGAGAAGCTGGACTTCGGCGTGGAAGGCAGCACCCCGGAGGCGTTCTTCAAGGAGATGAAGTCCGATTCCGACCGCTTCGCCGAGCTTGCCGACGCGACCCACATTGAAAAGCAGTAAGGAGTTGAACATGCGGGACACAGGACCACTCTACGGGCACGCCACCATCGCCGCGCTGTACCGTTCGGCATTCAAGGCGTTTGCGGACCGCGAGGCGCTGGTCGGGCAGGACATCCGCCTGACCTACGGCGAACTCGAGGCCCGCAGCCACCAGATCGCGCGATATTTCCTGTCGATCGGCCTGCGCCGTCAGGATGGCATCGCCATGCTGGCCGGCAATCGGGTCGATGCGATGGCCGCCATCATCGCCGCGCAGCTCCTCGGCTTGCGCTACACGGCGCTGCACCCGCTCGGCTCCGCCGACGATCAGGCTTTCGTGCTCCGCGATGCCGGCATCCGGGCGCTGGTGATCGACACGCCCCGGCACGGCGAGCGCGGCGCCGCGCTGGCCAGCCTCGGCATCGTCGAGCATGTGCTGACGCTGGGCCCGGCGGCGTTTGGCGTCGATCTGGCGGCGGCCTCCGCCGGCATGGACGCCAGCGACATCCCGCTCGACGTCCAGCCCGGCGATATCTTCAAGATTGCCTACACCGGCGGCACCACGGGCAAGTCCAAGGGCGTGGTCCAGCCTCACCGGACCGCCGTCACGATGATCCTGCAGCAGCTAGCCTGCTGGGAGTGGCCCGACGACGCGCGATTCCTGGCCACGACGCCCATTTCCCACGCCGCGGGCGCCCTGATCCTGCCCACCTTCCTGCGGGGCGGCACGGTGGTTTTTCTGGACAAATACGATCCGCTGGCCTTCCTCGAAGCCGTCGCCCGCCACAGCATCACCTGTACCTTCCTGGTGCCGAGCCAGATCTACGGCCTGCTCGATTTCCCGGGGCTGGCGGACCACGACCTGTCCAGCCTGCACCGCATCTGGTACGGCGCCGCGCCCATCGCGCCGGCCCGGCTGGCCGAGGCGATCGGGCGGATCGGCCGGATTTTCGGCCAGATCTACGGCCAGGCCGAGGCGCCGATGACGGTCACCTACCTGCGCGCGGACGAGCACGACCCCGCCCGCCCCCATCTGATGGGCTCCTGCGGGCGCCCCATCCCGGGCAACGACGTGCGCCTGCTGGACACACAACTGCAGGAAGTGCCGCCCGGCGAGATCGGCGAACTGTGCGTACGGGGGCCGCTGGTGATGTCGGGTTACCTGAACCGGCCCGAGGAAACCGCCAAGACGCTCGCGGGGGACTGGCTCCATACCGGCGACATGGCGCGCCGCGACGCGGCCGGCTACCTGTATCTGGTCGACCGGGCCAAGGACATGATCATCTCGGGCGGCTTCAACGTCTATTCGAGCGAGGTCGAGAACTGCCTGGCCGCGCACCCGGCCGTCGCCATGTCGGCGGTGATTGGCGTGCCGCACGCCAAGTGGGGCGAAGCCGTGACCGCGCTGGTCGTGCTCAAGCCGGACGCCTCCGTCACCGAGCAGGCCCTGATCGACTACGTCACCGAGCGCAAGGGCGTGGTGTGCGCGCCGAAGTCGGTCTCGTTCGAGACCGAGCTTCCGCACACCTCGCTCGGCAAGCTCGACAAGAAGACCCTGCGGGCCCGCTACTGGAGCGGGCAGGACCGTCAGGTCAGTTAATCGACGCAGACAACAGACCCTCTGGAGACCCGCATGCAGCAAGCTTTCATCATCGACGCCATCCGCACGCCCATGGGCCGCGCCAAACCGGGCGCCGCCTTTGCCGACGTCCATCCCGCCGAACTGCTGGCGCAGCTCCTGAAAGGGCTGGTCGAACGCAACCGGCTGGACCCGGGCATGGTGGACGACGTCATCACCGGCTGCGTCAGCCAGGTGGGCGAGCAGTCCGCCACGCCCGGCCGCGTGGCCTGGCTGGCCGCCGGCTTCCCGGAGCACGTGCCGTCGACCACCATCGACCGCAAGTGCGGCTCCAGCCAGCAGGCCATCCATTTCGCCGCGCAGGGGATCATGGCCGGCGCCTACGACATCGTGATCGCCTGCGGCGTGGAGTCGATGAGCCGCGTGCCGATGGGCACGGCGCGCATGGGGCAAGACCCCTATGGCCCCTCGTTCGCCAAGCGCTACGCGCCCGGGCTGGTGTCGCAAGGCGTGGCGGCCGAGCTGATGGCCAGCCGGGGGGCGCTCTCGCGCGAGGCACTCGACACGTATTCGGCGGAATCCCACCGCCGCGCCCAGCTCGCCCGGGAACAGGGCGCGTTCCGGCGCGAGATTTTTCCGATCGTCACCTCGCGCGGCGTGGTGGAAGTCGACGAGACCATCCGGCCGGACACCTCGCCCGCCAGCCTCGGCACCTTGAAGCCGGCCTTCCGCACCGACGAACTGGCCGCGCGCTTCCCCGAAGTCGGTTGGCACATCACGGCCGGCAATTCCTCGCAGATGACGGACGGTGCCTCGGCGCTGCTGCTGATGAGCGAGCGCATGGCATCCCGGCTCGGCTGCAACGCGCGCGCCCGCTTCGCCGGCTTCGACGTCTGTGGCGATAGCCCGATGCTGATGCTGACCGCCCCCATCCCCGCCAGCCAGCGCGTCCTCAAGAAGAGCGGCCTGACGATGGCAGACATGTCTCATTGCGAAGTCAATGAGGCGTTTGCGCCCGTGCCGATGATCTGGCAGCGTGAACTCGGCGCCGACCCCGCCCTGCTCAACCCGCGCGGCGGCGCGATCTCCCTCGGGCACCCGCTGGGCGCCTCCGGCGCGCGCATCATGACCACCATGCTGCATGCGCTGGAAGACAACAAGGGCCGCTACGGCCTCCAGGCGATCTGCGAAGCCGGCGGCATGGCCAACGCCACCATCATCGAACGGCTCTGAGTGCCAATCAACGGCCGCCCGGCCGGCATGCGCGCGCCCCCGGCGCCGCATGCTTAATCTGCGCTTAAGGTTCCCCGCCTAAGCTGCACCCCTGCCCGCCACCCGGCGTGGCCTGACGCATTCCCCTGTTTACCGCCTTACCTCCATGCCTGGCGCGCGTGCGGACCGCGGTCGTCCCGCAAGCCGCTTCCCCAGAAATCGTCCCCTATGAAAGTCACAATTATCGGTAGCGGCTATGTCGGCCTGGTCACCGGCGCCTGTCTGGCGGAACTCGGCAATTCGGTGTTCTGTCTCGATGTGGACGAACGCAAGATCGCCATGCTCAACGCGGGCGGCGTGCCGATCTATGAGCCG